>NZ_LBNQ01000001.1 GCF_001005215.1 Lampropedia cohaerens
TTGGAATTGTTCGGTGACTTCAACCTGCAGGTTGAGTTCTTTGAGCACTCTCTCACTATCAAAGTTGTTGTCCAAGTAGCCTGCCTGGCTGGCGTAGTTGTCTGTGGTGGCATCGGTGCGGATGGCTGCCACCGCTTCTTCTGCCGTTTGGCCGGTCAGGGCTTGTTGTTTGGCTTGGTCTGTGATGCCGATGTTGGCGGTGTTGATGCCGCTTTGGGTCACGCTGCTGGCGCTTTCGCTGTCTGCGCCAAGGCCTACGGATTTGCTCAGTGCGCTGGTTGCGTTGCCTTTCTTGTCGACGGTTTTGCCATCCCAGCCGCCGTTGATGGCACCACTGGCTGACACGCCAAAGCTTTCCCCATCGTAGTTGGCACGGTTCTGGATGTCGCTGGCGGTCAGGGTTCCGGTGCTCAGGCTGTTTTTGCCTGCTTCTTCTGCCGCCTGGCTGGAGGTGATAAGGCCGCCTTGAAGGTCGGTGTTGCCCTCTACTTTGATCTGGTAGCCGCCATCGCCGGCCAGGATGCCCGATTGTTCTCTCACGGCTGCGTAGTCAGCATTGATTTTGCTTTGGCTGTAGCTGCCTGAGGCGGATGCGCCATAGCCTACGGTGACTTGCGCGCTCATGTCTTTTTGCCGGCTGTCGTATCTGGAGGTGTCCTGCAGGCTTTGGATGTTCAGTTCTGCGGCTTCTATGCCCACGCTTTGGCCTGTGACTTGGCCGCCGATGATGTTGGTGGCTCCTGCACTTTGGATGGTGGTGGCACTGCTTGTGCTGCCTACGTGGCTGTTGCGGTAGCTGGTGTCGTCTCCGTTACCTGTGCCTTTGCCATGGTTGCCGCCTGCGGTGATGCCAAAGCCCATGCCACTTTGGCCGTAGCTGATGGCTACGCCGGCATTCCAGCCGCTACTGGTGTTGCTGCTGCGTTCGGTGTTGGTTTGCTCGGCTGCAAGGATGTTGACTGCGTTGTCTGCTTGCAGGTGCGTGCCGCCTTGGCCAGCAATGTCTGAGCCAATAATGTTGATGTTGGAGTTTTCATCCGCGCCTTGGGCTGTGATGTGGACTTTGCCTCCTGCGTGAAGTTGGCTGGCTGCGGCTTCAGTGCTGCGGCTATGGCTTTCTGACTGGCTTTTTTGTTCGCCGTAGGTAATGGATACGCTGATATCCTGGCTGACTGCAGCCTTGGGGTCTTGCGCTATTTGGCGCATGGCCCCGGCTGATTGGTAGGTCTCCCAGGCTGTGTTGGCTGCCGCCAGGGCGTTAATGCGGTCGTCTTTGCTTTGACCTATTTTTTCGACGGATTTGACAGCTGAGGCGGCTGCTTGCATGGCGTTGATCACCGGGGCGTTGACCGCCACGGTCAGGCCTTTTTGCTCAAACTTGTAGTGGTAGTCATGACTGTGGCCATCTTGCGCTGCTTCGATGGCAACTTGCTGTGCGCGGATGTTGACATCACCTTGTGGGGAGGAGACGGTACTGCCCGTTTGCTGGTAGCGGCGCCCGGCTTGTATGTAGGTGTCTCCGCTCACACTGCCCACCATGCTGGTCGCTGCCGTATTGCTGGAGGTGGCTGTATCGGTGCTTTGCTGTTGCTTGCCAATGGTCACGCCCAGGCCACCGCCGCTGAACAGGCCGGATTTCCTGACTTCTCGAAAGCTCTCTTGCGACTGGGTGTGCTGCCCTGCCGCAATGGCGATGTCGTTGCCCGCGCGCAGGTTCACTTCGTGCGTGCCCACCACGTCGCTGGCGGTGATGCCCAGGTCGCGCCCGGCCTG
>NZ_LBNQ01000002.1 GCF_001005215.1 Lampropedia cohaerens
TCCAGGTCGAGCACGATAGGCGAGGCAAAATTGGAGGCGGTGCGGGTTTTGTTCTTGATGTCTTCAACGGCGGAGTCGGCTGGAACCAGTCTCAGTCGTTCAAGCAACTGTTCGATCGTCAAGCCAGCTTCCGGGTTGTTCAATGAGTAAATGGTCCATCCAAGTCCCGCAACGCTGAGTCCAAAGCCAATCAAAGGTGCACCAACAAGCCCGGCAATACCAGCTCCAATGGTCAGAATGTCGCCTATGGTCAATTTGGACCCATCAAACCCCGTTTTGGTCAAATTAGCCATTGTCACGGCAAAACCACCGACGGGACCGGCAAACTTTCCTGGGAACATGCCGGCAGCACTGCCGACTGCGGTAATCGTTCCGGCGATGGTCGCGCCTGTTTGGTTATTTTGTGCGCTGACTGAGGCATTAATTGCACCATCTATCGCGCCAGCTTTGCCGCTCAAGTTGTTTAGAACAAGCGTTACGGTAGTTGGGTTGGACATTTTTACTCTCCTTCAGAAAATTTGGATTGGAGAAGCCGAGAAATGGCGAGGAGTGTGATTGATAAGAAAAGCACTATTGATAGACCACAAATTCCTTGCCATGGAGTACGATTGCTCTCTGTAATCCACGCATTTATGTCTGCACTATCGATAGATATGCTTTTGCTTGCATCCGCCGAAATGGATTTAATAATGCCGCGATTCGCACCTATCTCAACAGCCTCGATTTGCTTGGCTGAATGCCACTTTTTCCAGTAATCTTCATCATCGCAAACCAATTCTTTCAGGCTGTTGCAATCAGCGAAGAACACCTTGCTCCCATTGCTGGAAAGGACAATGGTGGGGGGGGATTTGGCTGATCCAAAAACCCGAAACTCGACATCATAGAAAATTCGAGAAATCGGTTCAGGATGCCGGGTTACATCGCTCCATATGCCGTAAGCAAGAAAGGGAATTAGTACAGCCAAAGAGCCAATGGCACAAATCTTTGATAATTTATAAGTCCTATCAATTGCATGTTTGTTGATCACGTTTCCTCCTTCACCAAACTCATGGCATGCTGCCCCATATTGACCACCTCATCCACTTGCAAGCTCTTGGGCACTTGGTGCGTGATAAAAATCATCGTCACCTTGCCCTTGAGTCGGTTGATGGTCTGCGCGAAGTGCTCGGCGGTCTGTTGATCCAGGTTCGAAATCGCCTCGTCGAAGATCAGCACCTTGGGACGCTTGAGCAGCGCGCGGGCAATGGCAATGCGCTGGCGCTGCCCGCCCGATAGCCCGGTGCCGCGCTCGCCGATCTCGGTCTGGTAGCCCTGCGGCAGCTTCTCGATCACCTCGTGGATTTCCGCCGCCTTGCAGGCTGCGATCACGTCCTCGAAGCTGGCGTGCGGGTGCGCCATGGCCAGGTTGTCGTAGACCGTGCCGGAGTCCAGCCGCCTTCCATGGCAGCCTTGCCGATCTGATAAATGTCATAGACATCACCAACAGGACCGCCCGCCTTGCCGATAATCGAAGGGGTGAGCCCTCTCGCTTTCAGATCATCTATGTGCGCATCAAGACCATCGAGTGCGGAACTTGAAACGTCGCCAAGCCAGCCTTGAGGGTCGTTCTGCGTGCCCTGATTGCAACTCATTGCTGCACCTCCTTATTTGAGAAAGTTGAGAAAAGAGTCATGTAAATATGCATTACCCCCAGCCCTAGCACACCCGACATCATTAATGCGGATGGAGCAACGGCGGTCACCCAGATGGCTCGCTCGCCGCGCGTCAAGGGATAATCGACAAGCCAGAGCATAGTGAAATACAGCGTGCTGAAAATAATTACTGAAAATATCAAATAAGCAAGCCATCCACCGAATTTATTTGCTTTTTGGCGGTATCCCAATGAAAACGCCACTCGACCGCCGTTTCTTCTTATGGTCAAGTAGGGAAGTAAAGTGGGAAAAAGCCATGTCGCCAATACATGGCAGTGAATGAAATACTGCGGTT
>NZ_LBNQ01000003.1 GCF_001005215.1 Lampropedia cohaerens
GGGGCGATCCGGACTGCACCAGCGGCTGTGACAGCACGCCGGTGGACACCGTCATCAACGCGCCGGACCTGACGATAGCCAAGAGCGGGCCGACCAGCGCCACCGTGGGCCAGGCCTACGACTACACCATCACCGTGACCAACAGTGGCACGGCGGCGACGACGGCGACGGCGACGGTGAGCGACAGCGTGCCGGCAGGGCTGACGATCAACAGCGCAGCAGGCTGCACGATCTCGGGCCAGGACGTCAGCTGCGACATTGCAGCCGGACTGGCGGCCGGAGCCACGGCGAGCTTCACCATCAACGTCACGCCCGAGGCGAGCGTGAGCGGCACCACCGTGAGCAACACCGCCAGCGTCAGCGGCGGGGGCGATCCGGACTGCACCAGCGGCTGTGACAGCACGCCGGTGGACACCAGTGTCACTGCCAAGCCGATCGTGGCCAACGACGACCCACTGGGTCCGGTCGATGGAGGCGCAGGCAACCCGAATGCGGGCAACGCCTACGACAACGACACCCTGGGGGGCAACCCGGTCAACCCGAGCGAGATCACCGGCACCGTAGTCACGCCAGCGACCCCGGTGGTGCCAGGCGCGGCCGTGCCCGAACTCGAACCGAGTACAGGCATCGTCTCCGTGCCGCCAGGCACGCCAGAGGGCAGCTACACGATTGAGTACCAGATCTGTGAAGTGCTCAACCCGGGCAACTGCGACACGGCCACGGTTACCGTAGATGTTGTCGCTGCGAAGGTGAGTTACAGCAAGGTGGCGAATCTCCCTGCGGGACAGACTGAGGTAACGGTGGGTGATGTGATCACTTACACGCTGACTGCCGTGGTGGAGAACGCCTCAACGCGCGACGCGGTAACGTTGACAGATACGCTGGGAACTGGCCTGACGTTTGCGTCGGTGGTTGACGCCGGCGTGTTTGCGGTGGATACCGGTGCCGCACCTGTAGTGGTGTTCACGCTGCCAGCGGGCACGGCGCCGGGCACGTATGCGGTCAGCTACACCGCGCAGGTCAATGCCGATGCACAAGGTACCGTCAAGAATGCGGTGGTGGGCAGTGGCACGCACAGCCCAGATTGCGCGGGGGTATGTGAGACGGAAACGCCAGTGGTGGATACCACGACGCTGCGCATTGTCAAGCAGGCCGCACCGCGCGATGTGAAGGTTGGCGACCTGGTGCGCTACACCTTGCGCATCGAGAACACGGGTAACACCAACCTGGTGGATGGCACGCTGATCGATACGCCGCCTGCGGGTTTCACGTATGTGGATGGATCGCTGGTGGTGGAGGATGGCGATGGTCTGGGCCGTCTGGTCGGCACCTACCCGATTCGCGTCGATCAGTTGGACATTGCCGCTGGTGAGACGGCCACGGTGATGTATTTGCTGCGCGTGGGTGCGGGTGTGCGCCAAGGCATTCACACCAACAGTGCCTATGTCGAGCGACTCAATCAGCGTGTGTCGAACGTTGCGACTGCAGATGTGCAGCTGGTCGGAGATCCGTTGCTGGATGAAACGCTGATCATGGGGTCGGTGTTTGATGACCGTGATGGCGATGGCTGGCAAGACAGCGCACAAATGGATGATGTGCGCGTGCAGGGTGGATTTGCGCCGCAGGTCTATGTGGCCAATTCGACCACGGTGGATCGCGGCGCGGGCCCGCAACCTGAGCCGGATGCGAGCGCGCCGATGCTGCATGGCATTGCCATCGGCACGATTGCGGGGCGCCAGTCCGATGCGGATCCGCTGGAGCGCCGCCAGGTCGTGGTCAGCCAGTTGCTGACGGAGCCAAAGTTCACCGACGACTTCGTGCTGACGACCAGGCAGGGCGTGACACTGCGCATGGACGCGGAAGGCAATACCCGCATCGAGCGCGACTCGGGTGACGCAGCCAAGGGCCTGACGGCTGCCGAACCAACCGTTGAGCGTCGTGTCGCCAAGGTCGAGGGTGGCTACCGGGTGGACTATGTCATCGGCAATGCGGGCGTGGATGAGCGCGGTATCCCCGGCGTGCGCATCGCTACGGTGGAGGGCTTGCTGGTCGAAACCGATCAGTTCGGTCGCTTCCATCTGGTGGGGGTTGATGGCGGACGCTGGGAGCGCGGCCGAAACTTCATCATGAAGGTGGATCCGGCCACGCTGCCGCCTGGCAGCGAGTTCACCACCGACAACCCGCTGCTGCGTCGCATCACTCCAGGACTGCCGGTGCGCTTTGACTTCGGTGTCAAGCTTCCGTCGGGGTTGATGGAGGGCGGCCACGAGGAGGTCGAACTGCAGATGGGCACGGTGTTCTTCGCGCCGGGCAGTGCAGAAGTTCGTGAGGAATATCTGCCAGCAATCGAAGTGCTGGCAAGCAAGGTGCGTGAGTACCAGGGCGGCGAGGTGGTCATCGACGCCAACGGCGAGAACGAGGAGCTGGCCTTCGCGCGAGCCCAGGCGGTGCAGGCGGCGTTGCTGGGTATGCTCGATGAGGCCTCGGCCAGTGCGCTGCGAGTGGTCGCCCGCGGCAATGTAGATGACCCGACGTCCATGATGGTGGGCGTCGATGAAGGCGGTGCTCTACTGGGGACGGTGCTGTTCGATACGGACAAGGCAACCATCCGGCCCGAGTACCAGCCGCTGCTCGACAAGGTTGCGCAAGCGCTGGAAGAACTGGGCGGCGGCAGCATCGCCATCGTCGGTCATACCGATGTGCGTGGCTCGTACGCCTACAACACCGAGCTGGGCATGCGCCGTGCCACTGCCGTGTACGAGGCCCTTGCGCAGCGTCTGAGCCCGCAGGTGCGCGCGAAGGTGCGTGTTGACGCGACTAACGATCCCAGAGCTCCTGTCGACGGGCGCCAGTGAGGGGGGAGCACACCATGAATAAGCCCATGAAGATGAAGCTGCTTGACTACACGCTGATCAGCCTGATGGCTGGTGTGGCATCACCGATGGTGATGGCACAAGCGAGTGACAGCGCCTTGCACGGCACGACAGCGCAGGGTGGCCCTGCGCAGCTAGGTCAGGGCGATGGCGCCTCCATCGCGATCGACTGTACGGAGCAGACTTGCACCGGCGAGGAGGGATTGCTGTTTCGCCTGCGCACGCGCAGCTATGACCGGCCTGTCACGCAGGGTCTGGATGAGGGCGCTTCGTCGCAAGCGCTGCAACCTGATCGGCGTGTGACTGTGGCGGTCGAGCCTCCGGGCACTGCTGTCGCCGTCGGGAAGTGGTCCATACAGCTGCCCAACGGTGGGGTGATCTGGGCAACGGAAGATCCGAACCTCGGTCAGCCCGAGTTCAATCTTTCTGCGCCATCGCTGGTGCCTTTTGATTCCGGCGTGATCACCAAGCCTGTGCGCTTTTACGCCTACAACAATTACTCGGCATTCATCGAGCGGGTCGAAGTCCTGCTATTTCGCGCGACCGATGTGGACTTGGTCTCGCCAGTCGGCAGGGTCGAACTTCCGGTTGCCGCTGTCAGTGAAGTGGAGTGGGATGGTCGTTTGCCCGAAAATCTGCAGGCGCGCGTGGGCGACGAGTTGGTCTACATCGCCCGTATCTACGGTGAAGACGGCTCCGTTGATGAAACCTTCCCGCGGCGCTTGCAACTGGTGCGCCCGGAGGAGGAAGAGCGCAGCCGTCAGCTGCTGCGCAATGCCACGGAGCGCCAGTTTGGCACCGCGATGGATGCAGACGAGGCCGAGCGGGCCAGCCAGATCGATACCGTCTTTGGCGAAAACAGCCTGCGCCAGCAGAACATCGCCATTTATGGCTCGCGCATCCGCATCCAGGGACGCAATATTCCCGAAGCGATGAGCGTGCAGATCAATGGCCGCAGCCATCCGGTGGATCTGGAACGCAAGCTCGTGGCCGAATATCTGGTGCCCGTCGGTCAGCACCAGTTCAACGTGTTGCTCAAGGGGCGGGACGGAGAGATTGCGCACACGCTGGACATCGACGTGACGGGCAAATATGCATTTGCCGTTGCGCTGGCCGATCTGACCTTGTCGAGCAACAGCGTCACTGGTTCGATCGAGCCGCTGGCAGGCGATGATCGCTACGACGACAGTTTCCTTGCGGAGGGGCGTCTAGCCTTCTATCTGAAGGGCAAGATCAAGGGGAAATACCTCATTACCGCGCAGGCCGATACCCAGGAGCGCGAAGTCAAGGACTTGTTCAGCGGATTCTGGGACGCGGATCCGCAAGACATTTTCCGGCGTCTGGATCCGGACGCCTACTATCCTGTCTACGGGGATGATTCGACTACCTATCGTGACGTGGACACGATGGGTCGGCTCTACGTCCGTGTGGACTGGGACAAGAGCCAGGCGCTCTGGGGCAACTTTGACACCGGCATCACCGGCACCGAGTACGGCCAGTACTCGCGCTCGTTGTACGGCGGCGCGGTCAACTGGCGCAGCCGCCGCTCGACCAAGTACGGCGAAGCCGGCAGCCAAGTGCGCGCCTTTGTCTCCGAAGCACAGAGTGCGCCCGGGCACAGCGAGTTCATAGGCACCTTTGGCAGCCAGTATTACCTGAGGCACACCGACGTTCTGCCAGGCTCCGACAAGGTGGTGGTGGAAGTGCGTGACAACACCACCGGTCGTGTGGAGCATCGCATCGAGCTACTGCGCGGTGCCGATTACGAGATTGATGAGTTCCAGGGGCGCATCTTGCTGACACGGCCACTGGCGCAGGTCACGCGCGAGAACATTCCAACGCTGACCACCAACAGCCCTCTTGAAGGCTTCACGCAAGTGTTGCTGGTGGATTATGAATATATTCCCAGCGGTTTTGACCCTGACGACATCTCAGCCGGGATTCGCGGCAAACACTGGTTTGGCGACCACGTTGCCGTTGGTGGAACCTGGATTCAGGAAAACCGTGCAGGCGATGATTACTCGCTCAAAAGCGCGGATGTGACCCTGCAGGCGGGACGCGGCACCTATCTGAAGGTGGAGCACACCGAGACGGAGGCGACGAGCGCACCGATCTTCTTCTCCGACAACGGTGGCCTCAGTTTCACCGAAATCAATTCCGGCCTGGGTGCGCGTGACGGCGGTGCCACTGCGGTGGAGGCGCGTGCCAACTTCCGCGAACTGGGCCTGACGGAGCAGGACTGGTCTGCCGGTGCGTGGTGGCGCAACGTAGATTCCGGTTTTTCCATCGCGCGGATGGACACTGGTGAGGATATCGAGGAATACGGCACTGAAATGCGGGCCCAGCTTTCGCCTGAAGTGAGTGTGTACGGACGGCTCAGCCGGGCCGAGCGCGGTGCTGAGTCGCTCAGCCAGGCGCAGCTGACCGGTGAATGGCGGTTTGCCGAAAACTCCGCCTTGAGCGGAGAAATTCGCCGCATCGATGAAAAGCGCGCCAGCGGCGATGCAGCAGGAACGCTGGCGGCTGTGCAATACACCCAGCGCATAGGCAGCAACCTGGATGTATGGGTGGCCGGCCAGGTCACCGTCGACGATGACGGCGGTGCCTATGAGGACAACGACGCGGTTCGTGTCGGTGCGAAATACCTGTTTGGCGAGCTGTCCACCGTCGGCGCGGAGTACACCGCTGGCGATCGCGGCAACGCGTTGCGTGTTGACGGCGAATACCGGCTCTCGCCCGATCACAGCTTCTATGGCGCCTACACCTATTCCACCGATCGCAGCGAATACGACCCCCTGTTCAACAACAGCGTCACACCCGGCTGGACGCTGGGTCAGCGCTGGCGGCTGTCCAACCAGGTCAATCTGTTCAACGAGAGCCAGTATCTAAAGGCGCCCAATGAATCGGGCCTGGCGCATACCTTCGGGATGGATTTTTATCCTGGTCAGGGCTGGAATTACGGCTTTACCGTCCAAAACGGAGAGCTCAACCGCCACCTGGACGGTGCTTTGGTCAAGCGCCGTACGGCAAGCGTGACCGGAGGGAGAACCTCCGAAGCTACGCAGTGGCAGAGCAAGCTGGAGTGGCGCAAGGACAGCGGTGCGGAGCGCCGTGAGCAGTGGGTGCTGACCAACCGCTTGACCCACAAAGTCACCGAAAGCTTGCGCCTGGCCGGGCGCCTGAACTACTCGGAGACCGACGATGACCTGAATCCCGAAGCCGGCGCCAAGTTCATCGAAGGCAACTTCGGCTTTGCATTCAGGCCCTGGAACAGCACCCGCTACGCATTGCTGGGCAAGTTGACCTATCTGTATGACGTCTCGTCGCTCGGGCAGACGGGCACGAACGTGGCGTATTACGACCAGCGCTCCCAAATCGCCTCGCTGGAAGGCGTGTGGATGCCCGAGTCACGCTGGGAGCTGGCTACCAAGCTGATGCATCGCAGGGGCGAGGTGCGCATGGGCCGCATGAACGGCGAGTGGGCCGACTCCACCGCCAACTTCGCGGCACTGCAGGCACGCTGGGAGTTTGCCGACCAATGGCATTCGCTGGCCGAATACCGCTGGCTGGGCGTCAAGGACGGGGGCGACCGCCAGGGCTTTCTGGTGGGCATTGATCGCGATATCGGCCGTAACTTCCGCGTTGGTATCGGCTATAACTTTACTGAATTTAGCGACGATCTAACCAACTTTGATTACAACCACAAAGGGTGGTTTTTGAATTTGGTGGGGACTTACTGATCGTCTGATGGTGGAGAAATCATGGATTTATGCGGATAAGGTTAAATGGCCGGGTATGCCGGCATCTGCAAGATGTTTGAGTAAGGATTATTTCGTGTGGGGTTCTGCGTGTATGCCTCAGGCTGGCTTGCCGGATGCTTGGCCTGAAACAACAAACCAGAGCCTTCGATAATTTTTGAGTTGATTGCACATCGTAATGATGATGTTGATTGCAACTGGGGGATATGGCATGAATTCAAAGCACGCGACCAGCCAACGGAATGCTCCACATTTAACGCAGCGTTCAACCTTTGTGGCCCACCAAATGCCTGCCAAACCTGTATTGAAACAGGCCGCTGGTCATGCCATGCCATGGAAGGCCTTGCGTGCTGGCCTGGTCAACTGTGGTGTGGCTCTGTCGGGCTTGCTCGGCATAGGGGGCGTATCTGCGCCGGTGATGGCGCAGTCCGGTCCCGTATTTGTCTGCGAGCCAGGCACGGTGTATTCCATCCGCTATGCAACACGTCACATCGACAGGGTCAATGTTCCCAGTGGAACTTCGCAGATTATCGGAACGCTGCCGTCCCCGGAATTCAATGCGAACTGGAACGGAATGGGGATTCAGGCTGAAGGTGACTCTCTGTTCGCCGTGCAGCACGGTGGTTCCAATTCTGGCCGGGTGCTGCAATACAACGTTGCAACCGAGCAGTCCGTGTTCTCCCTGCCTCCAAGTGGACAGCACTTGAACGGATATCAATCAGCATTTGTGACGGGTGCAGTGAATCCGGTAAATGGTTGGTTTTACTTCACTGCGCCGAATCAGGAAATACCAGGTTATTGGCCGTGGGATCCACCGCAATTGGAGCAAGGAAGACGGCACGCGCTGTTTGCCTACAATCCGGCTTGGGGAACTACGGGGCGCCCCGTTCGGGTTGGGTATTTCGACGCATCTGGCAATAATGGTGATATTGCCTTTGATGCCATGGGCAACTTGTACGCTCTGCTGGGAAACATCGCCTGGGACGGAACCGCCCTGTACCGCATCAATGGGCCAATGCCGCAGCCAACCAGCAGCAATGTAGGGCCAAGTAACTCTAATCTGAATGCGGTCCGGCTGACCAACTATTTTACGAGCTCTCAAAATTATGGTGGGATCGCATTCGATAACGGTTTGCTGGTGCTTCAGGTGGGTACTAGTAGCGGCAATGGCGTGTCAACCTATCAGCGGGTTAATCCGGCAACCGGGCAGTTCGTAGGGGGCTCTTTTTCTGGCATCGGTGGCGTGGATCTGGCAAGTTGCCAAAATCCCAACACGATTCGGCTGCAAAAGAACCTGCCTGATGGGCGCATCGCCCCCGCCGACCAGTTCACGCTCAGCATCACAGGCGGAGGGATCACGGGTGGCAATACTGCCACCACGTCTGGTTCGGCCAGTGGGCTGCAAAGTGCCGAGGCAGGTCCTGTGATTGCACAGAGCGGAATCCAATATACGGTGAGCGAGAGCGGCCCCAACCTAGGGAACTACACCAGCAGTCTGACGTGTGTCAATGAGAGCAGTGGTCAGCCTATCGCTGTCAACGTCAATGCCGCGGGCACATCTGGTACGCTCACTCTACCTAACACGAGTGGTGGCGAGATCAATGTGTTATGCACGTTCACCAATGCTGTGCCAAGCGTAGATTTGGGTATCGAGAAGACGGTGACTCCCACTGCGGCGCAGGTTGGCGATGTGTTGACGTATACCTTAACAGTCACCAATGCTGGCCCGGCGACAGCCGTCAATGCCATTCTGACCGACCAGTTGCCCGCCGAGGGGCTGGATTGCTCTGCTGCGGTTCCTGTCTGTACCTCTAGTGGCGGCGCAGTGTGCCCAAGTGGTGCGATTGACCTTGGAGACCTGACAGGAACGGGGATTACCTTGCCCTCCATTCCAATGAGTGGAGAAATCATAGTGACGCTGCAGTGCGCGGTGACGGAGGTAGGTCCCTGACATCCGTGCGATTTGCCGTTTGTGTGGCGCTGGACCATTTTCCCCAACAAGAGGTTGGGAGATGGTCCCAATTGAATCGATTTGAACCGCCCTGGGTTTTGCGGAGGCTCCTTCACTAGAGAATGGAGCCAAGATGAGAAAGTCACCGAAGTTTTCCCCCGAGATGCGCGAGCGGGCTGTGCGCATGGTTCAAGAGCACCGCAGCGAGCATCCGTCGCAGTGGGCAGCCATTGAGTCCATCGCCGCCAAGGTGGGCTGTGTGCCGCAGACTTTTCACATACCTGGGTCAAGCAACATGAGATTGACGCTGGCCACCGCGACGGTGTGTCTACCGCCGAGGCTCGACGCATCAAGGAGCTCGAGCGCGAGAACCACGAACTGCGCAAGGCCAATGAGATTTTGAAGCTGGCCAGCGCGTTTTTGTTCAGGCGGAGCTCGACCGCCGACTGACGTGAGCTGCCATCTTGTGGGCGAACACCGCGAAGTCCACGGGGTCGAGCCGATGTGCAGGGTGCCGCAGATTGCTCCGTCGGACTACCGCAGGCATGCAGCGCGGTTGCGCGACAACCGCCTGCTCAGCCACAGGGCCCAGCGCGATGCGGTGTTGATGCCCACCATCGAGCGGATGTGGAATGACAACTTGCAAGTCTACGGCGCCGACAAGGTGTGGATGCAGATGAACCGAGAGGGTATGGTCGTTGCCCGGTGTACGGTCGAGCGCCTGATGATGCGACTGGGCCTACATGGCGTCAGGCGCGGCAAGGGGCTTCGCACTACGGTCAGTGACCCCAAGGTATCGGGCCCGCTGGAGAAGGTCAATCGGCAGTCCATGTCGAGCGACCTCATGAACTTTGGGACTCGGACTTCACCTATGTCTCGACCTGGCTGGGCTGGCAGTACGTGGCCTTCGTGGTAGACGTGTTCGCACGGCGTATCGTAGGTTGGTGCGTGAGCACATCAATGACCACGGACTTTGTCCTCGATGCGCTGGAGCGGGCGCTGTATGCCCGGCAAGCGCTTGCGGCCTGTGCAGGCATGAGTGTGCGCCTGCACCATGCCCAAACGGGCAAAACCGCTGCCAAGGCGGACTGATCAGAGCCCGGATCGGTTCTTTTTTCTGTCCAAAGGCCTTCCCGACAGAGTAGGTCGATCAATGATGGTGTTTTGCAGAGCTTCCTATGTTCATAGCAGTCGCTCGCGCCGCGAAGTAATTCGATCGTCGGGCCGTTCAGTTGGAAATAGGCTGTGTCGCGGTTATGGAAATTGATCCGTCCGCGCCAACTCGATGAACGCCTGCAGGTAATCGATGTTCAGGTCGGCCTCGCGCGCGCCCAGGTAGATGTGCTTGGCGATGCCGTGCTTGCCCAGCCGCACGGGCACGATGGGCAGCTTTTGCGCATGTTCCAGCACCAGCCACCGGGGCAGGGCTGTCACGCCGCGGCCGCTGGCGACCATCTGCAACATGATTTCCGTGGTTTCGATGGTTTTGTGGCGTTTGGGCGCCACGCCGGCGGGCAGCAGGAACTGGTTGTAGATGTCCAGCCGCTCGGGGCTGACGGGGTAACTGATCAGTACTTCATCGCTGAGCTGTTCGGGCCTGATCCAGTTGGCGTCGGCCAGTCGATGCCCGCGTGCGACGACCAGCACTTGCTCGTAGTCGAAGACGGGCTGGAACACGAGGCCGCTTTTGAACAGCGGATCGGGCGTGACCAGTAGGTCGATTTCGTACTCGAACAGCGCGCCGATACCACCGAACTGGAATTTCTGCCGTACATCCACATCCACATCCGGCCATTTCGCCAGGTAGGGCGCCACTACCTTGAGCAACCACTGGTAGCAGGGGTGACATTCCATGCCGATGCGCAGGGTGCCGCGTTCACCCTTGGCGTATTGTCGCAGGCGCTGCTCGGCCAGCTCCAGTTGCGGCAGTACGCGCTGGGCCACGTTCAGCAGGTGGTGCCCGGCCTGTGTCAGGCGCAGCTGGCGGCCGTCGCGCAGCCACAGTGCGACGCCCAGGTGCCGCTCCAGCTTCTTGATGCTATGACTCAACGCCGACTGCGTCAGGTGCAGGCTTTCGGCGGCTGCGGTCAAGGATCCCTGGCGCTGCACTTCGCGCAGTATGGCCAGATGGGAACGGTCAATCATGCACAACGTTCATCGAGTTGTGAGAAATGACCATTTTACGTCATGGATGATTGTTCCTAGCATCCACGTCTGTCTTGATTTTCAGAACCTGGATGTTAGTGATGACGACGATTCATAACCTCGGATTTCCCCGCATTGGCCGCAAGCGCGAGCTGAAGTTTGGCCTGGAAGCGTACTGGCGCGGCGAGACCTCGCGTGCGCAGCTGCTGGAGCTTGCGCAGCAATTGCGTGCGCAAAACTGGCAGTTGCAGCAGGGGCTCGACTGGGTGCCAGTTGGCGACTTCTCGCTGTACGACCAGGTGCTGGACATGAGCTTCACGCTCGGCAATCTGCCTGCGCGGGTGCGTGGCTATGAGGGCGATGCGCTGGACAATTATTTCCGTGTCGCGCGCGGGCGCTCGGCACCGTCGGCCCAGTCATGCGGCTGCAACGCGGGGGTGGCCGCTGGCGAGATGACCAAGTGGTTCGACACCAACTACCACTACATCGTGCCCGAGTTCGATGCGGACACGAACTTCTCGCTCGACGCCTCGCGTCTGATTGCGCAACTGCAGGAGGCCAAGGCCCAAGGCATCAAGGCCAAGCCGGTCATTATCGGACCGGTGACCTATCTCGGGTTGGGCAAAGCCAAGGATGGTTCGGACCGACTGCAGCTGCTGCCGCGCCTTCTGCCGGTGTACCAGCAATTGCTGCAGACGCTGGCAGACCATGGCGCGGAGTGGGTGCAGATTGATGAGCCGCTGCTGGTGACGGACTTGGATGCGCAGTGGCAGCATGCCTTCAACCTGGCCTACCATGCGCTCAAGACCGCACCCGTAAAGCTGCTGGTGGCGACGTACTTCGGCACGCTGGAGGACAACGCTTATCTGGCTGCAAATCTGCCGGTGGCAGGCTTGCACATTGATGCCCTGGGAGGGCGCGAGGCCGTGCTCAAGGTGTTGAATCTGCTGCCGCCACACAAGGTGCTGTCGCTGGGGGTCATCAGCGGCCGCAACATCTGGAAAACCGATCTGAACGCGCTACTGGACTGGCTGGAGCCACTGGCCGAACGCCTGGGTGCGCAGCTGTGGCTGGCCCCGTCATGCTCGTTGCTGCATGTGCCGGTGGATCTGGACAGCGAAGAGCGCATGGATGCCGAGATCAAGTCCTGGCTGGCGTTTGCATTGCAGAAGCTCGGCGAGCTGCAGATTCTGGCCACGGCCCTGCGTCAGGGGCGGGCGGCGGTGCAGCAAGCACTGGATGCGAACCGCGCGGCACTGCAGGCACGGCGCCAGTCGGCCCGCGTGCACAATCCGGCAGTGGCGGAGGCGGTGGCGGCCATTCGCCCCGAGATGGGCCAGCGCCGCAGTGTATTTGCCGAGCGTGCCGTCAAGCAGGCCGAGCACATGCCGTTGCCGCTGTTTCCGACCACCACCATCGGCTCCTTCCCGCAAACTGCGGAAATCCGCCAGGCGCGCCGCGACTACAAGTCAGGCGCCCTGGATGAAGCCGGCTATCAGGCCGCCATGCGCGCGGAGATCGCCCGCTGCGTGGGCGAGCAGGAGGCGCTGGGGCTGGATGTGTTGGTGCACGGCGAGGCCGAACGAAACGACATGGTTGAGTATTTTGGCGAGCAGCTCGAAGGCTACGCGTTCAGCCAGTTCGGTTGGGTGCAGTCGTATGGGTCGCGCTGCGTGAAGCCGCCCATCCTGTTCGGTGACATCCGCCGGCCCAAGGCGATGACGGTGGAGTGGATCCGCTATGCGCAAAGCCTCACCGACAAGCCGATGAAGGGCATGCTGACCGGGCCGGTGACCATTCTGAACTGGTCCTTCGTGCGTGATGACCAGCCGCGCGCACAAAGCTGCCGCCAACTGGCGCTGGCCATTCGTGAGGAGGTGCTGGATCTGGAGAAGGCTGGCGTGCGCGTGATCCAGATCGATGAGGCCGCGCTGCGCGAAGGGCTGCCCCTGCGTCGCTCGCAGTGGCAGGAATATCTGGACTGGGCGGTCGAGTGCTTTCGTATCACGGCCAATGGCGTGGCCGATGCGACGCAGATCCATACCCACATGTGCTATTCGGAGTTCAACGACATCATTGCCTCGATCGCAGCCATGGATGCGGATGTCATTACCATCGAGACGTCGCGCTCGGACATGGAACTGCTTGATGCCTTCGAGCATTTCGAATATCCCAATGCCATCGGCCCAGGCGTCTACGATATCCACTCACCCAACATCCCGACGCAGGAGCACATCGTTGCGCTCATGCGCAAGGCGGCCGAGCGCATCCCTGCAGAGCGCCTCTGGGTCAATCCGGACTGCGGCCTGAAGACGCGCCAGTGGAGCGAGGTCATCCCCGCGCTGCGCAACATGGTGGAAGCCGCCAAGACCCTGCGCGCCCAGGCTGGCAAATAGGGCCGAATGCACTGCTGCTCGCCTGGCAGCAGTGCAGCGTCCTGCATGGCGAAGTGCCTGGTACCCCGGAGTGGAATCGAACCACTATCTGACCCTTAGGAGGGGTCCGTTCTATCCATTGAACTACCGGGGCGTCAAATGCAGCGTGAAGCGGGCGATTATAGGCGCGCTGACTACGGCGGCGTGGTGTCAGCGCTGCAGCAGCAGGCGCTGACGTGCGGCACGGTATTCGGCTTCGAGCCGGTCCACCAGGGCGGCTACGCTGGTGATGGACTGAATCGCGCCAATACCCTGGCCGCAACCCCAGATATCGCGCCACGCCTTGGACGGCTTGCCATCTGCGGAGCCGAAGTTCATGCTTTTGAGGTCGCCCTCGGGCAGGTTGTCCGGATCGAGCCCCGCCGCCTCGATGCTGGGGCGCAGGTAGTTGCCGTGTACGCCAGTAAAGAAGCTGGAGTAGACGATGTCATCGGAGGTGCCATCGACAATGGCCTGTTTGTAGGCCTGCACCGCGTTGGCTTCCTCGGTGGCAATAAAGGCTGACCCGATGTAGGCAAAGTCAGCACCCATGGCCTGCGCGGCCAGAACCGCATCACCGGTGGCAATGGCGCCCGAGAGCGCCAGGGGGCCGTCGAACCAGGTGCGGATCTCCTGTACCAAGGCAAAGGGGCTCTTGAGCCCTGCATGACCGCCGGCGCCTGCGGCCACGGCGATCAGGCCATCGGCGCCTTTTTCGATGGCCTTGCGCGCAAAGGTGTTGTTGATGACATCGTGCAATACGATGCCGCCATAACTGTGCGCGGCATCGTTAATCTCCGGGCGGGCGCCCAGTGACGTGATGATGATCGGCACGCGGTACTTCACGCACAGCGCCATGTCATGCTCCAGCCGGTCGTTGCTCTTGTGCACGATCTGGTTGATGGCAAACGGGGCGGCTGGCTGCTCCGGGTGCGTGGCGTTGTGCTCGGCAATGCCCTCGGTGATCTCGATCAGCCATGGCTCCAGCAACTCGGCGCGCCGCGCATTGAGCGCAGGCACAGAGCCAACAATGCCCGCTTTGCACTGGGCCAGGACCAGCTTCGGCGTGCTGATGATGAACATCGGGGACGCAATGACTGGCAGGCGCAAGGTTGCGAGTGCGGCGGGAATGCGTGGCATGGTGTTGTCTCCTCGTTTCGGCGCGGGTGAAGCGGTGCGACCTGCCGCAACGGCACTGCGTGCGAGATGGCCGCTGGCTACAAGTTGACACCTGCAGCGGCAGATTTTGGGCATGTTCTCCTGCATCGGTCGCTTGCCGGTGTCCCCTTGGCGACCCACTGCAAGCAGTCACGATGTTTGGGTGGCCGAGCGCGGCAGGGGGCAAGTTGCAGTCAGGGGCGCCACTTGTGCAGACGGTGTGGCAAAAAGTCGTTGCTCCTCGGCGTTGTTGCACAAACGTCCCGAGTCTGTAGGCTAGCGCACCCATGACCAAGCCCGCTGCCGCCCAATACCGCACCACCAACTGGAAAGATTACAACGCAGCCCTCAAGGCCAGAGGCTCGCTCTCGGTGTGGCTGGATCGTGACATGCAATGGCACGGCCAGCCCACCGGTCGTCGCGGTCGATCACCGACGTTCAGCGATGCCGCCATCCAGTTCTGCCTGACCATCAAGGGGCTGTTCGGCCTGCCGTTGCGCCAAGTCATCGGTTTCGTGCAGAGCCTGATGCATCTGGCGGGCCTGGATGGGCCCGTGCCTGACTACAGCACGGTCTGCCGCCGTCAGAAAACGCTGACCGTGAACATACCCTATCGCCCCAGTCGTGGTGGCTTGCATCTGCTGGTCGACAGCACCGGCGTGAAGATGCTGGGCGAAGGCGAATGGAAAACGAAGAAACATGGCTCGGAAT
>NZ_LBNQ01000004.1 GCF_001005215.1 Lampropedia cohaerens
CTGGGGAAAGGGGTAGCTGCGCTCAGTGGGGCAATTGCGCAACAGCGCCGTTCAGGTAACACGGCGACAGGAAAAAAGTTCCCTTTCTTTTCCTTCAATAAATGTAATGGGCCAGTTATAATAAGTGATATTTGCGAGTGAAATGTCAATAAATTGTAACTAATTATAAAATTATGGAACATGGGATGTAAGTTGTAGCAAACGGGCAGGTTTGATGCGTCAATCCTTTCGGGTCCTTAAAGAAGTGGCTCAAGAGTGGCCTTGCGCGAGTGAGAGCGTTCACCGATTTTGGTGTGATTGTTGTATGGGAGTGGTGGGCTTGTTGGCTGCCATTTTCAGTTGAGCGACAGTTGTTGGGGGTGTGTGTGACCTTATCGACCTTCTTTGATGGCATGGCTTGCCGTGGCCGGGCGTGTGCCGTGGCGATGCTGCTTTGGGCGGGTGTGATACCTGTCGCAATTTCGCAAGTCTCGGGCGCTGCGGTTGGGATTACCAATACGGCGGTAATACAGCCGGCTTCGGGTCAGGTGGATTCAGATCTCACTAACAATAGCGCCACGGCTACGGTTGCTCTTTTGCCGGACCTGACGATAGCCAAGAGCGGGCCGACCAGCGCCACCGTGGGCCAGGCCTACGACTACACCATCACCGTGACCAACAGTGGCACGGCGGCGACGACGGCGACGGCGACGGTGAGCGACAGCGTGCCGGCAGGGCTGACGATCAACAGCGCAGCAGGCTGCACGATCTCGGGCCAGGACGTCAGCTGCGACATTGCAGCCGGACTGGCGGCCGGAGCCACGGCGAGCTTCACCATCAACGTCACGCCCGAGGCGAGCGTGAGCGGCACCACCGTGAGCAACACCGCCAGCGTCAGCGGCGGGGGCGATCCGGACTGCACCAGCGGCTGTGACAGCACGCCGGTGGACACCGTCATCAACGCGCCGGACCTGACGATAGCCAAGAGCGGGCCGACCAGCGCCACCG
>NZ_LBNQ01000005.1 GCF_001005215.1 Lampropedia cohaerens
GAACCTGTTGACGATCTTTTCATGCGTTGCGCCGGTATGGGCCGCGCGCAATGGCGCAAAGAAAAAGCCCGGGCGTGTGCCCGGGCCGTACCTGCGCGCAAGAGGGTGCAAAGGCCTACTGGTTGTCGAGGAAGCTGCGCAGCTTGTCCGAGCGGGACGGGTGCTTGAGCTTGCGT
The DNA here is from genome assembly GCF_001005215.1 of Lampropedia cohaerens. GTDB lineage: Bacteria > Pseudomonadota > Gammaproteobacteria > Burkholderiales > Burkholderiaceae_C > Lampropedia > Lampropedia cohaerens. The sequence goes on from NZ_LBNQ01000005.1 coordinate 177, forward strand.
AGCGCCTTGGCCTCGATCTGGCGGATGCGCTCGCGGGTGACATCGAACTGCTTGCCGACTTCTTCCAGCGTATGGTCGGTGCTCATCTCGATGCCAAAGCGCATGCGCAGCACCTTGGCCTCGCGCGGGGTGAGCGAGTCGAGGATGTCCTTGACGACATCGCGCAGACCGGCCTGCATCGCCGCATCCATGGGCGCAGTGTTGCTGGTGTCCTCGATGAAGTCGCCCAGATGCGAATCGTCGTCGTCGCCGATCGGTGTTTCCATCGAAATCGGCTCCTTGGCGATCTTCATGATCTTGCGGATCTTGTCCTCTGGAATTTCCATCTTCTCGGCCAGCACGGAGGCATCGGGCTCGTAGCCAAATTCCTGCAGGTGCTGACGTGAGATGCGGTTCATTTTGTTGATCGTCTCGATCATGTGCACCGGAATGCGAATGGTGCGGGCCTGATCGGCGATCGAGCGCGTGATGGCCTGGCGGATCCACCATGTCGCATAGGTCGAGAACTTGAAGCCGCGACGGAACTCGAACTTGTCCACCGCCTTCATCAGCCCGATGTTGCCTTCCTGGATCAGGTCAAGAAACTGCAGGCCACGGTTGGTGTACTTCTTCGCAATCGAGATCACCAGGCGCAGGTTGGCCTCGGTCATTTCCCGCTTGGCGTCGCGCGAGGCGCGCTCGCCGGCGAGCATGCGCTTGTTGATGTTCTTGAGCTCATCGAGTGGCACGACGACCTGTTGCTGCAGGTCGATCAGGCCTTGCTGCAGCTCCTGCACCGCCGGAATGTTGCGGCCGAGCACATCGCTCCAGGGCTTGCCGGCGGCAGCCTCCTTCTCGACCCACTGGAGGTTGAGCAGGTTGGGCGGGAACTCCTCGATGAAGCGCTCCTGCGGCATGCCGCACTTGTCGACGACGATGGACTTGATCTTGCGCTCGGCATCGCGGATTTGCTGCACCTGCGCGCGCACCATGTCGCTCAGGGTGTCGATGGTCTTGGCGGTAAAGCGCATGGACATCAGCTCGCGCGTGAGCGTGGCCTGCTGCTCGTTGTACTGCTTGGAGCCCCAGCCGTACTTGTCGTAGGCCTTGTGCAGCCCCTCGAACAGCCCGCGCAGATGGTCAAAGTGCGCCAGCGCCTTGGTCTTGAGCTCTTCGAGGCGCTTGGTCATGGCCTTGGAGCCGCCCTTGCCGTCGTCGTCATCTTCCTCGTCGAACTCGTCGAAGTCCTCCTCGGCCACAAAGTCGTCGGCCTCGTCAGGATCGGTGAAGCCGTCCACCACGCTGGTGATGAGTACCTTGCCTTCGCGGATTTCCTCGCCCATGTTGAGTATGGCCGCAATGATGGCCGGCGAGGAGCTGATGGCTTCCATCATGTCCTGCATGCCGCCTTCGATGCGCTTGGCGATTTCGATCTCGCCTTCGCGGGTGAGCAGCTCCACCGTGCCCATTTCGCGCATGTACATGCGCACCGGGTCGGTGGTGCGGCCGAACTCGCTGTCCACGTTCGACAGGGCGGCCTCGGCTTCTTCCTCGGCCTCTTCCTCGGTAGTGGTGTTCTGCGCCGAGTTGGTCAGCAGCAGCGTCTCGGCATCCGGTGTCTGCTCATAGACGGCCACGCCCATGTCCGAGAGCAGGGCGACGACCACATCCAGGGTTTCCGCATCCACCAGCTTGTCGGGCAGGTGGTCATTGATCTCGGCATGCGTGAGGTAGCCGCGTGTGCGGCCCATTTTGATCAGCGTCTTGAGGCGCTCGCGACGTTCGCGGTCTTCCTCCTCAGAGATTTCTGCCTCGTCGAGGCCGAACTCCTTCATCAAGGCACGTTCCTTGGCCTTGCTGATCTTCATGCGCAGGGGCTTGACCTTCTCGGTGCTGGCTGCACTGCTGCTTTCGACCGGAACGTCCTCGATGATCTCCTCGGCCTCCAGATCGGTGTCAATGTCCAGATCGAGGTCATCGTCCTCGAAGCTGGCCTTGCTCTTGGCGCCCTTGGCGACGCTGGCCTTCTTGCGGCCTTTAGCAGCAGGGGCCGCGGCCTTGGCGGCAGTCTTGCTGGTGCGGCGGGGCTTGGCTGCAGGCTTGTCGGTTTCCGCGCTGGCCAGTGCCGGCTCGGAGGTGATGTCGGCGGGGGCGGATTTCTTCGCTGACTTTTTGGCAGCAGGTTTCTTGTCAGTGGTCACGGTTTTCTTCGATGCGGCAGAAGGTTGGGAACTTCTCTTTCCGGTGGATGGGGCGAGCGCATCAGCCGGCGCTGCACGTGTGGTGCGCGAAGTGCCAGCTGCCTTGCGGGTGGCGCGTTCTTTCGTCGTGGCGGGGCTGTCAGCGGTCACCATGGTCTTGGCTGTGGATGCTGCGGCCGCAGCAGACGGCTTGGCCGCTGCATCCGAGGAGGACTTTGCCGTCGCCTTGCGGGTGGCGGTTTTCTTGCTGGTAGCCATGTGCAACTCTCCAAGTGAATCTGACACCACAGAGTCTGTCCGCCTGCGCGAGACACTCCCATATGGGGGGCGGCTACGGGCAGACAAGGCTCATGAGGACAATAATCAAAACCCGTGCCATGCACTGGCGGGCAGGGATTGCCTGCAGCGCCACGGCATCACGGCGCCAGCGCCAGCTGCGCAAAAAAGCCGCAGGCCGGCATCGACGCCATCCATCGGGAAGAGCGCAGCAAGGGTGGGCGAACATTTGGAGTACAGTCCTTGCGAGTATGGAGGCGGTGCTGTCCTGGGCACGCTTGCCTCGTTCGGAGGTGCTGCTGTCGCGCTTGCGCTTTAGCTGCATATTATACCGCCAGCCCCTTTTTCAAGGTTTTGTCAAGACCATGCCCGTCCTGCCGAGAGGCAAGGGCGGTCCTGCAAGCCTGCGCCGCACGAAGAAAAGCCCGCATCAAGGGCGGGCTCGACATCCGTTGACGATCTCTCTGGTGCCTTGCATCACACCCCACGGGCAGGGCATCGCGCGGCGCGTGAAAAGAACGTGAGCGGGTCCTCAAAGGGCGCGCGGGCGCGCCGCTGCCAAGGATCAGCCCAGGCGCTTGAGCGCTTCGGCCACGCCAGCACCGTAGGCAGGATCGGCCTTGGTGCAGTTGGCGATGTGGCGCTGCCTAATGAAGTCCGGCACGCCGTTCATGGCACGGGCGGTGTTGTCGAACAACGCCTGTTGCTGTTCGGGCGTCATCAGGCGAAACAGGTCGCCCGGCTGTTGGTAGTAGTCCGCGTCGTCCTCGCGGAAGTTGAACCAGTCGGCCACATCCCCCTTGATCTTCAGCGGTGGCTCGCGAAACTGCGGCTGCTCCTGCCACTGGTGGAAGCTGTTGGGTTCGTAGTGCGGCAGGCTGCCATAGTTGCCATCCACGCGGCCGATGCCGTCGCGATGGTTGCTGTGCACCGGGCAGCGCGCGGCGTTGACGGGAATCTGCTGATAATTCGTACCCAGACGGTAGCGCTGTGCATCGGCGTAGTTGAACAGGCGCGCCTGCAGCATCTTGTCGGGCGAGACGCTGATGCCGGGCACCAGGTTGCTGGGGGCGAAGGCACTTTGTTCCACATCGGCAAAGAAGTTTTCCGGGTTGCGGTTGAGCTCGAACTCGCCGACTTCGATGAGCGGATAGTCTTTCTTCGGCCAGACCTTGGTCAGATCGAACGGGTGGTAAGGCACTTTCTCGGCCTCTTCCTCCGGCATGACCTGGATGTACATCGTCCATTTCGGGAACTCGCCGCGCTCAATGGCGTTATAGAGATCGCGCTGGTGGCTCTCCCTGTCCTTGCCGATCAGCGCCTCGGCTTCGGCGTCAGTCAGGTTCTTGATGCCCTGCTGGGTGCGGAAGTGGAACTTGACCCAGAAGCGCTCACCCTGTTCGTTCCAGAAGCTGTAGGTGTGGGAGCCAAAGCCATGCATGTGGCGGTAGCTGGCGGGAATGCCGCGATCGCTCATGACGATCGTGACCTGGTGCAGTGCTTCGGGCAGCAGCGTCCACCAGTCCCAGTTGTAGGTGGGCGAGCGCAGGTTGGTACGGGGGCAGCGCTTGACGGCCTTGTTCAGATCCGGGAACTTGCGTGGATCACGGATGAAGAACACGGGGGTGTTGTTGCCCACCATGTCCCAGTTGCCTTCTTCGGTATAGAACTTCAGCGCGAAGCCGCGGATGTCGCGTTCGGCATCGGCCGCGCCACGCTCGCCAGCGACGGTGGTGAAGCGGGCGAACATCTCCGTCTTCTTGCCAACTTCGCTGAAGATCTTGGCACGGGTGTAGCGTGTGATGTCGTGGGTGACCGTGAAGGTGCCAAAGGCACCCGAGCCCTTGGCATGCATGCGCCGCTCGGGAATCACTTCGCGTACGAAGTTGCCCAGCTTCTCATGCAGCCAGACATCCTGCGCCAGCAATGGGCCGCGTGGGCCTGCGGTGAGGCTGTTCTGGTTGTCCGGCACCGGCGCACCGAAGTCGGTGGTCAGGTAGGTGGGCTTGAGGTCTTTGGTCGGATCGCTCATCGTGGGGCTCCTGTGGGGTGGATCATGACGCACCATGCACTTGGCTGCGCGGCAGGGATCTGCCGGTAGCGGGCACAAGCGCATCGCGAGTGTTTATTGTTGACTATCAAAATACTTGAGTTAATTGATAATTGCTAATTCATCGATAGGATGCCGTTGTCGCCCCGACGAGGCCACCGCGCTGGAAAGGAAAACGGCCGCATCAAGCGGCCGAGTAGGGGAGCTGGACTGGCTCAGGCCCTGAGCGCCGCTGCGTGGTGCGCGAAATGGTCTTCCATGAAACTGGCGATGAAGTAATAGCTGTGGTCGTAGCCCGGCTGCATGCGCAGCATGGTGTTGTGCATGGCACGAACGGGCGTTCCGTTTGGAGCCTCGTGGCCAATGTCAAGGGTGTAGCGAGAAAATTGATTCCGTACGGGTTTGACAGATTATGCTCAAACGACGCGGTCGTCTTGCAAGCGAAACTGTCGGGGCGAGAGTTCATAACGGCGCTTGAAGGCTCGGCAGTACTGAGCCGAATCGAAGAAACCCCATTTGTGCGCGATGTCGGTGATGCTAAGACGGTTGGAGGAGCGATCGCGCAGGTCTTGTTCACTACGCGCCAGGCGCATGTTAGTGATGTAACGCGCAATGCCGTTTTCTTCTTTATCAAACAAGCGGTAGAGCTGGCGCAATGAGATGCCCAGGTAGTGTGCGACGTGGGTAGGGGAGAGGCCAGGTTCACTTAGGTTCTGCGCGATGAAGCGCTCCGCCAGCACTCGCTGACCATGTGGGGAACTGTCCAGCGATTGCTCGGCGCTTGCGTCACGCGCGCGGCGAAGCAGGGTGAGCATTGCGGTCTGGATTGCCTGGGAATCTGCGACTTGGGCGCTGCCGTAAGCGAGGGGCTGTGACTGCAACTGGTGCAGCATTTCCCGCAGCATGGGCGTGCACGGGCTGCGCAAGGAAAGCTTACCTGCGATAGTTGACTGACCTGTTTGAGACATGAGCGTGCGCGGCAGATGGACGGAAATTTGTTCGATGAAACCGTGAGGGCGCATTTGCAATTGAGCACAGCTATCGAGCAATGCCATGTCGCCAGGACGCAGCGCGAAATCCTGTTGGCCATTGAGCACCGACATGACACCGCGGCGCTGGAGGACGAGAAAGCAAAAGCGGTCATCCTGACGGCCTTCCCGCGTGCGCCATATGTTTGCCGCGTTTGTCCGAATGTTGGCTACCGTCAAGCCACTCCAGACTGCGGCATGGATGCTGCCGGCAAATGGCCGCTGATCGGCAGGTGGACTGATCCGAAAGCCACCGCAGATGCGTTGGACATCCACTTCCCATTGGTCAAGGCAGTGCGCATTACTCATGCTGGGCTCCAAAAGGAATCGAAGGCAGGAATCAGGTGCAGTCAAGTCAAGCTGCCGTGCACAACGTGTGCTGGTTGGTGCATGGGCGGCTCCAGATGGCGGATTGCTTGCATGTCAAGCAATTTCTGTTCCATTTCCTGTGAAAAGTCATGTAGTTGAGTCGCTTGGCACGCAGTGCATGAGATCTGGCACGTAGCGCCAATTTCCAGCGCATTGTTGGTGCTTCAATGCAGCCACAGACCTTTCTCAGATTGATTGGCGATGCGGACATGTCGCGAATCAAAATGGGTTTGCACCACACCTTCTATGAAAGCACCAACATGCAACAGGAATTTGATTACATCGTCGTGGGCGCTGGTTCGGCTGGCTGTGTGGTCGCCACACGGCTGATCGAGGCAAAAGCAGGTACGGTTTTGCTATTGGAGGCAGGCGGTGTCGACAAGAGCCTGTTTCACAAGATTCCGGCTACGGTGGTAAAGGTGTTCCAGCAGAAATCGTGGCCTTACATGACCGAGCCGCAGAGACACTGTGGAAATCGTTCCATGCTCATCGCCCAGGGAAAGGTGCTGGGCGGAGGCAGCTCCGTCAACGGGATGATTTACATCCGCGGCCAGCGTGACGATTACGAAGACTGGGTCAGAGATTGGGGCGCGGCGGGATGGGGCTATGAAGATGTACTGCCGTACTTCAAGAAGGCTGAGCGCAACGAAAGTTTGGGGCCGCAGTTTCATGGGCAGGCAGGTCCGTGGCCTATCAGTGAGAACCGTTTTCGCCATCCTTTGACGGAGGCGTTCATCCGCGCGGGGCAGGAAATGGGGCTGCCCTATGTCAACGATTTCAATGGAGCGAATCAGGAAGGGGTGGGTTTCTACCAGACCAATACACTGCGTGGCGAGCGCATGAGTACGGCTCGAGCCTATCTCCAAAGAGTTCGCACTGATCCGGCCCTGACGGTAGTTACCGACGCGCTTACGCATCGTGTCACGCTTGAGGACGGATGGGCCCGAGGCGTCGAGTTCTCCGTCAAGGGAGATGCTGTGCAGCGCATACGTGCACGCAAGGAAGTGATTGTCAGCGCCGGCACTTTCGGCACGGCAAAGATCTTGCAGCTCTCAGGCATAGGCCCTGGAGCGCATCTGCAGGACATCGGTCTGGAGACCAAGGTAGATCTGCCCGTGGGGCTCAATTTCCATGACCACTTGCACATGTCACTCAACGCGACCATCCATGCACCCATCAGTTTTTTTGGAGAAGACCGACCGCTGAGGGCGCTGAGACATATGCTGCAATGGCTTTGGTTCCGCACAGGAATGTTGACGAGCAACGTGCTCGAAGGCGGCGCGTTCATCGATTCGCAGGGCGTGGGGCGCCCCGACATTCAGTTCCATTTTCTGCCGCTGCTTGACAATTTTGACAACACGCCCGGAGAGAAACCGAAAGCCAGCGGGCATGGTTTGTCCGTGAAGGTTGGCCATCTACGTTCGAAATCTCGCGGGCAGGTCATGCTCAGAAGTGCTGATCCGTCGGAGCTGGTGAAAATTGACGCCAATTTTCTCTCTCACCCGGAGGATTTGGACAATCAAATCCGTGCGGTGCAAACAGGCTTGAAGATCTTGGCGCAACCTGCACTGCAAAACCTGATCACCAAGGTGACAGAGCCCGATGGTCTTGCCGCAGATGACCGCGTTGGTCTGGAGGCATTTGTGCGCAAGAACATCAAGACCACCTACCACCCAGGGGGCACGGCTTGTCTGGGGTCGGTCACCGACATGGATCTACGCGTCAAAGGCGTGCGAGGTTTGCGAGTCGTCGACATGTCTATCTGTCCTCAGGTGCCAAGTGGCAACACCAATGCCGTTGCGGTGATGATCGGTGAACGCGGTGCCGATTTCATCCTCGGGCGAAAAACCGCCTGATCAGCGCCATACCCATTTGTCCGGGCGCCTTGCAATGCGCCACCACGTCGCTCAAGCGAATTGAGGAAATCCCATGCCATGTATCCAGATCCTTCCAGAAGTGTTCTCGTTCCTAGAGCGTCAGCACGGTCAGTTCATTGATGGGCAGACGCGCGCGCCAGCCAGCGGCGCGGCCATGCTGAGTGTGACCAATCCCGCTACCGAATCGGTCATTGCGCAAGTAGCCGCTGCCAGCGAGGCAGAAGTGGATGCCGCCGTCGCTGCCGCTACTGCGGCATTTGAGGGAGTATGGGCGCAGACATCTCCCTATGAGCGCGGGCAGCTGTTGCTGCGTATGGCAGATGCGATGGAGGCCCACGGAGAAGAACTTGCGCAGATCGAATCACTTACGACAGGTAAGTCCATCCACCTTTCTCGCATGCTTGATGTTGGCCAAACGGCTGTGGCATTGCGCTACTACGCAGGTTGGGCGACCAAGATCAGTGGACAGACGCTTTCGCCTTCCTTTCCCTCATTGCGGGGCGAACGCTACAGTGCAATGACATTGCGAGAACCCGTTGGCGTCGTTGCAGGAATCATTCCCTGGAATTTTGGACCAATGATTGCTGCATGGAAGTTCGGTGCAGCACTGGCGTGCGGTTGCACCATGGTGCTCAAGCCCAGTGAATTTTCACCGTTGACGCTGTTGCGCATGGTTGAGCTTTTCACAGGCGCCGGCCTGCCAGACGGCGTTCTCAACATTGTCAATGGCGGGGGCGACTGTGGTCAGCAACTGATTCATCATCCGGATGTGGCAAAAGTTTCATTCACGGGTTCCGCAGGCACGGGCATCAAGGTGGGGCGGGCGGCCGTGGCAGCCCATCTGACGCGGTTTACGCTTGAGCTGGGGGGCAAGAACGCGGCCATCTTGCTCGCGGATGCGAACGTGGATGCCGCTGTAACCGGCTTGCTGCAGACCGGCTACGTGCACCAGGGGCAGGTGTGTGCAGCTCCCGAGCGATTGTTTGTGTCGCAGGAGCGGGTAGACGAGGTCTGCGAAAAAATGGCGCAAGCACTCAGGCACTTGAAAATTGGCTCGCCGCTTGACGAAGCGGTGCAGCAGGGTCCCATCAGCAACAAACCCCAGTATGAGAAGGTCCTGCAGTACTTCGAAACCGCTCACCGGCAAAGTCAGGTGCTGTGTGGAGCGCGTGCGGTGGACGGCACAGGCTACTTCGTGGAGCCTACGCTGATACGTGCAAGAACCCCACAGGACGTGTTGCTGTGCGAGGAGGTATTTGGCCCTGTGCTGACCGTGATGCCCTATGAGGACGAAGGGCAGATGCTGGAATGGGTCAACGACACGCCGTTTGGGTTGTCAGCTAGTTTGTGGACGAATGATCTCGCAAAGGCCATGCGCCTCATCCCGCAGGTTCAGGCGGGCACAGTATGGGTAAACATGCATACGTTTCTGGACTGTGCCGTTCCCTTTGGGGGGGTGAAGGCTTCAGGTGTGGGACGTGAGCTCGGCAGCGCCTTCATCGACGACTATACCGAATTGAAGTCTGTCATCATGGCCTACTAGGGACTCGCAACTCTGGTGCCTGCACGTGTGTGACGAGCCAGGTTTCGAGGCTTGGACCCACAGTCGGGAGACCGACTTTAAACAGGCTCTTCGACGTGAACGCCACGTCAGCGGCATCCCAGATGCTGTCCAATATGAGTTGGATAGAATCGATAGGCTTTACTGCATTGGCCTTTACGGGCGATTTCCGCCGATATGACGATTCACAAGAGAGTAAGCCGATACAACCCGGCCAGCGAGGATTTCAGTAAGGAAGACTTTCCGTTCTACTGGATCGCGCGCTTGAACAATATCTATGTTCATCATATGGAAAAGGCCTTGCGCAAGGTTGGTGCTGATGTGCCCACCTGGCGCGTGCTGTTCATTTTGAAGCAGAACGGCACATGCAGCATGTCGGAGATCGCGTTGCACGCGGTGGTCAAGCTCTCGACCATCACTAAGATCGTCTATCGCATGAAGGCCGATGGGCTGGTGGAGACGAGGCCGTCTGCGGTGGATGGGCGTGTCACGGAGGTCTCCCTGACTGCACATGGGGAGGAGATGATTGTCGAGATGCAACGCGCTACCGAAAAGGTGTTTGCCCGGGGGTTCAGTGGCATGTCATCAGTGAAGATCGCCCGCCTTAACCATATGTTGGCGCAGATGTTCGAAAATCTGCGCGATGAGTAGCGAATGGCTCCTCCCCACCTTACCTCCAAGCGTTCAGCGCTCTGATGGCGTGTGGCCTGTCAGGGCGTGGTCGTAATCGGCGAGATGGGATACGCAAGTGAACAGTCTCGAGCAGGGTGTTGAGAAAAGGTGCGTTGCGCGCCTCGCCAAAGTGGGCGACCGCTGTGATCATGCCGTCATCAGCACCGATTTCTCAGGGATGCTGTGCGCCCAGCCGGGAGCCAGTGGCGCAATAAATACGTTTTCAGTCCGGGTGCGAGTAATCAGCCAGCGGTTGTCAATACGCTGGAACCGATTGTTGAGTCGGCTCGATCGCAGCAATGAAGATCCATCGCTGAATATCCAAGGCTGCATGTGCACCCACTGCCCCTCGGCATGGTCGCCATCGACGTGAATTTGCTCAGAGGTCAGGTAATGCACGTTGAAAACTAGTGGTAGATTGCGCTCGGTGCTCCAGAACTTTTCGAAGTGCGCACGGATAGCGGCCTTGCCGACGGCTTGGCCAAACTGGCCTTCGTAGTAGCTGCCGACGCCTTCCCAGACCGCGTCATCGGCATATAGCGCCATGATGCGATCGATGCGCTCGGCGTCATTTGCGACGGGTTCCGGGCATGGCGTGTCGCAGAGAAACATGTATCGGGCCTGGATTCGGCGGATCTCGGATTCCGCCTCAAGACGGTCAACGCGGGAGCGCAAGGCGTTGATTGTGATGCTCAGCTCCTCAGTACGCATGAATTAGGTTTCCTGTTTTGATGGTAAGTGGAATGGGAAGCCAAGTGATACTGCCGTGCAGGTACCGCGCGATATCTGCAAATCTGGTCCTCTGGCCGCGGCGATGTGCCGCAAATCCCAATGCGACGCGATTACCGCAGGCGTGGTAGCAGCCAAGCTGCAGCGGCTAGCGTGGCATGATCGGCGTGAGGGGCGCCTATGGCCTGCAGGCCTAGTGGCAGGCCGCGTGGGCCGCGCGCAAAAGGCAGGTGTATGCACGGCAAGCCCAGCAGTGTCCAGGGCCGACAGTAGAGTGGATCGCCTGTGCCTTCCTCGAACAGGGGCGCTTCGCCAGCGGCGCTGGGAGCCAGCAGTACATCCGCGTCCCTAAACAGATCGGCCAGTTGTCCGCGGGCTCGTGCGGCACGGTCTAACTGTGCGGCGTAATGGGCATGCGGCATCTCTAGGCCTCGCGCGATGACGCCGCGCAACGTGACGCCGAGCTGCTCTTCATGACGTAGCCGTTCGTCGCTGAGCGCCCGCGCTGTCTCGTAAGCCATGATGTCGATGTGTGCCTGCGCGAGGTCATCAAAACCGGCGGGCAGGTCGATGTCGGTGACCGTGGCGCCTGCGCGTTCAAGCATGCCGGGCACCATGGCTAAGAGTGCCTTGGTCTCGGCGGCAACACCGTCCCATTGCGCCGTGCGGCACAATCCCACGCGTGGTGCGTGGTCGATGGAAAGGTCCATCAGCTGCTGATTGCCACTGAGGCAGGCTGCCAGCAGTGCTACATCTTCGACCTCGCGCCCGATCGCACCGATGGTGTCGAGCGAATCGCTCAGGCCCTTAACGCCCGTACGGGCAATGGCGCCGAAGGAAGGCTTGTAGCCCACCACCCCACAGTAGGCGGCAGGACGGATGATGGAGGCGGCCGTTTGCGAGCCAAATGCCATCGGCACCATGCCCGCTGCCACAGCTGCGCAAGAGCCGCTGGAAGATCCACCCGGCGTATGCGCGTGATTGTGCGGGTTGCGCGTGGGTCCCGCCTGGAAGGTGGCAAATTCTGTTGTCACAGTCTTGCCTAACGCAATGGCACCGGCTTCGCGGCACAGCGCAACGGTGGCGGCATCGGCGCAGGGCTGATGGCCTGCATAGATGGGGGATCCATAAGCGGTAGGCATATCCCACGTGTCGAAGACATCTTTAATGCCCAAGGGCAAGCCATGAAGCATGCCCTGAACGGCTCCGGCGTCGAGTTGGCGTGCGCGATTGAGTGCCGTATCTTTGGCGACGTGGGTCCAGGCCTGAAGTTGTGGCTCTAGCTCGGCGATGCGTTCCAGACAGGCATACACCACATCGGTGGCGCGGAAATCGCGTTGTTGCAGGCCGCGCGCCAGCGCAGCGGCACCGAGTTCGTTCAGAGGTGGGTGGTTCATGATTGTGGTTCAGGTAGAGAGGGAGGGCGTCAGCGCTCGAGAACCGAGCGGTGGTCAATCTGGTGGTAGTTGCGGTTGAAGTAGGCCAGTGCTTCACCGTCCGGCTCGGCGCGAATGTCTAGTACGCGGCAAAAGCACACGTCATGCGTGCCGACGGTGTGCGTGTGCTCGATGGCACAGTCGAGGCTGACCAGCGCGTGACGCAGTACCGGGGCGCCGGAGACCAGGGTGTCCCACTCCGCCTGGGCGAAGCGCTCTTGCTGACTTAGCGCAGGATCGGAGAAGCATGCAGAGAAAGGCTGTTGTTGTGCATTGAGGACATTGACGCACAGCACACCATTACGGCGGAACATGGGGTTGGACCAGGCTGCGGTACGCATGCATACTAGGATGGTGGGGGGGGTATCGCAGACGCTGCAGACCGCAGAGGCGGTGAAGCCGGCGCGGCCAGCTTCACCGTCGGTGGTGATTAGTGTTACAGCGCCGGTTAGCAGCGCGAGCGCGCTGCGAAATTGTTGCTGGGAAACTCCTGTGTCGGAGACGGGGGCAGGGATCATGACAGGGCTCCTGTGGCGCGAGGGGATGCTCTCAGATATCCAGAATCAGGCGCGGCGTGAGCGAACGTGAGCAGCACACTGCGATCTGGTCGTTTTCAGCCTTCTCTTCGTCGGTCTGGTAAGAATCGCGATGCTCGGGAATGCCTTCGAGGACGGTACACATGCATGTGCCGCACACACCTTGCTCGCAGGACATCTGCACCCGGATGCCGATGCGCGTCAGTGCCTGCGCGATGCTCTCGTTGGGGCCTACCGCGACTTCCTTGCCGCTGGCTGCGGCCACGACTTCGAAGCTAGTACCGCCGAGTTCCATCTCCGCCTGAAAGTACTCGTGGTGGATGCGCTCCTGTGAGAACCCCATCGTGCGGGCAGCATCCATTACCCAATCCATGAAACCTTTGGGGCCGCAGACGTAGACGTGGCTGTCATCGGCAGCGCCGCCTAGCAGTGTTGCGATGTTCGCAGGCGCGGGCGGCTCGACCTGATCGCAGTGTGTGAACACCTTGTCGGCAAATGGTGCGGCACCGAGTTCGTCGAGGAACGCCATGTGCTCGGGGGATCGGCCGCAGTAATGCAGTTCGAAGGCCAGCTTGGCATGGTGCAGGCTGTAGGCCATGGCGATCATCGGCGTGATGCCGATGCCGCCGCCGAAGAGGTAACTCTTGCCGCCTCCGGCAGCCAGCGGAAAAAGGTTGCGTGGTGTACTGATCGTTATTTCACTGCCTGGCAACAGTTGCTCGTGAACAGTCACCGAGCCACCGCGGGAGTTTGGGTCCCGGAGGATGCCGATACGGTACAGGCCGGACTCCATGGGGTCGGAGCACAAGGAGTACTGACGGACTAATCCGCCAGGAAGATGCAGGTCTATATGTGCGCCGGCTTCGAACATTGGCAAACGTTCCGTGCCGGCAGGCTCGAGGTCCAGCACGACGATGTCTTTCGCGGCGAGCGTGCGGCGTGCCACACGTACCGTCAGGGTTGAATCATTCATGAGTAGCCCGCCCTTGCTCAGCGCATAAAAATGCCGCCATTGATGTCCCACGCCGCGCCGGTGACGAAGCCCGCTTGTGGTGAAGCCAGATGCACAACCGTGTCCGCAATGAAGCGGGGGTCACCGAGCTGGTGCACTGGGATCACGTGGTCGATGATGTGCTGCAGTTTCTCGGCAGGCACGCTCGCGCGCACAGCCGGCAGATCAATCGGTCCTGGTGCTATGGCATTGACGGTGACGCCGCGCCCTGCCAGTTCCTTGGCAAAGATCTTGGTCAGCACCAGAATGCCTGCTTTGGAGGACGCATAGTGCGCGCCGGCAGCTGTGCCTCCGTTTTGCCCGGCCAGCGATGCAAGATTGATGATCCGACCATAGCCGCACGCACCGAAATGGCTGCCAAAGACCTGGCAGCCCAGCAGGTTGCCCCGCAGATTTGTATCGAGCACACTGCTGAACTCGTCCGGAGAAATCTGCATGACGGGCGTGTGCAGCGTCACCGCAGCATTGTTGACCAGTACGTGTACGCCGCCCCAGCGCGCCCTCAGGCTGTCGAGCGCGGTTTCGAAGTCGACTTTCTCGCGCACGTCGAGCTTGATCGCGACTGCGGTTGCCCCGCTGCCATCGAGCTGACTGGCCAGGGACTGTGCGGCTTCAAGGTGGATGTCAGCAATTGCGACGCAGTAACCTGCGGCATGCAAGCGTTCTGCGATGACCTGGCCGAGGCCCTGGGCGGCACCGGTCACGACTGCAACATGGGCTGTTTGTGGCGCGTGGTGGGCCATTGTGATGTTCCTTGTGGTCAGAGGATGTAGCCGATGGTCTGCAGCACGTCGTCCGAGTTGATGAGTCGCACGACCTTTTGCACGATCTGAAAGCTATCGCCATCGCGGCGCAGGGTATAAACGAGATTGGCGGTGTACTGGTGCGTGTTTTCCTTGCGGAAATCAGTGAGAAACTGCGCGCAGCGCACTGTCACCGTCGTTGCGTCCTGCGCAGCCACACGAAAGCGCGAGACCATGCGCACGGTCCGTGGCTCAGGGCTGGTGGAGATCGACTCGCCCCCGGTGAGGCGTCGCACACGCAGCTCTCGCATATGCGCGTTGTCGTAGGCGTAGTTGAGGGTATTGGCGAAGTCGGTCGCCTTGGGATCGATGGGCACGACGTAGAGGCCATCCTCGCTCCAGAGATTGAGCCAGTCCTGGTAGAGCTCGTTATCGAGCATGTCCGCTTCCTGCCAGATGAAGGCCGCGACTTCGTTGAGCAATGCAATGTTCATTTTTGGGTTCCCCATGAGCACTCAGGCCGTCATTGATTTGAGCCATTGGCGGTAGGCGGCGCGCATGCCGGTCTCGGCACTGACATCGCTCTTGCGGCCATCGGCCGTCTGCACCTCGCCGGGCAGTCCGCGGTTGACCATGATCCAGAGGTCCTCACCGGCATGTGCACCTTTTTGCACACGTTCCCAAGCCTCGGAATCATCGGGCGTACCAAAACCCATCGGGCCCTGAAAGTGCTCATGCAGCCGCAGTCGGTACTGATTGGCGATCTCTGGACCGCCATCCATGACGATGGCCGCATGGTGGATTTCGGTCTTGTCCACCGCAATGGGGCGCAGTACGCGAAAGAACGCCATGGAACAGGCCACATTGGGATAGATGTTGAGGTTGAAGCCGGTCCCGCCTACGGCTCGCACGATGCGACGGACCTGCGCTTCCTCGTGACCCTCGTCGCGCAAGGCTTGCGCAAGTTCCTCGAAGCGCTCGGGAATTGGCTTGTCCAGATCGGCCTCCAAGTCCACCAGGTCGGGGATCATGACCATCACGCTGTGGCCGTTGCCCAGGTCTTCGACATAACCGGGCCCCTCAACGAAATCAAAAATCTTCTTCGTTTCTTCGTCCAGTGAGGTCAGGAAGGACTTGTGCACCAGCGGAAAGTGGTAGGCGTCAGTCGTGTTTTCCAGCTGGATCTTCCAGTTGCCAGGAAAGCTGAATCGGTGCTCGCCTGCAACCTTCACAGGGTAGCCGCCAGCTTGCTTCATGAAGAGGTCCATCCACTTCTTGGCTGGTCCCAGCCACTCCTGCAATGGCAGGATGTCGTCCTTGAAAGTGGCAAACACCATGCCGGCGTACTGCTCCACGCGCAGACTCACCAGCGGAAACTCTGCCTTGTCAATGCTGTCGCCGTAGCTTTCCGGATGTGGAACACCGCGCAGTGAGCCGTCTAGGCCGTAGCCCCAGCCGTGATAGGGGCAGACGAAGCTGCTGGTCTTGCCCTTCTTGTGTTCGCAGACAGTGGCACCGCGATGGCGACAGCGGTTGAGCAACACATGCAGATTCTTCTTGCGGTCACGTACCAGAATGACCGGCTGCTGGCCGATCCAGGTGGACTTGAAGCTGCCAGGTTCGGCTACCTCACTGACATGGCCAACCCATACCCAGTTCGAATAAAAGACTTTCTCCATCTCCTCTTCAAAGATGGCAGGGTCGGTGTAGAGAGAGGTGTGAACGCGGTCGGGCTTGACCAGTGTTTCATAGCAGCGGCCAGCGCCGCGATCGGAGGTCTTTTCGACCGGCTGGATAGGAATGACGGTGGTCATAGTGTGGGGCTCCTAGTGAGGTAGGTCTACGCAGCAGGCAGGGGACGACGTCTGGGGTAGTAATCGCCTACAGCGAGGGGGCAGATGGCGGCGCAGAAAGCCTGTGCGCCTGTCACGCAGGCACCTCCAGTTCGCGGCCAATTCGCGCCTCGACCTTGGCGTACTTCCAGAGTTTGTAGGTGCCATCGCCAACGGGGGTAACGCGAAAGAGGTTGCACGCGGCGGTGACAGTGGCAATGTCGGGGACATCGGCCAGAATGTAGGTAGTCCAGGGCCAGCTGGGCGAAGGACCGACCATGATGCGGTCATCATCCATATTGCCCAGCACGTTGACGCCAGGCAGATCTGCGATGCCTTTCATCATGCTGGCGAAGGCCGCCCATACTTCCTTGGCCTCGGCAGTAGTGGCGTCGAAGAAGTTTTGCTGGATACCGATGCAAAAAAGCACGCGCAGGGGTTTGGGACTGCTCATCGTTTCTCTCCTTATGTCAGTGAGGGTGTTGGGCCAATGGATCACACATAGCCGGGCAGGGGATTGCGGCCGAACAGCATGGCTCCGCCGTTTTGGAATGTCACTTCGCCAAGGAAGGCATGCTGCGTGACGACATTGGCATCGCGCACGCAGCGTGCCAGAGGGCTGCGGTTGTAGATTCCGGCCATGCCCGAAAGCATCTGCATGCTGCGTGCAACCTCGGCACCGACGCGCGCGGCGTGTGATGCGGAAAGGCGCAGCATGTTGGTCTGTTCATGCGAGACCGGATCTCCGGCCAGAAGGCTGGCCCACGCTTCATCAATAGCTTCGAAAAACCAGCTTCTTGCCGCGCGCAGTTGCGCCTCCGCATGGCCAAGCTGGGTTTGCGTGACCGGACGATCTCCTAGCGTTGGTGCGCCGGTAACGGCCTTGTAGCCACCGGCCAGCCGGCGCAGTTCGTCGATGGCGGCGCGGCCAATGCCGAGGTTGACCACTGCAAGCACCTGTGCGGCGAAAGCCAGTGTCGGGTAGCGGAACATCGGCTCATCAAGGTTGGACTGACCACCACGCACGAAGGTCCAATCCTCCGGAACGGTCACGTTATCAACAACGAGGTCATGACTGCCCGTGCCGGCAAGGCCACTGACATCCCAGGTTTGCACGATCTGCACCTTCTCGCGTGGGATCACAGCCATGCGGGGAAGACCGGTGGTGTCGCCTTTGCGCGGACTGATGCCGACACCTACAACGGTGGCGCCCATGCAACCGCTGGAGAAGCTCCAGCGGCCACTTACTCGGATGCCTTCATCCACGTAGAAGGCTGGCTGTGGTGGAAAGATGCCGCCGGCGAAAACGGTGTCGACGTTGTCGGTGTAGATCTTCTCGAAGGTTGCACGTGGCAGCGCGGCCAGGTAAGTCGGCGCCATACCGAAGCTGGCGACCCAGCCAGCGGAGCCATCGGCGCGTGAGATGGTCTCGATGAGCTCGCAGAACTGGCGCGCAGTCCATTCATTGCCGCCCAGTCGCTTGGGCACAAGCGCGCGATAAACCCCGATGCGCTTGAACGCATCGATCACGTCCTGCGAGAGGTGGCGTTGTTGCTCGAATTCGGCCGCGCGGTTACGCAGGTTCGCGAGCAACTCCTGCAAGCCAGCGTCAGGCGCGCATCGCGCCTGAATCGGGACGGTTCCGATAGCGGTAGCGGTGCTCGTGCCGGTCAACGCGTCAGCGGTAGTCGTCATGTTTTCTCCATCGAGAGGAAATGTGTCGCACAAAGTACATCACAAAAAAGATACTTCATTCATGTGAAAAATCATGTATTTGGTCGCTGTTTCGCCATGTGGGGCGATCTTTCGAACATGGTCTTCGGTGCATACGAAAGCAACTATCGGGCCAGCTTATCTTCGAGGCATTTTTGGCGATATCTCATGGGTTTCGCATGTTTGGTGCGTGACGCGCCTTGTACTGGTGCGCTCGTTTGATCTGTGCACCATTTCATGATTAAACATCTTCTCGTCATGTATATAAATTCTCTACTTTTCAAGTGAAAAAGATGTTTTTTGGCACGGAACCTGCTTGTTGCTCGGGCCGGCGCCGTTCGGGCCGGACGTTGATATGGCAACAAGACTTGGAGAATGGGCATGGCGATGAAGCAGAAGGTGGCGGTGTTGATGGCGGGCGTGTGCGTTGCGCTTGCGGCGCAAGCGCAAGTCAAGGTCGGGGTGGTGACGTCGTCATCCGGTCCGATTGCGTTGGTTGGAATTCCCCAGAAGAATTCGGTTGCGCTGCTGCCGCGCACGGCCGGTGATCTGGATATTGAATACATTTCGCTTGATGACGCCAGTAACCCCACTGCTTCTGTCAGTGCGTTTAAGAAGCTCATCGGCGATGGTGTGGATGCCATCATTGGGCCCAGTGGTACGCCCAACGCGATGGGAGTGATCCAAATCGCGGCGGAGGCGCAGGTGCCCATGTTGGCTCCCGTAGGTAGCGCTGCGGTGATTCATCCGCCTACCGAGGCAAAAAAGTGGGTATTCAAGACCACGCAGAACGATGACATCATCGCTTCTGCACTGGTTGAGCACATGAGTCAGACAGGCGTGAAAACGCTGGGGTTTATTGGCACGGCCGATCCCTTTGGAGAGAGTTGGCTCAACGTTCTCTCTGAACTTGCAGAAGGTGCCGGTATCAAGATCGTGGCGGCTGAGCGCTTTCAGCGTCAGGACACGTCGCTGACGGCGCAATCGATCAAGCTCATTGCAGCCCGTCCCGATGCCATTCTTATCGCAGCTCCTGGCAGCTCATCCGTGCTTCCACACACGACGCTGGTCGATCAGCGCTACGGTGGGCAGATCTACCAGACTCATGGGGCGGCACTGCCTGATTTTCTCGAGCTCGGGGGCAAGAAGGTTGAAGGCACCATCTTGGCAGCTAGCCTGATGCTCGTGATGGATGAGGTGTCGGACGCCCACCCGTCGAAGCCGGTGGCGCGCAAATACATCGATGACTACACCGCCTTGTACGGCAGTGAACCAGCCACGTTTGGTGCCAACGTATATGACGCGGGACTGCTGTTGGAGGCGGCCATTCCTGTCGCTGCGAAGGTGGCGGAGCCGGGGACCGCGGCGTTCCGTGTGGCATTGCGTGATGCACTGGAAAACGTGCGTGAGTTGCCCGCGACGCAGGGCGTCTACAACATGACACCGGAGGATCACAGCGGTTTCGATGAGCGTGGGAGGGAGCTGATTACCGTCAAGGAAGGCGCCTGGAGGCTGCTGAAGTGATGCATACGGTGCGTGGCGCGAAGAGGTTGTGCGCGCCACGCGCTGGCAAGGGGCGCAAGCCCCCTTGTATCGCCTGAATTGACAAATCAATTTCCGTATACACGATGAATCTGCAAATCATTGCCTTGCTCGGCCAGGACGGAGTGAGCAACGGCGCTATCTACGCGCTGGTGGCGCTTTCCATCATCTTGGTGTTCTCCGTCACCCGTATTCTGCTGATCCCGTTGGGTGAGTTTGTCGCCTTCAGCGCACTGACGATGGCGGCGATGGAAAGTGGCCGGGCGACCTCGATTGGCTGGCTGATCATGGTGATGGCCCTTGCAGCGGCAGCTGCGGATGCATGGGCGGGTGTGCGCAAGCAAGGCAGATCAGTTCGGTCATGGAAGTTGCTTCCCATGCCAGTCTATGCGCTGGTGTTGCTGATACTACTGGCTGTTTTGCCGCTTGATCGCCTGCCAACGCTGTTGCAGGCGCTGTTGACACTGGCCGCAATCACACCACTTGGCCCATTGATGTATCGGCTCTTTTTCCAGCCGGTAGCCAATGCCTCGGGCCTGCTGCTGATGATCATCGCTATCGCGGTGCATGTCAGTCTCCTTGGGGTCGGTCTTCTCGTGTTCGGTGCCGAGGGCAGGCGCACGGCGCCCTTTTCCGATGGCGTGGTGGAGCTGGGTGTGATCGCTATCAATAGCCAGACGATCTGGGTGCTGTTGGCTTCCGTGGTTCTGATTCTTGCGCTTTTCCTGATGTTTGGTCGCACGCTGTATGGCAAGGCGCTGCGCGCTACTGCTGTGAACCAGTTTGGAGCGCAGCTGATGGGCATCTCCCCGACACTGGCAGGCAAGGTCAGCTTTGCACTAGCGGCATTCATGTGCGCCTTGTCGGGCATTCTGATTGCGCCGCTGACGACGCTGTACTACGACTCCGGCTTCATCATCAGTCTCAAGGGATTTGTCGGCGCGATCATCGGTGGTTTGGCGAGTTATCCGGTTGCTGCCGTAGGTGCCGTGGCTGTGGGCTTGGTTGAATCCTTTTCGACGTTCTGGGCTAGCAGTTACAAGGAAGTCATTGTCTTCACACTGATCCTGCCATTTCTGCTGTGGCGATCGTTGAAAACGGGTTCGCACGGGGAGGGGCATTGAGATGGCGCGTTCCTTTTCCCGTATGTGGCTGCCGCTGATCCTGCTGCTGTTGGTCATACCCCTTGTGGTTTCGACCTTCTACATTTCGGTGCTTAACAACATTGGCATGTTTGCCCTTGCGACGCTGGGTGTCGTTCTCCTGACCGGCATAGCCGGCATGACGAGCTTCGGACAGGCGGCATTTGTGGGTTTGTCGGCGTACACGACTGCTGCGCTGATCGCGCCCTCGACGCTTAATCTGGGCGCGATGATGGGCGCTCCCTGGCTGGCGCTTGCCGCTGGCTTGGCTTTGACGCTGCTGTTTGCCCTCGTGCTGGGATTGCTGACGTTGCGGTTACAAGGTCATTACCTGCCGCTTGGCACTATCGCCTGGGGCATGGCACTGTATTCGCTGTTTGGCACTATTGAGAGTCTCGGCGGGCACTCCGGCGTGCCAGATCTGCCCCCGCTGCGCATTTTCGGGCTCACATTCGGCGATGGGCCACGCATGTTCTATTTGATCTGGGGCTGCGTGCTGCTGGCCATCGTGCTGATCCGCAACCTGTTGGAGTCACGTCTTGGCCGCGCCATTCGTGCACTGCGTGGAGGCCAGGAGATGGCGGCGTCAATGGGCGTGGATGTATTCCGCACCAAGATGATCGTGTTCCTGATCGCCGCTGCGCTGGCAGGACTGTCTGGCTGGCTGTATGCCTACACGCAGCGCTTCGTGAGTCCCGGACCATTCGGGGTTCAAGCCGGAATTGATTACCTGTTCATGGCGCTGCTGGGCGGCATCGGCAGCTTATGGGGTGCGGTCATAGGCTCCGCGGCTGTGGTGCTGATGCGCGAGTGGTTGCAGGACTGGCTGCCGGCGCTGCTGGGGCACGGTGGCAACTATGAGAGCATTGTGTTCGGGCTGCTGATCGTCCTGGTGATGCACCGTTGGCCGGGTGGTATCTGGCAGGGGGTCGCCAGGCGATTGAAGTTGCGTCAGCACGGCCATATGCGTTTGCCGCAGACCGGCGCCGCAGTTGAGCCCCTTCCGCGTCGCCCGAGGCCCAAGCCGCGTGAGCGCATTCTTGACGTTCGCGACGTGACTCGCCGGTTCGGGGGGCTGGTGGCGAACAGGCAGATGTCGTTGCGCGTGGATGCCGGGGAAATTGTTGCCGTCATTGGTCCCAACGGGGCGGGCAAGAGCACGCTGTTCAATCTGGTCTCTGGCGTAGATGTGCCGGATGAGGGAGATGTGCTTTTCCGTGGCCACCGCATCAATGGCCGCACCCCGCGCGAGTTGGCGGCCAGGGGACTCTCACGCACTTTCCAGCATGTCAAGCTCCTGCCGGAAATGACGGTGTTGGAGAACGCGGCCATCGGCGCTCATCTGCGCGGACACAAGGGCGTGTTTGCGTCAGCGCTGCATTTGGATGGAGAAGATGAAGCCCGGCTTTTGGCCGAAGCGCGAAGGCAGCTGGAACGCGTGGGCCTGGGAGAACACCTGGAGCGCACCGCTGGCAGCCTTGCTCTGGGCCAGCAGCGCATCCTGGAAATTGCCCGCGCGCTGTGTGCAGATCCCTGCCTGTTGCTGCTTGACGAACCTGCCGCTGGCTTGCGTCACAAGGAAAAGCAGGCACTGGCGGAGCTTTTGCGCAAGCTGCGCAGCGAAGGGGTGGCAGTACTTCTGGTTGAGCATGACATGGACTTCGTGATGGGACTGGTCGATCGCGTCATCGTGATGGAGTTTGGCCAGCGCATTGCCGAAGGCCGCCCCGAGGAAGTGCAGCGCGACCCTGCGGTGCTTAAGGCCTATCTGGGAGGAGTGGAAGAATGAGCGAAGTCAGCGCTGCAAACCGTTTGGGAGACGCTGCAGCAGACGCTTGCGCGCTGCTGAGCGTGCGCAAGCTCGGGGCCTCCTATGGCCATATCGACGCGATATTCGATGTGGACATTGAAGTGCGGCAAGGACAGATCGTCACCGTCATCGGTCCCAATGGTGCGGGCAAGACAACAACCTTGGCGGCGATTATGGGCGTGCTTCGCGCGCGAGGGCGGGTTTTGCTGGAGGGGCATGACTTGACGCGCGCCAGCATTGAGGAGCATGTCGCGCACGGCATGGCATTGGTGCCGGAGACGCGCGCGTTGTTTTCCAGCATGAGCGTGCGGGAGAACCTGGAACTGGGGGCCTTCCGTTTTCGTCATCGGCCCAGGCGGTTCCGAGAGGAGGCGCTGGAGGAGGTCTTTGCCCTGTTTCCTCGCCTGAAGGAGCGCAGTCATCAAGAAGCCGGTACGCTCTCTGGAGGAGAGCGCCAGATGTTGGCAGTGGGCCGTGCACTAATGGGTAAGCCGCGCCTGCTGATGCTCGATGAGCCCAGCCTCGGCCTGGCTCCGCTCATCGTGCGCGACATTTTTCGCATCATTGCCTCGCTGCGAGAGAGGGGGGTGTCCATTCTTCTGATCGAGCAGAACGCACGCGCCGCACTCAATGTTGCCGACTATGCCTATGTGCTGGAACTCGGGCGCGTCATCATGCGGGGCCCCGCCAGCGCGCTGGCACATGATCCCCGTGTGATCGAAGCCTATTTGGGCGCTGCCGGTGGCCATCAGGAGTTGCTGGTCACATGAATACGCGCAATGTCTCTTCGGCGCTGCGCGTAGGCATCGCGGGTGCTGGTGCCATCGGCTGCACGCTGGCTGCATTACTTGCACGAGCCGGGGCGCGCGTGCATGTACTCGCCCGCGGCGCCAGCCTGACCAGCTTGCGCAGCGAGGGTGTTCGACTGCACCGCAGAGGCGACTGCTTGCAGGCGCCAGTGCTGGCGAGCGATGATGCAAGTGGGCTGGGACCGCAGGATGTGTTGTTTCTCTGCGCCAAGGCACACGACATGCAACAGTTGCTGCGGTCCGCGCTGCCCATGATCGGTCCTGAGACCTGCGTCGTGCCGTTAGTCAATGGCGTGCCGTGGTGGTACTTTCAGGCGCTGCCCGGTCCCTGGCAAGGGCGCCGGGTGCAGGCGGTCGACCCCGAGGGAACGCTGTCAGCGTTGCTGCCGGCCACCCAGATCGTCGGAGCAGTAGTTTTTATTACCGCCGAGCGTGTGCGCCCAGGAGAGGTGGTTTCCGACAACCCACTGCTCATGGTTCTTGGCGAAATTGACCATGCAGGCAGTTCCGCTCGGCTTCAGCGGCTGGCCGACTGGCTGGAGAGAGCTGGTATTGAGGCGCGCGTCACACCGCAAATCCGCGATGCGTTATGGACCAAGATTTTGGCCAATCTGACTTCGAATCCCTTGTCTGTCATCAGTGGCGCAACGTTGCAATCCATCTACGGTGACACACGACTGCTCGCCATCGTGTGGGAGATGCTGCGCGAGGGCCTGTCTCTGGCGGCGGCATTCGGTGCACGCATCGCCTTCACACCGGCAAATTTCATCCGCGAGGGCGCTGCGATGGGGGCAGTGCGTACTTCAATGCTGCAGGACTTTGAGGCAGGTCGGCGGTTGGAACTCGCTGCTATTGGCGATGCGGTATTGGAGTTAGCCACTCTTCAGGATATTGCCATGCCTGTCACCGAGCGTGTGATTGCGCTGGCGCATTTCCGCGACGAGGCACGTGCCGCATCCGATGACATCGCGCCCGTCGATCCCACCCAACTCCCAAAACCCAACAAGGAGGTTTTTCATGAACAGTGTCGCTGACTTTTCTTCCGCACCTGTTGAGATGCACCGCGCGCCCGATTGCTCCGACGAGGAGTGGAGGTTGCGCTGCCAGCTCGCCGAGTGCTACCACCTGATCGACTATATGGGCTGGACGGAGACGATTTTCAACCATATTTCGGCTCGTCTGCCTGGTCCAGCCCATCACTATCTGGTCAATCCGTTCGGTCTGAACTATACGGAAATCACGCCCGCCAACTTGCTGAAAGTCGACCTGGATGGCCACAAGCTGCAGGAGTCGCCCTACGACGGTAATCCCGCAGGATTTGCTCTGCACGCTGCCATTCATGCCGCCCGCGAGGATGTGCAATGTGTCATTCACACGCACACCACGCCGCTGTCTGCCGTGGCTCAGAAGCAAGCGGGTTTCGATCACAACAACTTTTATGGCGCACAGCTTTACGGCCGCGTTGGCTATCACAGCTTCGAGGGCATCACGTTGTTTGCGGATGAGAAGGAGCGCATGGTTGCCAGTCTGGGCGACAAGCACATCCTGGTGCTCCGCAACCATGGTATCGCGGTGGCAGAAGGGTCCATCGCCAAGGCGTTCTTCCTGCTTTGGACGGTGCAGCGCGCCGGGGAGATCCAGTGTGC
Organism: Lampropedia cohaerens; assembly: GCF_001005215.1. Classification (GTDB taxonomy): domain Bacteria; phylum Pseudomonadota; class Gammaproteobacteria; order Burkholderiales; family Burkholderiaceae_C; genus Lampropedia; species Lampropedia cohaerens. Next base: position 25,140 of record NZ_LBNQ01000005.1, read on the forward strand.
TTCGGCTGCGCTGCCTGGACCGGACACGCAGCTGCCCGATGCCATCAAGACCAAATGCATGGAATTGACCGCGATGTTGATCCGAGAGGGAGATTTTGCCAACAAGTTCTTCGATGCGATGGTGCGCAAAATGCGCGCCGAACGTGGTCCGAGCTGGTGAGCGAACTCACACAGCCGTGCTGTTTTCTTCACGAGACATACCGGGAGCATTGAAATGACAGACCGTTTCAAGGCAGCGTGGGTAGCCACGGTACTTGCCGCTGTTAGTGTTGCCACGCAGGCGCAGGAGGTGACGCTCAAGGCGATCAATGCCTTCCAAGAGGGCACCTACTTCGCCCAGAACTTCGAGGCCTTCGTGAAGAAAGTCAACGAGGAAGGCAAGGGGCTTGTGCAGATCCAATACATTGGTGGGCCCAAGGCGATTCCGACGCTGGAGCAGCCTGCGGCGTTACGCAATGGTGTCGTGGATATGGCCGCCACCACGGCCTCCTATGCAGGTGGCATCGTGCCTGAGGTGCAGGCGCTCAACTATGCCACGGTGCCATTTCAGGAGCTGCGCAGAAATGGCGCGCTAGATTACATCAACCAGCTGATGGCCGAGAAAAACTTGATGTACTTTGCGCGTACCGGTGATGGCGTCAAGTACCACCTTTATTTGACAAAGCCGATTAGCCGACCTGATCTCAGCGGTCTGAAGGTCCGCATTGCGCCCAACTTTCGTGAATTTTTCCAAGCACTGGGTGCCACCGTCATTCAGACCCCGCCAGGTGAGGTTTATACCGCGCTGGAGCGTGGAGTTGTCGATGGCTATGGGTGGCCACTGCTGGGCGTGTTTGATATGGGGTGGCAGCAAGTCACGAAGTACCGCGTTGATCCAGGTTTTCATAACCTGGAGATGGGGGTGCAGTTCAACCTCAAGTCCTGGCAAAAACTCTCCCCCGAGCAGCAAACCTTTCTTGAGCGTCAGCGTGATTGGCTGGAGAGGCTGGCTCTGGAGAAATCCATGGCGGATGTGGCCATTGATCTCCAGCGCCAACAAGATGCAGGGATTCAGGTCATTACGTTCAAAGGTGAGGATGCGCAGGAGTATCTGCGCAAGTCACTTGATACCGCGTGGGCCGGCATCATTCGACTCAGCCCGGAGCACGGGCCCAAGCTTCGTGAACTCATGGTCGCAGAGCAATGACGGCTGATTCCTTGAGAAAAATGCAGGGGTGCCTGAGCCATGAAGGCCTATGACTATTTGATGCGCGGCCTGGGTGCCTGTGCCGCGTGCATTGTCGCTGTATTGACGGTTGTCGTAACTTATGACGTGCTGGCGCGCAATCTGGGCTTGGGCAGCCTGGACTGGATTCTCGAAGTGTCCGAATATGCACTGCCGACGCTCATCAGTTTGACTGCTCCTTGGTTGATGTACCGCAACCAGCATGTGCGACTGGATGTGCTGCAGTCCATGCTGCCGGAATCCGCGCGGCGCCTGGTCGAACGCGCGGCTGCGGCCATCGGGATGGTTGCGGCGGCGATGTTCGCCTGGTATGCGTTGACTTTGCTGCTTGATTCGCGTCAGTCTGGCGCACTGGTGATCAAAGCGTTGGTGTTTCCGGAATGGTGGCTGTATATCGGCATGCCGATTGGCTTTGCGCTTTTGTCCATTGAATGCGCGCGTCGCATGTTTCTGCCAGCGACTGCGCAGGACGAAGCCGCACCGGGAGGACTGTGATGGAGTGGTGGCAGACTCTGATTCTTTTTTTTGGCGGCCTGACGCTTTTGCTGTGTGCTGGTCTGCCTGCGGGCCTTACGTTCATTTGCATCAATCTGATCGGTGCATTTGTGTACCTAGGCGGCGAGGCCGGTCTTATGCAGTCGGTGCGCAACGGTATTGCATCGGTTACTAACTTCTCACTGACACCGATTCCGTTCTTCCTGCTGATGGGGGAGCTGCTTTTTCGTTCCGGAGTTGCGTTCAAGGCCATCGATGCGTTTGATCGGGTCATTCGCCGAGTGCCGGGACGGCTGGCTGTGGTGGCAGTAGTGGGTGGAACGGTGTTCTCGGCGATATCCGGCTCATCGGTAGCGACCACCGCATTGCTGGGAAGCGTGCTTTTGCCGGAGATGCTGCGACGCAGGTACCACCCTCGACTGGCTACCGGCCCCATCATGGCGATTGGTGCGGTGGACATGCTGATTCCACCATCGGCAATAGCGGTGCTGTTGGGCAGCCTGGGGCAGATCTCGATTGCAGGCTTGCTCATCGCTGGACTCATGCCGGGCTTGCTGCTGGCGCTGATGTTCATCGTGTTCATCATCGTTCGCGTACGTATTTCGCCCGACTGGGCCCCCGGCTCAGATGGAGAGGCCGAGGACGGTCTCGATGGCTGGCAGCGCTGGCGCGCGTTGGTGCTGCATGTGCTGCCGCTGGTAGCGATCTTCGTGCTGGTTGTGCTTTCAATGACATTGGGTTGGGCAACCCCTACGGAGTCGGCCGCTGTGGGCGCATCGGCATGTCTGCTGGTGTGCCTGTTGCATCGCAGCCTGACGTGGAAAAATCTGACGGTATCGCTGATGAACACGGCGGCGTTGACCGGCATGATTCTGTTCATCATCATTGGCGCGTCGACGTTTTCGCAGATTCTGGCCTTTTCTGGTGCAACTGATGGGTTAGTGCGCGGCATCCTCGGCTCGGGCCTGCAGTCCTGGATGGTGCTGGCGTTGATGATGCTGATCCTGCTGCTGCTTGGCTGTTTTGTCGACCAGGTCAGCATGATGCTGATGACGTTGCCCTTCTACATACCGCTGATGCAGCATTTTGGGTGGGATCCGTTATGGTTTGGTGTGCTTTATCTGATCTGTATGCAGCTTGGACTGTTGACCCCACCGTTTGGCATGCTCGTGCTGACAATGCGTAGCGTGACACCTCCCAATATTGCGACGTCCGAGCTGTTCCTGGCCGTCGCGCCGTATGTCCTGTTCGGATTGATGATGCTCGTGCTGGTGATAGTTCTGCCAGGTATCGCTACTTGGTTGCCAGCCTGGCTGTCGATCCACTGACGTGGCTGCGCACGAGCTGGACGCATTGAATCGGAGATATAGACAATGACTGCCGAAGCGACGACTGCCCACGGTGTTCCTGCCTCGCATGTGCACGCATTGCATGCGGTGCGCAAAAACGGCTATTGGCTGGCGCTTTTGCCGCAGGCCTGGCGCGACGATGAAACGATTGTGCGAGAGGCTGTCGCGCGCACCGGAATGGCGCTGGAGTTCGCTTCTTCGCGTCTACGTGCAGACAGGCAGGTAGTGATGCTGGCGGTATCGAACGATGGGTTGGCGCTCAGTGTGGCAGACCAGTCACTGCGCGGTGATCGGGAGGTGTTGCGATGCGCTGCCCGCAACAACTTTCTGGTTTACAGCCTCGCAGCCAGGGAGCTCCGTGCGGATGAGGACTTCATGGTGGACCTTTTTCGCAACGTGGTGCGACCGCAGATCCTGTGCGGATTCATGCCTGAAGAGGTTCCTCAGCTGCTCGATGAGGCTCTGCAGCAGAGGCGCCACGCGCGTATGGCTTTTTTCCAAGAACTCCATATTTCTGAGCTTTCCTGAGCGCTTGCCAATTTGCCTCGGCGGAATGGACCGATAAAGGAAAAGGTCATCAAACGATGACCTTTTGGAGCGTTGCCGCAGGGGGAAAGTAGAGCGCTGCTCAAAAACGGTGCCGCAGACCGACTGCCAGACCTACGCGGGAATCCTTGCCACTGGCAGGAACGAGCGCATCCGAGAACTTGGTGTAGTCAATGCCGATGTAGGGCTGGGTACGCTTGGAGAGGTAGTACTCGGCCGTCAGAATACCGGCTGTGCGCTTCCCACTGATGTTGCTGATATCGCTTTTGGTGTGCAGCATTTCACCAAGCAACTTCATGCTGGATGAAACGTCATAGCCAAACCCGACCGCATAGGTCTTGTCTTCACGATTCGTGACATCGTTCTTGTGTCCGAGATAAAAGGCGTGGAGCTTGATCGCGTTGAACTGGTAGGTGCCGCCAAGCGAATAGCTCTTGCGTTTGGCATCGGTCGTTTCGATGCTGGGCTTTTCCTGCATGTAGGCGCCTCCAAACTGCCAGTTCGCGCCTTTGTAGACCAAGGCGGCTCCAAGTGGATAGCTCGTCTTACTCTTGCTGTTGTCAATCACACCCATTGCGCTGACGACAAAGCCGCCAATCTGGTGTGTGTAGCGCACCGAGCTGTCATAGCGCGGCGTGTACTGTGCACCCACGTAGTAGGCCCATTCCGGATAGTTGGCAACGTCCAGTGCGTCAATGCCGTTGAAGGCCAGAAACTCATGGATCATTCCATATTGACGTCCAATGGTGATTTGGCCCAAGGACTTGCTCTTGAGGCCAACGGATGTGAGGCGGTTGAAGTAACGAGAGCCATCACCAGCGGCGCCGGTAGTAGGATCTAGCCCGATCTCCATGGCAAAGATGGCCTGCAGATCGTCACTGAGTGTTTCATTGCCTCGAAAGCCCAATCGGGATGCAGTGCGTGAACCGTTGGACAGCTTGGTGCTGCTGTCAGCGGAGGCATCCGTGTTGTTGGTGTAGCGGATCCCCGCATCAACTAAGCCATAAATGGCAACTGAGGAGCCTGCCTGCGCAAACAGTGCTGATGACAGCACCGAGCCTGCGAGGATCACAGGATATTGCTTGAGTTTCAGAGACATGGGAGGGTTCCTTCTTCCGTGAGGCACACAAAGAGGTTTTGGATTTTCATGCCCAAAACTTCTCCGCATGGCTTTTGACTTTCATCGAATGGTGATGCGTTCATGACCAAATTGGTCAGGAAGATGGCCAGCAAAAAACATGCCAATTCACGGTTTAAATCATTTGAAATTTCAAATGATTTTCTGTTCTTTTTCTCTTGGTTGGTACAGTGTGAAGAACGCGGGAAGGCCTGTGCACCGATTGCGACCATCTGTTCGCAATCGGTGCACGGGCCTGACTAGGCAGAGAGCGTACTGGACGGTTGCTGGGTGTGCCCGCCGACTCAGCGCGGATTCGCAAATGCTGCTGCGTGGTGCGCGAAATGGTCTTCCATGAAACTGGCGATGAAGTAATAGCTGTGGTCGTAGCCCGGCTGCATGCGCAGCGTGATGGGGTGGCCCGCCGCCTCGCAGGCAGCCTGCAGCAGCTGGGGACGCAGCTGTTCAGCGAGGAATTCATCTGCCTCGCCCTGGTCGACCAGCAGGGGCAGACGTTCCTTGGCGGTCGCGATCAGCGCCGTGGCATCCCAGTTCAGCCATTGTTCACGGTCATTGCCGAGATAGGCCGCCAGTGCCTTCTGACCCCAGGGAACCTGGCTGGGTGCCACGATGGGCGAGAACGCAGATACCGACCGGTAGCGGCCGGGGTTGCGCAAGGCCGTGACGAGCGCACCATGGCCGCCCATGGAGTGGCCAAAGATGCCGCGCACGTCCGTGGCTGGAAAGTGCTGCTCAATCAGCGCGGGCAATTCCTCGGCCACATAGCGCTGCATCTGGTAATGCGTGGCCCAGGGCGCCTGCGTGGCATCGACATAGAAGCCGGCGCCCTGGCCCAGGTCGTAGGCGGGGTCGTCTGCCACGCCCTCGCCGCGCGGGCTGCTGTCCGGCGCGACGACAATGATGCCGTGGCGCGCGGCGTACTGCTGTGCGCCGGCCTTGGTGATGAAGTTCTGCTCGGTGCACGTCAGCCCAGACAGCCAGTACAGCACCGGGCAGCGCTGGCCCTGCAGTGCGGCAGGAGGCAGATAGACCGCCACTTTCATCGTGCAGTTCAGTGTGGTGGAGGCGTGTTGCCAGACTTCCTGGCGGCCGCCAAAGCTGGCGTGTTGTTCGATGCGTTGCATGTTCGGCTCCTTGTTTCAAGCAGGTTTGCGGCCAATGAACTGGACGACTGCGGCAAGCCCCGTATGCCCCTGGCCTTCGCGCACTTCACGTTCGGTTTCACGCAGCAGCAGCGGCTCCAGCGTGGGCCATTCGGCACGAATCTTGTCCACGCTCATCAGCATGTCTGCGTCCTTCGGGCCGCCGGTACTGCGTGGCAACTGGTCGAGCGAATAGGCTTCCAGCAGAAATATCCCGCCCGGCTTCAGGCTGCGCACCACCAGCGGATAAAGCCGCTGGCGGAGGCTGCTTGGCAGATGGGCAAAGATGGAGATGACGGCACCAAACTGTTCCGCCTGTGGCGTGTAGGTGGCCAGATCGGCGCAGAGCGTGCGGATGTGCACGCCACGTTCGGCCGCCAGTTGCTCGGCCTTGCGCAGCCCCACTTCCGACAGATCGACACCTAGCACATCCAGCCCCCGCTGCGCCAGAAACACAGCGTTGCGCCCTTCGCCTTCCGACAGCGACAGCACGGGGCCTGCAAGCAGGCGGTGGTGCTCGGCCAGAAAGTCGTTGGGCGCCGTACCGTAGAAAAACGCCGCGCCGCTGTAGCGGTCGTCCCAATGGGTACTGGCGGCATTCAATCCATCAGCCATAGTGCACCACGGAGCGGATGGACTTGCCTTCGTGCATCAGGTCGAACGCCTTGTTGATGTCGGTCAGCGGCATGGTGTGGGTAACGAATGGTGCCAGCTGGATCTTGCCGGCCATCGCGTCCTCGACCATGCCTGGCAGCTCGCTGCGGCCCTTGACGCCACCGAAGGCGGTGCCCAGCCAGCGGCGACCCGTAACGAGCTGGAAGGGCCGCGTGCTGATTTCCTGGCCGGCACCAGCCACGCCGATGATGACGGACTGGCCCCAGCCGCGGTGCGCGCACTCCAGTGCGGCGCGCATCACGTGGACGTTGCCGATGCATTCGAAGGAGTGGTCCACGCCCCAGCCAGTCATTTCGATGATGACCTGCTGGATGGGCTTGTCATAGTCCTTGGGGTTGACGCAATCGGTTGCACCGAAGGTGCGCGCCAGCTCGAACTTGGCCGGGTTGGTGTCGATGGCGATGATGCGTCCTGCCTTGGCGAGCTTGGCGCCCTGGATGGCGGCCAGGCCGATGCCGCCGAGGCCGAACACGGCCACGGAATCGCCTTCCTGCACTTTGGCAGTGTTCTTGACAGCGCCCAGCCCCGTGGTGACCCCGCAGCCGAGCAGGCAGACCTGTTCAGGATTGGCGTTGGGGTTGACCTTGGCCAGCGAAACTTCGGCCACGACAGTGTATTCGCTGAATGTCGAGCATCCCATGTAATGGTAGATCGGCTGGCCGTTGTAGGAAAAGCGCGTGGTGCCATCAGGCATGAGGCCCTTGCCCTGGGTGGCGCGCACTGCCACGCACAGGTTGGTCTTGCCGCTCTTGCAGAACAGGCATTCGCCACATTCGGCGGTGTAGAGCGGGATGACGTGGTCGCCAGGCTTGACGCTGGTGACGCCTTCGCCGACCTCGACGACGATGCCTGCCCCTTCATGGCCCAGCACGGCAGGAAAGACTCCTTCCGGATCATCGCCCGACAGGGTGAAGGCATCGGTGTGGCAGACGCCGGTATGGGTGATCTTGACCAGCACCTCGCCCTTGCGGGGCGGTTCGACGTCGATCTCGACGATTTGCAGAGGTTGGCCTGCGGCGAATGCAACAGCAGCACGTGATTTCATGGGAACTCCTTGATCAGAACGAAAGGGAAGAAAAGCAGGGGAAAGAGGACAGCGCTTATCGGACGTAGGCGCGCACGATGCGCATCACCTCGTCCACGGCGTGGTTCAGCGCCTGTGCATCAGGCGGCGTCGTTTGCGCTGGCGGCGTGACGAAAGTCTCGCGCAGATGCATGTCCAGCACCTCGGTCATCAGGCTGGTGGCCGCGCCGCGCAGCGCGGCAAGCTGCTGCAGCAGCTGCGCGCATTCGGTGCCGGCCTCGACGGCACGTTCCAGGGCTTCGGCCTGGCCTCTGATGCGGCGCAGCCGCGTGACGACGCGGCGTTTGTCTTCGGCAATATAGGGCATGAAGATTCCGTATGAATGACGCCGCATCGGGCGGCATGGGTTGAATGCTCTCAAATACTATGGGGGAGTATAGTTTATGGGCGGAAAAATGCAAGTGCTCCGGTGCAAGGCTTGCGCCGGCGAGGCAACAGCACAGGCTGTCCATGCTTCTCGGTGCGGCAGCACGTTGCGCCGAGTCAGGAACGCACCGCCATTGCCTGCAACGTCTTTGGCACAACTGCTATCGCCGCTGGGTGGCAGGGCGCACGCCTCTCCTGCGCAGGCATGGCGCGCCAGCGAGGCGGACGCTGCGCAGGTTGCAAGCGAACACCTGGGCATGTCGCACCACTTGTGCGGTGCGCAGTGGCGGGGAGCTGCCCAAGGGGACGAAAAATCCGAAAGGGAAGGGCTTACGCGGGGTGGCTGGCGGCTGCGGCTGGTGCGGCCGCTTCCGTGTTGACGGCGGGCAGCGGAATCGTCGCCTGGACGGTGGTGCCGGCGCCGGGGCGGGACTCCACCACCAGTTGCCCGCCGAGGGCCTCGACCCGGTGGCGCATGCCGCGAATGCCGTGTGTGGCGGTGCTGACGCTGTCGGGCTCAAAACCCTGCCCATCATCGCTGATGCTGACCAGCAGGTGTTTGGGGTAGCGATGCACGATGGTCTTGACGGTACTGGCCTTGGCGTACTTGGAGATATTGGTCAGCGCCTCCTGAACGATGCGGTAGACAGTCAGCTCCAGGTTGCGATCGCCCAGATCCAGATCCTCATGGTCGGACTGGATCTGCAGCTCGGTGCGTCGGGAGAACTCCTGCAGCAGGTTGTCCAGCGCAGCGTTCAAGCCCAGGGTATTGAGGGAGGAGGGGCGCAAGTCTTCGACGATGCGGCGTTTGAGGGCGATGACCTGGTTGAGCGTCTCGGTCAGATGCGCGACGCGCTCGGCGATCACCTCGTTCTTCATGTCAATGCGTGGGCGCAGCCGTGCGATGTCGAGCTTGGCGGCTGTCAGCAGCGCGCCCAGCTCATCATGCAGTTCATTGGCGAGGTGGCTGCGTTCGTGCTCGCGCACCTGCTGCAGGTAGGAGGCCAGCTCCGATAGCGATGCCGTGCGCTGGCGTACCAGCCGCTCCAATGCGTCGCGCTCACGCTCCAGGTGCTTCTGCACCAGCATGTCCTCGGCCTTGCGCGCACTGATCTGGCGAAGATAGAGCCAGAACGCCACCAGCGCGACCAGCGTGAGCAGCGCCACGCCCACGCGTGAGATGCCCAGAAAGCCTTGCAAGGTCTCACGCGACTGCATTTTTTTGTCATCCTGGTAGGCCAGCAGTTGCTGGCTCAGGGTCGCAGGGCGCTGGAACAGGCCGCTTGAGCGGTCACTGCTGAGCAGGAACTCCAGCGCTTCCATGCGATTTTGCTGGTAGAGCCGCAGGGCCAGCTCCATCTCCGTGATCTGGTAGACCACTTCATCGCGTAGTTCCAGCGCCGCCTCCCGATCCAGTCCTTGCTCCATCGCTGCCAGTTCGAGTTGCTCGATGTCCGAGGACAGCGACTGCAGCGCCTGTCTGTGTTGCTCGAGCAGTGACTCGTCGTCGGAGAGTAGGTAGCTGCGCAGGCTGGCCTGGGCAATGAACAGCGACTGCGTCAGCTTGTAGAGCGCGGTGCGGTGCTCCTGCAAGCCATAGTCGGTTTCCGCGGCCTTGCGTGCGCCCTGGTACGCATACTCATTGAGGCCCAGGAAGGCGATCGCCACGCAAACCGCCATGGCAAACAGCACCCTCGGATCAAGCATTTTCCTGCGCGGCGGCAGAGCGCGCCGGTCAGCGGCTGCGGGGCGGGGGGATTCGGTCATGGCGCGAAGCAGATAGCGGTGGCAAGGAGCCAAACGTACCATGGTTTTCTGGCCGTTGACGTAGGCCAGCGCTGGTTGTTGGGTTACGCGGTCCGGCGTTGCCAATGCAACATAGCGTTTCTTCTTACGTCGCTGTCTGACAAGCTCAAGCACAATTTGCTGAACAAAAAGAGTGGTACTGTCTGTCGGACGGAGTAGGGCCGCCCACTGGGCGGATGGCGTTTTCGCTGCATGTTTGCGGCACCGGCAGTGCTGTTTCTGGTCCGAGTCAGGCAACGTTTATCTGGCAGTTTTTTTCGGAGAGGTTTCATGATCACAGTTGGCATCGTGGATGACCACGCCATCGTCCGTTCAGGTCTGCGCCAGTTCCTTGCCGAGCATGTAGATATACGTGTTGTCGGCGAGGCCGCATCGGGGCGCGCCGCCATCGATCTGGTGCGCAAGGAGCAGATCGATGTGCTGATCATGGACATTGCCATGCCCGATCAGAATGGCCTGGACGTGCTGGCCATGCTGCGCGCCAAGGCACCGGACATGGGCGTGCTGATTCTCAGCGGATACCCTGAGGAGCACTACGCCGTCAACCTGATTCGCCAGGGGGCAAGTGGCTATCTCAACAAGGAGTGCGATCCTGCGGAAATCGTCGAGGCGATTCGCGTTATCTCGCTGGGCAAGCGCTACATCAGCCCCGGCGTGGCCGACCTGCTGGCGCAGCGGCTGGGCAAGGAGGATGAATCACTGCCGCATGAGCAGCTCTCCGAGCGCGAGTTTCAGGTCTTTCTCAAGCTCGCCAAGGGCAGAACGGCGGGTGCCATTGCCGAGGAGCTCTCGCTGAGCGTAAAGACCGTCAGCACCTACCGCACCCGTCTGATGACGAAGATGGCGCTGAACTCCAACAGCGACCTGACCTATTACGCGCTCAAGAACGGCCTGCTGGACTGAGCAAGCAGCCACTGCCAACGGCAGCGCACAAAACAAAAGGGACAGGCTTTGTAAAACCTGTCCCTTTTCCAATTCTGGCTCCCCGACCTGGGCTCGAACCAGGGACCTGCGGATTAACAGTCCGTCGCTCTACCGACTGAGCTATCGGGGAAAGAAGCCCGTGATTATATATCGAAAAAATCGTGTGCAGAACGCCGCGCATTCCGCCATCACCGAAGCTGGCAGCGGTCATGCTTGTCAGCTTTGGCACTGCCAAACAGCGATGGACCCAGGCGAGACCGACGTTCCCGAACCCCATTCACATCAAACCACAGTAAAAAATGGCAGTTGATGCGCGGCAACGCACTTTTTGTATCGGGTACTGCCAACTCTCTGCTATGATGCGCGGCTTCTTTCCCCGATAGCTCAGTCGGTAGAGCGACGGACTGTTAATCCGCAGGTCCCTGGTTCGAGCCCAGGTCGGGGAGCCAGTACAAGCAAAAAGCACCAGGCCTGGTGCTTTTTTTGCGCCCATCCAGCGTGCACCAGCAGTTGTGCGGCATCCTGAGCATCATGGCCACCACATTGGCGCGTGCGGCGCACAGCGAAATCATCATCAAAAAAAGCCGCTTCATCGGCTGCGTGCAGCCTGTCTCCGGGCGGGCGCAGGCGCAGGAGGTTGTTGCGGCGCTGTGGCGTGCGCATCCCCAGGCGCGCCACGTATGCTGGGCGCTGATGGCAGGCGGGCAATCGGCGGCCAATGACGATGGCGAGCCCAGCGGTACGGCCGGCAGGCCGATGCTGGAGGTGCTGCGCCACCACCAGCTCGACGGAGTGCTCGCCACCGTAGTGCGCTACTTCGGGGGCATCAAGCTGGGAGCTGGCGGTCTGGTGCGTGCCTACACCGACGCCGTTGCGCAGGCGCTGGCGGGGGCGGAGAAGGTGCTGCTGCAGCGCCAGTGGCAGTGGCTGCTGCGTGCCGACTACGCGCATGAGAACACCATCCGGCATGTGGCCGCCCAGCATGGTGCAACCATCGTGTCGGTCGACTATGGTCAACAAGTGATGCTGCGCATCTCGGTACTGGAGGCGCAGGCCCAACCCTTGCGCCAAGCCATCGACAATGCCACCCAGGGCGGTGTGCATTGGCAGGAAGGCCACGCCTTAGCGTGAACAGGTTCTGAGAGGCACGCGGCTGTAACGCAGGTGACGAAAACGGCCGCGTTCTGCGGGCGCGCCCCGTTGCCCTGGGGCAGGGGCGCGGCTAGCCTGTATGGACCGGGCTGCGCGCATGCGTTGCCTGCCCCTCTTTCCCGGAGTCCATGCCATGCCTTTGCACGATGCGTTCTGGCCCGAGCGCGTGCCGCGTCACGTCCCTGCAATTGCCACTTCCGTCTGGCACAACCTCGCGGTGAGTGCGGCGCGCTACCCCGACAAGGCTGCGCTGGTGTTCTTCGGCACCGTCACTACCTATGCGCAGCTGGCTGGGCAGGCCGAGCAGCTGGCTGCTTACCTGTACCAGCTGGGCGTGCAAAAGGGCGCGCGCGTCATCGTTTTCATGCAGAACTGCCCCCAACTGGTGATTGCGCACTACGCCATCCTGCGCGCCAACGCGGTGGTGGTGCCGGTCAACCCGATGAACCTTGCCGAGGAGCTGGCCCACTACATCCGCGACTCCGGCGCGTCGGTGGCGCTGTGCACCGCAGACCTCGCACCGCAGCTGGTCCAGGCTGCCAATGCGGTCGGGGCTGAGGGAGATCCGTCGCTGCAGCATCTGATCGTGACTGCATTCACCGATGCGTTCGATCCACAGGCAATGGGCGATGACGCGCCGCCTGCGGCATGGCGGGACTGGCTGTGTGGCGCGCCTGACGGCGCCATGCTGCAAGAAGGCCGCCACCATGCCTGGCGTGAGGCACTGGCATGCAGCGCGCCACCGCCGCCGCACACTGCGGGTCCGGCCGATCTGGCCGTGTTGCCCTACACCAGCGGAACCACGGGGCTGCCCAAAGGCTGCATGCATCCGCACCGCAGCATCCAGCACAACGTGGTGGGCGCTGCGCTGTGGGGGCAGCAGACCATGCAGGCCGTGTCACTGTCGGTAGTGCCGATGTTTCACATCACCGGCATGGTGGTGGTCATGCACGGCAGCATCTACCTGGGGGCTACGCAAATCCTGATGCCCCGCTGGGACAGGGAGCTGGCGGGGCGGCTGATTTCTAAATGGAAAGTGACGACGTGGACCAACATTCCGACGATGGTCATTGATCTGCTGGCCAGCCCCAATATCGCCGATTTCGATCTTGGCAGCCTCGAACACATCGGCGGCGGCGGTGCCGCCATGCCGCAAGCTGTTGCCCAGCGCCTGCAGGGTCAGTTCGGACTGGCGTATGTGGAAGGCTACGGGCTGACCGAGACCGCCGCGCCCACCCACAGCAATCCGCACCACCGGCCCAAGCAGCAGTGTCTGGGCATTCCCATCATCGGTACCTGCGCGTGCATTGTCGACCCCGATACCCTGGCGGTATTGCCGCCCGGCGCCCAAGGGGAAATTCTGGTGCATGGCCCCCAGGTATTCGATGGCTACTGGCGTAACCAGGCAGCCACCGATGCGGCTTTTGTGACACTGGAGGGCAGGCGATTCTTTCGCACCGGCGATCTGGGCCATATGGACGAGGAGGGCTATTTCTTTTTGACCGACCGGCTCAAGCGCATGATCAATGCTTCTGGCTTCAAGGTATGGCCTGCCGAAGTCGAAGCTTTGATGTTCCGCCATCCTGCTGTGCAGGAAGCGTGCGTTATCGGCGCGCGCGATGCCTACCGCGGTGAGACGGTCAAGGCATTTGTCGTGCTACGGCCAGGCCATGAGGCGCTCACGGAGGATGCCCTGATCGCATGGTGTCGCAACCACATGGCCGCCTACAAGGCGCCCCGGCTGGTGGAATTCGTCGATGCGCTGCCCAAGAGTGGCAGTGGCAAGGTGATGTGGCGCGCGCTACAGCAGCGCCAGGAGGCGATCGATCGGCAAGGTGTGGCCGCGGGACCATGACGTGCGCTGCGGCATCGGGCGCATGCGCTGCGCAGGGCGTTCACGCCCGGGGCAGCCAGTGAATCAGCAGCGCCAGTGTGACCGTGGAGGCGAGCGTGGAGAACAGCACGGTGCGGGCGGTCACCAGGCCGTCGCGCCGGTACATGTCAGCCAGCATGTAGGGGCCTGTGCCAGTGGGGAGTGCCGCCAGAATGACCGCTATTTGCCACAGCGGTGCGGGCAGGGCGAACACCCACACCGCCAGTAGCCAGGTCAGCGCGGGCATCAGCACGAGCTTGATGGCAGTGAGCTGCCAGGCGCTGCGCGTGGCGTGGCTGTCGTCCGCACGGATGGCTTGTTCGGCGTGCAGGGCGGTGCCGCTTCGGCTGGCCAGAAACAGGCCCAGACTGACCAGCGCGCAAGGGCTGGCTGCGGCGGCCAGCAGGTTCAGCAGCTGGTCGGCAGCCTGCGGCAGCCGCCAGTCAAGAGCGGCCAGCACTCCGCCAGCCAGCGGCGCGGCAATCAACGGGTTTTTCAGCAGGGACAGGCATACCCGCGGCAGCCACGCGTGCACCCGGCCCTGACCTGCCTGGCGCGCCGCCTCAATGCAGACAATGGCCAGGCCAAACATGACACACACCACCAGCATGGAAGCGATGGTGGTCGGCACCAGCGAGGCATCCCCATACAGTAGCAGCGTGAGTGGAAAGCCCATGTAGCCTGCGTTCGGGTAGGCCCCGGCCAGCGCAGTGACGCTGGCATCGGCCATGCTCTGGCCGCAGCGGCGTTGCCAGAGCAGCACGATCGCAAACAGGCCTAATCCGGCTACGGCGTAGGTGGCAATGAAGCCCGGCTGCAGCAGACTGGCGAAGTCGGCCTTGGCGAGGTTCTGAAACAGCATTGCCGGCAGCGCCAGCCAGACTACGAAACGATTGAGTTCGGCTGCCGATGCCGGGCCCAGCACCCCGATGCGGCGGCACAGATAACCTGCCGCAATCAGGCCAAAGACGGGAAAAATGATGGCAAGGACGTGGCCCATGACGCGATGCGGAAAAATTCGGGTGCGGCGGTGCTCGGCAGTGTACCCAGCATGCGCACATGGCGCAGTCAGGGGCCTTGCGGTCGATAATGTGCGTTTGCCTTATGCACGCAGATAGCGCGGCGGCAGTCTGGTGCCCCATGTGCCATCGCGCGCTGTCTGCGCCTGCTTGCCGCAGGTTTCTGTCCGAACTTGGTTTACTGTGTCCTCCCCCGCTTTTTCCCAGGCGCTGCATGTGTTGCAGCAGGTATTTGGCTACCCCGCCTTCCGTGGCCTGCAGGCCGAGATCATCGCCAATGCCATCGACGGGCACGATGCGCTGGTGCTGATGCCCACAGGGGGAGGCAAGTCGCTGTGCTATCAGATCCCGGCGATTGTGCGCCAGCAGCAGGGCCGGGGACTGACCGTTGTCGTGTCGCCACTGATTGCGCTGATGCACGACCAGGTGCGCGCACTGCAGCAGGTGGGCGTGGCGGCCCAGTGCCTGCATTCGGCACTGGATTTCGCGCAGGCGCAGAGTGTGCTGGCGCAGGCGCGCAGCGGCCAGTTGACCCTGCTGTATGCCGCGCCCGAACGCGTGACGTCTGCGCCGTTCCAGGACTTTCTCGCTGCGCTTTACCAGCGTGGGCAGCTTGCCCTGTTTGCTATCGACGAGGCCCATTGCGTCAGCCAGTGGGGGCATGACTTCCGCCCGGAATACCGGCAACTGGCGTTGCTGCACGAGCGCTTTCCACAGGTGCCCCGCCTGGCGCTGACGGCCACGGCCGATGCCGTCACGCGGGAAGACATTATCGAGCGCCTGCAACTGCAACAGGCACAGTGCTATGTGAGCAGTTTCGACCGCCCCAACATCTGCTATCACGTGGTCGAGAAAAGTGATGCGCGCCGGCAGCTGCTGCGCTTCATTGAGGACGAGCACGAAGGCGATGCCGGCATCGTCTACTGCCAGAGCCGCAAAAAAGTCGAGGAAACAGCCGAATGGCTGGTGCAAAACGGCATCGACGCCTTGCCCTATCACGCCGGTCTGCCGGCCGATGAGCGCCAGCGCCACCAGGACCGCTTCCTGCGAGAGGAAGGCCTGGTGATGACGGCAACCATTGCCTTTGGCATGGGCATCGACAAGCCGGACGTGCGGTTTGTCGCCCATCTGGACATGCCCAAGAACATTGAAGGTTATTACCAGGAGACTGGCCGGGCAGGGCGCGATGGCTTGCCTGCCGATGCCTGGATGGCCTACGGTCTGGCCGACGTCGTCAACCAGCGACGCATGATCGACGATCCGCAAAGCCCGGCCAGCGAAGCCCATCGCCAGGTCATGCGCGCCAAGCTGGACGCGCTGCTGGCCATGGCAGAGACCACCGAGTGCCGGCGCGTGCATCTGCTGGCGTACTTCGGCGAACATTCCGAGCCGTGCGGCAACTGCGACAACTGCCTGTTCCCGCCCGAGACCTGGGACGCCACCGAGGCAGCGCGCAAGCTGCTCTCGTGCATCTGGCGCGTGCAGCAAAAAAGCGGCATTGCGTTTGGTGCGGGCCACCTCATCGATATCCTGCGTGGCAAGCCCACGCCCAAGGTCGAGCAGCATGGCCACGCGCAGCTGTCCACATTCGGCATCGGCGCCGATCTGGGCGAGCGCCAGTGGAGTACGTTGATCCGGCAGCTGGTGGCGCGCGACGCCATCGTCGCCGACGCGGCCAGCTTCAACACCCTGCGTCTGGGGCCTGCGGCCAAGGCCGTGTTGGCCGGCACCCAGCCGATCCGCCTGCGTGTGGCCAGCGAGAAGCCCGCGCGCGGCAACGGCAGCCTGCGGCGCGCAACGCCAAGCACAAGCAGCGCGCGTGATGCGCAACTGGTCCAGCTTGATGCGGCCGCGCGCCAGCGCTTGCAGTCTCTCAAAGCGTGGCGCGCGGAGGTCGCGCGCGAGCACGGCATGCCCGCCTATGTGATCTTTCACGACGCGACACTGCTGGCCATCGCCACCGCACAGCCCGGAACGCTCGACGATCTGCGTGGCATTTCCGGCGTGGGCGAAAAGAAGCTGCAGGCCTACGGCGAGGAGGTGCTGCGACTTTGTCGCTAGTGGCCGGGGCGCAGACGCTCCGCGCTGGTGCAGAGGACTTAGAACCTGTTTACGCTCTTTTCATACGCCGCGTTGCCTCACCAGGCGATGCGATGCAAGGCGCAAACCGCAGTCGGGCTGTTGGCCCGACGAGGATTGGCAACGCCGCAGCGTGCGCCTGGCGAGCCAACCCCAAGGGCAGCCAGGCAAAGGCGCACCGGGCCGCGTTGCCCGCCTTGCGCAGACGCCCAGTCTGGGCTGCGGCAGGCGCCTTGCCCGCCGCGCCTTTGCCTGGCTGCGCGGCGCATGAAAAGACCGTAAACAGGTTCTTATCACTTCAACTCGATTGCGCATAGCCAGGCGGCTCACGCAGCGCCTTCGCCGTCAGGAAAGGGCGATACGAGCGCAGTCGATGGCTTGCGTCAAAATCGCTCCGTCGCACAAACGCAACGCGTCTAAAACACGCTGAATAATCGATATAAAAACAATTCGTATTAACTATACTTTCGGTTTCTGTTGTTTGACTGGAGCCGATTATGCGTTGTGCGCATACAACTGTTCGTACGTTCTTCCTGTACCACCACGCCGTTGCTGCAGCGGTCTGCGCAATGGTTGCCGCGCCTGGCTGGACGCAGGTGCAGGAGCCGGACACCTTGCCCGAGGTCGAGGTATTGGGAACGGCAGCCGATGCATGGAAGCAGGCGCCTGGGGTCTCCATCGTCACAGAGGAGGACTTGCGCAATCCGCCATCGAATGATCTGGCCGAGGTGCTGCGCAGGCAACCCGGCGTGAACCTCACTGGTAACTCCGCCAGCGGGCAGCGGGGCAACAACCGGCAGATCGACATCCGCGGCATGGGGCCGGAGAACACGCTGATCTTGATCGACGGGCGGCCCGTCAACAGCCGCAGCTCGGTGCGCTACGGCTGGCGCGGCGAACGCGATACGCGCGGTGACATGAATTGGGTGCCGGCCGACGCGGTCGAACGCATCGAGGTGCTGCGTGGCCCGGCTGCGGCACGCTACGGCAACGGCGCCGCGGGCGGTGTGGTCAACATCATCACCAAGGCGGTGCCGGAAAAGCTCAGCGGCAGCGCCACCGCTTACTACCTGCTGCCGGAAGATTCGCGCGATGGCGATGCGCGCCGCGCCACCTTCAGCCTGGCGGGGCCGATCTCCGAGAAGCTGGGTTTTCGCATCAACGCCAACGTGGCCAAGACCGATGCCGACGCATGGGACATCAACCGCAACCATGCCTCCACCCGCACCGGTATCTACGCCGGCACATTCCCGGCTGGTCGAGAGGGTGTGCGTAACCGTGATATTGCAGGGCGATTGTCGTTGGCGCCCAATGCCGATCACAGCATCGATCTGGACGTGGCCTTCAGCCGCCAGGGCAATATCTACGCGGGCGACACGCAGAACACCAATAATTTTGTTGTCGGAACTGATGGTCAGCTGACGCCTACGTCGCAAAAGGTGTTTGATGTGCTGGGCAGCGAAACCAACCGGATGTACCGCTCGACCTATGCGCTCACGCACAAGGGCCGCTATGCATTCGGCACGTCCATGGCGTATCTGCAATACGAGAGCACACGCAACAATCGCTTGGGTGAAGGGCTGGCCGGTGGGACCGAGGGGCTGCCTTCAGGTGAATTTACGATGTCTAAACTGGATACGATCACGGCCCATGGCGAGCTGAGCTTTCCTGCCGGATGGGGCGGGCGCAACCACATGGTGACGGTGGGCGCCGAGTGGGTGGAACAAAAGCTCAATGACCGCAACTCGGTAACCCAGAAAACGGACGAGGCCGGCAGCGTGCCTGGGATTCCCGACAGCGGGCGTGACAGCAAGATGTCCGCACGCATCGCCTCGTTGTTCCTGGAGGACAACATCGAGATCGGCAACGCCACCATTCTCACGCCCGGCGTGCGGGTGGATCACCACGACAAGGTCGGCATCAACTGGAGCCCTTCGGTGAACCTGTCGCACTACCTGACGGAGCAGGTCACGCTCAAGGCGGGGGTGGCGCGGGCCTACAAGGCGCCGAACCTGTACCAGCTCAACCCGAACTACCTGCTCTACAGCCGCGGCATTGGCTGCTGGGGTGCAGGGGGATCGTGCTATTTGCAGGGCAATGCCGATCTGGATGCGGAAACCAGCATCAACAAGGAACTGGGCATCGAATTCGCAGGCGAGAGCCTGCTGGCCGGGCTGACTTACTTCCACAACGACTACCGCGACAAGATCGAGGCGGGACAGACGCCGGTTGGCCAGGCTATCGGTGGAAAAGGGGACTATGCCAATGCGAACATATTCCGCTGGCATAACGTCCCCAAGGCCGTGATCTCGGGGCTGGAAGGCACAGTGAACTGGCACATCACGCCTGCACTGTCGTGGAGCAATAACTTCACCTACATGATCGACAGCAAGAACAAGACGACGGGCGAGCAGCTTTCGGTCATTCCAAAATACACCATCAACTCGCGCCTGGACTGGCAGGCCAGCGCGGCGCTGGACGTATTTGCCAGCGTGACGTTCTATGGGCGCCAGAAGCCCAACCGGCTCGACTACCAGGGGCTGGAAAAGACCGGCGAGGAAATGCAGAGTGTCTCTCCCTACGCACTGGTAGGCATCGGCGGCAGCTACGCCCTCGACGAGGACGTCACCCTCAGCGCAGGGGTCAACAACCTGTTCGACAAGCGGCTCTACCGCAAGGGCAACGCGGTGGGCGTGAACAACCCGCGCACCATCTACGGTGCGGGTGCAGCCACCTACAACGAACCGGGACGGGCGTTCTACGTGTCGCTGAACGCGCGGTTCTGAGAACCTGACTGATCGCAACCCCTTCATGCGCCGCTGGCAGGCTGCTCCTAGGAACATGTTCACGATCTTGCAGACCTCGCGTTGATCCGCCCGGGGGAAGGCAACGCAAGGCGCACACTGCAAGCTGGGCTGGGTGCCCTGCGAGGGTCTGCCGTGCGGGCGACTCAACCGCGAGGGCGGCCACGCAAGGACCGTGAACAACAGATGCCCATGACCACTGCGCAGTTGGCGTTGCGCCAGGGGCACTGCCATCGGATGGTCACAGGGCTGTGCTAGTGGCTTGCAGACGGTTGCGGGCGCGCGATTGCATAATGGCAGATTGGGGCGACGCGCCGAAGCCTGCGTATTTCGGGCGCCGCACGCATCCATTCCTCGTAGCACCGCGCACCCAACCATGAGAACAGCCGACAGGCAAGAACAGTTCAAGGCGGCATTCCAGGCCAGAAAAGCCAAGGCTCGCGAGTACAAGTATTTCTTTGATGCATGGCGCAAGAATCCCAAGGCAGTGGGGGCGCTGCTGCCCTCCAGCCCCGCACTGGCACGCGCCATCACGCGCCATCTGCAACCGGGTGATGGGCCGGTGCTCGAACTGGGCGTGGGCACGGGCGTGTTCACGCGAGCCATGCTGGCGAGGGGCGTGCGCCAGGAGGACCTGATTCTGGTTGAGCGCGATCCGGCGATGGCGGCGGCGCTGGCACGAGCCTTCCCGCTGGCGCACATCGTCACTGACGACGCCTCCCGCTTGGGGCGCCCAGGTCACGCTGACAGCGGGCCGATTCCACCCCTTTCAGCCGCTGTTTGCGGGCTGCCCCTGCTCAATATGTGCGCCGCAGCGCAGCTGCGCATTGTGCGCAGCGTGTTTGCGGCGCTGCTGCCTGGCAGGGCGCTGTATCTGTTTACCTACGGCTGGCGCTGCCCGGTGCGCGGCAGTGTGCTTGAGCGACTGGGTGTCGAGGCCGAGCGACTTGAGACGGTGATGGCCAATGTGCCGCCAGCCCATGTCTGGCGCCTGCGGCTCGCTCAGTGAATACGGATGCGTCAGCGCTTTGCAGCACTCCGTGAACAGTGCCGAGCCCTTTCCCTGACGTGCGGTTCATAACGAGCTTCTCAAGGCGCGTCCAGCAAGTGCTGTACCTGCGCCTGCAGCTGCTCGGGAGAGGATGACGGGCCGTTCACTGGTGCGCCGATGCGCAGCTCAACGCGATTGAACACGCCTCTGCGCAATGGTCGGACCATGGCCACGTTTTCGCCATTGCGTACCTCGATGCGCGAGAAATAGGAGCCCCACAGACCCCGCAGTGCCATCGGAATGATCGGCACAGCAATGCCCTGGGCGTGGGCGTCGCGCACGATTTTCTGCACGCCTTTGCGGAATCGCTGCAGCCGGCCATCGCGCGTGATGGCACCTTCCGGGAAGATGCCCAGCAGCTGGCCATCGCGCAACACCTGTGCGGCACGGGCGAAAGCCGCATCGAAGGCTTCGGGGTCCTCTTTTTGCGGGGCAATCGGTATCGCCTTGGCGAGCCGGAAGATCGGCCCCAGCAGTCGGTTGCGGAAGATACGGCTGTCCATGAGAAAGTAGATGGGCCGAGGGCTTGCTGCCATCAGCAAGATGGCATCCACGAAACTCACGTGGTTGCATGCCAGCACGGCGGCGCCCTGGGTGGGGATGTGCTCGCGGCCGACAACTCTGAAGCGGTACACCAGGTGCGTGAGTACCCAGGCGAGAAACCGCAGTAGGTATTCCGGCACGCGCAGAAAGATGTAGCCGGCCACCACGGCGTTGGCCAGCGCGAGTGCCAGGAAAATCTGCGGGATGCTTACGCCCGCGTTCAGCAACAGGCCGGTGAGGATTGCGCTGACGATCATGAAGACCGCATTGAGAATGTTGTTGGCGGCGATGATGCGGGCGCGGTGCGAAGGCTGCGCGCGCAGCTGGATCAGTGCGTACAGCGGCACGCTGTAGAGGCCGGTGAACAGGCACAGCAGAAACAGGTCGGCCAGCACCCGCCAGTTGTGGCCGAGGACAAGAAACTGCCAGGCCGAGTGCAGCTCGGGCGGCTGCGGCAGTGCACGGGTGGCAAGGTACAGATCGAGCAGGAACACGCTCATAAAGAATGCGCCCAATGGCACGAGGCCGATTTCCACCTGCTTGCGCGACAAGACCTCGCACAGCAGGGAACCTGCGCCAATGCCGACGGCAAACACCACCAGCAGCAGCGATGCCACCTGGGTGTTGCCATGCAGCACGTCCTTGGCGATGACGGGGAACTGGCTCATCAGCACTGAGCCTACGAACCACATCCAGCTGATGCCCAGCAATGCGCGAAACACGGCCATGTCCTGGTGAGCCAACCGAAGATTCCGCCAGGTAACCACGAATGGATTCCAGCGCATGGCCAGTTGCGGGTCCGTAGCCGCGGCAGCCGGAATGCCTCTACTGGTCGCGTAGCCAATGCCTGCCACAAGCAGGCAGCCAGCGGCCACCAACATGCGGCCGTGCTCACCCACATCAACCAGCACGCCACCAGCCAGGCTGCCCAGAACGATGGCCACGAATGTGCCCGTCTCCACCATGCCATTGCCGCCTGTCAGCTCCGCTGGATGCAGCCGCTGCGGAAGATAGGCGTACTTTACGGGGCCAAACAGGGTCGATTGCAGGCCCATCAGGAAAATGCATACTAGCAAGACCGCTGTTGCGTGAAACCAGAACGCCAACGCCGCAATGGCCATGATGACGACTTCCAGCATCTTCAGGCGACGAATGATTGCATGGTGTTCATACTTGTCCGCCAGCTGGCCGGCCGTGGCGGAAAACAGCAGATACGGAAGGATGAACAGGGCTCCAATCACAAGACCGGCAAGCTCTGGTGGAAGCCAGCTGACTTGCAGCTGGTAGGTCACCAGCACCGTGAATGCGAACTTGAACAGGTTGTCGTTGAATGCGCCCGCAAACTGCGTCCAGAAGAAGGCCGCAAAGCGCCGCTGGCGCAGCAGATGAAACTGGCCAACAGGTTCGCAGGTGCTGGAGCAGGTAGCGGATGGTTCGTTTGACATAGGCGCGAAATCGGGCGGGATGGTGGCAAAAGCAGGCGCAGTATGCGCGCAACCTCGCCGTAGTGGGAATTACAGCCGCGCAGTGCCGGTTGCGCGCAGACACGGTATTAAGATGTGATACTGCGCATGCGCAAATGCGGCTGGCGCAATCAACGCCTTTGTAGGAGCACACGATGGGATCAACGCAGGATTTGGTGACGGTGCTCAAGCGTGAGCTCAAGAGCCGGCGCATGACGTATGCCAGTCTCGCGCAGGCGCTGGGCATGGCCGAGTCCAGCGTCAAGCGCATGCTGGCCAAGGGTGACATGGCGCTCTCGCGCATTGATGCGATATGCGCCGTGCTGGGGATGGATTTTGCCGAGCTGGCGCAGCGCGTTGCCGAGCTGCAACCCATGCTCACCGAGTTGACGCTGGAGCAGGAACGCGCCGTTGTTGCCGATCGCAAGCTGCTACTCGTGGCCGTCAATGCGATGAGCCTGTGGACTGTCGAGCAGATGGTGGCAACTTACCGCCTCAGCGAAGCTGAATGCGTCAAATACCTGGTGCAGCTCGATCGTCTGGGTATCCTGGAGCTGCGGCCGCTCAACCGCTATCG
Organism: Lampropedia cohaerens; assembly: GCF_001005215.1. GTDB lineage: Bacteria > Pseudomonadota > Gammaproteobacteria > Burkholderiales > Burkholderiaceae_C > Lampropedia > Lampropedia cohaerens. Next base: position 48,451 of record NZ_LBNQ01000005.1, read on the forward strand.
CCTCAAGCTCGCCAAGACGTTCAAGTGGCGCGCCAACGGGCCGGTGATGCAGTTCTTTCGCGAGCATGTCGCACTGGATTACTTTGCCGGGGCATTCGCCCACGAGGATGAAGGCTTGTTTCTCGTGCATGGCAACATCAGCCGCGCCGCAGCGCCTGGCCTGTGCGAACGCATGCGCAAGCTGGGCCATGATTTTTCCCAGCAGCATCTCAGTGACCAAAAGGTCCCGGAGGCAGAGCGCGAGGGCTACACTATGATTCTGGCGCTCAGGCGCTGGGAATACTCAGCCTTCATCGCACTGCGGCGCCATTGAGTCCTGTCTGCCATTTCTTCATGCGCGCTGCTGCGGCCACGGCTGGAATCGCCGCAGTCGCAGCGCATTGGTCAGCACGAATACGCTCGACAGTGCCATCGCCGCCGCCGCGAAAATGGGAGAGAGCAGGATCCCGAAGTGCGGATAGAGCACGCCTGCTGCAATCGGTATCAGTGCCGTGTTGTACGCAAAGGCCCAGAACAGATTCTGATGAATGTTGGCGATGGTGGCGCGCGAGAGCGCTATCGCGGCGGGCACGCCCTGCAGGCTGCCCGACATCAATACTACGTCGGCAGACTCGATGGCCACGTCGGTGCCGGTACCGATGGCAATGCCCACGTCCGCCTCTGCCAGGGCTGGCGCATCGTTGATGCCATCGCCCACGAAAGCGATGCGGCCATGTTGGCGGCGCAGTGCGCGAACGGCCTCGACCTTGCCATCGGGCAGTACCTCGGCCATGACTTCATCGATGCCGAGCTGGCGCGCGATGGCTTGCGCAGTGTGGCGATTGTCGCCGCTGACCATGGCGACCTTGAGGCCCAGTCCATGCAGCGCGGCAATGGCCGCAGGCGTGTCTGGCTTGATCGGATCGGCCACGGCAATGATGGCTGCAAGCTTGCCGTCGATGGCCGCATACAGCGGCGACTTGCCTTCATCGCCGAGCCGCGTGGCGACTGACGCAAATGGCGTGACATCCAGCCCCAGCTGCTGCATGAAGCGGTCCGACCCGATGGCGACGCGCCTACCGCCCGCATCGGCGGCGGTTTGCGCCTGCACGCCATGGCCGGTGACGGACTCGAACGTGGTCAGTGCCGGCAGCGCCAGCTGCTGCTCCTGGGCCGCGCGCACGATGGCGCGGCCGATCGGGTGCTCCGAGCGCGCCTCGACCGCGGCGATCTGCGCCAGCACCTCGGTGCGGGAAAAGCCCTCTGCGACTTCCAGATCCGTCAGCGCGGGCGCGCCCTGTGTCAGCGTTCCGGTCTTGTCCAGCGCGACGATGCGCACTTCGCGCAGCAGTTGCAGCGCCTCGCCCTTGCGAAACAGCACACCCAGCTCGGCGCCGCGCCCTGTGCCGCCCATGATGGAAGTTGGCGTTGCCAGGCCCATCGCGCATGGGCAGGCGATGATGAGCACGGCCACGGCATTGACCAGGGCGAACGTCAAGGCGGGCTGTGGCCCGAAGGCCAGCCAGAGCACAAAGGTCAGCAGGGCGGCGGCCATCACCGCCGGAACAAACCAGAGCGTGACCTTGTCGACCAAGGCCTGAATCGGCAGCTTGTCACCCTGTGCCTGCTCGACCATGCGGATGATCTGCGCCAGCAGTGTGGCCTCGCCGACGGCGGTGGCGCGCATAGCGAAGCTGCCGGTCTGGTTGATGGTGCCGCCGACCACGGTATCGCCAACCTGCTTGGACACCGGCACCGGCTCGCCAGTGATCATTGCCTCGTCAACGTAGCTCTGCCCCTCGACAAGCTGGCCATCGACCGGGACACGCTCGCCCGGGCGCACCTCCAGTACATCGCCCGGCTGCACCTCGGCAATGGGCAGTTCGATACGTTGGCCGTCGCGGCGCACCAGTGCGGTCCTGGGTTGCAGCTGCACCAGCCGCTGGATGGCCTGGGAGGTGCGCCCCTTGGCGCGCGCCTCCAGGTAGCGGCCCAGCAGGATCAGCGTGACGATGACCGCTGCCGCCTCGTAGTAGACGGCCACGGTGCCTTCGGGCAGAAGACCTGGTGCGAACGTCGCCACCAGCGAGTAGCCGTAGGCCGCAGCCGTACCCACTGCCACCAGTGCATTCATATCCGGTGCCAGCCGCAGCAATGCGGGGATGCCGTGCCGGTAAAACCGCAACCCGGGCCAGAACAGCACGAGCGTAGTCAGCACGCACTGCAGCAGCCAGCTTTGCTGCGTGCCAATCGTGTGCGCCACCCAATGGTGCATGGCCGGGATGGCGTGGCTGCCCATTTCCAGAATGAACACCGGCGCTGCCAGCAGCGCGGAGATGGCCAGATCGCGCCCGAGCGCAGCCTGCTCCTGCTTCTTGCGCGCGCCTTGCTGGACAGAGGCTGCAGCGGCGCTCCCCGTCTGATCGGTGGCCACAGTCTGCGCGGTATAGCCTGCTGCCTCTACCGCGGCGATCAGTGCGGCAACGTCGGCATGGCCTTGAACCTGGGCTCGCTCGGTAGCGAGGTTGACGCTGGCGGACTGTACGCCGGGCACGGCCCGCAGGGCTTTTTCCACCCGCCCCACGCAGGACGCGCAAGACATGCCTGCAATTGCCAGTGTGATCCGGCTGCCCTCAGGCATGCTGGCGACGTCGTAACCGGCGTGCCGCACTGCGGCTGCCAGCGCCTCGGGCCGCGCGCTGGATTCGTGGTCCCAGATGACGATGGCCGTCTCGGTGGCCGGATTGACGCTGGCCTGGGCCACTCCCGCCACCGCGCGCAGTGCGCGCTCGACGCGTGCGGCGCACGACGCGCAGGTCATGCCGGTAATGGAGAGCTGGGTGGTAACGTCCGACATGGTTAGTAAGGATAGATTCGCGGCTGCCTGTACCTGTAGTGGCAGGATAGCGGATATACAGCGGCGCACAAATTGCTTTAGCTTTTCAGAAACTTCTATACACTCTTGGAACTGTAACAAAATAGTGACATCTGGCCCGTTACTGCGAGCCACTAACCACTTTCCTGCCATGCGTATTGACTTACTTGAGAGCACATTGAAGGAGCTCAATGGCTCGACCGCCGACATTGAGGCCTCGGCACTGATTTCCGTGGATGGCCTGCTCATCACTTCAGCGATGCCGCAAGGCATGGATGAGGATCGCGTTGGTGCAATGTCGGCGGCCATTCTTTCCATGGGCGAGCGCGCCTCGCGCGAGCTGGCCCGGGGAGTGCTGGAGCGGGTGCTGATCCAGGGTGCCAATGGCTGCATCATCATGACATCGGCGGGGCCGGAAGCGGTGCTGACCGTAACGGCCCGCGCTAACGCGAAGCTGGGTCTGCTGTTTCTGGATATCAAGCGTGCTGCCCAGACGCTGGCGCAGGCACTGTGAGGAGACTGGCCATGGCTTTGCCTGAAATGGTGCTGGCACGCAGTGACTGCAATTTCCGTGAATGGACGTACTACGATGGTTACCGTCGCACCATCGCCTGGATCGACGAGGAAGTTGCCTATCCGGAGGGGCAGCTGATCGTCTCGCGCACCGACCTCAACGGGATCATCACGCACGCCAACGATGCCTTCGTGCTGATGAGCGGGTACACCCGCGAGGAACTGATCGGCGCGCAACACTACATCCTGCGCCATCCCGACATGCCCAAGTGCGCATTTGCCAGTCTGTGGGACGATGCGCTGGCGCGCAAGAAGTGGCATGGCTACGTCAAGAACCTGCGCAAGGACGGTCGCTACTACTGGGTCTACGCCACGGTCGTGCCCAATGTGCGCGGCGGGCAGGTGGTGGGCTACACCTCGGTGCGGCGCAAGCCATCACGCAAGCGCATCGAGGAGGTGAGTGCGCTTTACCGCGACTGGCTGGCGCAGGAGACTGCAGCAAAGGGAGGCCAGGCATGACGCTGAACCTTCTGGTGGCACCGGATTTTCCGCCGCAGAGCTTCGCCGGGTGGCACCTGTTCAATACGGTGCTGCAGCGCCGCTCGGGCATGCGCCTGCACCTGCTGATGCCGCAGGATGCGGCCGAACAGGCGGCCATGCTGGCAGACGGCAATGTGGATGTGCTCTATGCCAATCCATTCGACGCGGCCAGCCTCATTCGTGAGGAGGGCTACCTCCCGTTTGCGCGCCCGGTCAACCGCCCCAACGAAATCGTGATCGCAGCGGCGGCCAACGCAGCGCTGGCAGGTGTGGAGGATCTGCGTCCAGGTTGCCGTATCGCCTTGACCGCCAACCATGACGTCAAGTTGCTCGGGCTGCGGCTGCTCGAGCCTGCCGACCTGACCGATGCCGATGTGCAGTGGGTGCCTGCCGAAACCTATCAGGCCGCCGCCAGGCAGGTGATCCAGGGGGAAGTGGATGCCGGCTTCTTTCTGGCGTCTGCCTATCACAGCCTGTCGAATCTGACCAAGAGTCGCCTGCGTCCCTTGATCGAGAGTTCGCTGCGTGATATCTCCCATCTGCTGATTGCCCATCCGCGCGTAGCAGCCGATCTGCCGCGCATCCAGCAGGCCATGCTCGCAATCGGCAGCCAACCGGGCGATGATGCGGTGCTTGAGGGTATGGGCCTGAGCGACGGGCTGCAGGCGCTGAGCCAGGAGGAGGCGGAATTCATGCTCGATGTGATCGACACCTTGATGGATTGAGCAGAACTATGCCTTGTGCGCAGGACTTTTGCCGTGCCGATGGCGCCTTGTGCGTCGCAGGCGGCGCCGTTGCGTATTGGTGCGACGGAGGGCGGCGATGACCGGTGAGCCGTTACGCGATGCCGTGCAGATGGAGCAGCGCCAGCGCTTTCGCGCGATGGGCAAGCAGGTGCGCCAGGCCCCGCAGGATCCCGATCTTCATGTGCGTCGCCTGCAGGCAGCACTGGCCTGGCAGGACGACGAACCGCTGCAGGGCGCCATTGCCGATCTGTTTCATGCCATGCCGGGCCATGTAGGCCACAGCGTCTACGGCTTGGCTTGTGAGCTGGCGGCTGCGCGGCTGCCACGCCATGTTGCGCAAGGCTTCATGGCTCAGCTGCAGCAGCACCGGGCATTGCCAGCGGTCCATTGGCTGGCCACGCGCTGGAGCGTGCTGGTGCAGCCATCGGCTTCCGTCTCGGCGCTGCGCCGCCGCGTAAGCGTGGACGAATCGCGCCGCCTGGCGGCCGCCATTGTTCAGGCCCGCACGGAACTGGCTGGCAGTGATGCGCAGAAGTTGGCTGAACTTGAGCAGGAGTTCTTCGCGCATTGCCAGGCGTGTGACGATCGCCTGGCCTTCATGCTGGCGCGACGGCAACTGCTGGCGCGTGGTTCCTTGCCCGACGCCTGGCAGGCTGCCGAAGTGCAATTGGCTCAGGATGGCGCAGCCGCAGTGGCCCCCATTGCAGAAAATTCCCCGCAGGCTGAATCATGAGTGCTGTTTTCCCCCATTCTACCGATGCGCGTGCAGGCGCCAGCGCTGCACGCAAAGACTCCAGCGCGCTTTACGGCACCTGGCTGACCCTGACGCCGCAAGGCGTGCTGCATGCCTTTGGCACGCCTGAGCCGGATGCGCAGCAGCAGGCACTGCAGGCCCTGCTGAGCCAGCCGCGCGCCATCAGCAAGGCCGAGTGGGGCGGCACCCAGCTGGCCAACGCGGACCTGCCGCAATGCCTGAAGAACCAGTGGGTACAGTCGCTGGCCCATGCCGTGAATGGCCCGGACACGCGCCTGTCGGACTTCATCCGCCATGTGATTGCGCCGATCTCGGGAACGCGGCGTGCCGTGCTGGCTTCAGATTCGGGCTTTTGTCTGGACCGGATCGGCATCGCGCAGGAGGAGGCGGATGCTGTCAGTGCGGCAGCGGCCGATTTTTCAGAATACGCGCGGCGCCAGTCCCGGCGCGGCTGGCACGCGGCCAATCGCTATGTGGCGTTTTATGACGATCCGATGCTGCTGATGCCGGCGTGGACGTTCGTGCCGTTCTGGGTTGCCGGAGCCGGCTATTGGCTCATCATTGCCGGCGAGCCGCTGCTGAACAACCTGGCGCTGGTGGAGCTGGTCTGGGGTATTTGCCTGGCCGGCAATCGTTTCCGGTCGGAATTCTGAGAACCCATTTGCGCTTTTTCCATGCGTTGCGCAGTCCGGTAAGAACGAAAAGGCGCTGCAACCTGCGTGGTTGGCAGCGCCTTGGGATGCCGTTTGCCAGCGGCCGCGCAGAGGCGGCGGGGCGGGTCAATCAGCCGGCAAAGGTCTTGAAGCGGATGCTGTCGTCGATGAAGCTCTTGTCGCCAAACGGCGCCTCGTTGGAGCCAAAGGGCATTTGGGCCGAGAGCTGCCAGTTGGCGGGCACGTTCCAGGTCTTTTGCACCATTTCATCGACCAGCGGCGAGTAATGCTGCAGGCTGGCGCCGATTCCGGCCGCTGCCAGCGCTGTCCAGACCGCAAACTGGGCCATGCCGGCGGAATGTTCGGCAAACTTGGGGAACGCATCGGCGTACAGCGGGAAATCGGCCTGTAGCTTCTTGATCGTGTCCTGGTCTTCGAAGAACAGGACGGTACCCACGCCAGCAGCGAAGCTGTCCATCTTCTTGCTGGTGGAGTCGAACTTGTCGGCCGGGGTTACGCCGCGCAGGATTTCACGCGTGGCATCCCAGAACTTGACGCTTTCGGCGCCAAACAGGATGACGGCGCGCGAGCTTTGCGAGTTGAACGACGATGGCGCAAGGCGCACGGCCTGCTTGATGATCTGCTCGATCTCCGATTGCGGCAGCGACACATTCTTGCCCAAAGCATATTGGGTGCGGCGTTTGGCGAACAGTTCGAGAGCTTGGTTCATGATGGACTCCTGATTGAGGCGGCCGCCGCGCAAGGCCGGGCGGCACGCCATGAAGAAAAGGGCGGGCGCTGGCATCAGCGCCACGGTTGACGGACAAAGCATACTGCAGCGCAGCAAAATCGGCATCGAAACGCACTGTTGCGCACGCCGCACTAATTCTGCGGTGGTATCGGCACCGCATAATCGGAGCCTGTTCGTTGACTTTTTACATTCCACTGCCATGACTGCTGTCGAGACCGTTGCCGCCCCTCACGAACTTGCCAAGGAACAGCCGTTGCTGGAGGATATCCGTCTGCTGGGGCGCATCCTTGGCGATGTGATCCGGGAGCAGGATGGCGAGGCCGCCTTTGCCCTGATCGAGCGGATCCGGCAGCTGGCCGTGGCCGACCGGCGTGACAGCAACTCCTGTAGCGCGGCCGCGCTGCAGGAGTTGCTGCATGGCCTTACGGGTGAGGAAACGGTGACGGTGGTGCGCGCCTTTACTTACTTCAGCCACTTGGCCAATCTGGCCGAGGACCGGCACTTCCTGCGTCGCCGCCACGTGCATGAACGCCGTGGCGAGCATTCGCGCGGCAGCCTGGCCGCAGCCCTGCAGCGGCTGGAGAAGGCGGGCGTCACCGCCGGGCAGATTGCCGACGCGCTGCGCCATGCTTACGTCTCGCCGGTGCTGACGGCGCATCCGACCGAGGTGCAGCGCAAGAGCATTCTCGATGCCGAGAAGGCAATTGCCGAGCTGCTGGCTGCACGCAGCCATCTGCAGCGCCTGGGCGCGCTGGAGCAGGCTGCAGGCGAGACCGATGCACGGTTGGCCAGCCAGCTGGCCGCCAACGAAGCCGCCATTCGCGCACGCGTGACACAGCTGTGGCAAACCCGCCTGATCCGCCATGCGCGCCTGACGGTGCAGGACGAGATCGAGAACGCGCTGAGCTATTACGAGGCCACCTTCCTGCAGGAAGTCCCGCAGCTCTATGCCACGCTGGAGCAGCACCTTGAAGGCAGGGCGCTGCCCGCGTTCTTCCGCATGGGCCAGTGGATCGGCGGTGACCGCGACGGCAATCCGAACGTCACGGCGCAGACGCTGCGGCACGCGCTGGCGCGCCAGGCAGCGGTTGCGCTGCGCCACTATCTGCAGGAAGTGCACCTGCTGGGCTCGGAACTGTCCATGTCGGAAAAGCGCGTGCAGGTCAGCGCGCCGCTGCGCGCGCTGGCCGATGCGTCGCAGGATCGCAGCAGCCATCGCGCCGATGAGCCGTATCGCCGCGCGCTCAGCGGCATCTATGCACGTCTGGCTGCCACCTTGCAGGCGCTGGCGCCCGGCGAGGTCGCGCCGCTGACCGTGCGCGCGCACGGCCAGGCCTACCCGGATGCCGGCGCGTTCGAGGCCGATCTGCGCACCATCGCGCAATCGCTGCGCGAGCACCATGGTCAGGCACTGTTGCCCGCGCGCCTGCTGCCGTTGATCCGCAAGGTGGAGGTGTTCGGCTTTCACCTGACGACGCTGGATCTGCGCCAAAGCTCCGACCAGCACGAGGCCGTACTGGCCGAACTGCTGCGCGTGGCCCGCCTTTGCGACGATTACAGCGCGCTGGATGAGGCAGCGCGTCAGCAGTTGCTGCTGCAGCGCCTCAATGACGTGCGGCCACTGCGTGTGCCGGGCCACGCCTATTCGGAACTGGCCACCAGCGAGTTGGCCATCTTCGATGCCGCGCGCGAGGCACTGGAGCGGTATGGCCGCGCAGCCATTCGCCACTACATCATCAGTCACACGGAGACCGTCAGCGATCTGCTTGAAGTGCTGGTGCTGATGCAGCAGGCCCAGCTGGTGCAGGGGACGCTGGAGGAGGGCGCAACGGCGCGCATCATCGTCGTGCCGCTGTTCGAGACCATTGCCGATCTGCGCAACGCGCCCGGCATCATGCAGGACTACTACGCGCTGCCGGGCATTGCCCGCATGGTGCTCAACTCCGGCGCCGAGCAGGACATCATGCTGGGTTATTCCGACAGCAACAAGGATGGCGGCATCTTCACCAGCAACTGGGAGCTGTATGTGGCCGAGACCGCGCTGGTGGAGACCTTCAACGCCATCGGCCAGCGCCATGGCGGGCAGGTGCGGCTGCGCATGTTCCATGGCCGCGGCGGGGCCGTGGGGCGCGGCGGCGGGCCCAGCTACGATGCCATCCTGGCGCAGCCGCACGGCACCGTGCGCGGCCAGATTCGCCTGACCGAGCAGGGCGAGGTCATCGCCTCCAAGTACGCGAACCCGGAAATCGGCCGCCGCAACCTGGAGACGCTGGTCGCCGCCACGCTGGAGGCGACGCTGCTGCCGCAGACCGAGCCGGTGCCCCAGGCCTTTCTGCAGGCGGCGCAGGCGCTGTCGGATGCCAGCATGCAGGCCTACCGGCAGCTCGTGTACGAAACGCCTGACTTCGCCAGCTACTTTTTCAACGCCACGCCGGTGCGCGAGATTGCCGAGCTCAACATCGGCTCACGCCCGGCCTCGCGCAAGCCCGGTCAGCGGCTGGAGGATTTGCGTGCCATCCCCTGGGGCTTTGGCTGGGGCCAGAGCCGCCTGACGCTGCCCGGCTGGTACGGCTTTGGCAGCGCCGTCGAGGCGTTTCTGTGCGCCGATGGCGAAGCGGGCCGCGCGGCGCGGCTGGCGCAGCTGCAGGAGATGGCCGCGCGCTGGCCGTTCTTCCAGACGCTGCTGTCCAACATGGACATGGTGCTGGCCAAGAGCGATCTGGCACTGGCGCAGCGCTACAGCCAGCTGGTGCCCGACCGGCAGCTGGCGCAGCATGTGTTCGCCGAAATTTCCGCCGAATGGCAACGCACCGTCGATGCGCTGAACGCCATTACCGGCGAAGCCGAGCGCCTCAAGAACAACCCGGGGCTGGCACGCTCCATCCGCCACCGCTTCCCCTACATCGACCCGCTGCACCACATCCAGGTCGAACTGCTGGCCCGCTGGCGCGCCGGCGAGACCGACGAGCGCGTGCAGACCGCTATCCACATCAGCATCAATGGGATTGCGGCGGCGTTGAGGAACACTGGCTGAGGCTTATGGTTGATCAAACGGGTTTTAATTAGAAACAGAAAATCCTGCAGAAATTCGTTGTGCAGAAAGTGCACGGCTAACGGCGTCAACATAGGTGGGCAACTTGTTGCGGGATCAACGACGGAGTGCTGGGGCGTTGTTGCACAAACGTCCCGAGTCTGTAGGCTAGCGCACCCATGACCAAGCCCGCTGCCGCCCAATACCGCAGCACCAACTGGAAAGATTACAACGCAGCCCTCAAGGCCAGAGGCTCGCTCTCGGTCTGGCTGGATCGTGACATGCAATGGCACGGCCAGCCCACCGGTCGTCGTGGTCGATCACCGACGTTCAGCGATGCCGCCATCCAGTTCTGCCTGACCATCAAGGGGCTGTTCGGCCTGCCGTTGCGCCAAGTCATCGGTTTCGTGCAGAGCCTGATGCATCTGGCGGGCCTGGATTGGCCCGTGCCTGACTACAGCACGGTCTGCCGCCGCCAGAAAACGCTGACCGTGAACATACCCTATCGCCCCAGTCGTGGTGGCTTGCATCTGCTGGTCGACAGCACCGGCGTGAAGATGCTGGGCGAAGGCGAATGGAAAACGAAGAAACATGGCTCGGAAT
>NZ_LBNQ01000006.1 GCF_001005215.1 Lampropedia cohaerens
GGGGTCATCGACGCCAATGACCCGGTGTTTGCGCAGTTGCGCGTGTGGGTGGATGCCGACACCAACGCTCGCACTGGCGAAGGCGAACTGCTCACCCTCGAAGAAGCCAGGGTGAAGAGCATCAACCTGGCCTACACCAACTCCAATTTCGTCGATGCCCAAGGCAACGCCCACCGGCAGGTAGGCAGCTACACCACCACCGACGGCCAAACCCGAGCCGCCACCGACGTGTGGGTCAAGACCGACGCCACTTACAGCCTGCCCACCGAGTGGGTCGAAGTGCCTGAAGACATCGCGCTACTGCCCGACGCCCAAGGCTACGGCAAGGTCCGTGACCTGCGCCAAGCGATGGCTGCCAATGATAGACGATGGAGTCTTATCGCATGAAAGCACGCATGGTCCAACAAAACGCGCAGAAACCTTCTCCAAACCCGCGGGCCATATCCATACCGGAGATTGCATTGGTTGTTGGGTACTTCCTTGCCGTGTGGCTGATACCCACCAGCTGGCTGGATACCGCTGTTGGCGTCATGGCATTTGCCATTGCAAGCAAGATCAATCCATACCTGTCTGAATATTCCATTGCGTTTGCAGCAGAACCGCAGTATTTCATTCACTGCCATGTATTGGCGACATGGCTTTTTCCCTCACTTCTGCCCTGTCTAATTATCAGAAGAAATGGCGGCCGAATACGTTATTCAACCTATTGGCATCAAAGAAATGAACAATTTGGAGGATGGCTTCTTCATTTGATGCTATCCATATGCTTCTATGGCGCAGCGTATTTCGGGATGTTGTGGCTTGTTGATTACCCCTTGACTCGTGGAGAGTGGGCTGTCTGGCTAGGCGGCGTTGCGCCATCTGCACTAATGATGTCAGGCGTGCTAGGGCTAGGTGTAACGCAGTTTTACATGATCGTTTTCACAGCTTTCTCAAGCAGGAGGATGAAGAAATGAGTTGCAATCCGGGAACACAAAATGACCCTAAAGGCTGGCTTGGCGATGTCTCAAGTGCCGCACTTGACGGACTTGATGCCTTCATAAAGGATCAAAAAGCAAAAGGAATCGATCCTTCCATTATCGGAAAAGCCGGAGGGCCGGTCGGCGATATTTATGATATTTATCAAATCGGCAAAGCGGCTCTCGAGGGCGGCTGGACTCCAGCCCTAGTCAATGTATCGAGCGCACTGGGCGGAGCAGCTGGAGCTGCAATCGCCATAGCTTTTGTCGGCACCGGGTTCGGCGCAGCCGGCATCATAGCCATTGGAGCAGTTTCGTATATTGGCAGTGAAATCGGTGAAGCACTTGGCGAGTTTCTTTTCGATCCCACCCTCGAACCCGAATTTTACGAAGAGACCCTACGCAATCGCGAATGGCGGTTACGGATGAATGGCATCGATCCGGAGTCTGATCCTGGCTATCAAAATATCCGCCGTCAGCTGGAAAAAGCCCGCCGCCGGGCGGGAATACCTTCTCCCAGCGACTGCCCCATGGAGGACATCAAAGAAAAAACCCGCACCGCCTCCAATTTTGCCTCGCCTATCGTGCTCGACCTGGA
>NZ_LBNQ01000007.1 GCF_001005215.1 Lampropedia cohaerens
AAAAGATCGTCAACAGGTTCCTACTGCGGCAAGTCCCAGGCGAAATCGACCAGTTCCCCATAGTGCTTGCGCAGCAACGCACGCACCTGGGTGGAGTGCTGGTAGATCGCGATGAGCCGCTGAATTCTCGGATCGTCCACCAATTCCGGCCGTGTGACGAAGCGGATCGCATAACGACGGATGTTGTCCGCATCGGTGTTGTCATAGTGCAGCGCATCTGTCTGCGCCAGCCCGGCCTGCTGGGCGAACGAGGCATAGGTCACCGAAAGATCGACATCGTCAAACGTACGCGCGGCAAGTGCGCCGTCGATGGGAAAGATGCGCAGCTGCCTGGGGTTGGCGACGATGTCCTGCACCGTCGCCTGCGTCGTCACCCCCTCTTTCAGTGCAATCAGGCCTGCCGACTGCAGCAACAACAAGGCACGCGCGCCATTGACCGGATCCGATGGAATCGCCACGCGCGCACGAACGGGAATGGCATCGCCCTTGCTCAGCTTCTTCGAGTAAATCCCCATCGTAGTCGAGTAACCATAAGCCACCGGCACCAGCTGCACGCCACGATTCTGGTTGAACAGCTGCAGGAACGGCGCATGCTGAAAGAAGTTCACGTCGATGGCCCCTTCCGCCAGCGCGACATTGGGCCGTACCCAGTCGCTGAACTCCACCAGCTCCACCGTCAGCCCCTGCCGCGCCGCCTCGCGGATGGCAAACTCCGTCGCTTCATTGGCAACGACCGCAATCACGCCGAGCTTCAGTGGCGCAGCTTCCGCGGGCCGGGAGGCGAGCGCAGGCTGACAAGCCAGCCCAGCCAACACAAAACCCAGACAGGAGAACAGACGCACCAGGCGCGGAAAAACGGGCATGACAGGCACTCCGGAAACAGACCTTGGGAATCATCTGCACCATCGGCAGACAGGGACGACATGGCTGGCTTGACGGCGGCGCGCCGCCGGCGCTGGCGGACCGTCGCCAACGCGTGGCACACGGCGCCCGCATTGTAGGAGCTGTACCAACTTCCCGTGCGCTGCCTAGACGCAGCACTGGCAGCCAACACGCCGCGGCAAACACTTGTGATGGCGAGAGGACGCCGGAACGTCCGGCCGCTACGGCAACGCCCGCCTCAACTTCCGTGCGATTCGACCGCCGCCAGCACCTGCCCGGCCTGCACCGCGCTGCCGGCCACGACTTGCTGGCGCAGTACGCCGGCGCGTTCGGCAACGACGACGACCTCCATCTTCATCGCCTCTACGACGGCCAGTACATCCCCTGCGGCCACGCTGGCACCATCTACCGCTTTCCACGCCAGCAACGTTCCCGCCATCGGTGCGGTCACGGCGCCCGGCGCCCGGGTGTCGGTGACGGCCGCCTCGGCAATCGGCAACGGCGCGCCCTTGCGGGGCCCCTCCTGTGCACCCAGCGCGCCGAGCAGGCTGGCCGGCAGGCCAAGGCGAACCCGCTTGCCGTCGACTTCGATGAAACAGCGCTGCAGTGGCGCCCCACTGCCTGGCTCAGGCCGAGGCAATGGGGTTACGACCGTATGATGGCGCTCGGCAAACACGGTTTCGATCCAGCGGGTATGCACGCGCAGGCCTTGCTCGCCGATGAAGTCCTCATCTGTCAACACGGCGCGGTGAAACGGCAACACCGAAGCCACACCTTCGATCTCGAACTCGGCCAGTGCGCGGCGCGCGCGCGCGATCGCCTCGGCGCGCGTGGCACCGGTGACGATGAGCTTGGCCATCAGCGAGTCGAAGTGCCCGGGCACCAGTGAGCCACTGCCCACGCCCGTGTCCAGCCGCACGCCGGGTCCGCCCGGCGCGACAAAACGCGTGACGGTGCCGGGTGTCGGCAGGTAGCCACGCGCGGGATCCTCGGCGTTGATGCGGAACTGGATGCTGTGGCCGCGCACCGGCGGCGCCTCGGTCACGCGCAGAGGCAGTCCATCGGCGATGCGCAGCTGCTCCACCACCAGATCGACGCCGCTGGTCTCCTCCGTTACAGGATGCTCGACCTGCAGGCGGGTATTGACCTCCAGAAAGGAAATGTGGCCGTCCCCGCCAAGCAGGAACTCCACCGTACCCGCCCCGACGTAGCCGGCCTCGGCACAGATGGCCCGTGCAGCGTCATGGATGCGCTGGCGCTGTACATCGCTGAGAAACGGCGCGGGCGCCTCCTCCACGAGCTTCTGGTTGCGCCGCTGCAGCGAGCAGTCGCGGGTGCCCAGCACCACCACATGGCCATGCGTGTCCGCCAGCACTTGCGCCTCGATATGGCGCGGGCGATCAAGAAACTGCTCGACAAAGCACTCGCCGCGGCCAAAGGCTGCCGTGGCTTCCCGCACCGCCGAATGGTACAGCTCCTCGACCTCGTCCATGTGCCAGGCGACCTTGAGGCCGCGCCCGCCGCCGCCGAAGGCGGCCTTGATGGCAATCGGCAGGCCATGCTGCTGCGCAAAGGCCAGCACCTCGGCCGCATCGCGCACCGGTTCTGCCGTTCCAGCCACCAGCGGCGCGCCCACCTTCTGCGCGAGCTTGCGCGCCGAGACCTTGTCGCCCAACGTCTCGATGGTCTGTGGCGACGGCCCGATCCAGCGCAGGCCCGCATCCAGCACCGCGCGGGCGAACTCGGCACGCTCGGAGAGAAACCCATAGCCGGGATGCACCGCATCGGCGCCACTGCGCCGGGCGATCTCCAGCAGCTTGTCGATGTTCAGGTAAGTCTCCGCAGGTCGCTGGCCCTGCAGGGCCCAGGCCTCACTGGCAGCGTGCACGTGCAGCGCATCGGCATCCGCATCGGCGTAGACGGCCACGGAAGCCACGCCATAGTCGGCGCAGGCGCGTGCAATGCGCACGGCGATTTCACCACGATTGGCGATCAGAACTTTTTGCATGGAAAAACTACTCCTTGCCGCCGCAGGCCTGGCCCTCGGTCAGCGCTTCAAACGGGGCCACCGCGCGCAAACGCACGAAAGCTCCCACGGGAATCTGGGCACAGCGGTCAAGGTCCCAGCTGGCGATGGCGCCAATGACGGGATAGCCGCCCGTCAGCGGATGATCCGCCAGAAACAGCACCGGCTGGCCGCTGGGCGGCACCTGCAGTGCACCACAGACGGTGCCTTCACTGGGCAGCTCCGCATCACGAAACTGCGCGCGGCGCGTCAAGGCCTGCGCCCCATGCAGGCGCATGCCCACGCGGTTGGACTGCGGCGTGACCTGCCACTGCTGGCTCTGCAGCAGCGCCACGGCATCGTCGGTAAACCAGTCCGTGCGCGGCCCGAGCACCACATCCAACGTGACGACATCGCCCGCACGCGCGAAGGACGTGCCTTCACCATCCGTTGGGGGCAGATCCGCCTCCACCGCCTGCAACTGCATGGCGGCAACGGCCGTGCCCACGGCCAGCAGATCGCCCGACCTCACAGGCTCGGGCCCGATGCCGGCCAGCGTGTCCGTGGCGCAGCTATCCAGCACGCGCGGCACATCCAGCCCGCCGCGCACCGCCACATACACGCGCACGCCGGCAGTCGGCGTGCCGATTTCCAACACATCTCCCGCGTCCAGCGCCAGCGGATGGTCCATCTGTGCCGTCAGGACGCGCCCGCATGCCGTGCGAATCCGCAGCGGCACCGGCGCACCGGTCACGGCCAGGACGGCGTGCCCCTGCTCACAGGCCAGCTGCAGTTGCCCGAGCACATTCTCCAGCGCCGGCGTTCCCGCCGGATTGCCCACCAACCGATTGGCGCGGCGTAAGGCCGCCTTGTCCAGTGCACCGGAGGCAGAAACGCCCATGGCCGTCTTGCCCCCACGCCCCAGATCTTCAATCAGCGTCTGCAACCCGGCGGCGCGCACCCGCAACCGCGCTCCGAGGCCGGCCGGACTCGCCTGCTGCTGCGCCGGGCATGCCGCGACCGCGCTGCGTTGCGCCGCCTGGTCGGTGTCAGCGGCGCCTGACGGGGCGGCAGGCAAGTGGATGGATGCCGGCGCACGGGCCATGTCGACGAATCGCACCCGCATACCGGGCCGCAGCAGCACAGGTTCGCTGCGGCGCATATCCCACATCTGACAGGGCGTCACGCCAAGGAGCTGCCAGCCGCCCGGGCTGTCCTTGGGATAGATCGCGCTGAAGTCGCCCGCCACGGCCACCGAGCCGGCTGGCACACGGGTGCGCGGCGAGGCCAGGCGCGGGATGGACTGGCCGAACGGGTTACCGGCCAGATACACGAAACCAGGGGCAAACCCCGCGAACGCCGCCTGGTACTCGCAGCTAGTGTGGCACTCGATCAGCTGCGCCACAGACATGCCCAGCCGCTCGGCCAGTGCCTCCAGGTCCTGCCCCTCGTAACGCACAGGAATCTCGATCTGCAGCCCCTGCCGGGTCACATCGCCCGCGCGCAACTGCGCCAGGGCCTGCTGCCAGCACTGGCGCAGCTGCGCCGCCAGCGCCGCCGCACTGGTCTGCCATGGCGCGAACTCCAGCAAGATCGTGCGCGCGGCCGGAACCGTCTCGCGCACGCCGGGCAGCGGCGCCTGCTGCAGTACCTCAAACAGCGCCAGCGTCTGACGCAAATCCGCCAGTTCCACCATCAACGCCGCATCACTGACGGGCAACACTCGCATGACGCGCCCCTTTCAGTGCGACCGCGCAAGAGCAAAGGCCGCCAGCGGCACGCCCGCCTCGACCAGCCGTTGGCGTACACGCTGCGCCATCGCCACCGCGCCGGGGCTGTCACCATGCACGCAGATGGAATCGGCCTGCAGGCGCACCGTCTTGCCGTCAATGGATTCCAGGGTCCCGGTTTCGACAAGCCGCAGCATCCGCTGCGCCACCGCCTCGGGATCGTGCAGCACCGCGCCTTTTTCCCGGCGCGAGACGAGGGTGCCGTCGGCATGGTAGGCACGGTCGGCGAATGCCTCGGCAGCCGTGGCCAGGCCACGCTCCTGCGCCCATTGCAGAATCGGCGTGCCGGCCAGGCCCATCAGGACCAGGGACGGATCCACTGCCAGAATGGCCGTGATCACATCATCGGCCTGGCGCCGGTCATGGGCGATGGTGTTGTAGAGGGCGCCATGCGGCTTGACATAGCGCACGGTGGTTCCCGCAGCGGCGGCCAGGCCCTGCAGGGCGCCGATCTGGTAGATCACGTCGGCCACCAGTTCCGCGCTGGAAGGGTCCATGTTGCGGCGGCCAAAACCCACCATATCGGGGTAGCCGACATGCGCGCCCACGCTCACACCCAGCTTCGCCGCATCGCGCAGGGTCTTCAAGATGCCTGCCGGATCGCCTGCATGAAAGCCGCAAGCGACGTTGGCACTGGTCACCACTGCCAGCATGGCAGCGTCATCGCCCATGCGCCACGCGCCATAGCTCTCACCCAGATCGCTGTTCAAATCCATGTCGTTTCCTTATGATGACTAATCGTTGCACAGATTGTTGAGCAATCTGCATGCCAATATAAACAGAATTTCGCAAAGCGCCCTTCCAACCATGCGTCGCACCCCACCCTCCGCCGCCAGTCTCATCGACTCGGTTGCCGAATCGATCCGCCAACAGCTCATCCACGGCCAGCTCAAGG
Source organism: Lampropedia cohaerens (assembly GCF_001005215.1). Classification (GTDB taxonomy): domain Bacteria; phylum Pseudomonadota; class Gammaproteobacteria; order Burkholderiales; family Burkholderiaceae_C; genus Lampropedia; species Lampropedia cohaerens. Next base: position 5,573 of record NZ_LBNQ01000007.1, read on the forward strand.
CCGGGCAACGCCTCTCGGAGGCGGCGCTGGCCGAGCAGCTCGACATCTCCCGCAACACCCTGCGCGAGGTGTTCCGCGTCCTCATCAAGGAAGGACTGTTGCGCCACGAGCCCAACCGGGGTGTGTCAGTCGTGGTGCCCAGCATCGCCGACATCATCGACATCTACCGCGTGCGGCGACTGATCGAATGCCAGGCCATTGCCCAGGCCTGGCCGCGCCATCCTGCGTACAAGGCGATGCAAGAGGCGGTCGAGGCCGCCTATGCAGCGCGTGACGCCGGACAGTGGCTGGAGGTAGGCACCGCCAACATGGCGTTTCACGCGGCCATCGTCGCACTTGCCGACAGTCCGCGCCTGTCGACGATGTTTGCGGACATCGCGGCTGAACTGCGCCTGGCTTTTGGCATGCTGGACGACCCGGAATTCCTTCATTCCCCCTATGTGGAGCAAAACGCCCAGCTGCTGCAGCTGTTCGAGGCCGGCCAGATGGCCGAAGCCGCACAGGCACTCGAGAACTACCTGATCCAGTCCGAGCGCATGGTGCTGGCGGTCTATGCCCGCCGCATATAACGCGCCACCGCACGACAGTGGATGCACCACGATTGGGCTTACTTGCACCATAACAATGCAAACATCGTTGAACAATTAAATATAGATGCACCAACATAATGCGAATATAGCAACTACAAAAACATCTGCATTGTTGGTTTCCCTAATATTCATTGTAGGTATCTCGTGCAAAATCCCGGCACGGGTATTGCTGTACCTTCGCCATGGCACACATCAGCTTCTGATGCTGCCACCGCAGTGCTGCAGGCGCTGCCGCCTTGATTGCCCATCTGTCCAGCCGAAAGGATTTGCCATGAAACGACGTACCTTGTTCTCCACAGCCTGTGCCATCGCCAGCCTGAGCCTGTCGCCATTTGCGCTGGCTCAGACCCAATGGGACATGGCCACCGCCTATCCAGCGTTCAACTTCCACACGCAGAACAACGTCCAGTTCGCCAAGGATGTTCAAGCCGCCACCAACGGCGCGCTGGACATCACCGTGCATTCCGGCGCATCGCTGTTCAAGGCACCTGAAATCAAGCGCGCCGTGCAAGGCGGACAGGCGCAGGTCGGCGAATTCTTCATGGTCAGCTTCCAGAACGAATGGCCGCTGTTCGGTCTGGACGGGCTGCCGTTTCTGGCCAGCAGCTGGGAAGATGCCCGCAAGCTCTACGAGGCACAAAAGCCCGCGCTGGAGAAAAAACTCGATCAGCAGAACATGGTGCTGCTGTACTCGGTGGCCTGGCCGCCGCAAGGCATCTACACGAAACAGCCCATCACCTCCGCCGCCGACCTGAAAGGGATGAAATGGCGTGTGTACAGCCCCACCACCGCCCGCATCGGTGAGCTGCTGGGCGCCCAGCCCGTCACCATCCAGGAGGCCGAACTCTCGCAGGCACTCGCTACTGGCGTGGTCGACGGTCTGATCTCCTCCAGCGCCACCGGTGCCGACAACAAGCTCTATGAGCACCTCAAGTACTACTACAACGTGCAGGCATGGATTCCCAAGAATGCAGTCGTTGTCAACAAGCGCGCCTTCAATGCGCTGGACGCAGACACGCAAGCCGCAGTGCGCAAGGCGGCCGCGGAAGCCGAGGCACGCGGCTGGGAGGCGGCCAAGGCCGTTGACGCCAAGTCCATTGCCACCTTACAGGACAACGGCATGGTCGTTGAGCCCGGTACGGAGCAACTGCGCAGGGATCTGGCTGCGCTGGGCCAGACGATCGTGCAGGAGTGGCTAAACAACGCCGGTGACGACGGCAAGACGGTGCTGGACGCCTTCCACGCCGCCCGGTAACTACCGGATGCTCCGGATATGCGGCGCCGCGCCATGCAGCGCCGCATTGCTCTTTCCCCCTCCATAGTGGCGCCGCACACGAAAGGCAGTTCGCATGCGCAAATTTCTCGATGGCCTCTATGCCACCAGCGGCTGGCTGGCTGGCCTTTCCATGATCGGCATCCTGCTGATGGTGTTGCTGACGATCATCAGCCGCATCCTTGGTTTTTCCGCGCCAGGCACCGATGCCTACGCTGGTTACGCCATGGCCGGCGCGGGGTTCCTGGCACTGGCCAGTACCCTGAAACGGGGCGAGCACATCCGCGTCACGCTGGTGCTTGGCATGCTCAAGGGCAAGGCGCGCAAGGCGCTGGAGCTGGCAGCACTGGCCATTGCCACCTTGCTGGCGGGATTTCTGGCGTACTACTCGGCTCGCCTGGTCTGGCAGTCCTGGCAGTTCGACGACATTTCCGTTGGCATCGATGCCACACCGCTGTGGATCCCGCAAATCGTGATGGCGCTTGGAACGGCCATTTTCTTCATCGCCTTCCTCGACGAGTTCGTGCTGGAACTGCTCGGCAAGCGCACGCAGCCCACGCAGGAGGAGTACAACTATGAGTGAGATTGCTGTCAGCGTCACGCTGGTCATCGTGCTATTTGCGCTGCTGGGCGGCAGCGTTTGGGTGGGGCTGACGCTGTGTGGCGTGGCCCTGTTCGGCATGGAGATGTTCTCCAGCCGCCCGGCAGGCGACGCCATGGCCATGACCATCTGGGGCTCCTCGTCGAGCTGGACCCTCACTGCCCTGCCGCTGTTCGTGTGGATGGGCGAAATCCTGTATCGCACCAATCTCTCGGAGAGCATGTTCCGTGGCCTGGCGCCCTGGGTCAACGCCCTGCCAGGGCGGCTGCTGCACACCAACGTGATCGGCTGCACGATCTTCGCCTCGGTCTCGGGCTCCTCCGCTGCCACCTGCGCCACCGTTGGCAAGATGAACATCCCGGAGCTGCGCAAGCGCGGCTACCCGGACGAACAGATCATCGGCTCGCTGGGCGGTCCGGCCACGCTGGGCTTGCTGATCCCGCCCTCCATCATTTTGATCGTCTACGGCGTGGCCGCCGAAGCTTCCATCGCCAAACTGTTCATGGCGGGCGTGCTGCCGGGACTGTTGCTGGCGGGTCTGTTCTCGGGCTGGCTGATGCTCTGGGCGCTGCGCAATCCTGACAAAGTGCCCAAGGCTGATGACTCGCTCACCTTCAAGCAAAAGCTCTGGGAATCGCGCCACCTCATCCCGGTGGTCGTACTGATCGCCAGCGTTGTGGCGAGCATCTACACCGGGGTCGCCACTGCCACCGAGGCAGCCGCCATTGGTGTCGTCGGCGCGTTCATTCTCTCGGCATCGCAGGGCGCGCTGAACTGGCAGACCTTCCGAGACTCCCTGCTGGGGGCCACGCGCCTGTATTGCATGATTGCGCTGATTCTGGCCGGTGCAGCATTCCTGACGCTGTCGATGGGGTACATCGGCCTGCCGCGCCAGCTGGCCGAATTTGTCGGCAGCCTAAATCTCTCGCCCGCGATGCTGATCCTGGCGCTGGGCCTGTTCTACATTGTCATAGGCTGCTTTCTCGATGGCATCTCGACCATCGTGCTGACCATGGGCGTCGTGCTGCCCATCATCCAGGCCGCCGGCATCGATCCGATCTGGTTCGGCATCTTCCTGGTGATCACAGTCGAGACTGCGCAGATCACTCCCCCCGTAGGCTTCAACCTCTTCGTGCTGCAGAGCATGACGGGCAAGCAGATCACCTACATCGCCCGCGTCTGCGCGCCCTACTTCCTGCTGATGGTGGCGGCACTGGTGCTGCTCTGGTTCTTCCCGGGACTGGCGACCTGGCTGCCTTCGCAGATGTGAAAGCCGGGGCAGCGCATTGAAGCCTGCTCCCTTGCCTTATTCAACACGGATGCGCCGGACGCTGCTGCTGCACGGCCATCTCAGACACTTTCACTGTACCAACTTTTTTTCTGCCTCGGGCACGAACGGTGATTGCTGCAACGGCATATAGCGCCGCAAGGGTGAACACCACCAGAATGACATCCGTCAACGGACTGCGGTCAACATCTTCCCCACCCCAGATCGCAAGAATCGCAAGAATCGCCACCAGGTGGGCACAAAACACTTGGAGCGAGGCCTGCCCCAACTTAGTGAAATACACCGGCTGGCGTAGGCCCTGAACCAGACCCGGGCCGAAATGCATCACGACCACCACTATTGCAGTCAGGTTAAGCAGTCGCAATGGCCCTAGCCGCCATTTATCAAAAAGCAGGTTCCACATATTGCCTGGAGCCAGTGGTGAAGGCCCTGCCACATAACGCCAAACGAGAAATACGCTCGCTACCAAGACTGCCAGCGCCACCACAGCGGGCGAAAACGGCTTTCGGTCTTCACCTTGCCGCATCGCCGTGCCGACGCCCAGCCACAGCCCCACTACCCATAACAGCTGCCACGCCCAGATGGAAAATGAACCTGTATGCTGCACGCCGATAGTGCCACCAAACATCACCACCAACTGCTGGTACAGCCAGGAACCCAAGCCCCACTGCGCCGCCAGCCAGCACAATCCGCTGGCAGCCAGCACTGCGGTCCATCCTGCGCGAGCCGCGCCAGCAAGCACTAGCGGACTGAGCAACAAGAACAATACGTAAAGTGGCAGGATATCCAGCAACGGCGGCATGTAAATCATGAGCACGGCGCCTATCCAAGCAGTCAGTGGGGCCTCGAAATAGAAGCTCAGCAGCCCCGTGGCGGCTTCCTGCCGAGTGGCCTGCGCGATCAACGCCACCACAGTGAATGCGAAAACGATCAGCGCCATGTGACACAGATAGACCTTGAGCGAGCGCCTGACCAGCGCCCGGCGCATCGCTTCCGGTCCCTGTCGCAACCCCCGGCCACCATAGACCCAGCCGGCCATGTAGGCCGACAGCAGAACAAAGCCTTCCGCCGCAGAGACGTAGCCAAATGGCTGACTAAAAGGTGCAGTGAGCCGGGTCGGCAGATGCGTGAGCGTCATCAACACCAGCATCAGGCCGCGTAACGCATCGAAATGCCAGATTCTGTTCATCGAGGTAAGGCGTCTAACGCGCAGTAACGGATATACGCCTTACTCAACGCACCAGCGGTGCTGGCGTGCACACCAGTTCACGTGAGATGACCCTTTTTCTCATGATGAAAGCCATCGCGGCAGCGCATGGATTGCAAACCGCAGGGGCAAATGGCCGCCCAGTGGAACGAGGCGACCTTAGCTATGGTAAACGATGCGGTAAGTTGCAAAGGCTCGCAACCAGGACACTCGCCTTCGAGCTCGTGTCGCAAATAAGACGCCTACCGCTCAATCGCCCCCATCTCCGCAATGACGATTTCGCCAAAGCCCGAGCAACTGACCTGGGAGGCACCGTCCATCAGTCGGGCAAAGTCGTAGGTCACCTGTTTGGTAAGAATCGCCTGCTCCATGCCGCGCAAGATCAGCTCGGCAGCTTCCTTCCAGCCAATATGGCGCAGCAGCATCTCAGCCGACAGCAGCATCGAGCCGGGATTGACGTAGTCCTTTCCAGCATATTTTGGCGCAGTTCCATGCGTGGCTTCGAAGATCGCCACGGCGTCTCCAAGGTTAGCGCCAGGCGCAATGCCGAGCCCGCCTACTTGTGCGGCCAGCGCATCCGAGAGATAGTCTCCATTGAGATTGAGCGTGGCAATCACGCTAAACTCCGTTGGCCGCATCAACGCCTGCTGGAAAAAAGCGTCGGTCAGCGTATCTTTGATGGTGATCGATTTTCCGGTGACTGGGTTGTCGATGCGCACCCACGGGCCGTCGTCGATCAGCGTACCACCGAATTCGCGCCGCGCCAGCGCATAGCCCCAGTCACGGAAAGCACCTTCGGTGTACTTCATGATGTTGCCCTTGTGCACGAGGGTCACACTCGGGCGGTCGTTGTCGATGGCGTACTGGATGGCCTTGCGCACCAGCCGCTCCGTCCCCTCACGCGAGACCGGCTTGATGCCCAGACCGGCACTGTCAGGAAAGCGCACCTGCTCCACACCGAATTCGTCACGCAGCAACGCGATGAGCCTGCGCGCCTGGGCGCTGCCGGCTGCGAATTCGATGCCGGCGTAGATGTCCTCCGAGTTCTCGCGGAAGATCACCATGTCCGTCCTGTGCGGCTCGCGCAGTGGTGAGGGCACGCCCTGAAAGTAGCGCACCGGACGCAGACAGACATACAGGTCCAGCGTCTGGCGCAGCGTCACATTGAGCGAGCGGATGCCACCACCCACGGGTGTCGCCAGCGGCCCCTTGATGGCGATGACGTAGTCGCGCAGCGCGTCGATGGTTTCCTGCGGCAGCGGCTGCGTCTGGCCATACAGGCGCGTGGCCTTCTCGCCGGCATACAGCTCCATCCAGTGCAGTCGGCGCGCGCCGCCATAGGCTAGCTGCACCGCCGCATCCACGACGCGCCGCATCACCGGCGTGACATCGCGCCCGACGCCATCGCCTTCGATGAACGGGATAATGGGCTGATCGGGCACCGCAAGGGTACCGTCGGCAACGACGCGGATCGGCGCGCCCTGCGGCGGAATCTGGATGTATTGGTAGGCCATCGGCAATGTTTCGCTGTCAGTATTGCAACCAGCCGACATTGTAGGTGGCGGGGCCTAGCGCACCCACAGGTGCTGCGGCGCTGCGCCCGTCAGGAGGTGCGCTTGACGAACTGCGCGAAAGTCCTTCTGAACTTCTCGACCTTGGGACCAATGACTACTGCGCAATAGCCCTGCTGTGGATGCCGCGCGAAATAGTCGTGGTGGTAGTCCTCGGCAGGCCAGAAATTGCGCAGCGACTCCACTTCCGTGACCACCGGCCCAGGCAGCGCGCCACTGGCATCGATCTGCGCAATCATCTCCAGTGCCAGATCGCGCTGCGCGTCGTTCTCCACATAGATGCCGCTGCGGTACTGGGTTCCGACATCCGCGCCCTGCCGGTTCAGGCTGGTCGGATCATGGATGGTAAAGAAGATCTCCAGAATCTCGCGCAGCCCGATGACCGCAGGATCGAAGCCAATCCTGGCCACTTCCACGTAGCCCGTCCGCCCGGTGCAAACCTGCTCGTAGCTCGGCCGCTGCGGCTGCAAGCCGTTGCAATAGCCGGGCACTACGCTGCCCACGCCGCGCACCTGCTGGTACACCGCCTCGGTGCACCAGAAGCACCCGGCCCCCAGGGTGATGAATTCCTTGTCCATCTCCGACTCCTTGGAATTGGTTGCCGCGTTCCTGCAGCTATTGGACTATTGTGCGCGCATTCAGCCGTGGACTGGTGCTACGCCCTGACCCGGCAATTGCAGCGGCTCATTGCGCGCACCAGGCACGCGCCGGCGCGCCAGCAGCAGGTACATGGTTGGCACCACGAACACGGTCAGCGCCGTGCCGATCAGCAGGCCGCCAACGATGACCCAGCCGATCTGGGTACGGCTTTCGGCGCCCGCACCGGTGGCCAGCGCCAGCGGCAGCGTACCCAGCACCATGGCGCCGGTGGTCATCAGGATCGGACGCAGCCGCTGCGTGGCGGCCTCGATGACGGCGCTGACGCGGTCTGCGCCCTGCTGGCGCTTCTGGTTGGCAAACTCGACGATCAGAATGCCGTGCTTGGTAATCAGGCCGATCAGCGTCACCAAACCGATCTGCGAGTAGACGTTGAGTGTGCCGCCCGTCCAGTGTAGTGCCAGCAGCGCACCCACAATCGAAAGCGGCACCGACAGCATGATGACGAATGGATCGACGAAACTCTCGAACTGTGCCGCCAGCACCAGATAGATGAACAGCAGCGCCAGCACGAACACCATCGTCAGTGCCCCCTGCGAGCTGCGGAACTCGCGCGAAGCGCCATTGACGTCGGTGGCATAGCCGGGTGGCAGCACGCGGGCGCTGACCTCGTCCATGAATGCCAGTGCCTCACCCAGTGTGTGACCGGGCGTGATGCGCGCTGTCAATGTCGCCGAGCGACGCTGGCCGAAATGGTTGAGTTCGCGCGCAGCCACAGTCTCGCTGACCTGCACGAGCGCCGAGAGCGGCACCATCGCACCGACGACGGAGCGCAGGTAGATCTGCTCGATGGCATCCGGTGTGGTGCGGGCATCGGCTTCGGACTGCACCATCACGTCGTACTGCTCCGAGCCCTTCTGGTAGCGCGTGACGACCCTGCTGCCCAGCAGCGTCTCGAGCGTGCGCGCGACCGTGCCCGCATCAACGCCCAGTGCTGCGGCCCGTTCGCGGTCCACGGCAATGCGCAATTCGGGTGTGCGCATGCGCAGATCCACGTCTGGCGCGTCGATGGCCGGATGCGTCTCCATCTCAGCCATGATCTGCTGCACCACCGCACTCAGGTTTTCATAGCTGTCGGAGGTCATGATGACGTACTGCAAAGGCCTGGAGGAAAACCCCATGCCGAGCGGCGGCGGCGTGTTGAGGATAGTGAACACGCCCGGCAGCTCCCGCACGTCGCGGGCAACCTCCTGCGCCAGTTCGTCAATGCTGCGGGTGCGGGCACTCCAATCCACGGTGCGCAGCGTGACATTGCCGTTGATGACAGTCGGGTTGCCGATGTTGGCAAACACCCTGTCGAACTCGGGGTAGCGTGTTGCGATCTGCTCAGCCTGGCGTGCGTAGAAATCCGTGTAATCCAGCGACGCGCCGTCCGGCGAGGTCATGCGGATTTGCAGCGTGCCGCGGTCTTCCGCAGGCGCGAGTTCTGCAGGCAGCCGCGGGTACATCCAGGCCAGCACCGCCGCGCACGCCAGCATGACGACCACCACCAGCCAGCGCGCCTGCAGCAGCACGCCCGCCGGGCCGTCCGCGCGCGCCGTCAGTACCCAGCGCAGCAGCCGCCCGTAGCCATGCGAGAGCGCGTTCAGGCCTTTTTCCATCACCCGGTCAAAGCGGTTTGGCGCCGGGTTGTGCTTGAGCAGCACCGAGCACAGCATGGGCGAGAGCGTCAGCGCCACAAAACCCGAGACCAGCACCGCACCCGCCAGCGCCAGCGCGAACTCGGCAAACAGCCGCCCCGTGCGTCCTGGCGTGAAGGCAAGCGGGGCATAGACGGCCACCAGCGTCAGCGTCATGGCCACGATGGCAAAAGCGATCTCGCGCGCGCCGATGATGGCCGCGGTGAATGGCTTGACGCCCTGCTCGATATACCGGTAGACGTTCTCCAGCATCACGATCGCATCGTCGACCACCAGGCCAATGGCCAGCACCATCGCCAGCAGCGTCAGCGTGTTGATGGAAAATCCAGCCACCGCCATCAGCGCGAACGCACCGATCAGGCTGATGGGAATCGTCAGGATCGGAATGATGGAAGCACGCACACTGCGCAGGAATACGAAAATCACCAGCACTACCAACACCACGGCCTCGGCGATGGTCGTGTACACGCTGGCAATGGAGCGGTCGATGAACACCGTGTTGTCATTGGCAATATCCACACGCACATCATCGGGCAGCTCGCTGCGCAGCACCGCAAGCTGAGCTCGGATGCCGTTGGCCACATCCAGCGGGTTGGCTGTCGCCTGGCGCACGATGCCCATGGAGACGGCATCCACACCATTGAATCGCACGCGGCTGCGCAGGTTGGCCGGCGCCTCTTCCACCCGTGCGACATCACGCAAGCGCACGGTGTAACCATCGACGGTGCGCAGTGCAATCTGCGCAAACTCCTCCGGCGTGGACAGCGCGGTCTGCGAGATCACATTGAACTCGCGCTGCACGGACTCGATGCGCCCGGCTGGCAACTCGACGTTGTTGGCGCGAATCGCCGCCTCGACATCCGCCACCGTGAGCTGGTAGGCCGCAAGGCGCTGCGGCTGCAGCCAGATGCGCATGGCGTAGCGGCGCGCGCCATAGATGGGCGTGTCGGCTACGCCGACGACGGTCTGCAGACGCGGACGGGCGACCTGCTCCATCATGCTGTTGAGTGCCAGCGGGCTGTGCGTGTCGGAACTGAAAGTCAGAAACAGCACGGGAAAGGCGTCGGCCTCCACTTTCGAAATCACCGGCTCGCTGATCTCGTCGGGAAGCCGTCCACGCACCCGTGAGACGCGATCGCGCACATCGGCGGCGGCACCGTCAGGATCCTTGGCCAGATCGAAACGCACCGAAATCTGCGCCCGCTCTGCGCGACTGATCGAGGTCAGCACATCGATGCCATCAATGCCGGCAATCGAATCCTCCAGCGGCTTGGCCACCTGGGTCTCGATGACCTCGGCCGATGCACCCGGATAGTCCACACGCACCGTGACCACCGGCTCGTCAATCTGCGGGTACTCGCGCACCGTCAGGCTGAAAAAGCTCACCAGTCCGATCAGTACCAGCAGCAGCGACAGCACGGTGGCAAACACCGGCCGCCGGATGGCTATTTCGGTGATCTGCATGGCCTAATCGCCTGCACCAGCGGCCACTGCCGTCACAACAGCCGGCTCCGGCGGCGAAGGCGCCCACCGTACCCGCACCTGCTGATCGCTTTGGCTGACGCGATGCTGCCCGGCGGTCATCACCACGTCACCGGCAGCCACGCCATGGCGCACTTCCACCCAGCCGGGCAGGCGCTGGCCGAGCTCCACCGCCACGCGTTCGCTGCGAAATGGCGCATCCGGCGGCAAGCTGCGCAGATCTGCAGCGCGATCGGCGGCATCCCACGGCACAACGCGAATCAACGCGTCACCGTCGGCACCTGCCAGGATGGCCTGCTCCGGCACCAGCACCGCCCCTTCACGCGCATCCAGCAGCAGGCTGACGCGCGCAAACATGCCAGGTCGCAGCCGATGCCCGTCATTGGGCAGGCTGGCGCGCAACGCCACCGACCGTCCTTGCGCATCAATCAGCGGATCAATCGCAACAACTGTGGCTGAAAAGACCTCCTGGGCCAACGCATCGACGCGCAGCTGCACCTGCTGGCCCAGCTGCAGCGCACTGCTCAAGCGTTCCGGCAGGCGAAAGTCCACATACAGCACATCCATATCCTGCAGTTGCACCACCGCGTCGCCCTGGCTCAGATAGTCCCCCACGTGCACGTTGCCGATGCCGGCCACCGCGTCAAATGGTGCACGCACGCGCAAGCGTTCGACACTGGTCTGCGCCAGCGCCCGCCGCGCCTGGGCGACCTGCAGGTTGGCCGCGCTCTCGTCGAGCGCAGCCTGGCTGATGAAGCCACGCGCAACCAGCTCCGAATTGCGCTGATGGTTGGCCCTTGCCAGTGCCAGCTCGGCTTCGGCCTGCTGCAGCTGCGCGCGCTCAAGGCGATCGTCGAGCTGCAGCAGCTGCTGCCCCTTGCGCACCCGCTGTCCGTCGCTGAAACGGATGGCTGTCACCCGTCCGCTGACTTCCGGGCTGATCGCCGTGCTCTGACGCGACACCAGCGTGCCGACGGCCTGCACCTCGTCGCGCAGCGTCCGTGCCACTGCCTGCGTCACCTCGATGAGCGCTGGCTGGGGTGCGGCTGCCGGGGTGCTGCCTTGCGCCTGCACATCTGCGCCCCTCCCCATTCCTGCCAGTGCCGCACGGCCCTGCGGCTGCTGCAGCCACCATGCCGCGCACACGGCCATGACAATGGCACAGATCAAAAGTATCTTGGTCAACGTCAGGCGCATGGTAAGGACACGAAGCGGAGCAACAGCGGCAGGGCACAAGTTGCGACTATGCCTGTAGAACATTCCAGACCTGTTTCAAGGCAACACTGCGCAACGATGCAGGACGTAACCTTAATATGCCGTCGGCACACGATACGCGCTTTACTGCAAATTTACATACCTGCCAACCTGTAATGCCCACAAAAAAGCAGCCACGCAGGCTGCTTGCCACTTCACCGTGCGCGCCTGACGCGCATCCGCAGCATCAGGGATAGAGGCCGCGCAGTTCACGTGCCTGCAGGATGCGTGAGCAGGCTACGATGAAGGTTGCCGTACGCAGCGAGACCTTGTGCTGTTGCGCCACATGCCATACCGCGTTGAAGGCATCGCGCATGATCTTGACCAGGCGCTGGTTGATCTCCTCCTCGGTCCAGAAGAAGCTGGAAAAGTCCTGCACCCATTCGAAATAGCTGACGGTCACCCCGCCTGCATTGGCGATCACGTCCGGCACCACCAGCACGCCGTTGTCATGCAGGATGTCGTCAGCCGTCGGCGTGGTCGGGCCGTTGGCGCCCTCGATCAGAATGCGGGCCTTGACGCGCCCGGCATTGTCCTTATTAATCTGCGCCTCCAGCGCCGCGGGGATGAGGATGTCGCAATCAATGCCCCAGAACTCCTCGGCGGCCATCACATCGGCATCGGCAAAGCCAGCCACGCCACCATGCTCGCGCACATGTTCCTGCAGGCGTGCCACTTCCAGGCCACTGTCACGGTAAATAGTGCCGGTGTGATCCTGCACGGCCACCACCTTGGCGCCGGCCTCGGCAAACAGCTTGGCAGCAATGCCACCGACGTTGCCAAAGCCCTGCACGGCAACACGCGCTCCTTCAATCGGCAGGCCGATCAGCTTGGCCGCCTCGGCACCGACGGTGAACACGCCCCGGCCTGTGGCCTCGCGCCGCCCCAGTGAACCGCCCAGATCAATCGGCTTGCCGGTCACCACGCCAGTGGCCGTGGCCCCGATATTCATGGAGTAAGTGTCCATCATCCATGCCATCACCTTCTCGTTGGTGTTCACATCTGGCGCGGGGATGTCCTTGGTCGGCCCGATGATCAGCCCAATTTCGCTGGTGTAGCGGCGCGCGACCTTTTCCAGCTCTTTCTCGGAATACTTGCGCGGATCGATGCGGATACCCCCCTTGGCACCGCCGAAAGGCACGTTTACCGCCGCGTTCTTCACCGACATCCACGCCGCCAGCGCCATGACTTCCGAGAGCGTGACGTCCTGATGGAAACGCACGCCGCCCTTGCCCGGGCCTCGCGAGAGGTTGTGCTGCACGCGGTAGCCCTCGAAGTGCGCCACCGTACCATCGTCCAGCTCGACGGGAATGTCGACGATCAGCGCGCGCTTGGGATGCTTGAGCGTTTCCACCCACCTGGCCAGATGCCCCAGATAGGGCGTGACCCGATCCACCTGCTTGAGGTAGATGCCCCAGGGGCCAAGGTTGTCCGGGTTGAGATAGGACGGCAGCGGGTGCGGATGCTGGTAGCTGCGCTTGCCAGGCGTTGCAGATCCACCTGCCCCCTGCGCAGGCGCGGCGGAAATGTCGTTCTTACTTTCGGGCATCATGCGTCTCCTCGTTTGCTCGCAGTCAACTGCAAAGGCATGAGCATAGGAGGCTGCCGGAGAATTGTCCACGCACAACAGCTGCGCCGCAGGCGCAATGCGGAATCTGCCTGCGAATCGCCCCGCGCCATGCAAAGGCGCTACAGTTGGAGGTTTTGCGCGCGCTCGAAGAAACCCGATGAAACTCCAAGGCATCCGCCGCCGAATCGTCTACGTCGGCCTGTACGAGGCTATTGCCATCGCCGTTTCCAGCCTCGGGCTGAAAATGCTCAGCGGCCGGCCGATGACCGATGCACTGGTCGCCGCCGTCGGCGCGTCGGTGATCGCAGTGATCTGGAATTACATCTTCAACACCCTGTTCGAGCGCTGGGAGGCGCGCCAGCGCGTCAAGGGCCGCAACTTCTGGCGCCGCATCGCGCATGCCATCGGCTTTGAGGGCGGCCTCATTGCCTTGCTGGTGCCGCTGTTTGCCTGGAAACTGCAAGTCAGCCTATGGGAGGCCTTCGTGATGGATCTGGGACTGATCGTATTCTTTCTGATCTATACGTTCTGCTTCACGTGGGGCTTCGATCGCATCTTTGGCCTTCCCGAAAGCGCCAAAATGGCGCATGCCTGCCAAACGGGCACGCCACGTGTGCCGGCCGGCTGAGCCAATTGCCTGCAGCCTGCGCTTTTGCCGTTCCATTGATTCCATGGCATGCCACCCATGACAAATACAACCATTCCCCCCATGCGACTGTCCGGCCTTGAGCCGCTGGTGATCGATGACCACAGCCTGTTCGTCAACATCGGCGAGCGCACCAACGTCACCGGCTCCAAGGCTTTTGCGCGCATGATCGTCAACGGCCAGTACGAGGAGGCGCTGGCGGTGGCCCGCCAGCAGGTCGAAAACGGCGCGCAAATCATCGACATCAACATGGACGAGGCGATGCTCGACTCCAAGGCGGCGATGGTGCGCTTTCTGAACCTGATCGCCTCGGAGCCGGACATCGCCCGCGTGCCCATCATGGTCGACTCCTCCAAGTGGGAGGTGATCGAGGCCGGCCTGCGCTGCATTCAGGGCAAAGGCATCGTCAACTCCATCTCGATGAAGGAAGGCGAGGCCGAATTCAGGCGCCAGGCCACGCTGGTCAAACGCTATGGCGCCGCCGCCGTGGTGATGGCCTTTGACGAAGCCGGCCAGGCCGACACCTTTGCGCGCAAGATCGAGATCTGCGAGCGCGCCTACCGCATCCTGGTGGACGAGGTAGGCTTTCCGCCCGAGGACATCATCTTCGACCCCAACATCTTCGCCGTGGCCACTGGCATCGAGGAGCACAACAACTACGCGGTCGAGTTCATCGAAGCCACCCGCTGGATCAAGCAGAACCTGCCGGGCGCCAAGGTCTCGGGCGGCGTCTCCAACGTCTCCTTCAGCTTTCGCGGCAACGACCCCGTGCGCGAGGCCATCCACACCGTCTTTCTCTACCACGCCATCGCCGCCGGCATGGACATGGGCATCGTCAACGCCGGCATGATCGGCGTCTACGACGAACTCGATCCCGAGCTGCGCGAGCGTGTGGAAGATGTCATTCTCAACCGCCGCGCCGATGCCGGCGAGCGCCTGGTGGAAATTGCCGAAAACGCCAAGGGCCAGGCCAAGGACGAGAGCAAGAAGTACGAGTGGCGCGGCAAACCCGAGCAGCCCGTGCCAGTGGAAAAGCGCCTGGCCCATGCGCTGGTGCAGGGCATCACCGAATTCATCGTCGAGGATACCGAGGAAGCCTACCGGCAGGTTCTCGCCAAGGGCGGGCGGCCGCTGCACGTCATCGAGGGGCCGCTGATGGACGGCATGAACATCGTCGGCGACCTGTTCGGCGCAGGCAAGATGTTCCTGCCCCAGGTGGTCAAGTCCGCGCGTGTGATGAAGCAGGCCGTTGCCCACCTGATCCCCTACATCGAGGAGGAAAAACGCCAGATGCAGGCGGCGGGCCAGGCTGTCAGAAGCAACGGCAAGATCGTCATCGCCACCGTCAAGGGGGACGTGCACGACATCGGCAAGAACATCGTCGCCGTCGTGCTCGAATGCAACAACTTCGAGGTCATCAACATGGGCGTGATGGTGCCCTGCCACGAAATCCTCGCCAAGGCCAAGGAGGAAAACGCCGACATCATCGGCCTCTCGGGCCTGATTACGCCCAGCCTGGAAGAGATGCAGTATGTTGCTGCCGAAATGCAGAAGGACCCGTATTTTCGCGAGCGCCGCATACCGTTGCTCATCGGCGGCGCCACTACCAGCCGCGTGCATACGGCGGTCAAGATCGCGCCGCACTACGAGGGCCCGGTGGTCTACGTGCCCGATGCCTCGCGCAGCGTGGGCGTAGCGCAAAACCTGCTCGGTGACGGGGCCGATGCCTTCATCGCAGAGGTCAAGGCCGACTACGAGAAGGTGCGCCAACAACACGCGCGCAAGAAACCCGTCGAACTCTGGCCCCTGACCAAGGCTCGCGCCAACAAGACGCCGATTGACTGGCACAGCTACCGCCCCACGCCGCCGCGTGCGCTGGGGCGGCGCACTTTCGAGAACCTCGACCTGCGCGAGCTGGAACCCTTCATCGACTGGGGCCCCTTCTTCCAGACCTGGGACCTGGCCGGCCCCTACCCCGCCATCCTGCACGACGAGATCGTCGGAGAAGAGGCGCAGCGCGTTCTGGCCGACGGCAAGGCCATGCTGCGCAAAATCATCGAGGGGCGCTGGCTCAAGGCCAGCGGCGTCATCGGCCTGTACCCCGCCAACACCGTCGGCGACGATGACGTCGAAATCTACGCCGACGAATCGCGCGAGAAAGTGCTGATGACCTGGTGGGGCCTGCGCCAGCAAACGCCCAAGCAGGCCGTCGATGGCGTGATGCGCCCCAGCCGCTGCCTGGCCGACTTCATCGCACCCAAGGAATCGGGCGTGAAGGACTACATCGGCCTGTTCGCCGTCACCGCCGGGCTTGGCGCCGAGAAGAAGGAGGAGGAATTCCGCCGCGCGCTCGACGACTATTCCGGCATCCTCTTCAAGGCCCTGGCCGACCGCCTGGCCGAGGCCTTTGCCGAATACCTGCACTGGCGCGTGCGCACCGACCTGTGGGGTTACGCCAGTGGCGAATCGCTCAGCCCCGAGGAACTGATTGCCGAGAAGTACCAGGGCATCCGCCCCGCCCCCGGCTACCCCGCCTGCCCCGACCACAGCCCCAAGAACGACATGTTCGAAGTGCTGCGCGCCAAGGAGATCGGCATGTACCTGACCGAAAGCCTGGCCATGTGGCCCGCCTCCAGCGTCAGCGGCTTCTACATCGCCCACCCGCAGAGCAACTACTTCACCCTGGGCAAGATCGGCGAGGACCAGCTCAACGACATGGCCACGCGCCGGGGCATGGACCAGGAACAGCTGCGCCGCCTGCTGGCACCAGTGCTCAACTAGCCGCGTCAAGCGACCAGCCCCCCTCAGGGCCAGGACAAGAAAAAACCCACAAAAGCGGATAGCTCTTGTGGGTTTTTCTTGTGGGTTTTATTTCGGAATAAGTCAAAGCAGCAGCCCTGACTTATTCATTTCCTTGCAATTATGGCGGAGAGGGAGGGATTCGAACCCTCGGTACGCTTGCACGTACGCCTGATTTCGAGTCAGGTACATTCGACCACTCTGCCACCTCTCCTGTTTTCGGTTGCATGCAGCGAAGCCGCGCATTCTAGCAGAGGTTTGTAGCCACGCGACTATTGGCTCGCCGCGCCGCATCACGGCAAACCCCGCCGGGCTGCGGCCCATGATGGCGATCAACCATTCAGCGCCGCGCCGGTGCGCGCCAGAGGGTGAATAGGCCGGAAATCACGATCAGGCCCGCGCCCACCAAGGTGGACGGCTGCAAGGCCTCGCCAAAGAACAGCACCCCCAGCGCAATGCCAAACAGCAGGCGCGAATAGCGCAACGGTGTCACGGCCGAGACGTCACCCGTGCGCATGGCTTTCATCAGGCAGGTGTAGGCCGAAGTACCGGCTGCCACCGCTGCCAGCATGGCCAGGATGGCGCCCTGATCCGCCCAGCTCCAGGCGGCGCGGGTATAGCCAGCCACCGGCAAAGCGGCCACAACGACGGCGAGATACCCATAAAAACCCAGTACGGGCGCACCCAGGCCAGCTGGGGCCATGCGACTGGTCAAATCCCGGCCGGCAAAGCCGAGCATGCCGATCAGGGCCAGGATCGCCAGTGGCGAGAAGCCATCACTCCACGGCTGCACGATCACCAGCACACCGCCAAGCCCCACCAGCACCGCCAGCCACCTGCGCCAGCCAACACGCTCCCCGAACAGAAGCGCCGCCGCAGCCACCACCACCAGCGGCGTAGCCTGCAGAATCACCGTGGTGGTGGAAAGCGGCGTCAAGGCCAGTGCCAGCACGAAAAACAGGCGGCCCGTGATCTCGAACAGCGCCCGCAGCCCCATTACCGGCGAGAGCACCTGCGGCACCAGAACGCCACCGCCCGTGCGTGCCAGGCACCAGAACACGGCCATGCCGCCCAGCCCCAACAATGCCAGTACCTGCGACACGGGCATGCTCGCGGCTGCACGTTTGACGAATGTGTCCTCCAGCGCAAATGCCGCCATCGCCAGCACCATCCACACACCACCGCGCAGATTGGCACGGCGCTGCTCGGCGGCCGACGTGCGCGGCGGCACAACCTGCTTGCGCAGGGACAGGACTTGGAATTTATTCATCATCTTTTCATAGGCCACAGCCCGGGCGCGCAGGCTCACCGAACACTGATGGGGGAAACAGGCCAATGCCTGCGCTGTTTGGGGCGGAGGCAGCGTCGGCCTGATAGTTTGCTGTCAGCGCACGACTTTCTTGGGCACGGCCAGTACAGCGCGCAATCTACCCGATTGGACGTCCCCGAGGACTGGCACCATTCACGCATCGAGGAAAATCCCTGATCGCATGCAACTAAGGAACATGGGGCAACGTGAGAGATCGTACAACGCGCCACAACCGGGTGACGCCTTGCATGGATGCTTTGTGCAAACGGCTACGACGCGTCGGCGACGTCAACCGCTTGCCAAGTTGGGTCTGCTCGGCACCGATAACAACTTATGCAAGTGACTCAGCGTGGCGAGGTCCCGTGCCTCGCACAATCAGGCCGGATAGCACTCTCGCGACGTGAATGAGTGACAGCTTCCGACCCGTAGCGGACTGTTATTTAAATAACTCACATCGACGGCTAGGCCAGATCTATCGAGGATTTAGGTGCTTAAATTCTGCCGCAGTGAGCGACGAACGGTTAATCAACTTACGTGACAACATATCTTGACGAATGTGACCTGCCCCCAGTTTTAGTACCGTTTCCTAGTTAGTAGGCCC
Organism: Lampropedia cohaerens; assembly: GCF_001005215.1. Taxonomy (GTDB): domain Bacteria; phylum Pseudomonadota; class Gammaproteobacteria; order Burkholderiales; family Burkholderiaceae_C; genus Lampropedia; species Lampropedia cohaerens. Next base: position 24,061 of record NZ_LBNQ01000007.1, read on the forward strand.
TGGGGTTGATGTTAGTTTTTCATGTCGGGGTTGCTGTTGGCTTGCCCTCCAATGCGCAGCGAATTCTGCCGGGGTGTGATTCCCGATAGCGCTGTGCGGTCGGTGTTCGTTGTAGTCCCTTCGCCAGGCCGCGATGCGGATTCTGGCCTCGGCCAGTGAGCAGAACCAGTGCTCATTCAGGCATTCATCCCGAAACTTGCCATTGAATGATTCGATGAACGCATTCTGTGTCGGCTTGCCAGGCTGAATCAGCTTCAGCTTGATGCCGCGCTGATAGGCCCATTGATCAAGAGCCTTGCCGGTGAATTCGGGGCCCTGGTCGGTGCGGATTGCCTTGGGGTAACCGCGGAATCGGGCCATTTCATCTAATGCGCGAGTAACACGAAAGCCGCTGATGCCGTGATCCACAAGAATACCCACCACCTCCTTGGTGAAATCATCGACCACCGTCAGACATTTGATCCTACGTCCCGTACTGAGTGCATCGAAGACGAAGTCCATCGACCATACCTGATTCGGCGCGCTCGGCAGACTCAGCCGCTCGCGCTCTACGGCGACACCGTGGCGGCGCCTCCGGCGCTTCACCATCAACCCGGCAGCCCGGTACAGGCGATAGATCCGTTTAGGGTTGACCTGCATGCCAGCCCGCCGCAGCAGGATATGCAGGCGCCGATAGCCAAAGCGCCGACGCTCCTGTGCCAGCTCCATAAGTTGGGATTGCAGCCTGGTGTTTTGCTCGCTGGAACGGGGTTGATAGCGCAGCACCGAGCGAGACAGCCCGATCAGCTGACAGGCACGGCGCTCGGAGATACCGGTTCTGGCCTGCATCTCCTGCACCGCCTCCCGCCGTGCTGTCGGGCTTACCCTTTTCCCCGGGCGACCACCTTAAGTGCCTCGATATCCAGATGGGCTTCGGCTAGCAGCTTCTTTAGCCGGCTGTTCTCCAGCTCGAGATCCTTGAGCCGCTTGGCGTCCGGCACGGTCATGCCACCGAACTTGGCACGCCAAGTGTAGAAGGATGCATCACTGAAGCCATGCCGCCGGCACAGCTCCTTCACCGGCACGCCGGCCTCTGCCTGCTTAAGAAAGTCGAGAATCTGTTCTTCTGTAAAACGCTTTTTCACTACCGTCTCCTGCTCGGAAAACGGACTCTACTAAGTTCGGCGTGGTACTGAAATCGGGGGG
>NZ_LBNQ01000008.1 GCF_001005215.1 Lampropedia cohaerens
ACCGGCTTGAAGCCCTTGAAACCACATCCCACCAATGTGGCCGTCGCCACTATCAGCGCCGCCACCGTCATCACCTTGCGCATCTTCTCTCCTTGCCCTTTCATCAATTTCTCCCGGCCACCATCTGCTCTGCGGCCATTAATCCATCTTCTTCCTCTGCAACAGCTCCGGGATGGTTTGGCCGGGGTGCATGATTAACTGACCATCTTCGCTTCTATAACCATCATATTGGCACTGCATGTTTCCAAACCCATAGCAATTGTGCGCTGAGGAGTCTCCTCCGAAGATGTCCAGCGTGTAGCTCCACCAGCTCTTGCCCTTCAGGTTGGTGTCTCCCGTCGCCGGGTTGAGCCCTATCAGCGATCCCACAAAATCCAATGCGCTGTTTTCCAGCACGATGTGCCGTGCGGTCTCGCCCTGCCCCTGCAAATGGCCGAACTTCCTGTCGCTGTTGGCCACGTTGGCTGCCGGCCCTACCATCTTGATGTCCGTCTCCTTGAGCACTCCTTGGGCCCCGGGGCGGCGCTGCAGCTCGCCCAGCGCGTTGGCCACCGTCAGGCTGCCTCGGCTGTGCGCGCCCATGAACAGCCCTTGCTGGCCGTATTGTTCTCCCAGCTCCACGGCCTGTTCTGTCGAGTTGCCCGGCTCTCCCACCAGCCCTTCGAGCATCTTCTGGTAGACCGCCACCATGTTCTCGCCCAGCGTGCTGGCCGCCGGCGGGTTGTTGATCAGGTGGATGTTTTCATACAGCCGGGTGTCCACTTGCCCTCCAGGCTCCGATTGCTGCCCTATGTAGTTTTGCACCGCATATTTCGCCGAGGCCTGGATGTCGTTGAAGATGCCGTTGAACATCACGGCTACCTGCGTCTTCTCTTGCCCCGTGCGCGGGTCAATGTATGTCACCGGCTTGAGGTTGGCCCGCTCGGCGTCCGTGACTTCCCGCAACTGGTAGATGTTGACGCCTTGGTCCACCACCTTTTTCTGGTAGTAGGCAGCTGCATAGTCGTCTACATCTTGACCAGATAGCCCAGACTCAATTGCCTGCCTCCTGCCCTCATCTTCAATTTGTCTAATTCGCTCAGGATCCTTCACCGGCTTGCCATCTTCCCCGATGACGAAGGTCATCATGCGGTGCTCGGCGATGAACTGGCTGTGGTAGGCCTCGTCGGTGATGGCCGCCACATGCCCCAGCGCCGCCTGGCGGATGGTGTGGCTGCCCTGGGCCTGCTCCTGCAGCGCTTCGTGATCGATTGGCTCCAGCCTCTGGTGGCTGCTGCCCGTGCCTTTGAGGATTTGTTGCAGGTTGGCCGCCGCGCTTTCACTGCCTACCTGGTAGGTGCCATGGCTGATGATGGAGCGGGTTGTGTTGGCGCGGCTTTCGCTCGCTGATGCGTTGGCCAGCAAATTGGCGCCTGCGACTTTGGCTGCCGCGTATTTGTCTGCGCTGTGTACATCGCCTTCGCTCAGCCCCACACCGAATTTGCCGGCATTGGCCTGGTGGGGGTTGGCTTTGTCGTAGGTTTGCCCTTGCGCAAGGCCTTCGCTGCGGTATTTTTCGTTGAGCGCCCGGTCTTGTTCGGAGGTTTGGTCTCGCCCGTAGGAGAATCCCAGGGCCACGCCTGTGGAGCTGGCTTTGCTGCTGGCGTGGTTTTCAATGTCTCGGTAGGTGAAGTCTTGGGCTACCAGCAGGTTTTTAGAAGGCTCTGCGGTCGAGACGATGGCCGCTCCGCTCAGATCGACTGTGCCGCCTGCGCTGATCTGAAAGCCGCCATCGCCTGCCAGGATGCCCGATTGTTCTTGCACGCCTGCGTAGTCGCCGGTGACTTTGTCTTTGCCGTGGCTGATGTTGCCGCTGACGGGGGTGCCTGTGCACAGGGGCGGCACGCATACGCTGATGCCTGCGCCGCTGCTGGTTTGCTTGCTGGCGTAGCTGCTGGTGTCCTGCAGGCTTTCGATGTTCAGGTTGCCGCCCGTTTGAGCCTGCACGGTGTCGGCGCTGACTTGGGCGCCGCGTATGTTCAGGTCCGCTCCTGTGATGAGTGTGGCGGTTTCGCCCGCCTGGATGTGGCTGTTGGTGTTGACCACATCGCGCCCGTCTGCGTTACCTCTGCCTTTGGAGGCTGCAGCATTGATGCTCACTCCGCTTCGCTGGCCGCCCACCGTGAACGCCACGCCCAGGCTGGCGGAGCTGCTGCTGTTGGTGCTGCGCTGCTCGAATGTGCTTTGCGCAGCTTGCAGGTCAATGCGGTTTTGCGCCATGAGTATGGCGTTTTCGCCGGCGCTCACGTCGCTGCCGCGCACCAGGATGTTGCTGCGCTCTTGCCCGCCTGCGGCCACCAGGCGGATGTCGCCTGCGGCCTGCAGGGTGGAGCCTTTGGCGCTATCGCTGGTTTGCGTGGTGCGGCTTTCGCTCTTTGCGCTGCCCAGCGAGATGCTGACTCCCACGCCGCCTGCCTGGCTGAGGTCGCCGGACTGAACGGCATCCACCACGCCTTTGCCTGCCTCGTAGCTGCCTTTGGCTTTGAGCGCGGTCATGCCAATGCCCAGTGCCTGCATGCGCGTGTCGGTGACTTTGCCCGCCGCCCGCGCGAGCTCTGCGGTCGATTCGATGGCGCTGACCACCGGGGAGGAGAGGCTTACGCTCAGGCCGCTTTGCTTGAATTTGCTTTCTTGCGCGTACTGGCTTTGTTCACGTGCCTCTGTGATTGCTATGTCCTGCGCGGTGATGCTGATGTCGCCTTGCGGCGTCAGTATGTCGCTGCCACTCTGGCGGTAGTCGCGGCCAGCGACCATGCGGACGTCGCCCTCGACGCTGCCAACCGTGCTCGCCGCGGCTTCGGTGGCGGTGCTGGCCATGTCGTGGCTTTGCTGTTGCTTGCCAATGGTCACGCCCAGGCCGCCGCCGCTGAACAGGCCGGATTTCTTGACTTCTCGAAAGCTCTCTTGCGACTGGCTGTGCTGCCCCGCCGCAATGGCGATGTCGTTGCCCGCGCGCAGGTTCACTTCATGCGTGCCCACCACGTCGCTGGCGGTGATGCCCAGGTCGCGCCCGGCCTGCAGGTCGATGGCTTCTGCACTGAGCGTGCTGCCCACGGCCTGGCTGCGCTGGCGCGCTTCGTAGGTGGTGACGGTTTTGCTGCTGAAGGTGCTTCTGTGCTTGTGGTGCAACGCCTGCTCGTAGCTGCTGTCGGCCCTGCCGGCTTGTAGCTGTATGTCTCGCCCGGCGTCGGCTGTGATGGCGCCGCTTGCACTGGCGATGTTGGCCGCCGTGGCTGTGATGTCCTGCCCTGCTGCCAGTTGCACGTGCGAGGCGGTGTCGATGCTGCTGCCAACGGTTTGGCTGGCACTCTGGTTGAGCTGGTTTCTGGCGTCGCGGATGTTGTGCTCCTGCACCTCTGTCTCAATGGTGCCCAGCCGGATGTCACGCCCGGCCTCGATACGGCTGAGCGCCTGCTCGCCCGTTGCGGCGTTGCCGATGTGCGCAGCGTCGAGCTGGATGTCACGCCCTGCAGCCATGAGCAGCTGCCCTTGTCCGTTCGGGTCGCTGATCTGGAGGCTGCCTACGCGGTCAATGTCGGTACGGCTGAAGTGGCTGGCTGCGGCCTGACGGCTGTCGCTTTGCGTGGTGCTGGCAACGCGCAGGTCCCGCCCGGCCAGTGCGCTCAGGCGCGATTGCGCAGCGATGGTGCCGCCGATGTTCTCAAGGTCTTCTCGCGCCTGCAGGGCAACCTCGCGCGCATGCATGGCGCCGCCGTTGTTGTGGATGTTGCCGGCGCTGGCCTGCAGGCGCTCGCGCGCCGCGATGGTGGCGCTGTTGGTCAACTCGCCGCTGAGCGCAAGCTCGATGTTGTTGGCGGCAATCAGGCCGGCGTCGCCGCGCACCTGGGCGTGGTTGGCGCGCACATATACCTGCGGCACCAGTACGTTTTGCCAGCTGCCGTCTGCGGCCTGCACGGGCTGCTCGACCAGCCAGACGATGTCGCTGGTCAGCTGCGCCATTTGCTCTGCGGTGAGCGCCACGCCGGGGATGAGCTGGTATGCCCGCGCAAAGGCTGCGCCCTGCGCCATGAGTGCCTGGTATTGCTGCTCGTCGTCGCTGTAGCCTTGCAGGTAGCGCATGCCGGTGAGCTGGCCGATCTGCTCGCGGATGAGCTTTTGCTCGTAGTAGCCGTCGCCCAGGCGCTTCTGCACGCTGGCAGGGTCGTAGCTGAGCTGGTCGAACAGGTAGTCGGAGCTGAGCCACTGGCGCTGGTTGGCAAAGCGTGGGTCGGTCTCAATGAGGTATTTCGCGGTGGGCGAGGGGTTTTGCCGGTAGAGGCTGGCCGTGGGGAGGCTGACGCTGGGCACGCTGGTGCGCACATGGGCACGGGTGTCTCCCGTGTATGCACCGCCAGCCTGCGCCGGCGCGGCAATGGCAACGCTGACGGCCGGGGCCTGTTGGCGCACGGCAGCGCCCTGGCCGGAGCCTGTCACCTGGGTATTGGCCTTGACTTCACTGACGTTCAGGGTGATGGTCTGAACCTGATCGGCCGGGGTGTAGGCAATGGATGCATCCCACCTGCGCTCGTGGTGGCGCTTGAACCCACCGCGCCATTTGGAGTAGGTGTACTGGCTGGTGCCTTCTTCGTGGATGATGTGCACGCCGGTGGCCTGGCGGTTGTCCATGCTGGTGCCGACGACCTGCAGTTCCTGCCCGGCCAGGATGCGGCTTTTGTCGTTGAGTACCGTCTGGCCGGTGATGCGCAGGTTTCCGCCGGCGATGATCTGCGCCGGCGCCGAGGAGGCCACGGCGCTTTCCCGTTCGGTGCGGGTGACGTTGAACTCGGTCCACGCGCGGATGCGATCGCTGGAGAACTGCAGGTTGTACCGCTGTATGGCTTCATCGAGCTGGCCGTAGCTGTCTTCGTCTTCCTGTGCCCATTGCTCCAGCGCGGCGCTGTACTCGCGCACGGCAGCGTCGTAGGCCTGGCGATCTGCCTCGTATTGCTGCAGCGCATTCTGGTAGGCGGCGCATGCGCTGGCGTTAAAGCCTGCGCCGGCCTCGCAGCTGGTCTGCCCGGCCGGGTCGGGTGCTACGGGCGGCTCCATGGTCAGGGCCTGCGGCATTTGCAGCGATGGCGGCGTGATGCCAAAGTATTGCCAGACGGGGTCATCGGGCAGGTAGTTGGGTATGCAGGTGCGGCTGTCACCTTCGCCGGTACAGGCCACGTCGTCCACATAGGGCAAGGGGGTTTTGCCAAGGATGACTTGGGTTTCTGGGTTGGGCGTGGTGTTGTAGCGGTACTGCCCGGCCTTGCTCCAGCCTTCCCAGATGAGGTTGTCGACGAGGATCTTGGTGTCCGAGCCGTTGGGCTGGATGTACTTGAGCTGGCGGGCCTGGCCCACCGGGATGATTTCCGTCGAGAAGTGTTCGTTGGTGTTGCGCAGGTCGGCCACCGCAAGTGCCATGTCGCCAGCTGATTCGATGGTGGCGCTGGCGTTGTGCAGCAGTTGCGCCTGCCCCTGTGCGAGGCCATCCTGCGTGAGCGTGCCACCAATGGCCAGTTCGCCTTCGCTGAGGATCAGTGCTTCTTCCTGGTTGCGGATGCTTTGCGCGCCGATGTCCAGGCGCTGGCGCGCGGCGATGACGGCGGACTGGCGCTGCCCGGATGCCGTGGTTTCCTCGCCGTTGTGCAGATGTCCGGCCGCGATGGCCAGGTGGTCACCGTAGATGCGTCCGGTGCCCAGGTTGTCGAGCTGCGCTGCGGACAGGCGCGTGCGCACGCCGTCGATCAGGCCACGGTTGGTGAAGGTTTGCGCAGCAGTCAGGGTGGTGGTCTGCCCGCCTGCAAGCTCGCCTGCGGCGCGGTTGTCAATATTGCGGGCATCGATCTGCAGGTGCTCTCCCGCAAGAATGTTGCCCTTGTTCTGCACGTCTGCCGCACTGGCAAGATCGAGGGTGCCATTGGCCTGCATCTGTCCATCCTGCTCATGCACATAGGTGTCCTGCAGATCGATGCGCATGTCCCTCTGACTGAGAACTTGTCCATCGCCACTGAGGGTGCGGGCCGAGAGGTTCAAGTCATTGCCCGCCAGCAATGTGCCCCCGGTGTTGGCAATGGACAGCTGGCGATCTGCCCCTGCTGCGGTGTCGGCGACGGTCAGGGCATGGGCCGCTGTCATGCGGCCATTCTGGTTGGCCAGGTGGGTGGAAATTTCGGCGCGAAGGTCCTGGCCGGCCAGGATTGCGCCAGCGCGGTTGTCCAGATGGTCGGCGTCGATGTGGATGGTCTTGCCCTCGATGCCACGCTGAACGGTCAGGGTTTGCGTATTGGCAAGGCTGCCGGTTCGCACGCTTGTGACGGCATTGCTGCGAATGGTGCCGGCAGTGTTGTCAATGCTGGAGGCTGCATGGATGGACAGATCACCCAGCGATTGCACGCTGCCCTGGGCATTGCGCAGCTCGTTGCCTTGCACTTCGGCCGCCTCCTGACTGAAGATGCCGCCGGAAGCGAGGGTGTCGCTGTTGTCGATTTGGTCAGCAGCGAGGCGAAGTGCGCCTTCGCTGAGAATCAGGCCGGCGCGGTTGTCCAGCTTCCGAGTCACGTCAACGATGGCCTGGCCCTGGCCGGAGTGCACGATTTCACCTGCGCGGTTGTCCACTTGGTCTGCCTGCAGCTGCAGGTGCTGCGCAACGGTGGTTGCCTCACGCAGGTCGGCCGCTGCGGCGCGCAGGCGCAAGGCGCCGTTGCTGAGGATACGGCCGCCCTGGCCTTGCAGCTGTGCGACGTCGATGGCGAGCTGGCCCTCGCCGGCATGCAGGATCTGGGCCTGACCGTTGTCGAGCGTTTGCGCTTGCAGCTGCAGGTCGGCAGCGTTGCTGGCGATACGGCCTTGCCGATTGACGAGCGCGCCTGCGACAGTGATCTGGGTGCGCGCATCACCGGTTTGTTCGACGCTGCCGCCGGAGTTGTCCCAGGTGGCTGCGTCGAGCTTGAGGTGGTCGGCGGAAATCGTCGCCGATGCGGTGCGCAAGGCCTGCGCGGCGCGCAGTTGCAGGCTGGCTGCGGCGTTGAGCTGTGCTTCGCTCAGTTCGATGTCGCCGTCGCTGGCCGCAAGCGCTACCGCACTGGCCTGCAACTGGCCGCTGCGCAGGTCCAGTTCGCCCGCCTGCGCTTGCAGCGCCGCGCCGGACTGGATCAGGCCATGGGCGGCAACACGCTGCGCAGCCTGCAAGGTGACGTTGCCAGCTTGCGGCAGCGCTGAGCCATCGGCGGCCAGGCCGGCTGCCAGGATGGCTTGTGGACCACTCGCAATCTGCCCTTGCACGCCATTGGCACGCAGCGTCACGTTGCCTTGCGCGGCGATGGTGCCGTCGGTCTGGGAGATCGTGCGCGTCTGGCTTTCGATGTCGACGCTGCCCTGCGCATAGACCAGTCCGCTGCTGCTGACGCCCTCGCGCACGGCCAGCCGTAGGTCAGCCGATTCACTGCCGCCGGCGGTGATTTGACCACTGTTGACCAGCTGTCCGTTGGCGGTGACGACGACTTCGCCCGCGCTGGCGCCGATATGTCCGGCGTTGCGCACGCCAACGCCTGCCTCGGTGCCCACCAGGGTGATCTTGCCCGCGTACATGCCGCCCAGGTGCGCCACGTCCAGCGCGTAGCGCGGCGCCTGCTGCGCACCGGCGTCCACGCCTGCGCGCACGGGCGCGTTGTCCGCAGCGCTGGCGGTGCCAACGTCGTTGACGCCCGTGACGACCTGCAGGTTGTTGGCCCACACCCCGGCGTTGACCTGCACGGCGCGCGCAAGAATGCCGGTGTAGTCACTGGTGCTCGCATCCAGCCCCTGGCCGTCGATGCTGACGCTGCCACGCTGGACGCGATAGCCCTCCAGGCTGCCGCCATTGAGCACAGGCGTGCCGGTGGTGATGGTGGCACGGCTGGCGTTGATGAAGCCTGCGCCGTCTATGGCCACGCCCGCCGGGTTGGCAATGATGACTTCTGCGCGCGGGCCGGCCACTTCCACGTAGCCGCGCAACTGGCTGGGGTTGCTGCTGTTGACTTCGTTGAGGATGATTCTGGCGCTGCCGGTGGCCAGCCAGGGGTTGCCCTGCACCCAGCCGCCAAGCTGGGTCTGCGTGTTGGTGCGGCTGTTGTTGAGGATGGCACCTTCGCGCTGCACGTCAAATTGGCTGTAGGTGTTGCGGCTCACGCCTGCCGCGCTGGGCGTCTGGATGTTGACCTGTGGCACGCCGTTGGCGGCATTGAGCACGGTGGGCCGCTGCGCACCCGGCGCGCTGGGGTCGGCCACGATCTGCGCCAGGGCCAGGCTGCCATGGGCCATTGCCATGGCCACGATGAGCGGGCGCGCCAGCATTGCCCAGCCAACCCGCTCGGCTGCATGCGCGCCCTGACAGATGCAGATGCGCCCGCCCGCAATGGCCGCTTCGCCGCCAGCGGCCTTGGCGCAACTGCGGGCGTTTTCCTGCACCACCATGCGCTGGCCGCGCGCGGCGTTGAAGATGACTCGGTAGTGGTTCTTGTTCATGTGTTGCTCCCTCGCGGATGACCGTCCGCGCACCTCTCAAAACTGATAGCTGACACTGAATCCCGCCGTGGTGCTGGCGGTGCGAAATCCATCGGGTTTGCTCAGCGGCTTGCCCACAAACAGGTCGTACTGCAGGCTGCCCATTCCACCTCGCAAGCCTATGACTGCCCCTGTCAGATAACGGCCCAACAGCCATTCAGCGCCTTTGCCGCTTACGCGACCATGGTCTACGCCCAGATACGCCTCCTGAGTGGAGTTGCCCAGCGCCCAGCCGATGTCATTGCGCAGCAGTACGCCGCGCTGGGCCATGAGGCTGGACTCGCCGTCGAAACCACGCACGGTGTAGCGCCCGCCAATGGCAAAGCGTTCCTGGGGGGCCAAGGGGGTGTCGGCCCACTGAACGCGCAGCTGGCCGCCATAGCGCAAGCGCTGCCCGCCTAGCTGGAAAGGCGCATGGAGGCTGGCACCAGCGGTCACGATCTCAAAGCGGGAGGTGCCTTCGCCAAAGGCCTGCTCCGGCGCTGGCAGCGCGCCAAACGCGCCTGTGCCGCGACGGTAGCTCAGCTGCAAGTCAAGGATCTTGTCGCCCAGGTAGGCGCGGTGATCCAATCCCGCCGCCCAACCGCCCGTGGCGCGGCGCTGCACCAAGACCTCGGTGTCGTCGATGGCGTTGCGGCTGCGCCGCTGGAAGGCCTTGATGCTGGCGCTGAGTTTGTGGCTGGCGTTGCGCCACAGCACGCGCGCGAGCTGCAGCTCGGTCTGGTTGCTGGTGCCGCTGTAGATGTAGTCCTGCGTGGCGCCTGCCACCGATTGGTGGTAGCGGCTCTGGCTGTAGTTGACCGACAGCAGCCAGTAGCCAAACGGCACGGCGTAATAGGCGCTGCTGCCCCGCGAGCCACGGCGGCCCGATTGGCCGCCTCCAAGGTCATGGTTGAAGCTGAGGTAGAGCAGGTCGTTGAGGGTCAGCGGGTTGTCGTAAGAGACAGTCACGCTGCCCTGGTACTTGCCTGTGGCCTTGGTGCCACCGTCGTCCACGGCCAGCTGGACCCTGAAGGGCCAGGGCTGCTGGTGGGTGATGACGATGTCGCTGTAGCCTACCCTGTCGGCCACCGCCTCGATCTCGAAGCTGGCATCGGCGGTGGGCACGCGCTTGAAGTTCTCCAGCCCCTGCTCAATGGCGCGCAGGTTGAGGACATCGCCCTCGCGCACAGGCAGGGCGTTGAACAGCGCGGCCCTGGCCTGCGCCGGGTTGGCCATGCGCACCTGGCGGATTCGCCCGGGTACGAAGACCAGCCGCAGCTGACCCTGCTGCAGGTCCTGCGCGGGCGCGACGATTCGGCTGGTGACGTAACCCTTGGCAATCAGGGCGTTCTGCATGCGCTGCATGACCTGGTTGATGCCCTGTGAGCCCAGGCAGCGCCCGGCGACTGGGTCGGCCTGGCCGTCGGCGGTGCGGTCCTTGCTGGCAAGCAGCCACTGGAACTGCTCGGCCATCTCGCCCTCCAGGATGACCTGATCGATGCGGAAACACGGCGTCTCGTGCTCGACAAGCAATGGCGAGCCCTGTAGCCCGTCTGCCTGAAGGCGCACGTGCGGCGCGCTCTGCTGCTCTCGTTGCAACTGCTCCAGACGCTGCTGCTGACGCTGAAATTCCAGTGCCGGATCAACCCCTTGAGGCGTTTGCGCCTGCAGTGCCGAAGCCAGAGCTGCGCCCAACAATACCCAAAATTTATTCAGCCGAGAAACCATGGCAATTGCGCCGTTGCGCTTGTTCTTTGACAGCGCCGCGCAGCCTCTTGCCCTTTCTCAGGGCGCAAACCGTATCCGCTGTGCGGCCTGCACCGCACTGTAGATATGCTTTTCACTCACGAAACATGCGTTCACAAATGTTTGCCTTTGCCAGCAGCGAAGCGTCTGCCAAAACATACGGCGACAGCCAGCGCACTGACGCCTGTGTTGAGGCTGCCGCAGCGACTTGGGCGATAATGCAGCGCTGCAGCATGGGATCGAGGTCAGTCCTGCTGCATTTCGCGGGGTGCCGTTTGGGCGCCCCGGTCCGGCCTTGAAAACACTGACACCATCGATTTGCAGCGGCGCTGCACAGGCGTTTGTCGCAAGAATGCGTGGATGGACCGCCGCGCCTGCCCCTTTTCAAATGCCCGCTTCGGCGGCTGCGTTCGACGCGCGCAGTGCGGCGGCCTTGACGCCTGCCTTCACCCATAGTTCATGAGCAAAGATTTTTCCACCCTTATGCTGGCCGAGCCCATCCAGCGCGCAATTGCGGAAATGGGCTACGAGGCGATGACGCCGATTCAGGAACAGGCCATTCCCGTGGTCCTGGCCGGCCAGGACGTGATGGGCGCGGCGCAGACCGGCACCGGCAAGACGGCGGCATTCGCACTGCCGCTGCTGCAGCGGCTGCTCAAGCACGAGAACGGTTCGGCGTCGCCGGCGCGCCACCCCGTGCGGGCGCTGGTGCTGCTGCCCACGCGCGAGCTGGCCAATCAGGTCGCCGATCAGGTGGCCAAGTTCGCCAAGTACACCAAGCTGCGCAGCGCCGTGGTGTTTGGCGGCATGGACATGAAGCCGCAGGTGGCCGAACTGAAAAAAGGCGTGGAGGTGTTGGTGGCCACGCCGGGACGGCTGCTGGACCATCTGGAAGCCAAGTCCGTCTCGCTCGGGCAGGTGGAGTACGTGGTGCTCGACGAGGCCGACCGCATGCTCGACATCGGCTTTCTGCCGGACCTGCAGCGCATCCTGGCGCATCTGCCGAAAAAGCGCACCACGCTGCTGTTCTCGGCCACGTTCTCCACGGAGATCAAGCGCCTGGCCGAAAGTTACCTGCAGAATCCGGTGCTGATCGAGGTGGCGCGCCCCAATGCCACTGCGTCCAGCATCGAGCAGCAGTTCTTTCGCGTCGGCGATGCCGACAAGCGCCTGGCACTGCTGCAGCTGTTTCGCCAGCACGACAAGCAACAGGCCTTCGTCTTCGTCAACAGCCGCCTGGGCTGCGCCCGGCTGGCGCGCATGCTGGAGCGCGACGGCGTGCGCACGGCCGCGCTGCATGGCGACAAGAGCCAGGACGAGCGGCTCAAGGCGCTGGAAGCGTTCAAGGCCGGTGAGGTCGATCTGCTGATCTGTACCGACGTGGCTGCCCGCGGCCTGGACATCAAGGATGTGCCGGCGGTGGTGAACTACGATGTGCCCTTCCACGCCGAGGACTATGTGCACCGCATTGGCCGCACCGGCCGCGGCGGTGCCTCGGGCCTGGCCATCACCTTCGTCACCGACCATGAGGACCGCCAGCTGGCCGAAATCGGCAAGCTGATCGGCAAGCAACTCGACCCGCAACCGCTGGCAGTCGGCCGGCCTGCACGCGAACACAGCGCACGCGCCGAGCCGCGCAATGAGCGGCCGGCAGCGGCCACACGCGAGCGCCCGCAGCGGCGCGAACGGCCCGAGCGTTCCGAACGCGCCCGCCACGCCGAAGAACGTCAGACCTACCGACGCGGCGCAACGCCACGCGATCCCCTGTTCGACGCCCCCTACGAGCCCAGCGATAGCGCGGCTGCGCCCGCCTGGGAGGTTGCGCCACGCCAACCGGCACCGCAGCACCGCTCAGGCAACATCAAAAGCAAATCCAAGGTGGCCGCATTGCTCAGGCCGTCGGGCAGCTGACGCGGCAAGCGCGGCGCGGCCACGCCGATGGCTGCACCGCAGCATGACAAACGCATGTTCAGGCGCTGATGGCCTCCTTGCTTGGCCGCACCGGTGATGTCTGGCGCACGCCAGGCTTTGGCGCGTTCCTGTTCGCTCGCATGGTGGCGGTGCTGGCCACACAAATCCAGGCCGTGGTGGTGGGCTGGCAGGTCTACCAGGCCACCGGCGAAGCCATGAGCCTGGCCTGGGTCGGGCTGGCGCAGTTTCTGCCGATGCTGGCGCTGCTGATGCCAGCAGGCGACATGGTCGATCGTTTCAACCGCAAGCTGCTGCTGGCGGCCAGCTGGGCCGTGCAGGCACTTTGTGCGGCGTTGCTGTGGCTGCTGTCGGCGCAGCTGCATTGGGGGCTGGGCTGGCTGTATGCCGTGCTGGTGCTGTTTGGCTGCGCACGGGCCTTCACCGGCCCGGCGCTGCAAAGCCTGCTGCCCCAGATCGTGCCGCGCGCACAGCTGGCACAGGCGCTGGCCACCAACAGCATGCTGATGCGCGCTGCCGCCATTGGCGGCCCTGTGGTGGGCGGGCTGCTGTACGCCTGGGGGGACGCACAGCTGGCCTATGGCGTCTGTCTGCTGTGCCTGACCGTCGGCACTTTGCTGCTGGCGCGGGTGCCGGTGCGCTTTGCAGCCCAGCGGCAGCCCGATGACGGCTCGCCTGCCACCACGATGTGGCAGCGCTTTGCCGAAGGCATCGTTTTCATCCGCAACCACCCGATCATTCTCGGCACGATTTCGCTGGACCTGTTTGCCGTGCTGCTGGGCGGGGTCGTGGCGCTGCTGCCGATCTATGCCAGCGAGGTGCTCAAGGTCGGCCCGGACGGGCTGGGCCTGCTGCGCAGCGCGATGGGCGCGGGCGAGGTCATGGCCGGTCTGTACCTGGCACGCAGGCCCTTCAATCGCCGGGTCGGGCTGGTCATGTTCGGCGCCGTGGCCGTGTTCGGGCTGGCCAACCTGGTGTTCTCGCTCTCGCACTGGTTCTGGCTGTCCTTTGCGATGCTGTGGCTGGCCGGCGCGGCGGACATGGTCAGCGTCTACATCCGCCAGGCGCTGGTGCAATTTGCCACGCCCGACCACATGCGCGGGCGTGTCAATGCCGTCAACATGCTGTTCGTGAGTTCCTCCAACGAGCTGGGCAGCTTTCGTGCCGGGGCGGGGGCGGCATGGATGGGAGCCGTCGGCGCATCCGTGCTGGGCAGCGTCAGCACACTGGCGATCGTGGCGGCATGGATGGCGCGCTTTCCCAGCCTGCGACGCGCCGACACCTTCGAGCAGGCGGCAAAGAATCATCGCTGAAACCCGCGGTACTGTCTGGCACCCGCTGACGGCATAGCGCCTACATTCGCAGCTGCGGCTTGCGCCTACATTGCGCACAACAGGTTGCCAATGCCACAAGGAGCCCGATGATGAACATCTATGAAGCCCTGCGCCAGAGCCACGACGTGCAACGCCTGCTGGCGGACCGACTGATCGAGACATCCGGCGACAGTCAGGAGCGGCAGGAGCTGTTTGCCCAGCTGCGCCGCGAGCTGGCCGCGCATGCCACGGCGGAGGAGCGCTATTTCTACGTGCCCCTGCTGATGGACGACAACGGCATCGACCTCACGCGCCACGCGCTGGCCGAGCACCACACGTTGGATGAGCTGGTCGAGCAATTGCAGGAGATAGACCCGAGCAGCTCGGCCTGGCTGGTGACGGCCAAGAAGCTGCGCTATGAAGTGCACCACCATCTGGAAGAGGAGGAGCGCAAGTTCTTCCAGATGTCGGGCAAGATTCTCGATGAGCAGCAAAAGAACGCACTCGCCACGCAATACCTGCGGGAGTTCGAGAGCCAGAAGCAGCGTCTGGCCGAAGAAGCCTGAGAACCTGTTCACAGTCTTTTCGCGCGCTGCGCACAGCCGTTGCATGCGCTCGGCAAACGCAGTCATCGCGCCTGACAAGGCGCGTCTGGCGCGGCTGAACGTCGCTGGTTTCAGCAGCCGAATGCAAACACGGCCGGCGTCTTGGCATCGGCAGGGCAGCCGTGCGGCTGGCTGCCTTGCCGCCTGCGCCATTCGGCCACACTGGCACTGCGGCTGATCGCTGCAGGCAGCGTCAGGCCGGCGCTGACCGACAGCCAGGTATCCGGATGCAGGTGCTGCAGCAGCGCCTGCCACAGTTTGGCGTTGCGATACGGCGTCTCGATGCAGATCTGGGCCTGGCCGGTTTTGCGGGCGAGCTGCTCCAGCCGGACGATGGTCTGGGCACGCGCATCGTCCTGTTGCGGCAGATAGCCCACGAAGGCGAAGCTCTGGCCATTCAGGCCGGATGCCGCCAGCGCCAGCAGCAGCGACACAGGGCCCACCAGCGGCAGCACCTGCAGACCGAGCTGGTGTGCTGCGCGCACCACCGACGAGCCAGGATCGGCCACGCCGGGCATGCCCGCTTCGCTGGCCAGGCCCACATCGTGCCCGGCCAGGGCGGGCGCCAGCAGGCTGCGCGCATCAAAGGCGGGGGCTGACGCGGCCTGGCCGCCGCTGCGCGCGCGGCGCTGACCGGCGTGGTCGCCGCCCTTGTGCACGGCGCGCGGCAGTTCGGTGATCTGCATGTCCTGCAGGGTGCAGGCCAGCGGGTGCGTAGCGGCAATGCGCTTGAGGTAGGCCCGCGCACTCTTGGCATTCTCGGCCACCCAGTAGGTCAGCTGCGCGGCCTGCGCCAACGTACCTTCTGGCAGCACCTGCGTCAGCGGCACCTGTTCGGCGCAGCCGAAATCCAGGGGCGTGGGCACCAACAGCAAGCGCCCGTGCGCGGCGCCGCTGCCGCTTTCGGTTCCGGGCGCGCTCATGGAATCTGCAGCCCGGCCTGGCGCAGCAGGCGGCAGGTTCGGATCAATGGCAGCCCGATCAGCGCGGTCGGGTCGTCGTTGTCGATGGCGTCGAGCAGGCTGATGCCCAGCCCCTCGCTCTTGGCGCTGCCAGCACAGTCGTAGGGCTGCTCGGCCAGCAGGTAGCGCTCGATCTCGGCATCGTCCAGCGCGCGAAAGCGCGTGCGCACCTGCGCGATGTCCTGCAGCGCAAGGCCTCGGGCCTGCCACACCAGCGCCACGGCGGTATGAAACACCACGGTCTGACCACGCATCTGGCGCAGCTGGGCCACCGCGCGCACATGGCTGCCGGGCTTGCCCAGCGGCTGGCCAGCCAGATCGGCCACCTGGTCGGAGCCAATCACCACTGCATCCGGATAGCGCGCCGCCACTTCCTGCGCCTTGGCCAGTGCCAGGCGCTGTGCCAGGGCTGCAGGCGCTTCTTGCGGCTGCGGGGTTTCGTCCACATCCGGGGCGATCGCCTCGAAAGGCAGTCCCAGACGCGCCAGCAACTGGCGCCGGTAGCGTGAGGTGGAGCCGAGGATCAGCCGCGGCAGCGCAGCTGGCTGTTGTTCGCAAAGATTCTCCATGGCCGCGATTGTGGCCGAAATTGGCGGCTGCGGCCGCGCCACTGTCGTGCGCGTGCTTGTTAGACAGCGCCGTTGTGCCGGACAATGCGACTGCATTTCGCGTTCACGCTGTATGGGGCTGGCATGGCCGCTGGCTGCCCCCGCATTCCATCCGAAAGCATCGCATGAAATTTCAGGGTTCCGAGCATTACGTCGCCACGCAGGACTTGAAGCTGGCCGTCAACGCCGCCATTGCCCTACAGCGCCCGCTACTGATCAAGGGCGAGCCCGGCACCGGCAAGACCATGCTGGCCGAGGAGGTGGCCCGCGCGCTGGGGCTGCAGCTGCTGCAGTGGCACATCAAGTCCACCACCAA
This sequence comes from Lampropedia cohaerens, assembly GCF_001005215.1. Taxonomy (GTDB): domain Bacteria; phylum Pseudomonadota; class Gammaproteobacteria; order Burkholderiales; family Burkholderiaceae_C; genus Lampropedia; species Lampropedia cohaerens. The sequence goes on from NZ_LBNQ01000008.1 coordinate 16,030, forward strand.
GGCGCAGCAGGGGCTGTACGAATACGATGCCGTCAGCCGGCTGCGCGACTCGCAGCTGGGCGATGACCGCGTCAAGGACATCCACAACTACATCGTCAAGGGCGTGCTGTGGCAGGCCTTCACCGCCGAGCAGCCCACGGCGCTGCTGATCGACGAGATCGACAAGGCCGACATCGAGTTTCCCAACGATCTGCTGCGCGAGCTCGATCGCATGGAGTTCTACGTCTACGAGACGCGCGAGCTGGTCAGGGCCCGACAGCGGCCGATCGTGTTCATCACCTCCAACAACGAGAAGGAGCTGCCGGATGCCTTCTTGCGCCGGTGTTTCTTCCACTACATCAAGTTCCCGGATGCGGACACCATGCGCGAGATCGTCAAGGTGCACTTTCCCGATCTCAAGGGCGAGCTGCTGTCGGCTGCACTCAAGAGCTTCTATGAAATCCGTAGTGTGCCGGGACTGAAGAAGAAGCCTTCCACCAGCGAGCTGATCGACTGGCTCAAGCTGCTGGTAGCCGAAGACATCCCCGCCGAGGCGCTGCGCAGCCAGGACGACAAGGTGACCCTGCCGCCGCTGCTGGGCGCGCTGCTCAAGAACGAGCAGGACGTGACGCTGTTCGAAAAACTGGTTTTCATGAACCAGCGCAACCGATGACGCCCCTCCTCCAGCGAATGCTGCCCGTGGCCGCCGTGCTGTGGCTGGCAGCCTGCGGCGGCAGCTGGCAGGCCAGTTTCATCTGGGACGGGCGCGACAAGAATGACGATGGCAGCAATCTGGTCATCATCATCACCGAACTGCGCTGGAGCAGCCACGGGTCGCGGCCGGCATGGCAACCCGTCGGTCAATGGCAGACTCCGATTGCCAGGGCGCCCATAGCGCTTCGCTCCAGACTTGCCCAACTGACCCGCGTCGACTTCGCATCGTGCCGGTCTGACCTGCCCGCTTATGAGCTGATCATTCCCAATGGATCTGGCCGTGCGCGCTACCTCAGCGACCATGCTGCCTGCGCCGGCGCAAGCGGACTTGCGCCTGGAGATGGCTACATTGAACAGATGGCGTTTGAGGACATGGTCAACATATTGCGACAGGAGCGCTAACCCATGGCTTTCGTACATCCCGTCACCCTTTGCCGTCACGGCGTACGGCTGGAACCGCTGGAACGCTCCCACGAACAAGGCCTGCGCGCTGCAGCCGCCGACGGCCAGCTGTGGCAGCTGCGCGTCACCTCCGTGCCCGAGCCGGAGAACACCCTCGCCTACATCGAGGCCGCCCTGCTTGCGCGCGAACAGGGCCATCGCTTCGCCTTCGCGGTCATTGATCAGCGCAACGGCAACGTGCTGGGCACGACCAGCTACCACGACATCCTGCCAGCCGTGCGGCGCGTCGAGATTGGTTACACCTGGTACGCGGCCAGTGCGCAACGCACCCATGTCAACACGACCTGCAAGCTGCTCATGCTTGAACACGCCTTCGAGACTCTGCAGTGCCTCGTCGTGGGCTGGCGCACCGACAATTTCAACTACGCCAGCCAACGTGCCATTGAGCGCCTGGGCGCGAAAAGGGACGGCATCATTCGCGGCCATGCGCTGCGGCGCGATGGCACCATTCGCGATACCGTGATGTACAGCCTGACGGCGTTCGAATGGCCCCAGACCCGTGCCTTCCTGCAGGACGCACTACGACGCAAAGCATGAACTCACGCCGGCATCAGGCAGCGCCGATAACGCTGCGCCAGCAGCTGCAGCACGGGCACACGCGTGCCTTCCGCCAGCTCGACAAAACGGCCCAGATGCGCATCCGGCACGATCTCGAAGATACGCCCGGCCACGCGCTCGGCATAGCGCTCGCCGGAGCGTTCGAGAATCAGGTGCAGCGCGACCAGCACCAGCTCCAGAATCGGCTGCGGCTGCTCGCACTGGCGCAACTGCCCCACCAGGTGGCTGGCCGCGGCATCCTGCTGCAGCTGCAAAATGTCCACCGCGTAAACCTTGCAGGCCGCCAGACTTCGGGTGCGCGCACGCGGCGGCATAGCGCCGCTTTCCCGCACTGCGGCGGCCGGTTGATCGACGCCACGCAGCAGACCTGCAGCTTGCAGCTGCAGCAGGGCCTGTTCGGTTCCCGTACCGAAGATCGCCGTGAGTTCCGCCAGAGTGCGCCGGCCATCACACAGCAACAGCAGTTGCCTTGCGCGCGGCGCCATGCGAACTCTGGATTCCAGCGCCAGGCGGCCCTTGGCGGTTTTCTCGATGGACATGAGGTAGCAGCATCTTCAAACTGCAGCACTCTAGTCGCGGGTTGTTAAAGGATGGTTACACATCATGTTGATCGACTTCTTTTATACGCTGCGCGCGTGCAAGCTGCCGGTTTCGGTCAAGGAATACCTGGCGTTGTTGGAAGCGCTGGACAAGGGTGTGATCGGGCCGAAGGCTCCGGAGGCGACCAGCATGGAAGATTTCTACCACCTCAGCCGCACCATCCTGGTCAAGGACGAAAAGCACTACGACCGGTTCGACCGCGCTTTTTCCGCCTACTTCAAGGGCGTGGCACTGCTGGCCGACTACAGCAAGGAGATCCCCGAGGACTGGCTGAAGCAACTGCTGGAAAAGGAACTGACGCCGGAGCAGAAAGCCGCGCTCGAAGCCATGGACTGGGACGCGCTGATGGAAACCTTCAGAAAGCGCCTGCAGGAGCAGCAGGAGCGCCACGAAGGGGGCAGCAAATGGATCGGCACCGGCGGCACCTCGCCCTTCGGGCATGGCGGCTACAACCCGCGCGGCATCCGCATTGGCGGCAGGGGCGGCAACAAGAGCGCCGTCAAGGTCTGGGATGCGCGCCTGTACCGCGACTATGACGACACGCAGGAACTCGGAACCCGCGCCATCAAGGTTGCACTGCGCCGGCTGCGCAAGTTCGCGCGCACCAGTTCCGAGTTGGAGCTGGACCTGGAAGGCACCATCCAGTCCACCGCCGCCAATGCCGGCTATCTCGACATCAAGATGGTGCCCGAGCGCCACAACAGCGTGAAGGTGCTGCTGCTGATGGACGTGGGCGGCACCATGGACGAGCACATCCAGCGCGTCGAAGAGCTGTTTTCAGCCGTCAAGAGCGAGTTCAAACACCTGGAGTTCTACTACTTCCACAACTGCGTCTACGACTTCGTGTGGAAGAACAACCGGCGCCGCTTTGCCGAGAAGATCGACACCTGGGATGTGATCCGCAAGTACAACCGGGACTACAAGCTGATCTTCGTGGGCGACGCCACCATGAGCCCCTACGAGATCCTGCAGCCGGGCGGCAGCGTCGAATACAACAACGCCGAGGCTGGCGCCGAGTGGCTGCAGCGGCTGACCCATGCCTTCCCGCACCATGCCTGGATCAACCCCGAGCCGCAGGGCGCCTGGGGCTACCGGCAGAGCATTGCGCTGATCCAGCAGATGGTGGGCGGGCGCATGTTCCCGCTGACGCTGCAGGGCCTGGAGCAGACGATGCGGCTGCTGTCCAAATGATTGCGGGCTACGCAGCGGTTGCGCGTGGCACGTCAAAGCCCAGCTTGGCCAGCAGCCGCGCATCGGCATCGGCGTCGGGGTTGCCCGTCACCAGCAGCTTTTCGCCATAGAAGATTGAGTTGGCGCCGGCCAGGAAGCACAGCGCCTGCACGGCCTCGCCCAGCTGCTGGCGACCGGCCGAGAGCCGCACCCGCGCCCTGGGCATGGTGATGCGCGCCACGGCGATGATGCGCACGAAATCCAGCGGGTCCACCGGCTTGGCGTCGGCCATTGGCGTGCCCGGCACCGGAACCAGGCTGTTGATCGGCACGGACTCAGGGTAAGGGTCGAGATTGGCCAGCTGGGCAATCAGGCCGGCGCGGTGCACCGGCTCCTCGCCCATGCCGATGATGCCGCCGCAGCAGACGCTGATGCCGGCATCGCGCACCGCCTGCAGGGTATCGAGCCGTTCCTGGTACTGGCGCGTGTCCACCACGCTGCGGTAGTACTCGGGCGCGGTGTCGAGGTTGTGGTTATAGAAGTCCAGCCCCGCATCGCGCAGCGCCACGGCCTGATGCGGCTGCAGCATGCCCAGCGTGGCACAGGTCTGCAGGCCCAGGGCCTTGACGGCCGCCACCAGCGCGCTGACTTTCTCGATGTCGCGGTCCTTGGGCGCGCGCCAGGCTGCGCCCATGCAAAAGCGCGTGGCCCCCGCATCGCGCGCCGCACGGGCGTGGGCCAGTACCTCCTCCACAGGCAGCAGTTTCTGCGCTTTCACCCCCGTGTCGTAGGCGGCCGATTGCGGGCAGTAGCCGCAGTTTTCCGGACAGCCGCCGGTCTTGACCGACAGCAGCGTGGCAAGCTCCATGTCGTTGGCCGGCCAGTGCTGGCGGTGCACGGTCTGCGCCTGGTAGAGCAAGTCCAGAAAGGGCATGTCGAGCAGCGCCTGGATCTGCTGCACCGACCAGCGCGGCGCGGCAGGCTGTTGCGGCGAACGACCAACCGGGCGGTGCAGCACCACCGGCTGTTGGCTTGTTGGTGCGCCTTGCGGCAAAGATTCAGCTTGCATCAGGGATGAGCGCGTTGATTGTGAAATGACAGGCACTCAACCAGGGCGGCGCATGCTGCAGCGATGCGGCATCTCGGCCTGTTCGGGCGTGAGGGCGCGAATCACCTCGAAGCCATAGCCCGAACCCTCCACGTCAAACGGCACCGCCTCGCTGCCGGCCTTCTGCATGCGCCCCACCAGCAGCGACTGCTGGAACTGGTGATCGGCCGCCCGCATGGTGCCGCGCTGCCCGGCCAGCTCCACCTGCAGGCCTTCCAGCGCATAGGCGACCTTCACGGGATCGGTGCTGCCAGCCTTTTCCATCGCCGCCGCCAGTGCCTCGATCATCAGCTGCATGCGCATGTGCACATAGTCGTCGGCCGGGTCGGGAAAGCGCGCGCGAAAGGCCTGGTAGAACGCCCGGCTCTCGGGCGCGGGGTAGTTGGGCAGCCAGTCGGCCACGGCGATCACCTTGCCGACACCGGCATCGCCCATGGCTGCTGGCGCGCCCAGCGCGTTGCCATAGAAGGTGTAGAAGCGGCCCTGGAAGCCAACCTCCGCAGCCGCGCGCACGAACAGCGTCAGGTCATTGCCCCAGTTGCCGGTGATGACCGCATCCGCGCCGCTGGCCTTGATCTTCACGCCATAGGGCACGAAGTCGCGGATGCGGCCTATGGGGTGGTACTCCTCGGCGACGATCTCGATGTCGGGCCGGCGCTCGGCCAGCTGGCGGCGCGCCTCGCGCAGCACGGCATGGCCGAAGCTGTAGTCCTGCCCGAACAGGTAGACCTTCTTGATGGAGGCATCCTGCTGCAGCACATCCATCAGCGCGCGCATGCGCATGTCGGCATGCGCATCGAATCGGAAGTGCCAGAAGCTGCACTTCTCGTTGGTCAGTGCGGGATCAACGGCCGAGTAGTTCAGAAACAGCATGCGCTGCTCAGGCATGCGCTGGTTGTTGAGGTTGATGGCATGCAGCAATGCCTCGGCCACCGCCGACGAATTGCCCTGCAGCACATACTGCGCGCCGCTGTCGCGCGCGGACTGCAGTGCCGCCAGCGCCTCCTCGCTCTGGCCCTTGCTGTCATAGCGGTCCAGTTGCAATGGACGCGGCCCGCCTTCGGCCGCAGGCAACTGCACCCCTCCTCGTGCGTTGACGCGCTCGATCGCCCACAGCAGATTGCGAAACACCGCCTCCCCGGTGTTCGCAAAAGGCCCGGACAGGCTTTCAACCAGCGCCAGGCGGATGGGCGACTGTGGTGCCGCTGCGTCAGCAGCGTGCGCGAAGGCAGCCAGACATAGCGCAGCCGCCGTCAGCCGCCGCATTACCGCGCGAGCCAAAAGGACTGGGCGGAAGCGAAGCATTGGGTACACGAAACCTCCTGTTGTGCGAATTCGCAATCTTTTCGCGTGGCAAAAGCCATTCGCCACACCCATTATCTTTGGGCAGATTCGCTTATTCATGAAACAGCGATGTGCATTTATGCAGACAAATTTAGGCAATTTACTGACAAATTAAGAAAAGAAGTCTGTTTTTAACAAAATTTTCAACAAAACCACCATCATCTCACCTACAGCAACGTATTGGTAGCGATCTGTTGCCATCTTTCGGGATTGCACGCACAACGGAGCCTGCGGGAGCCACCGCGCGATCTCGCCTGGCACACGCCTCCCACGCGCACGCCCGCGCGCATAATGGCGCCCACCATGGAATGGCTCATTGTTACTGTCGCGTCGCTGTTTGCCGGTTTTGTCGATGCCATCGTCGGCGGCGGAGGTCTGGTGCTGGTGCCTGCACTGTTCGCCGTCTATCCCAGCGCGGCGCCGGCCACACTGTTTGGGACCAATAAGTCCGGCTCGATGTGGGGCACCGCGTTTTCGGCGTGGAAGTTCGCCCGCACCGTGCAGTTTCGCTGGGCCACCATCGCGCCAGCCATCGCGGCGGCCTTTGCCGGCGCCATGCTCGGTGCCTGGGCCATCACCGTGATATCGGCCGACTTTTTGCGCAAGGCGTTGCCGTTCATCCTGGCTGGTGTGCTGGTCTACACGCTGATGAAGAAGGAGTTGGGGCGCCACCACCACCCGCTCACCAGCGCTGTACGCGAGGCCGTGCTGGCCGTGCTGATCGGGCTACTGATCGGGTTTTATGACGGCTTCTTCGGCCCCGGCACCGGCAGCTTCCTCGTCTTTGCATTCGTGCGCCTGCTGGGATTCGATTTCCTCAACGCTTCGGCCCATGCCAAGCTGCTGAACCTGGCGACGAATCTGGCGGCACTGCTGCTGCTGGGCGTCAAGGGCCATGTATGGTGGCATCTGGCCATTCCGCTGGCGGTTGCCAACATCGTCGGCAGCGTGCTGGGCACGCACATGGCGCTGAAGCACGGCTCCGGTTTCGTGCGCTGGATCTTCGTGGCGGTCGTCAGCCTGCTGATCATGCGCTCGGCATGGGATGCGTTTCTGGCCTGAACGGACAGAGTAAGAAAAATGGCCCCGGCAAAACGCCGGAGTCATGGCCCATTGCCAGCAGCACCATGCAGTGCTGCTACTTGGATTCCGTCAGAACTGGTAGGTCGCCAGCAGTTGTGCGCCCCGGCCCGCACCCGGTACACCGAAGCCGTGGCCGTTGTACTGGCGCCAGTACTTCTTGTCGAACAGGTTGTTGATGTTGAGCTGCACGCCCAGCGCATCGCTGACCTGGTAGCTCAGCATCATGTTGTGCACCGTGTAGGACGGCACATCCACCCGGTACTGGCTGGTCATGCCGGCACCGCGGCCCAGCGCGATGTAGCGCGAGCCCACGTACCGCAGGCCATAGCTGACGTTCAGTTGCGGCGTAACGCGGTACGACGTCCACAGGCTGGCGGCATGCTTGGGCGTGTTGCGCATGGCAATGCCTGCCTCGTCACCGTTGAGGTTGCCGTTGTTCAGATTGCCTGCTGGCTTGTCGGAATCGGTGATTTCGCTGTCCATGTAGCTGTAGCCGGCAAACACGGACCACTGCGGCGTGATGTTGCCCGCAGCACCCAGTTCCAGGCCGGTAACGCGCTGCTTGTAACGGTACAGCTCGTCCTGCAATTCCTCGTTGACATACTCGGGCTTGTCCTGGGTCGTGCGGTAGATCGCAGCCGTCAGGGACAGACGCTCATCGAACAGATCCCATTTGGTGCCCAGCTCAACCGTGTCGCCCTTGACCACGGGGTTGACATCGCCCGCACCACCGCTGGTCGCAGCCTGGATGGAGGTGGGCTGGCGCGCATTGGCGTACGTTGCGTAAATCGTGCCGTTCTGTGCTGGCTTGTAGATCAGGCCAACGCGGCCAGTGAACAGGTTCTGGCTGTCGCGGCCAAGAGCACCATCGGCCCACGGCTTGTCGCCCGGCGTGCCGCTGGTGTAGCCGCCGCGTGAAGCGTTGTGCGTCTGCTTGACGTCCCACCAGTCATGGCGAAGGGCAATCTGCGTCTGCCACTGCTCGTTGAATCTCAGCGTATCGAGAACGTACAGCGCTTTCGACGTCGCGCGCGTGCTCTGGCTGGAGGTGTAGTACACGCTGGTGTCACCCACGAAATCCTTTGGAGGGTTGGCAGGATCAATGACATGGTTGTTGCCCTGGTTGCCGAACTTCAGGCCGCCTTGCATCAAGTCCAGCTTCTCACGGGTGAACTCCGCACCGACCACCATGTCGTGCCCCACGGAACCCGTCTCAAAGTTCAGCAACAGATTGGTCTGGTTGCTGATGGTCTTGTTCTCGGTATGGCGGGCAATGCCGGTCAGGCGCCGCAGCACCGGGCCCTGGTTAGTCACCTGATCGCCGCCGGGCGTGGTGACCACATAGTCGCGATCCATCTGCGCCAGCGACAACTGGTTGACCAGCGTAACGCGCTCGTTGAAGTTGTGCTCGGCCTTGAAGTTCAGCCGGTCGATCTTGTTGTCTTCCTTGTCCAGGTTGTCGTAGCCGAAGTAGCCGCTCCACTTCACGCCCGGATAGGGGCTGGGCCGGCCACCACTTTGACGCGGGTTCTTGCCATCGTGCAGCGTGGGAATGCCGTAGTCGTAGTTACCGTCATCGTTGAGGTGTTCGTAGCTCAGCGTCAGGCGCGTGGGTGTGCCCAGGCCATAGGCGATGGACGGCGCAATGCCCCAGCGCTTGCGCAGAATCTCGTCGCGCCCGTCCACCCCGGAGCGGTGCGCCACGGCGTTCAGGCGCACGGCAATGCCACGCTCCTCATCGACAATCTGGTTCAGGTCCACTGTGGCGCGGCGGAAGTCGGATGTGCCAAGGCCCAGGTTGACCTCCCGGCGGTTGGCCATGAACGGCGTCTTGGTCACCAGGTTGATGCCGCCGCCGATCAGTCCCGCACCCCAGACCGAGGCGCTGGAGCCCTTGACCACCTCCACCTGCTCGACGTTGAACATCTCCGAGCGGGTGTAATAGGCCGACTCGCGCACGCCGTCACGGAACACGTTGCTGCCGCCGTACTCGCCGGAATTGAAGCCGCGGATGTTGATGCCATCACCGACCCCGCCTGCACCCTCGCCGGAATTGAAGGTGATGCCGGGCGAGTTGGCCAGCACGTCCTCCAGCGTTTGCGCGTTCTACTCACGGATCAGCTCTGCAGGAATGACCGTGACACTTTGCGGCACGTCACGCAGTGGCGCGTTGAACTGCGGCGAGGATGCGCGCTTGGTCTGGTACTGCCCTTCGGCCTCGCCGGTGATGACCACCGGCGCCAGCCGCTGCGCGGATTCATCGGCCGTTTGTGCATAGCCGGTATTGAGGCCAAAGCCCAGTGTCAGCAGCCCCAGCGATGCCACGGCCGTGGTAGCCGCGCGCACTGGGGACACGGCGGACAGATCATTGCCTGATGCTGCTGCGGGCGAAATCGTCGAAATGACTGAATGCTCCAAGGTACTACTCCATGACTTGAACAAGCAGGGAGCGCGAAGCCAAACGCCATGACGGGTCACTACGTCAACGCGTGAAGGTGTAGCAACACAAGCAACCGGCTTTGATCGCAATGAGAAGCAATCATTGTCAAATGCCAGCGCGGCGGCAGATTCAGGAGAAAGGCTACGACCTTGTATGAACGCCGGTTTCAACGCAACCTGCGCTCGGGCGGGGCCAGACAAGCCCACGTACCCATCTTTTACACACCAGTCGAGTCACGGAAACACTGCAGATGCTGACGGCACATGAACACCATTGAACCCGGCGGTATCACGCGCATGGCAGTGCTGCGGATGCTTTCCCGATCATTCTGGTGCGGGACGCGAGTGTAGACAGTCAGGCATATAAAATGCAAATGATTTTCAAATAGATTAAATGCAAAAAAGCAACACTTTTCTGCGAAAACCTGTTCTCAGGAGGGTGCCGCTAAGCGCGCGGCCTGCTTTTTGTGACACACGGCAAGGGCGCACAATCGGCCCAGGTACCGGGCCCAGGTACCGTTCACCTCACTGATCCATTGCCATGCTGCTTCAAATCCCCCAACTGTTCAGCCCCGAAGAAGCGCGCCAGTTGCGCGAAACGCTGGAACGGGCGCAATGGCGGGACGGTCGCCAGACTGCAGGCCACCTCGCTCAAAGTGTCAAGCGCAACGAGCAGCTGGCGCTGGATGACCCGATCGCCATACAGCTTGGCGAGCAGATCCTCGCCCGCCTCGGGCAGAACCCGCTGTTCATCTCCGCGGCGCTGCCAGCACGGGTGCTGCCGCCGCGCTTTAACCGTTATGCCGGTGGCGGCACCTACGGCAATCACATTGACAACGCCATCTTCACCATCCCCGGCAATGGCGCACGCGTGCGCACCGACATTTCCAGCACGCTGTTCCTGAGCGATCCGGACAGTTATGACGGCGGCGAACTCGTCATCGAGGACACCTATGGCGTGCACAGCATCAAGCTGCCTGCCGGGCACATGGTGGTGTATCCAGGCACCAGCCTGCACCGGGTCAATCCGGTTACCCGCGGCGTGCGCTATGCATCGTTTTTCTGGACGCAGAGCCTGGTCGCACTGGATGTGCAACGGCGCACCCTGTTCGAGCTGGACACGGCCATCCAGCGCCTCACGGCCGATCACCCGGAGCACCCTTCGATCAGCCAGCTGACCGGTGTCTATCACAACCTGCTGCGGCTGTGGTCCACGACCTGATGGCGACTGCCATGCCGCACACTGCCGAGCCGCCACTGACGACGATTCCAGCCGACCTGACCAGCCTGGCCGATTACGAGCGCCGCGCCGTGGCGCACATGCCCGAAGCCACCTGGCGCCATATCGCCTCCGGCGCGGGGCAGGAATGCACCCTGCGCCAGAACCGCCTGGCGTTCGAGCGCCTGCTGCTTGAGCCCCGCGCGCTGGCCTGCCTGCAGGGCGCGACGACGCACACCACACTGCTGGGCCAGCGCCACGCGGCCCCTGTTCTGCTGGCCCCGGTCGCCTACCATCGCCTGGTGCATCCCGGCGGAGAGTGCGAGACCGCGCGTGCGGCTGCCGCCATGCAAACCGGCATGGTCGTCAGCACACTGGCCAGCCAGACGCTGGAGGACATCGCGCGCAGCGCCCGTGCAGCGGCCGCCGAATTGCGCCACGACCAAGCGCCGCTGTGGTTCCAGCTATATCTGCAGCCCAAGCGCAGCCACAGCCTGGAGCTGGTGCGGCGCGCCGAAGCCGCCGGCTACCAGGCATTGGTCGTGACCATTGATGCCACCGTCAAGCGCGCCCGCTTTGCGCTGCCACCGGGCGTTGAGGCCGTCAACATCCAATCCTTTCCCAGCCTGGCGCAGCGCCCGCAAGGCCTGGCAGGGCCGATCCTGTTTGGCACCCCGCTGGTGGAGAGTGCTCCGACCTGGGAGGACATTGCCTGGCTGCGCCAGCAGTGCACGCTGCCGCTGATCGTCAAGGGCGTGGTCTCGCCCCGCGATGCCATGCGGGCGGTGGAGTTGGGCGCCGATGCACTGATCGTCTCCAACCATGGCGGGCGCGTGCTGGATGGCCTGCCCGCGGCCATTGACATATTGCCGCGCGTCGCCGAAACCGTTGCGGGCCGGGTGCCGCTACTGCTCGATGGCGGCATCCGCAGCGGCACCGACATCGTCAAAGCCTTGGCGCTCGGCGCATCGGCGGTACTGGTCGGCAGGCCGCAGCTGCACGCCCTGGCGGTGGCCGGCCTGCTCGGCGTGGCGCACATGCTGCATCTGCTACGCGCCGAGCTGGAGCTGGCGATGGCGCAACTGGGCTGCACCCGCATCGCAGTCATTGACCGCAGCGTGCTGTGGCCACCTGAATAGCCGCGTAGCCTGCTGACCGCAGTCGCACCACCGTTTCAATGCAGGCCTGTTGTTACTGACCTGCTTCTGGCAGAGGCACCGTGGCACTGGGCAAAGCGATGTCCTCCACGCGGCGCGGCACGCCAATCGGCGCCGCGGCGCGGCTTTGCTGCACGGCCGCGATGTCCTCCTCACTGGGATAGATGCCAGCGAGCCAATAGTCCATCACGCGACGCGCAATGGGCGCGGCATGCGCGCCGCCGAAGCCCGCGTTCTCGACAATGACAGCCACGGCAATGCGCGGCGCCTCCACCGGTGCGAAGCCGATGAACAGCGAATGGTCGCGCTGGCGCTCGGCAAGCTTGGCAGCGTCGTAGCGCGCATTCTGGGCCACCGTCGAGGCCTGGGCGGTGCCGGTCTTGCCGGCCGTAGTGTACGGCGCGCCCGCAAAAGCGCGCCGTGCCGTGCCTTCCAGCACCACGCCCTGCATGCCGTCATAGACAACGCGCAAGTGCTCAGGATCGAAGCCCAGGTCGTCGCCAGGCGTCGGCTGCAGCAGATGCATGTCACTGCTCAATGGATCGATGCGCGCGCGCGCCAGGTGGGGCCGATGGCGAATGCCGCCGCTGGCCAGCGTCGCGGTGGCATGGGCCAGCTGCAGGATCGTGAAGCTGTTGTAGCCCTGGCCGATGCCCAGTGAGGGCGTGTCCCCCGGAATCCAGTGACGCTGGCGCGGATCACTGAATGCACGGCGCTTCCATTCCCGGTTGGGCAGCACGCCACGTGCCTCTCCATTCAGGTCGATGCCGGTGACCTGCCCGAAGCCGAGCGGCGCCATGAAGTCGTGCACCTGGTCCACCCCCATCTCGTAGGCCAGGGAGTAGAAATAGGCGTTGCTGGAGCGCGCGATGGCCCGGCGCATGTCGACCGACCCGACTGCGGCACCACGGTAGTTGTGGCCCGCCAGGGTCCACACCCCAGGGTCATGGATGACGGTGTCGGCATCGCGCGCGCCGGTCTCCAGCGCCGCCAGCGCCATGAACGGCTTGTAGGTAGAGCCCGGTGGGTAGGTGCCGCGCAGGGCGCGGTTGAACAGCGGCCGGTCCGGGGATTCGTTGAGCGCGCGCCAGTTCTCGTGGTCGATTCCCTCCACGAACAGGTTGGGGTCGTAGGTCGGCATGCTGACCATGGCCAGTACCTCGCCGTTGCGGGGATCAATGGCCACCAGCGCGCCACGGCGCTCGCCAAAGAGCCGCTCGACCAACTGCTGCAGCTTGATGTCCAACGACAGCACCACGGAGTCCCCGCTGCGCGCCGGCGCCGTATCCAGCACGCGAATGGGGCGCCCGGCCGAGGAGCGCTCAAGCTGCTCCACCCCGGTGATGCCGTGCAGGTCGCGCTCGTAGCTGGCCTCGATGCCCGCCTTGCCGATGTGCGTGGAGCCGCGATAGTTCGCCTCCTCCCCCTGTTCCTCGATACGCTCCTGGTCGCGCTGGTTGATGCGGCCAATGTAGCCGATCACATGGCTGGCCGTACTGCCCATCGGGTAGGTACGAAACAGCCGCGCGGCCACCTGCACGCCGGGAAAGCGCCAGCTCTGCGCGGCAAAGCGCGCCACCTCCTCGTCGGTCAGCCGCGTGCGCAGCGGCAACGTGGCATAACGGCCCGATTCGCTGCGCAGGCGCTCGAAGCGGCGCCGGTGGATCGGCTGAATGTCGACGATCTGCGCCAGTTCGTTGATGGTTGCCTCAAGATCGCGCACACGCGCAGGCGCAATCTCCAGCGTATAGGAGGAGTAATTCGCCGCCAGCAGCACGCCGTTGCGGTCAACGATGTTGCCCCGGTACGGCACGATGGGCACGACCGCCGTGCGATTGCTCTCGGCACGCTCGAGAAACTCGTCGTGCCGCACCACCTGCAGGTAATAGGCGCGCAGGCCCAGCAATGTCAGCCCGGTCAGCACCACCAGTGCCATGAACAGCAGCCGCACCAGAAAGCGATCGCTGCCATGCCGTTCCTGTTCAAGCTCCGTCATAGGCGTCTGCGTTCACGCTCCGTTGGCGCGCTCAGCTGCGGCGCCAGCAGAAGGTGACGCGTCAGCGGCCACAACAGTGCTTGTGCCAGCGGCGCAAGTAGCATGGGCAGCGGCGGCACACTGTGGCTGGCGGCCCAGCCCACGGCCATCTGCAACAGCGTTGCCAGCACGAAGGGCACCAGCAGCAACACCGCCTGCTGTATGCCACTGGGATACCACAGCAGCCGGTTGGCCATCGACTGCACCCAGGTAACGACCACGGCATACGCCAGCGCATGTTGGCCCAGCAGACTGGCAGCCTGCACATCCATCGCCACGCCCAGCGCAAAGGCCGTGCCAATGCCGATGCGCTGCGGCTGGTGCAGGCCCCAGAACACCAGTACCAACAGCAACACATCCGGTCGCCAGGGCAGCTGCCCCAGTGGCACGATCTGCAGGCAGAACGCCAGCAGCAGCGACAGGACGATGAAGCGCTGGCGTGCTGGGCGCAGGATTTGTTCGCTCGGCGGCATCGGCATCAGGGCGTCTCCTCGGTCGCGACGGCATCAGGCGCTGCGTCGCGAGACTGCACCACACCACCGCCTCCCGACTCCGGCAGCTCAGGTCCGGCCTGCCCCTGCAGACCAACCGGCTCCAGCACCATGACATAGCGGGCGCTGTGGGTCTGGGCCACCGGCTCGGCAAAGATGCGCAGGAACGGCGTGTCGTTATGCGCCTCGACAAAGCGCACCGTGGCCACCGGCAGACCGGGCGGATAGTAGCCATCGATGCCGCTGGTCACCAGCATGTCGCCTTCCTGCACGTCCGAGCCGGTTGGCACGTAGCGCACTTCCATGCCGGCTTCCGGTCGCGCCGCGGTCTGGCCAAACGCCACCATGCGCAGGCCGGTGCGCAGATTCATCACTGGCACCACCAAATCCCGGTCAGACACCACGCGCACTTCGCTGGTGAAGGGGTAGACCTGCGTAACCTGGCCAAGCACGCCCTGCGCATCCAGCACTGGAGCACCCTCGCGTACACCGGCGATGCGGCCCTTGTCAATCACGAGGCGATTGGTGAACGGATCAGGTGCCTCGAAGGAGACCTCCGCCGTCAGTGCGCGCGTTGGCACGCGCGCGCGCAGCTCCAGCAGGCCCCGCAGACGCTCGTTCTCACGTTCCAAATAGTCGACATGACTGACCCGCTCAGCCAGCGCAATCGCCTCGCGCCGGGCCTGCTGCGCCGCACGCTGGGCCGTCTGCAGGTCCTGCGTGTACGCGCTCGCGGCCTGCCAGGCCCGCACCGGTTGAAACACCAGCCACTGCAGCGGATACGTCGCCGTTGCCACCACTTGTCGCAGCGGCCCCATGAGCTCAAAGCGCCCGTCGAGCACCATCAGCAAAATGGCCAGCGCCCCGTACACCAGCAGGCGAGACAAGGGCGCCGGGCCCTTGGCGAAGATATTCGGGGTCCTGCGCTCAAACATCGGACGGGCAATGAGGCATGCGCTGGCGCAGGCTGGCCCACGGCTGGCGCGCGCACCAAGCATGCGCGCGCGTCACCTCGGCGTCCCGCGCGGACACGGTAATCACCCCTCGTCGGTAAAGATACTGGCCAGGTCATCGAGCCGGTCCAGCGCCATGCCGCAGCCGCGCACCACGCAGGCCAGCGGCTCCTCGGCGACCAGCACCGGCAGACCCGTTTCCTCGGCCAGCAGACGGTCCAGATCCCGCAGCAGCGCCCCACCGCCGGTCAGCATCATGCCGCGCTCGGCGATGTCGGCCCCCAGTTCCGGCGGCGTCTGCTCCAGCGCCGTCTTGACGGAGGACACGATCTGGTTGAGCGGCTCGGTCAGCGCCTCCAGCACCTCGTTGCTGGAGATCGTGAAGCTGCGCGGCACGCCCTCGCTGAGATTGCGGCCCTTGACCTCCATCTCCAGCACCTGCCCACCCGGAAAGGCCGAACCGATGTTCTTCTTGATGGCCTCGGCAGTCTGCTCTCCGATCAGCATGCCGTAGTTGCGGCGGATGTAGTTGACGATGGACTCGTCGAACTTGTCGCCTCCAACGCGCACGCTGCCCTTGTAGACCATACCACCCAGCGAGATCACACCGACCTCGGTGGTGCCGCCGCCGATATCCACGACCATCGAGCCGCGCGCCTCGGATACCGGCAGCCCGGCGCCGATGCCAGCGGCCATCGGCTCCTCGATCAGGTAGACCTTGCTGGCGCCGGCCTTGAGCGCGGCATCCTTGATCGCGCGGCGCTCCACCGGCGTGGAGCCACACGGCACGCAGATGATGATGCGCGGCTGCGGCGCCAGCATTGAGCGCGGGTGCACCATGCGGATGAACTGCTTGATCATCTGCTCGGTGATGACGAAATCGGCAATCACGCCGTCCTTCATCGGACGGATGGCCTCGATGTTGCCCGGCACCTTGCCCAGCATGGCCTTGGCCTCATGCCCGACGGCCTGGATGATCTTCTTGCCGTTGGGGCCGGCCCCATGGCGAATGGCCACCACCGAGGGCTCATCCAGCACCACGCCTTTGCCGCGCGCAAAAATCAAGGTGTTGGCAGTGCCGAGGTCGATGGCCAGGTCGGTGGAAAAGTAGCGACGCAGTGGTCCGATCATTGAAAAATTCCTTTGCCCAGGGCCAACTGGCATGGTCGCCCGGTTGCGCAAATCCATTCAGGGAACGCCAATCGCCCGCACCCCACACGACGCACTGCCGCTGGCGTGCGGGCCAGACCCGCATTCCCGCTTGACCTGCTCGCACCCAAGCGCCGCATCGGGCACACCGCGCAGCCAGCAGGCCTTCAAAAACTCTGTCTGTCTACCTGTAGACAGTAAAGGACAGATAATACCGCATCCCCTGTGGCTTTCCAGGCCATCCTTCTACTGTACAAGACACAAAGCGTAACGCGAGCGATTGTCGTTGCGTCTTCGACTACCCATTGCTGCCATGTCCCTGTCTGCTGACGATTTCCAACGCATAGCCGCTCTGGCCAAGCTGCGCTTCGAGCCTGCCGAAAGCCAGGCGCTGCTTGCAACCATGAACCGCTTCTTCGCTCTGGTCGAACAGATGGATGCGGTGGACACATCCTCCACCGAACCGCTGTTCCACCCGGTCTCCGCGGTGCAGGACATCGCCCTGCGCCTGCGTGACGACGAGCCGCTCGCGGACGACGCCCTTGCGCGGCGTGCAGCCAACATGCAGAACGCACCTGCTGCCGAGGAAGGATTCTTTCTCGTTCCCAAGGTCATCGAATAAGTGCTGCGCAGCAGCGCTTGCCAATGCATCCGGTCGTTCTCCGGTGCATGGTTTTTCCCCTTTCGTATTTTTCTGCTGACAGGACAGGTCCGCGCAGCAATCGCCGGCCCCAACGCATCATGAGCCAACCTCCCCTGCATCATCAGAGCGTGCGCGCACTCACCCAGGCGCTGCGCGACAAAACCATTTCCGCCACCGAGCTGGCCAGCCACTTTCTCGCCCGCGCCCGCGACCATCAGTCGCTGGGCGCCTTTCTCGCCATGGACGAAGACGTGACGCTGGCGCAGGCCAGGGCCGCCGACGCCCGCCTGGCCACTGGCAGCGCCAGACCGCTCGAAGGCCTACCGGTAGCGCACAAGGACATCTTCGTCACCCGCGACTTTCCCGCCACCGCTGCCTCCAGAATGCTGGCGGGCTACCGCTCGCCCTTCGATGCCACCGTAGTACAGAAACTGGCCGATGCTGGGGCGGTGACGCTGGGCAAGCTCAGCTGCGACGAGTTCGCCATGGGCTCGGGCAACGAGAACGTGGCCGTGCCCGCCGTTGGCGCGGCCGCGCCCCAGCCTGTGCGCAATCCGTGGGACAGCACGCGCGTGCCCGGCGGCTCCTCGGGCGGCAGCGCTGCCGCCGTGGCTGCCGGCCTGGCCCCCGCGGCGACGGGCACCGACACGGGCGGCTCCATCCGCCAGCCCGCCGCGTTCTGCGGCATCACCGGCATCAAGCCGACCTATGGTCGCATCAGCCGCCACGGCATGATCGCCTTTGCCTCCAGCCTCGACCAGGCCGGACCGATGGCCCGCAGCGCCGAGGACTGCGCACTGCTGCTCTCGGCCATGGCCGGCCCTGACCCAGACCGTGACTCCACCAGTCTGGACGTGCCTGCAGAGGACTTCACGCGCGATCTGGAAGCCAGCATCGAAGGCCTGCGCATTGGCGTGCCCGAGGAATTCTTCGGTGAAGGCATCGACGCCGACGTACGCACCGCGATCGACGCCGCGCTGCAAGAGTACGAGCGGCTTGGCGCTAGGCGCGTGCCCATCCGCCTGCCGCGCACCGAGCTGGCCATTCCGGTCTACTACATCATCGCGCCTGCCGAGGCCAGCGCCAACCTGGAGCGCTTTGACGGCGTCAAGTTCGGCCATCGCGCCAAGCAATACGCTGATCTGGCGGAGATGTATCTCAACACCCGCACCGAAGGCTTTGGCGAAGAGGTCAAACGCCGCATCATGGTCGGCACCTACGTGCTCTCGCACGGCTACTACGACGCCTACTACCTCAAGGCGCTGAAGATTCGCCGCATCATCGCCGACGACTTCCAGAAGGCCTTCAAGGAGTGCGACGTCATCGCCGGCCCGGTCGCGCCCAGCGTGGCCTGGAAGATCGGCGAGAAAAGCGCCGACCCGCTGGCCAACTATCTCGCCGACATCTTCACCCTGCCGGCCTCGCTGGCCGGCCTGCCGGGCATGAGCCTGCCCGCCGGCTTTGGCGCAGGCGGCATGCCCGTGGGCCTGCAACTGATCGGCAACTACCTGCAGGAAGCGCGCCTGCTCAACGTCGCGCACCGCTTCCAGCAGGCCACCGACTTTCACCTGCAGCGCCCCGCAGGCTTTTGAGCGTTGCGCCACGAGACCCTGAACGAACTGCCATGACTGCCAAACTCATCCACGGTTACGAAGTCGTCATCGGCTTCGAGACCCACGCCCAGCTCGCCACCCGCAGCAAGATCTTCTCGCGCGCACCAATCGGCTTTGGCGCCGCGCCCAATACCCTGACCAGCGCGCTGGACTGCGCCCTGCCCGGCACGCTGCCGGTGATGAACCGCCAGGCGGTCGAGCACGCCATCCGCCTTGGCCTGGCGCTGGGCAGCCACATCGCGCCGCGCAGCATCTTCGCGCGCAAGAACTACTTCTACCCCGATCTGCCCAAGGGCTACCAGATCAGCCAGTTCGAGATTCCCGTCGTGCAGGGCGGCGAGGTCAGTTTCTTTCTCGGTGACGAGAAGAAGACCGTGCGGCTGGTGCGCGCGCATCTGGAGGAAGATGCCGGCAAGTCGGTGCACGACCATTTCGATGGCGCCACGGGCATCGACCTGAACCGTGCCGGCACGCCGCTGCTGGAGATCGTCACCGAACCGGACATTCGTTCGACTGAAGAGGCCGTGGCCTACGCCAGGGAGCTGCACAAGATCGTCACCTGGATCGGCATCTGCGACGGCAACATGCAGGAAGGCAACTTCCGCTGCGACGCCAACGTCTCCGTACGCCGCCCCGGCCAGCCGCTGGGCACACGCCGCGAGATCAAGAACCTCAACAGCTTTCGCAACATGCAGATTGCGATCGACTACGAGATCCGCTGGCAGATCGAGCAGCTTGAGGACGGCCACGCCATCGAGCAGGCCACCGTGCTGTTCAACCCGGATACCGGCGAGACCCGCGCCATGCGCACCAAGGAGGACTCGGCCGACTACCGCTACTTCCCCGACCCCGACCTGCCGCCGCTGGTCATCGCCCCCGAATGGGTCGAGCAGGTGCGCGCCAGCATGCCCGAGCTGCCGCGCCACATGGCCGCGCGCTTCGTCAAGGACTACGGCCTGCCCGAATACGATGCCACCACGCTGACGCAAAGCCAGGCCATGGGTGCCTACTTCGAGGCCGCCGCCAAGGCCTGCGGCCAGCCCAAGCTGGTGAGCAACTGGGTGATGGGCGAAATCTCCCGCCGCCTGAACAACGAGGAAATCGGCATCGAGGCCGCGCCGGTCAAGCCACAGCAGCTCGCCGCACTGATTGCCCGCATCCACGATGGCACCATCAGCAACAACGCCGCCAAGCAGGTGTTCGAGGCGCTGTGGCGCGGCGAAGGCAGCGACGTGGATGCCATCATCGAGGCCAAGGGCCTCAAGCAGATGAATGACACTGGCGCGCTGGAAGCCATCATCGACGAGGTGATTGCCAACAACGCAGCCAATGTCGAGCAGTACAAGGCCGGCAAGGAAAAGGCTTTCAACGCCCTGGTCGGCCAGGTCATGAAGACCACCAAGGGCAAGGCCAATCCGGCGCAGGTCAATGCGCTGCTCAAGGCCAAGCTGTCATGACATTGCGCAGTGCGCCATCCGCGTCGTTTCAACTCATCTTCCCAAGCAACGAATGGCTTCTGCCGTGACCTCTGCCCCCCCGCCCGCGCGGCCGCTGATTCATCTGGACGCTGTCAGCAAACGCTTTGCCCTGCCCGATGGCCGCAGCTTCGAAGCGGTGCGGGATGTTTCCCTGCAGGTGCCCGCTGGCACGATCTTCGGGCTGATCGGCCAAAGTGGTGCGGGCAAGTCGACCTTGCTGCGGCTGATCAATCTGCTCGAACGCCCTGATTCGGGCCGCGTGGTGGTTGACGGGCAGGAACTGACCGCCATGTCCAAGGCGCAGCTGCGCAAGGCGCGGCAGAATATCGGCATGATCTTCCAGCAGTTCAACCTGCTGCAGAACGCCACGGTGTTCGAGAACGTGGCCTTTCCGCTCGGCCTGCACGGGCGGCGCAGCAAGGCGGAGATTGCCGAGCGCGTGGCCGAGTGCCTGGAGCTGGTGGGCCTGTCCGACAAGGCATCGAGCTATCCGGCCCAGCTGTCGGGTGGACAGAAGCAGCGCGTGGCGATTGCGCGGGCGCTGGCGCCGCGCCCGCAGGTGATGCTGTGCGACGAGCCGACCTCGGCGCTGGATACCGGCACCACCCGCTCGGTGCTGCAGACGCTGCGCGAAATCAACCAGAAACTGGGCGTAACCATCGTCATCGTCACGCACGAGCTGGCGGTGGTGCAGGCCCTGTGCGACAGGGTGGCAGTGGTCGAGCAAGGCCGCATCGTCGAACAATTCGCCGTGGCCGATCAGGCCACGCCACGCCTGAGCACGCTGGGGCGCGAGTTGCTGCTGGAGCAACAGCGCCAACACATCCTGCAGCGCTGGGAAAGCGGCCAGCTGGCCGAACGTGCCTCCTGAACCTTATAGAACACCTTATGTCCGAAAACATTTCCGCCCTGTTGCCTGAGCTGTGGCTGGCGCTGGGCCAGACCGCGATGATGCTCGGCATCGGCCTGGCGGCAGCCGTCGTGCTCGGCGGGCCGCTGGGCGTGCTGCTGTTTCTGCTCAGCCCGGGCCAGTCGCTGAGCCATCGCACGGCCTATCTGGTACTGAGCTGGGTGGTCAACACAGTACGCTCGTTTCCCTTCATCATCCTGCTGGTGGCGCTGGTACCGTTCACGCGGCTGGTGACCGGCACGTCGATCGGGCCGCTGGCGGCCTCGGTGCCGCTGTCGGTGGCGGCCATTCCCTATTTCGCCCGGCTGGTGGAGCAGAGCATCCGCGAGGTGCCGCGCGGCGTGATCGAGGCGGCGCACGCCATGGGCGCGTCCGAGCTGCAGATCGTCTGGCGCGTGCTGGTGCGCGAGGCGCGCTCCGGCCTGGTGCTGGCGCTGACGGTGCTGGCGGTGAGCTTTCTGTCCTACTCGGCCATTGCCGGCGTGGTCGGTGGCGGCGGCATCGGCGATCTGGCGATCCGCTACGGCTACTACCGCTTCCAGACCGACGTGATGCTGCTGACGGTGGGGCTGCTCATCGTCATCGTGCAAATCATCCAGTTCGGCGGCAACGCACTGGCGGCCCGCCTGGACAAGCGCTGAACGACAGTGCCCGCGCCCTCTTGCAAAACCGCCTCAGCACCCCCACCTGAACAGGTCACTGGCATGTTCCAGTGGCCTGTTTTCTGCAACCTCCTGCGCGCACGATTCGCGCGTCACCTACCTTATTGCCAACATGTCCTTTCTCCGTCGCCAACTTCTGCTTGCCGCTGCTGCCACGGCATTCGGCCTTGCATCCAGTGCCTACGCCGCCGATCCGGCCAAGACCGATCTGACGCTGGGCGCCACCGCCGGCTACAACTACGACGTGCTCAAGCTCGCCATCGCGCCTCAGCTTGAGAAGGAAGGCTACACCGTCAAGCTCGTCGAGTTCAATGACTATGTGCAGCCCAACATGGCACTGGCACAGGGCAGCCTGGATGCCAATCTGTTCCAGCACATCGCCTACCTCAACCGCTTCAAGGAAGACCAGAAGCTGGCGCTGACCGATCTGGTGCAGAGCACCACCGCCCCGATGGGCATCTACTCGGAAAACATCACCGCACTGGCCGATCTGCCTGAAGGCGCACGCGTGACGCTGCCCAACGACCCGAGCAACCTCGCCCGCGCCCTGCAATTGCTGGTCCAGCAAGAGCTGATCACGGTCAAGCCCGACGTCGATCCGCTGCGCGTGAGCGAGCGCGATGTAGTCGACAACCCCAAGAAGCTGCGCTTTGTGCCGATCGAGGCGGCACAGCTGCCACGCACACTCGGTGATGCCGCCATCGCCATCGTGCCCGGCAATTTCGCCACCTCCGCCGGGTTGAAGTTCACCAGCGCACTGGCGCTGGAAAATCCTCCCGTCAACTACCAGCAGGTTGTGGCGGTACGCAGCGAGGACGCGGACAAGCCCTGGGCGCAGGACCTGAAGAACGCGTTCCGCTCCGAGTTCTTCAAGGCCGCGCTGGACGAGCATTTCCCCGGCTATACCCGCCCGGCCGGGTTGTAACGATGTCCCGCCCCATCTGAGAAACGGCCGCGCAGGCCGTTTTTCAATTCCAAAGCCGCGCAAGCACGCCTTCTGGCAGGAATCGTCCATCCTGCGCCACCAGCCGGGTCGGCCCCGGCATGACAGGTTGCGTCTGCGCATGCAGGACATCGCCGGGGAAACAGACCATCCGTCCCTGCGGGCCATCCACGCTGACCGGCGCGACACAGTAGGGGATGTGCGAGCGCAGGCTTTCGGTCAGGGCGCAAAGGCTGGCAAAGCGCCCCAGGTGCGCCAGCGTCATCACCTGAGGCGGTGCCAGCAGAATTTCACCACGCGCGTAGCGCTGCAGTAGCGTGCGAGGACTGCCCCAAAGGATGCGCTGCGCCTCCGCGCCATCGGCCCGTGCTGTCTGTCCTTGCGGCAGTCGGGCGATGAAGAACCAGGTGTCAAAGCGCTTGGCACTCATGTTCGGCAGGCGCGGCGTGATCCAACGCGAGAAAGGCCGCAATGCGGCCGCGCACAGGCGCTGCGCGCCGACCTCTTCAATCGCCTGCCAGGGCGCGCCTGCCAGCAGCCGGCACCGCACCGCATCCAGCCATTGAGCCGGCAAGGCAGGTACGCCTTCGCCCCAGCAGATGCCCACTTCCTCCAGCGTTTCGCGCAAGGCCGCGCCGAGCAGCCCGGCCATCTGTTCGATGCTGGCTACGCAGTCTCCCAGCTGGGCATGATGGGACTGCCAGTAATCCGCAAAACCCGCCTGCCCGGCCAGCGCCGCATCACCCGGCTCCACCTTGCCGCCCGGAAACACCAGCGCGCCAGCGAAGTTGCGCGACGCTGCTGCTCGCTCCATCAGCAATACTTCGAATGGCGCTGTCTGCCCGGGTCGCACAATGATGACGCTGGCTGCCGGGATGGCCTCTTTGGCCTCCGTTACGCTGGCCGGCTCCACTGCTTCGCAGGTTCCCGCTGTGGCTCGCATGGGGTGAATCTCCTCTCGCTATCATCGGTGGATTGCTGCGGCGTCGCAGCGTCATCTTGCCAGTACCGTGCGCTGCGCATTGTTTCTGCGCGCGGCCAGGAATCTGCGCTACCGGCAACCGCCAGGCCGACAATCGCCGACAATCGGCCTCCATTCTGCTCCCAGCTCCGCCATGAACATCCAGTGGTTTCCCGGCCATATGCACCTGACCCGCAACGCCATCGGCGAGCGGGTCAAGACGATTGATGTCGTCATCGAAATGGTCGATGCCCGGCTGCCTGCCTCCAGCGCCAACCCCATGCTGCGTGAGCTGCTCAGGGCCAGACCCAACCTCAAGGTCCTCAACAAGGCCGATCTGGCCGATCCGGTACGTACGCAGCTGTGGCTGGACTGGTACGCGCAGCAGCAGAACACCCGTGCAGTTGCCATGGACAGCCACCACAGCGCACCGGCGCGCGCGCTGATCGAGGCCTGCCTGACACTGGCACCGCACCGCGGCGGCATGGACAAGCCCATGCGCGTGCTGATCTGCGGCATTCCCAACGTCGGCAAATCCACGCTCATCAACACCATGGTCGGCAAACGCGCAGCGAAAGCTGCCAACGAGCCGGGCGTGACACGCCAGGAGCAGCGCTACGTGCTGCAGGATGGCTTTTACCTGTTCGACACGCCGGGCGTGCTATGGCCGCGCATCATCGTCGCGCAAAGCGGCTACAACCTCGCGGCCGCAGGTTCCATCGGTCGCAATGCGTTCGATGATGAACTGGTGGCGCTGGAGCTGCTGGCCTATCTGCAGCGCCATTACCCGCAGGCGCTGCAGGCACGCTACGGCGTTGCCGACAACGTATCCGCACTGGCCGAGATGCGTGATGACGCACTGTTCGAGGCCATCGCGCGCAAGCGTGGGGCCCTGCTGCCAGGCAACCGCATCAACGCCCAGAAAGCCGCCGAGCTGATTCTGCAGGATTTCCGCAGCGGCGCGCTGGGCCGCGTGACCATCGAGACCCCGGAGGAATTCCAGCAATGGCTGGCCACGGGTGAACGGCTGGATGCCGAGCGCCAGCTGAAAAAGGAGCTGTACCAGCAGGAGCGGCATAAGGCCTACGCGCGCAAGAAGCGCCGTTGACGCGTCATGGCCCGCCACGTGGCAACGCCATTTACCGTCATCTTTCTGGAAAGCGGCTAGAATGCGCGCTTCGCCGGATTAGCTCAGCTGGTAGAGCACCCGCCTTGTAAGCGGTAGGTCGTCAGTTCGAATCCGACATCCGGCACCAACGACATAAACCCCCATGCTCACACATGGGGGTTTTTCTTTGGAAACTCAATGAGTTAGCGTTAAATCATGGGCACGCATGCACCTATACAGCACGAGGTTTCTTGTATCCCCTGGTGTATCCCTGTAGAAAAATCCAACTCAGGAATACACAAACAGGGCAACCCCTGAGACGCAGCGAGGTCAAGCGCAGACCACTGGCAGATACAGTCATCGAGTTGCTGGAGCCGGAAGCGGGCATGTACAGGGAAAGACACGCGGATGGGGTTTACCTTCGCGTCAGGCCCTATGAGTAGAGGGACTGGCAGCTGAAACCAGACGACAGTTGGTCGTGGCTGGGCCGTGGTTTCGTATGATCGTGGGGCATACCAGCACCAGCTGACGGATGCACAGACGCGCTAGAGGGTCACCGCATTGGGTGCAGATACCCATGCCAACGGCTTGACCCTCACAGATGCGAGAAACCCGCCTTTGCCAGATCCTGAACCGCAGGAGACATTCGGACAGTTGGCACAAGAGTGGCTGGCAATCAGGGCCAAGCCAACGTAGCCGCGCCCCATCGGGCCCAGTCCTGTAAAGGCACTCATGTGCAGTCCAGACTCTACCGCGACAGTGTGGGACCGTCAGTGCCACGCATGTCCGCAGCGCCTCTAGCGTCAAATGCCGCATCCGATATACAGACAGAACGCAGACCATTCGTGACGCGAACCTGTTCCACCGACGGCTTACCGACGGAGCAAGCCAGCCACGGGGCTGCAGCTTCACCGCGATTACAGACCCGATACGCCCGTGGATGATACCGGGCACTGGCCACCAAGTCCGATATGGCCGGGTCCTATAGATCCGGCCCATAAAAAGTAAGACATATTGCCGTTGATGTTGTCCAATAGGGCATGATCCGAGAACTTCGCCGTCATGCGGCGCAACGGCACCCGGCCATCTGCCAAGATCCGACCGTCCTATCTACAAAACATCATGCAAGACCTTGACGTTGAAACCCGTGACCGTATCGACGCGATGTTCTTCGAGGCCAGGGCGCTTCTCGACCACGGCGAAAAGTCACAGGCGTTGCTGCTGGCGGCCCAGGCGTGGGATAGCCTGCTTGAACCCCGGTTTGACTGGGACGTCAGCCAAAGCTATGTACATATGCTCGCAAAACTTCGTCGGGACGCTGGCGACTTCGAAGGTGCGCTCGAAATCATGCGGGCGCTGTTTGAGTCAGGGACAGTCGAGCCGTATCAGGACAGGCCTCATTTCGTACTGGATACGGTTTACTACGAGATGGGCGATCTTGACCAGGCGCGGCTGCACTTTGTCGAGGCCAACCGGATATCCCGGGGACGTTGCTTTCAAGGTGAACCGGCCAAGCACAAACAATTGATTCAGTGAACAAGGGTCATGATGGAAGAAGATCTCTACGAGCAGATCGAGCGGTTGGCCGAAGAGGGCAACGCGCATCTGGACGGGGGCAGGCATGCGCAGGCCCTCGCGGCGTGGCGGGCAGCCCTGGATCTGTTGCCCGAAGATGAGCGCCTTGATGGGCAGGCCATGTGGCTGCACGCGTCGATGGGTGAGGCTTATTTCCTGATGGAGAACTGGCCCGCCGCCAAAGACGAGTTTTATGACGCCCTCAACTGCAGCGGGGGCCTGGACAACCCCTTCGTGCACTACATGCTCGGCAAGACGTTGTTGCGGCTGTCCGACAGCAAGGGGCTGGACCAGTTGGTGCAGGCACGAATGCTGGACGGCGACAGGATTTTCGAGGCGGACAAGGAGGAGGGCGCGGCGCTGCTGCAATTGATGCGCGAGAACGGGCTGGCGTGAGACCGAGCATGCAATGCCAGGTAGCCTGGCGCAACCAGGACAGGCAACGCATCGCGGTGGACGTCGTGCGTTTGGGCAAAAGGGCCCCGGCGCTCCGGGGCGACCGCCTCGCCCATGCCGCCCAAATGCGCACCTGCTGTGGGGAAGGCGTTGTCGCGTTCATCGGTGCGGCGATCAGGATGGGCGTTGTGCCCAGCCGTTTCCCGTATCCCGCCCTGCTTTCAGCGCATGGTCACGAACTCTTCTGCGACGGTGGGATGGATGGCCACCGTGTCGTCGAAGTCGCGCTTGGTCGCGCCCATCTTCAGCGCCACGGCAAAGCCCTGCAGGATTTCGTCCATGCCATGGCCGATGCCGTGGATGCCGACAATGCGCTGCTGCGGCCCCTCGCACACCAGCTTCATGCGCACCGGCTGGCGGTGGCGCGTGACGGCCGTGTACATCGCGGCAAACGATGACGTGTAGACCTTGATAGCAGCGTCGCCATACTGCGCCCGCGCCTGCGCCTCGCTCAGGCCGACGGTGCCGATGGGCGGATGGCTGAACACCACGGTCGGCACATTGTTGTAATCAAGCCGCTCGTCGGGCTTGCCGTTGAACAGCCGCTCTGCCAGGCGCCGCCCGGCGGCCACGGCCACGGGCGTCAGGGCCAGTCGGCCGGTGATGTCGCCTACCGCATGGATGCCTGCCACGTTGGTGTCCTGGTAGTCATCCACCTTCACGTAGCCCTGCTCGTCACAGGCCACGCCCGCAGCTTCCAGGCCAAGGCCGCGCGTGTCGGGCTTGCGCCCGGTGGCCCATAGCAGGCAGTCGACCTCCACCACCTCGCCATTTCTCAGATGGACGGCCAGGCTGCCATCGGCCTGCCGCGTGATGCGCTGCGGCTCGGCATGGCGATGCAGGTGAATGCCGTCTTCTTCCATGATCTGCACCAGCGTCTCGCCCAGCATGGCATCAAAGGCCCGCAGCACGCCCTCGCCACGCAGCAGCAGATGCGTCTGCGCACCCAGGCCATGCAATACGCCGGAAAGCTCTACGGCGATATAGCCCGCCCCCACCACGGCCACGCGCGCAGGCAGCGCCTGCAGCGCAAAAAAGCCCTCCGAATCGATGCCCAGTTCGGCCCCGGGAATGCCCGGCCGGGCCGGTTTGGTCCCGGTGGCAATGAGGATGTGCGGCGCGGTCAGCCGCACGCCGTTGACTTCGACGGTGTGCGCATCCACGAAACGGCCAAAGCCTGTATAGCGGTCCACCCCGTTGCGCTGCAACCCCGCCTCGTAGGACGCATGGATGCGTGCAATGTAGGCTGTGCGGCTGGCCAGCAGCTGCACCCAGTCGAGGCGCTCCAAGCGTGCCTGCAAGCCATAGTCGGGCGCGTAGCGCTGCACGGCCTCGACCAGCTGCGCCGCATGCCACATGACCTTCTTGGGCACGCAGCCCATGTTGACGCAGGTACCGCCGATAGCGCCGACCTCGATCAGCGCGCACCTGCGCCCATGCATGGCCGCACGGTTGACCGACGCGATGCCGCCACTGCCGCCGCCGATGGCGATGTAATCGTATCGCTTCATTGCCCTGGCCTCCTGCTCTATTCGCTATCTGCCTGTCACATTGCCAAAATAACCTGCGTGCGCCGCGTCAGGCATCACCGCGCGCAAACAGATTCTCACGCACGGACAGTGTCGCATCGAATACCATGCCTTGCAGCAACACCTGCTGCCAGCGTCAGCGCGATGCTTGCCGACACGTCGTTAGAACCTGTTTACGATCTTTTTGCGTACCGCGCAGCGGTATCCGTCCATTTCTCCGTTCACGCTATCAGGAGCCTGCTCATGAACGTCAAAGCCTATGGTGCCCATGCCAGCGATCTGCCGCTGGAGCCCATGGATATTCCCCGCCGCGCACCGGGCGCGCACGATGTGCAGATTGACATTGCCTACTGCGGGGTTTGCCACTCGGACCTGCACCAGGTCCGCGCCGAATGGGCCGGCACGCTGTTTCCCTGCGTACCGGGCCATGAAATCGTCGGCCGCGTCTCGGCGGTCGGCGCACATGTGCGCGGCTTCAAGCCGGGTGATCTGGTTGGCGTGGGCTGCATCGTTGACAGCTGCAAGCATTGCGAAGAGTGCAACGAAGGGCTGGAAAACTACTGCGGCCAGATGGTGGGCACCTACAACGGCCCAACGCCGGATGCACCCGGCCATACGCTGGGCGGCTACTCACAAAGCATCGTCGTACACGAGCGCTACGTGCTGCGCATCCGCCACGACGCGCAGCAGCTGGCCGCCGTCGCGCCGCTACTGTGCGCGGGCATCACCACCTATTCGCCGCTGCGCCACTGGCATGCCGGGCCGGGGAAAAAGGTCGGCGTGGTCGGCATTGGCGGGCTGGGCCACATGGGCATCAAACTGGCCCATGCGATGGGCGCACACGTGGTGGCCTTCACCACCTCCGCCGCGAAACGCGAGGCCGCCACGGCACTGGGCGCCGACGAAGTCGTGGTCTCGCGCCATCCCGAAGAGATGGCCGCGCACGCGCAGAGCTTCGACCTGATTCTGAATACGGTGGCCGCGCCGCACGATCTGAATGCGTTGCTGACGCTGCTCAAGCGCGATGGCACGATGACGCTGGTGGGCGCGCCAGCCACGCCCCATCCCTCACCAGAGGTCTTTACCCTCATCACCAAGCGGCGCAGCCTGGCCGGCTCGATGATCGGCGGCATCCCGCAAACGCAGGAGATGCTGGATTTCTGCGCCGAACATGGCATCGTGGCGGACATCGAGCTCATTCGCGCCGAGCAGATCAACGACGCCTACGAACGCATGCTCAGGGGCGATGTGAAGTACCGCTTTGTCATCGACATTGCATCGCTGGCGCAATAGGTCCGGCAAGCGGCGTCACGTCTGGTTGGTCATGGCAGTGACGCCGCGTGCGCGGAAGTTGCGCCAGACACGCGCTGCGCAACATTCCTGCGGTATGCTGCAGGGCCTCCGATGCCCTTGGGGCATCGCCTCCCCCACCACTAGAATGGCCGTGCACGCCGGACAGCCTGCGCACGGCCACTTTCGACAAAGGAGACACCCACATGCCCAAGGAAGTCATCATCAAGCTCTCTGCCAGCCAGGAAGTGCATTTGCAACCCGGCAGCGCGCTGACGCAACAGGACGCGCGCCAATGGCTGGATCAGCAGTTCGTCGAGCTCGAATGTGAACCGCTGCGTGCCAGCGGCAAGGTGCTGACCGCAGACAAGGTGCTCGCCATCGCCAACACTGCAACCCGTGAACAGCTTGAAAGCCCGCAATGGTCGAGTGCCTTCGCCTCGGCCATCACCGCAGCACTCGGCAAGGACACCGTGCTGGTCGATCTGCCTGCGGGCAGCATCAGCTTCTGAGAACCCTTTTATTTCAATGCCTGGCTGCGCAACGCACGAAAGGATCGTGAGCAGGTTCTAGGCCAGCCGCGTGCCCAGCGGTACCTCCCGATCGGGCACGCACAACGCGACATGGCCGTTGGCGTCGTGAAAACCAGTGACCAGGCATTCCGAACGGATCGGGCCGATCTGCTTGGGCGCGAAGTTCACCACGGCCACGACGAGCCGCCCCACCAGCTCCTGGGGCGTGTAAAGGTCGGTGATCTGGGCACTGGACTTGCGCAGGCCCACCTCCGCGCCAAAGTCGACATGCAGAATGTAGGCAGGCTTGCGCGCTTGCGGGAAAGGTTCAGCGCGCACCACCTTACCAACCCGCAGTTCGACCTTGGCGAAGTCGTTCCAGTCAATTGTCGTCATCTCCATCCCCGATCGGCCTGCGATCAATCCAGTTGCACGCCAGAGCCCTGGACGATGGTCTGCCAGGTTTCGTAGTCGGCCTTGAGAAAGGCGGCAAATGCCTCGCGCGCCTGGGCCTGGGGTTCTGCGCCCTGCTGCCGGATCGCCTCCTGCAGCTGCGGCTTGTCCAGCGCCGCATCGATGCGCGCATGCAGTGCCTGCAATAGCGGTTCAGGCGTACCCTTGGGGGCCATCACCCCGTACCACGTGCTGACGTCGAAGTCTTCGACCCCGGCGATGGCCGATTCTGCCACCGTTGGCACATCCGGCAACGACGAGCTGCGGTGCGCGGAGGTCACCGCCAACGGTCTGAGCTTGCCTGCCTTGATCTGCCCGATCGCCGATGGCACCGAAGAAACCAGCAACGCCACGTTGCCTGCCATGACATCCACCAGAGCCGGGTTGGAGCCGCGGTACGGCACGTGGGTCATCGCAATGCCCGTTGCCTGCTCGAACAGATGCGCGGCCAGATGGATGGAGGTGCCATTGCCAGGAGAGCCATAGGTCACTGCCCCCGGCTCAGCCTTGGCCGCTGCCACCACGTCGGCGAGCGTGCGGTATGGCGATTCAATGCTGGTGGAGATCAGCACCGGCGAATAGGCAATGTGCGCCACTGCCTCCAGATCGTCTACGGGATTCCACCCAAGGCGCGGGTACAGCCATGGCCCGATCACCAGATTGTCTTTCTGGCCCAGCACGATGGTGTAGCCATCCGGCGCAGCCTTGACGGCCTCGCCAATGCCCAGCGTGCCGCCCGCTCCGGGCTTGTTGTCGGCCACGATGTTCCAGCCATTGGCAGCGCTCAGCTCGCTGGCCAACAGTCTCGCAAGGATGTCCGTGCCTCCACCAGGCGGAAACGGCACGATCATGCGCACCGGCTTGGTCGGCCAGCCTTGCGCGGCAACCAGCGTCGCGGCAAGGCTGAACCCCACCGCTATCAGCAGTTTCTTGAACATGGGCTATGTCTCCTCGTTGAGGTTGGTGCCTGTCCAACGTCTTTTTTTCACAGTATTTTCAACCCGGCTAGGATGCTAAGCGAAGCATTGCCACCGCCCCATGGTAAGCCCGCCACAGACACGCGTCCTGCGGGAAAACGTGCAGTCATGCCCGCACGCACCAGGCACTGACTACCGCCGGAGCGCGTCAGACGGCCAGGCGCGACAGGTCGGCTACGCGGTTCATCGCTTCCTGCAGCATCCGCAGCAGGCCCAGGCGGTTGGCACGCAACGCCGCATCGTCGGCATTGACCATGACTTGCTCGAAGAAGGCGTCAACCGGCGCCTTCAGTGCAGCCAGCGCCTGCAAACTGGCCGTGTAATTGCCGGCCTCGAAGGCCTGCAGCGCCGGCGTGGCCACCTGTTGCAATGCGGCATGCAGCGCCTTTTCCGCCTCTTCCCGCAGCAAGCGCGTATCGACCTGCGGCAGCACCGCGCCGTCCGCTTTCTTGAGGATGTTGGAGACGCGCTTGTTGGCCGCAGCCAGTGCGTGGGCCTCAGGCAGCGCCGCGAAGGCGCGCACCGCCTGCAGACGCGCCGCCACGTCAGCCAGACGCTGCGGCTGCAGCGCCAGCACGGCCTCCACCTCTGCGGCGCTGTAGCCCTGCTCGCGCAGGCTACCGGCCAGGCGCTCGTAGATAAACTGGGCCACCTGGGCAGTCGCATCCGAAAACGCGGTGTCTGCCGGAATGCGACCTGCAAATGCCGCGTGGGCGCTGCGCAGTACGTCCTGCAGCGCCAGCGCTGGCGCCTTCTCCATCAGCATGCGAATCACGCCCAGCGCGTGGCGCCGCAGGGCGAAGGGATCCTTGTCGCCCGTGGGCAGGTTGCCGATGCCGAACATGCCCACCAGGGTCTCGAGCTTGTCGGCCAGCGCCACCACCACGCCGACCTGCCCGCGCGGCAGCGCATCGCCGGCAAAGCGCGGCTTGTAGTGGTCCTCGATGGCATCGGCCACCTCGGTTGGCAGGCCATCGGACAGCGCGTAGTAGCGGCCCATCGTGCCCTGCAGCTCGGGAAACTCGCCGACCATGTCGGTAACCAGGTCGGTCTTGGCCAGCTGCGCGGCCTGATCGACCTGCTGCACATCCACACCCAGCTGGCTGGCAATGGCCCGCGCGATGGCGCGCACGCGCTCGACGCGCTCGCCCTGCGTGCCGAGCTTGTTGTGGTAGACCACCTTGGCCAGCTGCGGCAGGCGTGACTCCAGCGTCTTCTTGCGATCCTGGTCAAAGAAGAACTTGGCATCGGCCAGGCGCGGACGCACGACCCGCTCGTTGCCGCCGATGACGGCGCTCGGATCCTGGGGACGGATGTTGCTGACAACGAGGAAGCGGTTGGTCAGCCTGCCCGCCGCATCCAGCAGCGGGAAGTATTTCTGGTTGGCCTTCATCGTGAGAATCAGGCATTCCTGCGGCACCTGCAGAAACTCTTCCTCGAACTGGCACACCAGCACATTGGGCAGTTCCACCAGCGCGGTGACCTCGTCGAGCAGCGCCTCGTCCTCAATGGCGCGCACGCCCTCGCCCACCTGGCGCGCGGCCTGCTGCAGCTGCGTGGCTATGGCATGGCGGCGCTCAGCGTAGCTGGCAATGACGGCGCCCTGTTCGCGCAGCTGGTCGGCGTAACGATCGGCGTGGCTCAGATCAATGGGCTGGCCACTACCCTCGAAACGATGTCCCTGCGTGGTGTTGCCGCTTTGCAGGCCCAGCGCTGTCACGGGCACCACCTGCGCGCCGTGCAGCGCCACCAAACCGTGTGCCGGGCGCACGAACTGTACGCTGTCCCAGCCCGGCAAAGCCACGCCGCTTTCGAGCTGGTAAGTCATGACCTTGGGAATCGGCAGGTGGCGCAGCGTGTCATCGAGCGCCTTCTGCAAGCCCTGCTGCAGCGTTGCCCCCGGCTGCACGCTGTCGAGGTACAAGGCCTCGTTCTTGCCTTCGCCCTCGCGCCGCAGCTGATCCACGACACTCGCATCAAGCCCCAGCGCGCCCAGCTTCTTGAGCAGCGCAGGCGTGGCCTGGCCGTCCTTGAGACCGACGCTGACGGGCATGAGCTTTTGCGACACCGGCTTGTCGGCCGCCTTGTTCGCCACGCCCGTGAGGTGCACGGCCAGCCGCCGCGGCGTGGCAAAGGGCGTAATGGCCGCCGCCGCATCCAGCAGGCCCTGGGCCTTGAGCCCCTCGGCCAGGCCTTGCGCAAACGCTTCGCCCAGCTTGCGCAGTGCCTTGGGCGGCAGCTCTTCAACGAGCAGTTCGACGAGCAGGTTTTCGGTATGGGTCATGGCGGCATCCGGCGCGGTAGGACTCACTGCGCAGGCAGCGGGTTGCGCAGGCGGATGTGCAGCTCGCGCAGTTGCTTCTCATCGACCTCGGAGGGCGCCTGCGTCAGCAGATCCTGCGCCCGCTGGGTCTTGGGGAAGGCAATCACGTCGCGGATCGAGTCGGCCCTGGTCATCAGCGTGATCAGCCGGTCCAGGCCGAATGCCAGCCCGCCATGCGGCGGCGCGCCGTATTGCAGCGCATCGAGCAGATAGCCAAACTTGGCCCGCGCTTCCTGCTCGCTGATGTTGAGGGCGGCAAACACCTTGCTCTGCACGTCGGCGCGGTGGATACGCACCGAGCCGCCGCCCAGCTCCCAGCCATTGAGCACCATGTCGTAGGCCTTGGCCACAGCCTTGCCCGGGTCGGTCGCCAGGTATTCCTCATGGCCATCCTTCGGGGCGGTGAAGGGGTGGTGCATGGCGTTCCAGCGCTGCTCGTCCTCGTCGTACTCGAACATTGGAAAGTCCACCACCCACAGCGGCGCCCAGCGGTCTTCGAACAGGCCATGGGACTTGCCGAATTCGCTGTGACCGATCTTCACGCGCAGCGCGCCAATGGCGTCGTTGACGATCTTTTCCTTGTCCGCACCGAAGAACAGCAGATCACCATCCTGCGCGCCGGTGCGTGCGAGCATTTCGGCAATGGCCTTGTCGTGCAGGTTCTTGACGATGGGCGACTGCAGGCCATCGCGGCCCTTGGCAATTTCATTGACCTTGATCCACGCCAGGCCCTTGGCGCCGTAGATCTTGACGAACTCGGTATAGGCGTCGATCTCGCTGCGCGGCATGGCTGCACCACCGGGCACGCGCAATGCCACCACGCGGCCATTGGCTTGCGTGGCAGGGCCGGAGAAGACCTTGAAGTCCACATCGGCCATGACGTCCTTGAGATCGGTGAACTCCAGCTTGACGCGCAAGTCCGGCTTGTCCGAACCAAAGCGCCGCGCAGCTTCCGCATAGGTGAGCACCGGGAACTCGCCCAGATCCACGCCCAGCGTCTGCTTGAACACCTCGCTCATCATGCGTTGGAACAGGTCGCGGATGTCCTGCTCGCCCAGGAAGGAGGTCTCGATGTCGATCTGCGTGAACTCGGGCTGCCGATCGGCGCGCAGATCCTCATCGCGGAAGCACTTGGTGATCTGGTAGTAACGGTCAAAGCCCGCCACCATCAGCATCTGCTTGTACAGCTGGGGCGACTGCGGCAGCGCGTAGAACTGGCCGTCGTGCACACGGCTTGGCACCAGGTAGTCGCGCGCGCCTTCCGGCGTGCTCTTGCCCAGCATCGGCGTTTCGATGTCGATGAAGCCGTGCGCATCCAGGAACTTGCGCACAGCCATGCTGACGCGGTAGCGCAGCATGAGGTTGCGCTGCATATACGGGCGGCGCAGGTCGATCACCCGGTGCGTCAGCCGCGTGGTCTCCGAGAGGTTCTCCTCGTCGAGCTGGAACGGTGGCGTGACCGACGGGTTGAGCACCGTCAGCTCCTGGCACAGCACTTCGATCTTGCCGCTGGTGATGCTGTCGTTGACCGTGCCTTCGGGGCGCGCGCGCACCACGCCGGTGACCTGCAGGCAGAACTCGTTGCGCACGGTCTCGGCGGTGGCGAACATTTCGGGGCGGTCCGGATCGCAGACGACCTGCACATACCCCTCGCGATCCCGCAGATCAATGAAGATCACACCGCCATGGTCGCGGCGGCGGTTGACCCAGCCAAACAGGGTCACGGTCTGGCCAATCAGTCGTTCTGTAATCAGGCCACAGTATTCAGTGCGGGTTGCCATGGAGAGAAGGTTCCGTTTCTGGCTGACAGGCAGCCGGGGGTGCAGGTCGCAAGAGTGTCAACACGCTGCCTCAGGCAGCGGCGCTGGCGGTGTCGGTGGAAGCTTTGCTGGCGCCGCCCGAGGCGGCCGCGTTGCCAGCGCCATCAGACTGCGCGGCAGAGGAAGAGGATGCGGCCGGTTTGCCACTGTTCTTGAAATCCGTGGCGTACCAGCCGGTGCCCTTGAGCTGAAAGCTCGGCGCCGAAAGCTGTTTCTGAAAAGCCGCCTTGCCGCATTGTGGGCATGTGGTCAGGGCCGCGTCGGTGACTTTCTGCAGCACATCCTTGCGAAAGCCACAATCGGTGCACAGGTAAGCGTAGATTGGCATAGCAAAGTCACAAAGAATGAAGTGCGGGAAAACACGCAAAAGCCTGCAATTATAGGCGTGGCGCATGGCACTGGCAGGGCGTGCGCGATGGCCGCTTATCCGTCGACAGGGCGGGACTCCTCGGCTGGCAAGGTGATGCGCCGCACGACCGGCGCGCCCACAGCCACCAGTGCCGCCACCACCCAGAACACCGAGGCCACGCCAATCAGTGCGCCAAACGAGCCGGCCACCATCGGCATGAGAAAACTGGATGCGTTGATGGCCATCAGCCGCAGCCCCAGCGCCTCACCCTGCCGACTGGCAGGCGTGACCTGCGTCAGCAGGCTCATGATCATGGGCTGCACGCAGCCCAGCGCGGCGCCCAGCACAACCGAGCATGCCACCATGGCAACCGGCCCGCCAGCGAGCGGATAGACGGCAAATACCAGGACCGTGATCACGCACGAGGCGGCAATGACCTGCTTTTCCGCAAAGCGTGCGGCGATCACCGGCAGGCTCATACGGATCGCTGCCGCCGCCACCGCAAAGGCGCCCAAGATAGTGCCGATCATCGAGGCACTCAGCCCCCGCTCGTGCCCCAGCACCGGCACGAGAAAGGCGTGGATGTCCCACGAGGCAGACTGCAGCCAGTTGACAAACAGGATGTAGCGGAAATTCGGCAGGCGCAGCAGGTCCCAGGCATGGGTGGGAGCCGCATGGGGATTGACCGGCTCGTAGGGCAGCTCCCGCACGCGCATCAGCAGCAGCCAGGCCAGCAGCGGCAGCAGCGCCAGCAGGCCAAAGCACACGCGAAAAGCCAGTAAGTCGTTGGGTGTCCGGCCAGCATGGTCGATGACCAGCCCCGCACCAAATGGCCCGAGAAAGTTCGATACGGCAGGCGCAATCGCCAGCCAGCTGAAAAAGAGCCGCCGCTGCGCCGCCGACCGCGCCGCCCGGCCGATGTGGCGCTGCAGCACGATGGTCGTTACTCCTGCCGATGCGCCGCTCATCAAGGCGGCCACGCACAGCATCGGCACGTAGGGAAAGATGGCAGCCAGCGTCAGTGCGAGTGCGGCGGCGCTGACGGCAAAGCCCATGGGTCTGCGCAGGCCATGGTGATCGGCATACTTGCCAGCCGGAATCGCCAGAAACACCTGGCTCAGGGCGAACAGCGCAATCAGCGCACCGACGGCGCCCGGGCTGTAGCCCAGGCTCAGCGCCAGCAACGGCGTAGCCAGCCGCAGTCCCGTCATCGACGCGTGCAGAAACACCTGCGCGATCACCAGTCGAAACAGCTGCGTGCGGGTCATGCCAGGGCGCCTGAGAGTCAAGGAGCGGGAGATTGTAGACAGGCACTCCCGGCCACAAGGCCACCACGCGTGAAACGTAGGTCGCGTGTCGATATGATGGCTTGCTGCGCCACGGCATTTCGATAACGCAGCGCGCTGCCCGCGCGGCGCGCCAGCCACGGCGCGTTGCCCTGTTGCCAAGAAGATGAGCGCCTTACCCCTGCACCAACCCCTTGCGGAACAACTGCGTCCGCGCACGCTGGCGGATGTCGTCGGCCAGCAGCATCTGCTGGGCGAAGGCATGCCACTACGGCTGGCGTTCGAATCGGGCCGCCCGCACAGCTGCATCCTGTGGGGCCCACCAGGCGTGGGCAAGACCACCATTGCCCGCCTGATGGCCAACGCGTTTGATGCCCAGTTCATCTCCATCAGCGCCGTGCTCGGCGGCGTCAAGGAAATCCGCGACGCGGTCGAGCAAGCCCAGAAGGCACGCGACGGGCTGGCACCGCAGGCCACCATCGTCTTTGTGGACGAGGTACACCGCTTCAACAAGGCGCAGCAGGATGCGTTCTTGCCGCACGTGGAAAGCGGGCTGTTCACCTTCATTGGCGCAACCACGGAAAACCCCTCGTTCGAGGTCAACTCAGCGTTGCTTTCACGCGCGGCCGTCTATGTGCTGCAGCCGCTGTCGGAGCAGGACCTGCGCCAGATCGTCGCGCGTGCCCAGGCCATCGGAGCCGTGCCAGGCATCGACGAGGAGGCACTCGCCCAGCTGCTGGCGTATGCCGACGGCGACGCTCGACGCCTGCTCAACACGCTGGAGACGCTGGCCATGGCAGCAAGGCAGGAACAGCGCGATAACGTCACGCTAGCCTGGCTGCAGCGCGTGCTGGGCGAGCGTATGCGCCGCTATGACAAGGGCGGCGAGCAGTTCTACGACACCATCAGCGCACTGCACAAGTCCATGCGCGGCTCCGACCCGGATGCAGCGCTGTACTGGCTGGTGCGCATGCTCGATGGCGGCGTCGACCCGATGTACATCGCCCGCCGCATGATCCGCATGGCCACCGAGGACGTCGGGCTGGCCGACCCGCGTGCGCTGCGCCTGGCGCTGGACGCCACCGAGACCTACGAGCGCCTGGGCTCGCCCGAAGGCGAGCTGGCGCTGGCCGAGTGCATGGTGTACTTGGCCATGGCCCCCAAGTCCAACGCCGTCTACAAGGCGTTCAATGCCGCCAAGGCCTTCGTCAAACAGGACAGCACCCGCCCCGTGCCGCGGCATCTGCGCAATGCGCCCACCAAGCTGATGAAGCAGCTCGACTACGGCAAGGGCTACCGCTACGCGCACGACGAGGAAGATGGCTTTGCCGCCGGCGAGAACTACCTGCCCGATGGCATGGCACCACCAGGGTTCTACCGCCCGGTGCCGCGCGGACTGGAGATCAAGATCGGCGAGAAACTGGCCGAGCTGCGTCGCCGCAATGCCCAGGCCCCACGGGACAAAACATGACACCGGCCGAGGGTCGGCGCGCGGTCACTGCGCCAGGCTCAGGCGCCGCACGATCTGGCCGACCAGATCGAGCTGCATGTCACGAAACAGGATTTGCTCTTCCATTTCCTTGGCCAGCGCCGACGATTCGTCGTAGTTCAGGTCGCGGGTCTGCAGCAGCTCGACCTCCTCGGCAGCCTGCGCATCGCCACGGTGCAAGCGGTAGCGCACGCGCAGGCGCAGCTGCAACTCGCGCACACTGCCGGTGGCCGACTGGCTGATGACGGCGCGCTCCTGCGATTCCTGCAGGAGCTCGAACACCGCCTGCGCCTCCTGGGGGCCATGGTCAGGGGCACGCAGCACGGTCACGCCGGATGCCTCCAGCATGCGCTGCAGCTGGCGCGCCAGCTGCGACTGCTGCTGCGCCTGGATGAACAGCGACTGAAACGGAAAGTCCTGCCTGCCACGCAGCGCAAAGCCGCAGGCCGAGAGCGCACACCCCGCGGCGGCTGCGGAGGCGAAGGTCAGAAAGCGGCGGCGTTGCATGGCGAGGACTCCGTTCGCAGTATTCACAGGACGCTGGATGGTGCCATCAAATGACGATGTTCACCAGTTTCTTGGGCACGACAATGATCTTCTTCGGCGCAGCACCGCCGGCTTGCTTAGCGAAGGCCTCGCTGGCCAGTGCGGCGGCCTCGATCGCGGCCCTGTCGGCCGCAGCAGGCACGGCAATCGTCCCGCGCAGCTTGCCATTGATCTGCAGCACGTAGTCGATCTCGTCCTGCTCCAGCGCCTTCGCATCAACCTGCGGCCAGGGCGCATTGAGCAGCTCACCGAACACCTTGTCATAGCCCAGCTGCGTCCACAGGGCGTGGGTGATGTGCGGCGTGGCCGGATACAGCACACGCAACAGGATGCCAAAGGATTCGGCCACGGCCAGCAGGTCGGGCGCTGCCTCCCCTGCCTCGCCGGGCTTGAAGCCTTCCATGGCATTGAGCATCTTCATGGCGCCGGAGACCACTGTGTTGTACTGCATGCGCTGGTAATCAAAATCCACCTGCTTGAGCACGGTGTGCACTTCCAGTCGCAGCGCCTTGGCCGCCTTGCTCCACGCACGCTGCGGCGGCGCAGTGCGATCAAGCCCTGCAATCGCGGCCGCCACTTCCGGCCCAGCCAGTCGGGTGCCGAAGCCCCAGACGCGACGCAGGAAGCGGTGGCTGCCTTCGACGGCCGCATCGTTCCATTCCAGCGTCAGCTCC
The DNA here is from genome assembly GCF_001005215.1 of Lampropedia cohaerens. Classification (GTDB taxonomy): domain Bacteria; phylum Pseudomonadota; class Gammaproteobacteria; order Burkholderiales; family Burkholderiaceae_C; genus Lampropedia; species Lampropedia cohaerens. The sequence continues at coordinate 56,088 of NZ_LBNQ01000008.1, forward strand.
GGCGGCGCGGTGAACATGGTGTACAGGCGCGCCGTATCGGCGCCATAGCGGGCGATGAGGTCCTGCGGATCGACGCCGTTGTTCTTGGACTTGCTCATGGTGCCCACGCCCTCGTAGTCGATGGGCGTGCCCGCCGGCAGCAGGCCGTCAGCGCTGTCGACCGCCACCTTGAGCCGGGCACCGATGATCTTGCCCCCATCGTCCAGCACGTTCTCCACATCCTTGGGCCAGAAGTACTCCTTGCCCCCCTTGGCGGTGCGGCGGCTGTAGATGTGGTTGAGCACCATGCCTTGCGTGAGCAGGCGCTTGAACGGCTCGTCGATCGCCACCAGCCCCAGGTCGCGCATCACCTTGGTCCAGAAGCGCGCATACAACAGGTGCAGGATGGCGTGTTCGATGCCACCGATGTACTGGTCCATCGGCATCCAGTACCTGGCGCCATCGGCGGCCATCTGCTCGGCATTGTGCGGATCGCAATAGCGAATGAAGTACCAGGACGAATCGACAAAGGTGTCCATGGTGTCGGTCTCGCGCCGCGCCGGTTTGCCGCAGCAGGGACAGACTACGCCAGCATGGAACGCCTCACACTTAACGAGCGGGTTGCCGGAGCCATCGGGCACCAGCCCTTCGGGCAGCACGACGGGCAGGTCCTTTTCCGGCACGGGCTGCGGGCCACAATCCTCGCAGTGGATGATGGGAATGGGTGTGCCCCAGTAGCGCTGGCGCGAGATGCCCCAGTCGCGCAGGCGCCAGGTGGTCTGCTTCTCGCCGAGGCCCTTCTCGGCCAGCAATGCCGCCACCCTCTCCAGCGCGTCGGAGTAGCCCAGACCGTCGAGCACCCCGGAGTTGATGCACACGCCCTTTTGCTTGTCGCCATACCACTCCTGCCAGGCGTCGGTGGAAAATGCCTCCCCCTCCACCGCCACGACTTGCTTGATCGGCAACCCGTATTTCTTCGCGAATGCGAAGTCGCGCTCGTCGTGGGCAGGCACCCCCATCACGGCGCCATCGCCATAGCTCATCAGCACGTAGTTGCCAACCCAGACCTCGACCTGCTCGCCGGTCAGCGGATGGGTGACGAAGAGGCCCGTGGGCACGCCTTCCTTTTCCTTGGTCGCCAGCTCCGCCTCGGTATTGCCGCCCTTTTTGCAGTCCTCGATGAAGGCGGCCAGTTTCGCATTGCCAGCCGCCGCGTGCGCAGCCAGTGGATGCTCGGGCGCAACGGCGCAGAAGGTCACGCCCATGATGGTATCGGGGCGGGTGGTGAATACGTAGAGGCGCCCGTCCTGGATCAGCTGGCCATCGGCGCCCTGGATGGTGTGGGTGAAGGCAAAGCGCACGCCGCTGGACTTGCCGATCCAGTTCTCCTGCATCAGGCGCACCTTGTCCGGCCAGCCATCGAGCGTGGCCTTGTCGTTGCCGATCTGCACGTGATCAAGCAGCTCCTGCGCGTAATCGGTGATCTTGAGGTAGTAGCCGGGGATCTCGCGCTTTTCCACCAGCGCCCCGGTGCGCCAACCACGCCCGTCGATGACCTGCTCATTGGCCAGCACCGTCTGGTCCACCGGATCCCAGTTCACCACCTGCGTCTTGCGGTAGGCGATGCCTTTTTCCAGCATCTTCAGAAACAGCCACTGGTTCCACTTGTAGTACTCGGGCTGGCAGGTGGCGATCTCGCGACTCCAGTCGATGGCCAGGCCCATGGCCTGCATCTGCCGCTTCATGTAGGCAATGTTGTCGTAGGTCCATTGGGCTGGCGGCACCTTGTTCTTCAGTGCCGCGTTCTCCGCCGGCAGACCAAACGCATCCCAGCCCATGGGCATCAGAACGTTGTAGCCCTTCATGCGCAAGCTGCGCGCCAGCATGTCGTTGATCGTGTAGTTGCGCACATGCCCCATGTGCAGCTTGCCGCTGGGATAGGGCAGCATGGAGCAGGCGTAATACTTGGGCTTGCCAGCGTCCTCGGTGACGCGGTAGGCATCCTGGGCGCGCCAGTGCGCCTGGGCAGCGGCTTCGACGGCGGCGGGATCGTATTTTTCTTGCATGGCGATGGGCAGATGTGAGGGCGGCGGCCGCGCTTTGGCGTGGCAAATGCCTGCGCCGGGCCGAATCCGGCATTTTATCGGTGCATGCTGCCGTTGCCGGTCAGCTTGGCCGCGATACCTCTGCCATCACAATATGTGTGCCGCCTGTTGCGTCCATGAGGCCAACAATCCGTCCGACAATGCAGCGTTTTTTCGCGCGGAACGCATATTGGCTCACAGCGTTGACCCAATATCGGTGAATTACTGTTAAATTGCGCGCTCCGTGCATAATGTCTGACCACTTATGAACCGTTTAGCTGCCATCCTCCCCCCCGAGCGCGTGCTGGTGAACGTTGAAGTCACCAGCAAGAAACGCGCGTTTGAAGAAGCTGGCCTGCTCTTCGAGAGCCTGCACGGGCTCTCGCGCGCCGTGGTGACGGACAGCCTGTTTGCCCGCGAACGCCTCGGCTCGACGGGCCTGGGCCACCGCGTGGCCATTCCGCACGGCCGCATCAAGGGACTGCGATCGCCCATGGCAGCAGTATTCCAGCTGGCGAACCCGATCGGTTTCGATGCGCCCGACGAGCAGCCGGTCAGTTTGCTGATCTTCCTGCTGGTCCCCGAGGCTGCGACGGAAAAGCACCTGGAAATCCTCTCGGAAATTGCCGAACTGCTGAGCAACGTGGATGTGCGTGATGCCATGATCGCCTGCCGCGATCAGGCGCAGCTGCACGCGCTGGTGGTTGGCTGGAAATCCTCGCAGTCCGGCCAGCTGGAAGCCGCAGAGCACCATTAGGCCAGCTTGCCGCGTGCCCCCGCCACGCGCATGGCTACGGGCGACTTCATGCGGCAAGCCACGCTGCCACCGCCTATCGGGCGGCGCAGCATGTTGTGACGGCGGCGGCGCTCCGGCAAGCGCCCCTCATTCGACCGGATTCACACATGACCAACACCGTAAGCGCCCAGGCCCTGTTCGATGAGTTCGCCGACGCACTGCAATGGCGCTGGATTGCCGGGCGCGACGCCTATGCGCGCCGCTTCGACGAGCGTGCCGTGCAGTCGGCCCGTGCCAGCGCCGATCTGGTCGGCTACCTCAATTACATCCATCCGTTTCGTGCCCAGGTACTCGGTCAGCGCGAAATCGAGTACCTGACCAACGCCACGTCGCAGGACTGCGCGCGTCGTGTCGCACGCATCACTTCGCTGGAACCCCCCGTGCTGGTGCTGGCCGACGGCCAGCAGGCGCCGGACGAGTTGATGCAGATGTGCGAGACGGCGCAAATTCCCATGTTCGCCACGCAGGCTTCCTCCGCCTATGTGATCGACGTCATGCGCAGCTACCTGTTCAAGCTGTTTGCCGCCTCCACCAGCCTGCACGGCGTGTTCATGGACATCCTGGGTGTGGGCGTGCTCATCACCGGAGAGTCAGGCCTGGGCAAGAGCGAACTGGGCCTGGAGCTGATCACGCGCGGGCACGGTCTGGTGGCCGACGACGTGGTGGATATCGTGCAGATCAACCAGAACGCGCTCGAAGGGAAATGTCCAGCCCTGATCCAGAACCTGCTGGAGGTACGTGGTATCGGCCTGCTGGATATTCGCGCCATCTTTGGTGAGACCGCTGTGCGGCGGCGCATGCGGCTGCGCATGATCGTGCATCTGGTGCGGCACGAGACGATGGAGCGCGACCACGAACGGCTGCCCCATGCGCCGCTGACCGAAACCATTCTGGGGGTGCCGGTGCGCAAGGCCATCATTCAGGTGATGGCCGGGCGCAACATCGCAGTGCTGGTAGAAGCAGCGGTGCGCAACTACATCCTGCAGCTGCGCGGCATCGACACCTACCGCGAGTTCGTTGCGCGCCAACACGAGGCGATGAACGGCAACGCCCCGCGCAATTCCGGGTAAGAACCTGTTTACGATCTTTTCAGGCGCGGCGCTAGCGGTCCCGATCCCGGGAGTTGTTGCGCGCTTCCGGGCTGAACCCGTAGATGGTGATGGCGTGATCATGCACGGTCCAGCCGCGCTCTTCGGCGATGGCCTTGAGCCTGCGCTCGATCTCGGCGTCGTAGAACTCCTCCACGCGCCCGGTAGCCGTACAGACCATGTGGTCATGCGGCTGGCCTTCGTTGAGCTCGTAGACAGCCTTGCCACTTTCGAAATTGCGGCGATCCAGGATGCCGGCTTGCTCAAACTGGGTCAGCACGCGGTACACCGTCGCCAGACCGATGTCGGAACGCTCGTCGAGCAGAATGCGGTAGACGTCCTCGGCCGTCATATGCCGGCGCGTGGCCTTCTGGAAAATCTCCAGGATCTTCAGCCGCGGCAGCGTCGCCTTCAGGCCGGTGCTTTTGAGTTCTTCAATGTTGTTGGTCGCCATTTGGTGTCCGTCTCGGTGATCTGACAGGGCGCTTGTGGCCAGCACGGGTGCTGCCGCTACAATGCTCTGATTGGTCAATTTTTACCACAGGATACTGACTTGTGATGTCCCAAAGTCCAAAGCTTGGTGTGCAAGCGCTTGGTGTCGTCTTGGCTGCCCTCGTACTTGCCGGCTGCGGCAGCTTCAATCGTACCAGCCATCGGCTGGTCGATGCGATTACGCCCTACCGGATCGAGGTAGTGCAGGGCAATTTCGTCTCGCGCGAGCAGGTCGAGGCCCTGCGTCCAGGCATGTCGCGCGAGCAGGTACGCAACATCCTCGGCTCGCCGCTGGTGACCAGCCTGTTTCACAGTGACCGCTGGGACTATGTGTTCACCATCCGCCGCAAGGGGGTGGAGATCGAGGACAAGCATCTGACCGTCTACTTCAGCGGCTTCGTACTTGAGCGTGTCGAAGGCGATGAAATGCCCTCCGAGACCGAGTTCGTCGCCATGCTGGGCGCGCGCAACCGCACGCCCAAGGTGCCGGTGCTGGAAGCCTCGCCCGAGCAGCTGGAGCGCTATGCGCCCAAGCCGGATGAAGCCTCGGGCGAAGCAGGCCCGGCGCGGTCGGCCAACCCTGCCTCCTCGGCGCAGCCACGCAGCTACTACCCGCCGCTGGAGTAGGCGCGGCGCCTTTTCGCCGCGCAGCCAGCTCCTCTCCCTCGCCACTGGCATGCGCATGGCACTCGCCATGCGGGCCGCATGCGCGCTTTTCCACTTTCCGCCCGCCCCTTCACAATGCCCCTCCACGCTCTGAACATTGCCATCGCCGGTGCCAGTGGCCGCATGGGCCAGATGCTGATCCAGACCATCCTGCAGGACGGTCGCCACCGCCTCAGCGGCGCGCTGGACCGGCCGGGCTCTGCCGCCATTGGACAGGATGCCGGCGCCTTCGTCGGCACGCCTACCGGTGTGGCCATCACCGACTCCATCGAAGCCGGACTTGCGGGCGCTGACGTGCTGATCGACTTCACCCGCCCTGAAGGCACGCTGCAGCACCTCTCCGCATGTGACCGGCTCGGCGTCAAGGCCGTCATCGGCACAACCGGCTTCGACGATGCGCAAAAGACACGCATTGCCGATTTTGCGACCCGCCACGCCACCGTCTTTGCGCCCAACATGAGCGTGGGCGTCAATGTCACATTCAAGCTGCTGGAACTGGCCGCCAAGGCGCTGTCGACCGGCTATGACATCGAGGTGATCGAAGCCCACCATCGCCACAAGGTCGATGCCCCTTCCGGCACCGCGCTGAAGATGGGCGAGATACTGGCCGAGGCACTGGGACGTGATCTCAAGACCTGCGCGGTCTATGAACGCTACGGCCATACGGGCGAGCGCGACCCCTCCACCATCGGTTTTTCCACCATCCGCGGCGGCGACATCGTGGGCGACCACACCGTGCTATTTGCCGGCACCGGCGAGCGCATCGAGATCAGCCACAAGTCCAGCAGCCGCGCGGGCTACGCCCAGGGTAGCCTGCGCGCTGCCGAGTTTCTCGGCACGCGCACGACAGGACTGTTCGACATGTTCGATGTGCTCGGACTGCGCAACTAGGGCCTAACCGGGCCGGCCCAAGTCGGCCCCCTATTGCGGCCATCACAGGTCCGCTTTGAAATAGAAGGCATCCGGGTGCGGATTGAAGTAATAGGCGTCGATCTCCTCGAAGCCCAGATCCTCATAGAGCGCGCGCGCTGCATCCATGGTTCCGAGCGTGTCCAGCAGGATGCATGAGTAGCCTGCAATTTGCGCAGCCTCCATCACGCACTGCGCGAGCTGGCGCCCCAGACCGAATCCGCGAAAAGGCTTGCGCACATACAGGCGGCGCATCTCCGCTGCGTTGGAATAGTCAGCGGCAACGAGTGGGCGCATGGCGCAGCAGCCTGCGGGAGCACCATCGACATGCGCCAGCACCAGACAGCCGTGCGGCTCGGCATACTCGCCCGGCAACTGCGCCAGCTCTTGCTCGAAAGACTGCAGATCCAGAGCCACATCCAGGGTCTGGACATACTCCTGCAGCAGTTCACGCACTTGCGCATAGTCTGCCGCGCTATGCGCAAAACGCAGCTCTATGGCAACCGAGGTATCCATGTGACGCAACCGCTGCTTACGCCGCCGACTGCAGCAACTGCTCGATCAGCGTATGCAGTTCGCCAAAATCGGGAGGCCCCACGTAACGCTTGACGATCGAGCCCTGTCGGTCCACCACATAGGTCGTGGGCGTCAGCTGCACATCCCCCCAGTCCTTGGCCAGCGCCCCCGTATTGTCGAGCGCAACCTTGAATGGCAGTTGCCGGCTGTGCGCAAAGTTGACCACATAGGCAGGAGGATCGTAGGCCATGGCCACTGCCACCGTATCGAGTCCGCGGGCCTGGTATTTCTCGTAGGTCTGCACCAAGGCTGGCATCTCCGCGACACAACTGGTGCAGCTGGTAGCCCAGAAGTTCACCAGCAGAACCTTGCCCTGCCAGTCGCTGGTCTGCGCGCGCGAGCCATCGAGCAACACGAAATCGGACTGCGGCGCCTGGCGAGGCTGCAGCACGAAGTGCCATACGCCATAGCCAGCCACGGCCAGCAAGAGGGCCGCAGCAACACGCGTGAACAGACGAACGGGCATGGAGGGGGAGAATTCAGGCAATGAAGGCCATGGTGCAAGGCGCGATGGTCATGTCGTGGCATGAAGTTATACCACCATCCGCTGCTGTCATGTGCGCCAGGCACCCACCCTCTGCACAGACGGGAGCCCTACGCCTCAGCCCTGCTGCTCGACGGCAGCCACCACCACCACTTCGATGCCGTAATCCGGGTTGGCCAGCTGCGCCTGCACGGTGGCGCGCGGCGGCGTGTGACCAGGCACCACCCAGGCATCCCAGACTTGGTTCATGACCGCGATTTGCGCAATGTCGCGCAGGTAGATCTGGCACTGCAAGATACTCTTCTTGCTTGAGCCCGCCTGTGCCAGCAGCCGATCGATATGCCCAAGCACTTCCCTCGTCTGCGTGGCCAGATCGGCGCCGGGACTGTTTTCCGGGATCTGCCCAGCCAGATAGACCGTGCCGTTATGCACCGCGATCTCCGAAAGCCGGGCACCAACATCGTGGCGAACAAGTGTGGGACAGGCAGAGGACATGGCGGCTTTCTCCAAGAAAGGATGCAGGATACACGCGCAGACAGCGTCGCCACGGCATTGCAAAACTTCTCAAGCAGCTGTTCAACGAAGCCGGTTGGCGCAAGGCCTGGCGCAACGTGCCCAAACTCCAACGTCCGGGCAATAAAAAACCGCCAACAGGTAGCGGTTCTTTCTAAATACTGGAGCGGGAAACCGGTCTCGAACCGGCGACCTCAACCTTGGCAAGGTTGCGCTCTACCAACTGAGCTATTCCCGCATTGACTTTGGCGATGCCGCCCAATCAAGCCCTAGATTCTACACTGAAAAACAACCGTCTCGGCAAAAAATCTCACGCATGACAGCTGGCTTCAGTCCCCTCATGCCTTCTGACCATGAACAGCGTCTCAGTGCGAGACGATGTCGATCATGCCTGTGCCCTTGCCGGCCTCGGTGGCAGTGGTGGGTGCTGCCGCCATCACTTCCTCCTCGGACAGCGGCGTAGGCTGGCGCACCAACGCGTGTTCGATGACCTGATCGAACCACTTGACCGGAATGATCTCCAGCCCGTTGCGCACGTTGTCCGGAATCTCCTGCAGGTCCTTGACGTTCTCCTCCGGAATGAGCACCTTTCGGATGCCACCGCGCAGGGCTGCCAGCAGTTTCTCCTTCAACCCACCGATGGCCGTAACCTCGCCGCGCAGCGTGATCTCACCCGTCATGGCGACATCGGCGTGCACGGGAATGCCGGTCAGGGCCGACACAAAGGCCGTCGCCATGGCGATGCCGGCGCTGGGCCCATCCTTGGGTGTGGCGCCATCGGGCACATGGATGTGAATGTCCTTCTTCTCGAAAAGGCTGGGCTGGATACCCAGCGCCAGCGCACGCGCACGCACGACGGTACGGGCCGCCTCCACGGACTCTTTCATCACGTCGCCCAGCGAACCGGTCCGGGTGACATTGCCCTTGCCCGGCATGACCGCCGCCTCGATGGTCAGCAGATCGCCGCCCACTTCCGTCCAGGCCAGTCCCACCACCTGACCGATCTGGTCCTCTTTTTCCGCACGACCATAGGTGAATTTGCGCACACCGAGGAAGTCCGCCAGGTTGTCAGCGGTCACCTTGACCGGCGCCTGCATTTGCTTGAGCTGGATGCCTTTGACGACCTTGCGGCAGATGCGCGAGATCTCGCGCTCAAGCGAACGCACGCCCGCCTCGCGTGTGTAGTAGCGCACGATGTCGCGGATGGCGTCCTCGCTGACCTCCAATTCGCCGGCCTTGACGCCGTTGTTGCGGATCTGTTTGGGCAACAGGTAGCGCATGGCGATGTTAAGCTTTTCCTCCTCGGTGTAGCCCGACAGGCGGATCACCTCCATGCGGTCCAGCAGCGCCGGCGGGATGTTCATGCTGTTGGACGTGGCCACGAACATCACGTCCGACAGGTCAAAGGCAACCTCGGCGTAGTGATCGGTGAAGCTGCTGTTCTGCTCGGGATCGAGTACCTCCAGCAACGCGCTGGACGGATCACCCCGGAAATCGGCGCCGAGCTTGTCGATCTCGTCGAGCAAGAACAGCGGATTGCGCGTGCCGACCTTGCTCAGGTTCTGCAGGATCTTGCCGGGCATTGCGCCGATGTAGGTGCGCCGATGGCCGCGGATTTCGGCCTCATCGCGCATGCCACCCAGCGCCATGCGCACATACTTGCGCCCGGTCGCCTTGGCGATGGACTGACCCAGCGAGGTTTTGCCCACGCCGGGCGGCCCGACCAGGCAGAGGATCGGGGACTTGACCTTGTCGACGCGCTGCTGCACCGCCAGGTGCTCGAGGATGCGCTCCTTGACCTTCTCCAGCCCGTAGTGGTCGGCGTTGAGAATCTTCTCTGCCGCCTCCAGGTCCTTCTTGATCTTGGTCTTCTTCGACCAGGGCAGGCCCACCAGCACGTCCAGATAGTTGCGCACCACCGACGCCTCGGCCGACATGGGCGACATCATCTTGAGCTTCTTGAGCTCGCTCTCGGCCTTCTTGCGCGCCTCGGCACTCATCTTGGCCGCTTCGATCTTCTTTTCCAGCTCCTCGATGTCGACCCCGTCCTCGCCCTCTCCGAGCTCCTTCTGGATGGCCTTGACCTGCTCGTTGAGGTAGAAGTCGCGCTGGTTCTTCTCCATCTGCCGCTTGACGCGGTTGCGGATGCGCTTGTCAATTTGCAGGATGTCAACCTCCGAGCTCAGCTGCTCGAGCAGAGCTTCCAGACGCTGGCCGACATCCAGCGTCTGCAGCAGGGCCTGCTTGGCCTCCAGCTTCGCAGGCAGATGGGCCATGATGGTGTCGGCCAAGCGACCCGCATCCTCGATACCGGCGATGGACACGGCAATGTCCTGCGGAATCTTCTTGTTGAGCTTGGCGTACTGCTCGAACTGCTGCATCACCGCGCGGCGCAGCGCCTCGACCTCCTTGGCGGTCATGGCATCCACCGGCGGCACGGCCAGCACGCTGACGCAGGCCTCGAAATGGGATTCGCGCTCGGTCACGCCGTGCAGCTTGACGCGATCCTGCCCCTCGACCAGCACCTTGACTGTGCCATCAGGCAGCTTGAGCATCTGCACGATGCTGGCCACACAGCCAATGTCGAACAAATCGTCCGGTCCGGGCTCGTCCAGCGACGCGGACTTCTGCGACACCAGCACAATGCGCCGCTCCTGCTCCATCGCCAGCTCCAGCGCCTTGATGCTTTTGCTGCGACCGACGAACAGCGGCACCACCATGCTGGGAAAGACCACCACGTCGCGCAATGGCAACAATGGCAGGGTGAAGTGGGCGTCGGTCAATGGGGTGGCGTTCTCAGTCATATCAAAACCTTTGCAATGGATGTGCAGATGGGGGCTGGCGCAGCAAGTTCAACGGCACACACAAAAAATCCGGCAGGCGCCAATGACTGCGCCTGCGAAATAAGCCGACCAGCCCCAACACCGTGCCCGCAGCCGTCTGGTTCAGCCCGGTGTTTGCGCCGCTTCGCAGGAGACTTGGATGAACTCACGGTCCGCCAGCGTCGGGCCCAGCCGAACCGCCGTCAGGCAACCACCCCACACGCAGCCCGTATCCAGCGCCAGCAGATTCGGGCGGTTGAGCAGTCCCAGCGTCGACCAATGCCCGAACGCAATCAACGTATCGGCACTGGCGCGCGGCGTGACTTCAAACCATGGCACCAGATCCGCGGGCGCCTGATCGGGATGATCCGAGCAATCGAAATCCATCCGCCCTCTGGAGGTACAGAAACGCAGCCGCGTCAGGGCATTGACGATGACGCGCAAGCGATCAGCCCCACGCAGATCCGGCGACCATTTCGCCGGCTTGTTGCCATACATCACGGAGATGAATGCCTGCGACGCCTGGGCATCGGCAAGCACCGCCTCGACCTCGGCGGCCAGCGACAGTGCCTGTTGCGCCGTCCAATCCGGCAATAGACCGGCATGCACTAGCAGCAGCGGCGCACCAAAGCCCTCGACCAGGCGCGCCAGCGGCTGATGCCGCAGCCATTCGAGCATTTGCTGGGCGTCCGGCGCCTGCAGCACCCGATCAAGGGTGTCGCGCCGGCTCCCTTTTCGCACACCCGCGGCCGTGCCCAGCAGGTGCAGATCATGGTTGCCAAGGATGGCCAGCAGGCTGCCCTCCATACGCATGCAGCGCCGCAGTACCTGCGCCGACGCGGGCCCGCGATTGACCAGATCGCCAAGCAGATACACCTTGTCGCGACTGGGCGAGAACCCCACCTCATTCAGCAGGCGCTCCAACGCAGCATCGCAGCCCTGCACATCGCCAATCAAATAGGTTGCCATGCTGTTATTAAAGCACGATGCACGCCGCCAAAGCGGCGGAGAAAAAGTGCGCGTGGCGAGGTGCATCGTCGTGAACGAATTGCCCGGCAGTCGCCTGGCCCACGAGCACCGACGCGCCCATCACCAGCAGCGAGATCCCTCTGTGCAAGCGGCAGTTCATGCTGCCGCACATGCCAAACCACAGGCTATGCCCATGTATCCATTGATTCAAGAGTGTGACATCGTCGCATTAAGCACGGCTCGGGAATCCTGCGCGGCGCCACTGGCAATGCCAGGCTGCCTAGTAACTCGACGTAGCCATCGATGCCTGCCGCTAGCGCTTCGGCGCGAGAATATTCGGCATAAAGAATCAGCCGCCACCTACAAAAACCGCCGGCACACCAAGGCTCAATATAGGTAGCTTTTTACTCGCGCCGTGGCGACGCGATATAATCGCCGCACAATTCATTGGTCAAAACAGGAACTACCATGACTACATTGGCACAACTTCTTCAAGAACGCGAAGCACTTGAACAGAAAATCAATCAGGTTCGTCAGGCTGAACGCGCTGAAGCCCTTGCACAAATTCACAAGCTCATTCAGCTGCATGGTTTGACTGTCAACGATGTGTTCGGCAACAGCAAGTCCGCGCGTCAAGGCAGCAACAAAAAGGTTGCCGTGAAGTATCTCAACAAGGAAACCGGTGAAACATGGACCGGCCGCGGCAAGCCCCCGCGCTGGATTCAAGGCCAGGACCGCGAGAAGTTCCTGATTCAGTCCTGATTCCCAACCCATTGAAAAGCCCCTTGGTACATTGCACCAAGGGGCTTTTTTAACGCTGAATAGCCTCAGTGGGCCAAGATTTTCTGCAGAAAATCCTTGGTCCTGGGCTGGCGCGCATCCGGATTCGCAAAGAATTCCTGGGTCGAGCAGTCTTCCAGAATCTTGCCCCCCACGTCCATGAAGATCACACGGCTACCAACCTTGCGCGCAAAGCCCATCTCATGGGTGACCACCATCATCGTCATGCCCTCGTTGGCCAGGCCAACCATGACGTCCAGCACTTCGCCCACCATTTCCGGATCCAACGCGGACGTCGGCTCATCAAACAACATCACGATGGGGTCCATGGACAGGGCCCGCGCAATCGCCACACGCTGCTGCTGACCGCCCGAGAGCTGACCCGGGAACTTGTCCTTGTGCGCCATCAGGCCGACCCGGTCGAGCATTTTCAGACCGCGCGCCCTGGCATCGTCCTGCGAGCGGCCCAGCACCTTGACCTGGGCGATGGTGAGGTTTTCCGTCACGGACAGATGGGGAAACAGCTCGAAATGCTGAAACACCATGCCCACCCGACTGCGCAACTTGGGCAGATCGGTTTTCTTGTCGTGCACGGCTATGCCATCCACCCAGATCTCACCTTGCTGAAACGGCTCCAGCGCATTGATGGTCTTGATCAAGGTGGACTTGCCCGAGCCCGAGGGGCCTGCCACAACCACCACCTCGCCCTTCTCGATGCGCGTGGTGCAATTGTCGAGCACCTGCACCTCGCCATACCATTTCGAAACATTCTTCAATTCAATCATGGTGCATTGCTCCCTTTAGCGAATGATGGCAATTTTCTTTTGCAGCCGTTTGACCAGTAAGGAAAGGCTGTAGCAAATCACGAAGTAAACCACGGCGGCGCCAATGTAGGCCTCCATGGGTCGGCCAAAATTGCGCCCCGCCGTCTCGAATCCCTTGAGCATGTCATAGGCACCGATGGCATAGACCAGCGACGTGTCCTGAAACAGGATGATGGTCTGCGTCAAAAGGACCGGCAGCATGTTGCGAAATGCCTGCGGCAGAATGACCAGACGCATGTTCTGACCGTAGGTCATACCCAGCGCCTGCCCCGCGTAGACTTGGCCGCGCGGAATCGACTGGATGCCGGCGCGCATGATCTCGCTGAAATAGGCAGCCTCGAATGCGACAAACGTAAGGATGGCGGAGGTCTCGGCCCCCACGGGCTGACCGATCAGAAGCGGCACGAGCAGGAAAAACCAGAGAATCACCATCACCAACGGAATGCTGCGCATGCCATTGACATAAATGGTGGCCGGTATTTCCAGCCATTTCTTGCCCGACAGGCGCATCATGGCCAGCAGTGTGCCAAGAATCACGCCACCGATGGTGGCAATCACCGTGAGATAAAGGCTGAAATAAAGGCCCTTCAGCACGTAATTGCTGATCAGCTCCCAGCTGAAAAACGACAGATCCAGTTGCATGTCAGTGCCCTCCTCCCGAAGCGCTGGCAATGAAGCCCGGCACCCTGGTGCGTTTCTCGATGAATGCCATGATGCGGTTGATGGCAAACGCTGACACGATGTACAGCCCGGTGACAGCCAGATAGATTTCAACGCCGCGCGAGGTCTCTTCCTGCGCCTGCATTGCAAACATCGTCAACTCGGCAATCGAGACGGCAAACGCCACCGACGAGTTCTTGAAGATGTTCATCGCCTCACTGGTCAGTGGTGGGATGATGATGCGAAACCCCATTGGCAGCAGCACGTAGCGATAGCACTGCCACGTCGTAAAGCCCAGCGCCAGTCCCGCATAGCGCTGCCCGCGGGGCAAGGCCTGGATGCCTGCGCGCACCTGCTCGGCAATCCGCGCGGACGTGAAAAATCCCAGCGCGATCACCACCAGCACGAAACCGGATACGCCACGCATCACCGGAAACAGTGACGGCACAACGTGGTACCAGAGAAAAATCTGCACCAGCAACGGAATGTTGCGAAACAGCTCGACCCATGCATTGCCCAGCCGCACCAGCCAGGGGCTGTTAGGCAACGTACGGATGGTCCCGATGACCGCCCCCACCACCAGCGCCACGACCAGCGCCAGCAAGGACACGGAAATAGTCCAGCCCCAGGCCGACAGCATCCAGTCGAGGTAGGTGACGTTCCCGCCCTCGCCAAAGCAACGCGGCGCCACTTCACCGGTGATGTTGTCACGGCAGAAAACCTGCCAATCCCAATTCATTGCTCTCTCCTCATTGCACTGCCTGCGTAAACCGCACTAGCCACCCCATGCGCGGCGTTGCCCATATCGCGCAACCATGGCGCCCCAACCGCACCACGCATGCAACGCCCGTCAACGGCGGGGCGCAACCGGGTTCTCGTACGATCAAAAAACGCTCCAAGGCAGGCCGCAGCGCCCGCTGGAGCGTTCTCGATGCACGCACGCGGCGCGGCCACCAGGACCGCTTCGTCCCGCGCGATCACTCGATGGAATAGTCTTCCATCGGCTTGTCGTTCGGGTTGGCCCAGGCTTGCTTGGTGCTCTCCGACAGCGGCAAGCCGACCACCGTATTGGCAGGAGGAATCGGCTGCAGGAACCACTTGTTCCACAACTGCTCAAGGGTGCCGTCCTCAATCTGACGCACAATGCTCTTGTTCACCGCAGCCTTGAACGCCTCGTCATTCTTGCGCAGCATGCAGGCGATGGGCTCGACATTGAGCACTTCCCCCACGATATGGTAGGCCTCGGGCGTGCGCGACTTGGAGATATTCGCAGCAAGAATCGAGCCGTCCATGATGAAGGCATCGGCGCGGCCGGTTTCCAGCAGCAGGAAGCTGTCGGCGTGGTCCTTGCCCATGATCTCGCGGAAGTTTACGCCTTCAGCGCGGCGATGCTTGCGCAAGGTCTGCACCGAGGTCGTGCCCGTGGTGACCGCCAGGGTCTTGCCATCCAGATCGGCAACGGAATTGATGCCCGAGTCCTTCTTGGTGGCAATGCGCACCTCCTCCACGTAGGTGGTGTACGCAAAGTCGACCTCTTTCTGGCGCGCGCGGTTGTTGGTGGTCGAGCCGCACTCCAGGTCCACCGTGCCGTTGGTCACCAGCGGAATGCGGTTCTGCGAGGTCACAGGTTGGTAGTTGATCTTGATCTCCTTGCCCAGATCGGCGCTGAGATCCTTGACGATGTTTTCGGCCATTTCGGTGTGGAAACCCACGTACACACCGTTACCCAGCGTATAGCCCAACCCGGAAGATTCACGCACTCCCAAGGCGATCTCCCCCGAATCCTTAATCTTCTCCAGCGTGCCGGATTGGCTGAACGCCGCAGTGGCTGCAGCCAGCAAAGTCAGCGCAAGCAGGTGTTTTTTCATGAAGTTTTCCTCGAAATAACCATTCCTAAAGGGTCACGGAAGCATGCGCACCGCCACCACTCGAACGTGCATTATCACAAAAACCGTGCGCCCAAGGCCCTGAAAAAACCCTGCCTGGGGCGTCCAATTCCCGCAATCGGGGCTTCAAAGCACTTCAGTGATGCAGATTGTCGCAATTGTCAGCGATTGAGCAGCGCATCGTTGCCCGGTCTGAACGCGTTTGTTGCCTGCGCCCGCCCCTGTGGCGTGCGCGCCGCCTCAAACGGTGGCAGTTCGAGCACCAACTGTGCCTCCTCCGCACCAGATACCGGCCCCAACGTAGCGCTGCGGCCCCGTACGGCAAGCAACCGCATCTGACTGGCATGCCCTTCCTCGCCCAGTCGCTGGCCAACCGTTATGGTGCGCGCCGGTTTGCCATCCACGCTGATCAGCGCGGCACCAAGGCCCGACTGGCTGCCAGCCAGAATTCCCACCAGCGCATACTGGGACGACCTGACAGTCGGTGTGGACGCAGCCATCGCCGTCGGCGCAGACGCCCCCAGCAGCTTGCGCAATGCCTGGCTATCCGCCACCAGGGCGCTGGCAGCCACGGGCGCGGCCTCCAGCTGCGCGCCTGCGCCTGGGCGCGTCATGACCCATGCTGCCACAGACCCGGCGGCCAGGATCCACACCATGAACGTCGTCAGACGCACCGTCCAAGGACGCTGAAGTATCAGGGTTTGCATGCTGCGATTATCATTCACCTCGGCAGTACAGGTCGCGATGGCCTGAAGCCTCGCGTGTCATCTGCTGTTCACGATGTTTTCATGAACAGGGTATCCACTCCGCTATTTCTCTCTGTGCGCACGACCGATCACGCCATGAACCGCTCCACCCCGTATGCGACTGTCCCCCCATGCCGCTCATGCCCGGCCGCGAGGCAACGCGGCTTCACGCTCATCGAAATCATGGTGGTGGTGGTCATCATCGGCGTGCTGGCGGCACTGGTGGCCCCAAGCATCCTTGGTCGAACCGACGACGCCCGCCAGACCGCTGCGCGGGCCGACATCAATACCCTGATGACGGCGCTCAAGCTCTATCGCACGGACAACATGCGCTACCCGACCAGCGAACAGGGCCTGCAGGCACTGATTACCCGCCCGACCACGGAGCCCGTACCAACACGCTGGAGCCGGCCTTACATCGAAGGCGGCAAACTGCCCGTCGATCCCTGGGGCAATCCCTATGTCTATATCAACCCCGGCGTCTACGGTGAGGTGGATGTGCTGTCCTACGGCGCTGATGGCCAACCCGGCGGTGAGGGCGTCAACGCCGACATCGGCAGCTGGCACTGATCAGCGAGAACCTGCTGCATCGCCCGCTGGCACTGCCTCCTTCCGGCCATGTACAGGCACGCCGCTAACCGCTTTGCCGCCCAGCGCGGGCGAGGCTTCACGCTGCTGGAAGTTCTGATGGTAATGGCCATCATCGCCATCGGCGTCGGGCTGGTTGCGCTCAGCTGGCCGGACACACGGCTGCGCGCTCTGGAACGCGAGGGCGACCGCCTGGCCACATTGCTGGAAACCGCACGCGTGCACGCACGCGCCAATGGCCAGCCGCTGCGCTGGCGCCTGGACGCGCAGGGCTTTCGCTTCGAGGGCCAGCCACCGCACCTCATCGCCACCTTGCCAACGCACTGGGAGCTGGCCGACGTGCAGGCCAGCGCCGTCGCGCCACTGATACTCGGGCCCGAGCCGATCCTGCCGGCACAGCGTGTTGACCTGTTTCTGCCCGATCGCCCGAACGTGCGCGTCGTTGTCTCCAGCGACGGCCTGCGGCCGTTCCGGGCGGCGTTGGCGCCATGATGCGAAGCCACCGCGCCGCGCCGGGCTTCACGCTGCTCGAAGTGCTGGTGGCCCTGGCGATCACCGCCATCACGCTGGCCGCAGGTTCGCGCGCAGCGGGCGCCCTCATTCACAATGCCGAGCGGCGCGACACCGTGATGCTGGCACAGTGGTGCGCTGAAAATGCCCTTATCCAGGTGCGACTGATGGGGACACTGCCGCCCATCACCACGACCCAGTCCCAGTGCGAGCAGGCCGGGCGCCTCTTCCGCGTCGAACTGGTCAGCAGCGCCACCGTCAATCCGTCGCTGCGGCGCGTCGATGCGCGCGTGCTGGACAATGGCGCGCTGATTCTCTCTCTGACCACCCTCGTGGGGCGTTTCTGATGCAACGGCCGTCGCATCGCATGCCGTCACAAGGGCAAAAAGGCTTTACGCTGATAGAGGTGACCGTCGCCATGGCGCTCATGGCCATGGTGGCCGCACTGAGCTGGCGCGGCCTAGATGCCCTGCTGCAGGCGCACGAGCGCACCCGTCAGCGCGCGCTGCAGCACGCGGTGGTTCAGACGGCGATGATGCAATGGCAGACCGACCTGGATCAACTCGTGCAGCTGCCCGTCATCCCCGCCATCGACTGGAACGGCAAGGTCTTGCGTCTCACGCGCGCCGCGGCGCGCACCAGCGCCACGGAGCCCGCGCGCCTGCTGGTGGTCGCATGGAGCGAGCGCAACATCGATGGCCAACGCCAATGGCTGCGCTGGCAGTCCCAACCGGTGTTCTCCCGGCAGCAATGGGCGCAGGCCTGGGAAACTGCGGCACGCTGGGCGCAAGGGCATCCGGTGCGCGACTACGGCAGCGAGGTCGTGCTGCTGCCCATCCATGACTGGCGTCTTTACTTCTCGCGCGAGGGGCGCTGGGTCAATCCACTCTCCCACCAGGGCGGCGGCGACGTGGCGGACGCTCCTCCCGTGCCCAATGCGCCTCAAGGTGAAGGCGACTCGGGGGATGCGCCACCTGCCGCTGCCTATGCCGGCCCGCGCGAGCGCGCCGACATTCCGGACGCAGTGCGCCTGCAGCTCGACGTCGCATCGGGGGCTTTCATCAGCGGTCTGATCACGCGGGACTGGCTCAACCCCACCTTCGGAGCCAACCGATGACGCGGACACGGCAGCCAGCCATCGGTGGCGCAGCGCCTGAGCGCGGCGCGGCACTGCTGCTGGCCATGCTCATCGTGGTGTTGGTGGCCAGCCTCGCCGCCGCGACGACGTGGACACAACGCCAAAGCGTACAGGCCGAACGGGACGAGCGCGCCCAGCAGCAGTCGCGCTGGCTGATCCGCGGCGCGCTGGACTGGGCCAAGATCGTGCTCGTGCAGGATTACGAAGCCGACCGCATCGCCGGCCGCACCCTGGTCGACCATCTCAATGAGCCCTGGACCGTGCCACTCGCTGAATCGCGCCTGGGGACATTTCTTGCCGCTGACAACAACGTGTCGACCGATGCCAATGCCGACCTTACCGAGGCCTTTTTCTCAGGCGGCATCGAGGACCTCAATGCCCGCCTGAACGTTGCCAATCTGATCTCAGGGGGGGCGCTGGACGGCGCTGCGGTTGCCCAGTTCCAGCGCCTGTTTCTCTCACTGGGCCTGGCACCCGAGCTGGTCATCAGCATGGCTGAAAGCTACCTGGCATCCACGCTGCTGGCACTGGATGCCAACGTTGCCATCACGCCGACCTGCACCGATGAGCTGGTCTGGCTGGGGCTGACGCCGGCACAGCTGGATCTGCTGCGCCCCTACGTCACGGTACTGCCCACACGCACCACCATCAACCTCAATACTGCCAGTGAGCGGGTGCTTGCCGCCGCATTCGATCCCGAGCTCAACAGTGCTGCCGCAACCTTGGTCGCGGCGCGGGCGCGGGCGCCCCTGACAAGCCTGGCGCAAGCGCAGTCGCTGCTTGCCGCGCAGCCGGCACTCAGCACCATGCAGTACAGCGTCAGCAGCGACTACTTCCGCGTCGCCGGCCACATGCGGCTGGAGGACCTCGAGGTGCGCGACAGCTACATCCTGCACCGCGATGGCCGCCGCGTGCGCATCATAGGACGCGAGTGCCGCAGCGCCACGGCGCCGGGCAGCACGGGGGCATTGCCTTAGAACCTGTTCACGCTACTGCCACCTCATGTCCACTCGTCCAGACGAATGGCCTTGAGCATTGTCCGCCGTTGCACATAGTCGGGCATGACGCGTTGCACATGAGCCCAGAACCTCGGGCTGTGGTTCATCTCGCGCAAGTGCGCCAGCTCATGCACCACCACGTACTCGAACAGCGGCGGCGGCAGTTGCAACAGCCGCCAATGCACGCGAATCGCACCATTGCTTGAGGCACTTCCCCAGCGCGTGCTGGCATTGGTCAACGAAAGACGCGTCGGCACCACGCCCAACAGCGGCGCGTACTGGTGACAATAATCCTGCAGCGTCTGCATGGCCTGCGCGCGCAGCCAGCGCTCAACGCATGCGCCAATGCGTTGCGGAACCGAGCGCGGGGCATTGACCAGCAACCTTGCCACCGGCCGTTCACTACCCGAAGCCAGCGTGTTGCCGTGCTGGGATGTCTGTGCTCGCACCAGATATCCTGTTTTGCGCACCGCCATGCCCACGTCCTGCACCGCTGGTGCCTGCCACTGCAGTCGCGGTTGCCGGCCCGGGAACTCCGCGCAAACCTGCACCCACTCGCCGCGCCAGGCGAACCACGCTCCGTCCGACCACGGCGGAGGTGCTGCAGTCTGCCCCTGCACTTGCTGCTGCGCAGCCTGCAACTTTTGCAGAATCCAGCCGGCCTTGCGCTGCAACAGCGCATCCACTTGCGCTGCCGGTAGCAACGGCGGTGTTCTCACCTGCAAGCCTTGCGGGGTCACCACCAGCCCGACAGAGCGGCGCTGTCCGGTCGCGAGAATATAACGGATAGCAACAGGCCCAGCCGGACCTTGCAGGGTCACCATCCGGTTCGCCAACGGATGCGCAAAGCTGTTCATTGAAACATCCTGCCAACTGCCTCAAGCGAAAGACGATGGTCAGCGACTGCTAACGTGCGTCCTGGCCATCGGTGTAGGCTTGGGGATCAATGCGGCGCATCTCGGATTCGATCCAGTCCTGCACTTCATCCATCACTGCCTGCGCCTTCCTGCCCTTTGTCGCAATCGGGGGACCGAAGGAAATGTCCACCACGCCCGCCTGCTTGACAATGGCACGCGGCGGCCAGCAGCGCGCCGAAGCAATGGCCACAGGAAGAATCACCGCATCCGCCTCAATCGCAAGGCGCGCGCCACTGCTCTTGTAGCTTCCCACCTGCCCGCGCGGCACGCGCGTGCCCTCGGGAAACATGATCACCCAGTTGCCTTGTGCCAGCAATGCCCTGCCCTGCGACAGCACCTTGTGCAGGGCCTTCTCCCGCTGCGCCCGGTCGATATGCACCATGTCCATGCGGCGCATGCCCCAGCCAAAAATGGGAATCGACAGCAGTTCCTTCTTGAAGACATACGAAAGCACCTGCTCGCGCAGTATCAAGGGCATGACAAAGGTGTCGTAAGTCGACTGATGCTTGGCCAGCACCACCACCTTGACACCGGAATTGCGCGCCGGAACGTTCTCCAGCCCATGCACGACATACCGGATCCCAAGCATCCACTTGGCGCTGGACACACAGACAGCAAGCCAGGCCACGCCAATGCGGTATATCGGCTCCCCCTTGCGGAAAATCGCAACGATGAACAGAACCGTGCCAAACCCAAGCATGCTGATGCCCATGACCAGCAAGTGCAACCAGGAGCGCACGGCCGCCGTCAGGAAACGCAAAGGTTGTTGTCTGAAAGTCATGGATGAAGACATTGCTCAAAGATCCATAAGAACGAAGCCCCTTGCAAAGGGGATTGCAAGGGGCTTGTTGGAGTAGGAGCCTGACGATGACCTACTTTCGCACGGGGATCCGCACTATCATTGGCGCGAGTCTGTTTCACGGTCCTGTTCGGGATGGGAAGGGGTGGTACCAGACTGCTATAGTCATCAGGCATAACTGGTGAGGCTGCGGCTTGAGGGTTTTGGTGTTTCAAGCTGCGAGCCTATCATAGAGTCGAATGGTAATTGATTGCGAGGCAACGCGTTGGTTGGTTTGCCTTGGTTGGTTGGTGAGAAACCAAAGTTATAGGGTCAAGCCGCACGGGCAATTAGTACTGGTTAGCTCAATGCATTGCTGCACTTGCACACCCAGCCTATCAACGTCGTGGTCTTCAACGACCCTTTAGGGGGCTCAAGGCCCCGGCAGATCTCATCTTGGGAGAAGTTTCCCGCTTAGATGCTTTCAGCGGTTATCTCGTCCACACATAGCTACCCGGCGATGCCACTGGCGTGACAACCGGTACACCAGAGGTGTGTCCACTCCGGTCCTCTCGTACTAGGAGCAGGTTCCCTCAAATCTGCAGCGCCCACGGAAGATAGGGACCAAACTGTCTCACGACGTTTTAAACCCAGCTCACGTACCTCTTTAAATGGCGAACAGCCATACCCTTGGGACCGACTTCAGCCCCAGGATGAGATGAGCCGACATCGAGGTGCCAAACACCGCCGTCGATATGAACTCTTGGGCGGTATCAGCCTGTTATCCCCAGAGTACCTTTTATCCGTTGAGCGATGGCCCTTCCATACAGAACCACCGGATCACTTAGTCCTACTTTCGTACCTGTTCGACTTGTCAGTCTCACAGTCAAGCACGCTTATGCCTATGCACTATTAGCACGATGTCCGACCGTACCTAGCGTACCTTCGAACTCCTCCGTTACGCTTTAGGAGGAGACCGCCCCAGTCAAACTGCCTACCATGCACTGTCCCCCGCCCTGATTCAAGGGCGCAGGTTAGAACCTCAAACACACCAGGGTGGTATTTCAAGGACGGCTCCAGCAGAACTAGCATCCTGCCTTCAAAGCCTCCCACCTATCCTACACAGATCTGTTCAAAGTCCCATACAAAGCTACAGTAAAGGTTCATGGGGTCTTTCCGTCTTTCCGCGGGGAGATTGCATCATCACAAACATTTCAACTTCGCTGAGTCTCTGGAGGAGACAGTGTGGCCATCGTTACGCCATTCGTGCAGGTCGGAACTTACCCGACAAGGAATTTCGCTACCTTAGGACCGTTATAGTTACGGCCGCCGTTTACTGGGACTTCAATCAAGAGCTTGCACCCCATCATTTAATCTTCCAGCACCGGGCAGGCGTCACACCCTATACGTCCACTTTCGTGTTTGCAGAGTGCTGTGTTTTTAATAAACAGTCGCAGCCACCTATTTTTTGCAACCCATTCATGCTCGGCTGTTCACCTCACACTACTAGGGCACACCTTCTCCCGAAGTTACGGTGTCAATTTGCCGAGTTCCTTCTCCAGAGTTCTCTCAAGCGCCTTAGAATACTCATCTCGCGCACCAGTGTCGGTTTGCGGTACGGTCGTTACAAGCTGAAGCTTAGTGGCTTTTCCTGGGACCCCGTTCAGTTACTTCGCAGGCAAGCCCGCTCGATCGACAGCCTCGGTTTATGTGTGCCGGATTTGCCTAACACACGCCTACTTCTGCCTAAACTGGCTATTCCAACAGCCAGATAACCTATTAAGATCCGTCCCCACATCGCACTTGTAATCGGTGCAGGAATATTAACCTGCTTCCCATCAGCTACGCATCTCTGCCTCGCCTTAGGGGCCGACTCACCCTACGCCGATGAACGTTGCGTAGGAAACCTTGCGCTTACGGCGAGGGGGCTTTTCACCCCCTTTAACGCTACTCATGTCAGCATTCGCACTTCTGATACCTCCAGCAGCCCTCACAGGCCACCTTCGCAGGCTTACAGAACGCTCTCCTACCACGCACAGTTATCTGTGCATCCGCAGCTTCGGTAACTGGCTTAGCCCCGTTACATCTTCCGCGCAGGACGACTCGATCAGTGAGCTATTACGCTTTCTTTAAATGATGGCTGCTTCTAAGCCAACATCCTGACTGTCTGTGCCTTCCCACCTCGTTTCCCACTTAGCCAATTTTAGGGACCTTAGCTGGCGGTCTGGGTTGTTTCCCTCTCGTGTCCGGACGTTAGCACCCGGTGCACTGTCTCCCAAGCTCTACTCTGCAGTATTCGGAGTTTGCCTTGGTTTGGTAAGTCGCCATGACCCCCTAGCCAAAACAGTGCTCTACCCCCGCAGGTAATACTTGAGGCACTACCTAAATAGTTTTCGGAGAGAACCAGCTATTTCCGAGTTTGTTTAGCCTTTCACCCCTATCCACAGCTCATCCGCTACTTTTGCAACAGTAGTCGGTTCGGTCCTCCAGTACCTGTTACGGCACCTTCAACCTGGCCATGGATAGATCACTCGGTTTCGGGTCTACACCCAGCGACTAGACGCCCTATTCGGACTCGATTTCTCTTCGGCTCCCCTATTCGGTTAACCTCGCCACTGAATGTAAGTCGCTGACCCATTATACAAAAGGTACGCCGTCACCCCTTTCAGGGCTCCGACTTTTTGTAAGCATGCGGTTTCAGGATCTATTTCACTCCCCTCCCGGGGTTCTTTTCGCCTTTCCCTCACGGTACTTGTTCACTATCGGTCGATTACGAGTATTTAGCCTTGGAGGATGGTCCCCCCATCTTCAGACAGGATTTCACGTGTCCCGCCCTACTTGTCTCTAGCTTAGTACCACACAGGTCTTTCTTGTACGGGGCTATCACCCACTATGGCCGCAGTTTCCAATGCGTTCCAATATCCCCTGTGCTATCTCTAGACGGCTGCTCCGATTTCGCTCGCCACTACTTTCGGAATCTCGGTTGATTTCTTTTCCTCTGGGTACTTAGATGTTTCAGTTCCCCAGGTTCGCCTCCTTGACCTATGTATTCAGCCAAGGATACCCTCGCGGGTGGGTTTCCCCATTCAGAAATCTTCGGATCAATGCTCATTTGCCAGCTCCCCGAAGCTTATCGCAGGCTATCACGTCTTTCATCGCCTGTAATCGCCAAGGCATCCACCACATGCTCTTAGTCACTTGACCCTATAACTTTGGCCTCTGCAGCTCTCACCACAAAGCCCTCTGCCATCTCAATCAAGCAAACTTCTCTAACGCGTTATTGCCGTAATTCACGCTTGTCTTGCCAGGCACGCACTCGCGTGCATGCCCTGAGAACAATCGTCAATTACTTGAAGCATCCAGGCTCAGCTTTCGCCTCGCCCGCATGTTCGTTCTTGACGCAATCAATTTTGCCGCTGATGGCACGGTGAGCACTTTCGCACTCTTTCCATCAGCAACAATGATTCGACTCTATGATTTTTTAAAGAACAGCCGTATTCATCGATCTCCATCGACAAACAACAAAGAATCCTTCGCCTTTTGGCGAAAGCTCCTTTGGTGTTCAACGATTCTTGGTGGAGGATGACGGGATCGAACCGACGACCCCCTGCTTGCAAAGCAGGTGCTCTCCCAGCTGAGCTAATCCCCCTACTATCCTCTATCCATTGGATTCTTGGTGGGTCTAGTTGGGCTCGAACCAACGACCCCCGCCTTATCAAGACGGTGCTCTAACCAGCTGAGCTACAGACCCAAGCACTACCAACCACACCCAGAACCCTCGGCACCAGGATGTAATCAACAGCTCGTCTTCCAACAACCGATAAGTGTGGACGTTTGGCAAGCCTTCGCTTGTCTTTTCCAGAAAGGAGGTGATCCAGCCGCACCTTCCGGTACGGCTACCTTGTTACGACTTCACCCCAGTCACGAGCCCCGCCGTGGTAAGCGCCCTCCTTGCGGTTAAGCTACCTACTTCTGGCAGAACCCGCTCCCATGGTGTGACGGGCGGTGTGTACAAGACCCGGGAACGTATTCACCGTGACATGCTGATCCACGATTACTAGCGATTCCGACTTCACGCAGTCGAGTTGCAGACTGCGATCCGGACTACGACCGGCTTTATGGGATTGGCTCCACCTCGCGGCTTCGCGACCCTTTGTACCGGCCATTGTATGACGTGTGTAGCCCCACCTATAAGGGCCATGAGGACTTGACGTCATCCCCACCTTCCTCCGGTTTATCACCGGCAGTCTCATTAGAGTGCCCAACTTAATGATGGCAACTAATGACAAGGGTTGCGCTCGTTGCGGGACTTAACCCAACATCTCACGACACGAGCTGACGACAGCCATGCAGCACCTGTGTTACGGCTCTCTTTCGAGCACTCCTCTATCTCTAAAGGATTCCGTACATGTCAAAGGTGGGTAAGGTTTTTCGCGTTGCATCGAATTAAACCACATCATCCACCGCTTGTGCGGGTCCCCGTCAATTCCTTTGAGTTTTAGCCTTGCGGCCGTACTCCCCAGGCGGTCAACTTCACGCGTTAGCTTCGTTACTGAGAAAGTTAATTCCCAACAACCAGTTGACATCGTTTAGGGCGTGGACTACCAGGGTATCTAATCCTGTTTGCTCCCCACGCTTTCGTGCATGAGCGTCAGTGCAGGCCCAGGGGATTGCCTTCGCCATCGGTGTTCCTCCGCATATCTACGCATTTCACTGCTACACGCGGAATTCCATCCCCCTCTGCCGCACTCCAGCCATGCAGTCACTAATGCAGTTCCCAGGTTGAGCCCGGGGATTTCACATCGGTCTTGCATAGCCGCCTGCGCACGCTTTACGCCCAGTAATTCCGATTAACGCTCGCACCCTACGTATTACCGCGGCTGCTGGCACGTAGTTAGCCGGTGCTTATTCTTACAGTACCGTCAGCAGACCAGGGTATTAACCCAGCCCTTTTCGTTCTGTACAAAAGCAGTTTACAACCCGAGGGCCTTCGTCCTGCACGCGGCATTGCTGGATCAGGCTTGCGCCCATTGTCCAAAATTCCCCACTGCTGCCTCCCGTAGGAGTCTGGGCCGTGTCTCAGTCCCAGTGTGGCTGGTCGTCCTCTCAGACCAGCTACAGATCGCAGGCTTGGTAGGCCTTTACCCCACCAACTACCTAATCTGCCATCGGCCACTCCAGTCGCGCAAGGCCCAAAGGTCCCCTGCTTTCATCCGTAGATCTCATGCGGTATTAGCCACTCTTTCGAGTAGTTATCCCCCACGACTGGGCATGTTCCGATGTGTTACTCACCCGTTCGCCACTCGCCACCAGGTGCAAGCACCCGTGCTGCCGTTCGACTTGCATGTGTAAAGCATGCCGCCAGCGTTCAATCTGAGCCAGGATCAAACTCTTTAGTTCGATCTCTTAAAAACTCACTCACTCAAGCGGAATTGAAGTAAACCTGTAAGCTAAAAAAAGATCTCTCAACCTCTTCTCGGCCTACACACTTCTTCTTCTGTTTGCATGAGCG
>NZ_LBNQ01000009.1 GCF_001005215.1 Lampropedia cohaerens
GACCCGCGCACGGGGCAAGAGAAGACGCAGGTAGCCGTGATGTTCAACGGCATCTTCAACGACATCCAGGCCTCGGCGAAATATGCGGTGCAAAACTACATAGGGCAGCAATCGGAGCCTGGAGGGCAAGTGGACACCCGGCTGTATGAAAACATCCACCTGATCAACAACCCGCCGGCGGCCAGCACGCTGGGCGAGAACATGGTGGCGGTCTACCAGAAGATGCTCGAAGGGCTGGTGGGAGAGCCGGGCAACTCGACAGAACAGGCCGTGGAGCTGGGAGAACAATACGGCCAGCAAGGGCTGTTCATGGGCGCGCACAGCCGAGGCAGCCTGACGGTGGCCAACGCGCTGGGCGAGCTGCAGCGCCGCCCCGGGGCCCAAGGAGTGCTCAAGGAGACGGACATCAAGATGGTAGGGCCGGCAGCCAACGTGGCCAACAGCGACAGGAAGTTCGGCCATTTGCAGGGGCAGGGCGAGACCGCACGGCACATCGTGCTGGAAAACAGCGCATTGGATTTTGTGGGATCGCTGATAGGGCTCAACCCGGCGACGGGAGACACCAACCTGAAGGGCAAGAGCTGGTGGAGCTACACGCTGGACATCTTCGGAGGAGACTCCTCAGCGCACAATTGCTATGGGTTTGGAAACATGCAGTGCCAATATGATGGTTATAGAAGCGAAGATGGTCAGTTAATCATGCACCCCGGCCAAACCATCCCGGAGCTGTTGCAGAGGAAGAAGATGGATTAATGGCCGCAGAGCAGATGGTGGCCGGGAGAAATTGATGAAAGGGCAAGGAGAGAAGATGCGCAAGGTGATGACGGTGGCGGCGCTGATAGTGGCGACGGCCACATTGGTGGGATGTGGTTTCAAGGGCTTCAAGCCGGTCAAAGACGAGATGGCGAATTGGCGGCTGAAGAGAGAATTCAATCCTTACAGTATTTTAACAAAGGAGGGATTTAATGCTTATGTGCAAAAACAGCTTGACGACTTCAATGAGTGCGGGATTGATCCAGTGGATGGGTTAACAGATGCGCGGCATGATTTGGCAGAAGGTTATCTGTGCATTGAGAATAAAGGTTGGTATGAAGATGCCGGACCTATTTGCACGCAGCATTGGCTATTCGATAAACCGGCCTGTGTAGAGTGGCGCAAGGAGCGAGGACTGGAGCACATGCCCAAGCCGGAGTGGAAGTGAGTGCTGCTGCGCAGTTGTGCAAAGGAAAAAGAGCATGAAAAAAGCACTGATGGCGGCGCTGCTGATTGCAACGACGGCCACATTGGTGGGATGTGGCTTCAAGGGCTTCAAGCCGGTCAAGGACGAGATAGCGAATTAGCGACTGAAAGAAGAGTTCAATACATTTGATTTGTCCACAAATGAAGGATTTTTGCAACGTATACAAAAACAGCTTGACGACTTCAGGGAGTGCGGGATTGATCCGGTGTCAGGTAACCCGATAAATTCCTCATTTGATGAGGCAAGAAGTTATTTGTGTATAGAGGACAGGGGCTGGTATAACAGTGAGGGCCCGATTTGCATTCAGAGTTTTTACTTTGACAGGGCAGCCTGCGTAGAGTGGCGCAAGGAGAGGGGGCTGGAGCACATGCCCAAGCCGGAGTGGAAATAAGTAGCAGGACCAATTGCAAGCCAATTGGCTCAAGTGGAGGAGTCGCCATCTGCTTCAGTGCGGAAGCAGTGGAATTTAGTCACAGGTACAGGATGAGGCCATCATGTCCGGCGCGGACATGAAAATGGGTGGCCCCGCCGCCCATGTAGCCTCTACCGACCAGCGCTTTGTTGCGGTTGTGAGGCCAGGCAGGTGCCCTTCGACACATGGAGACAGCGAACAGCACGTTGGATTGTGTTGGGCCCGATCAGGGATGAAGCATTGTTGCGTTTTCCGTCACGTAGATGTCAAGCTGGCTTTACCTGTGGAAACATTTCGCCATCTGCGCGATAAGCGGGCTTTGCGTTGGGCGTACACCATTGCAGCGTATTGGTTACGGCTTAGGAGGGTGTCATGCAAGTGTTGAAGTGTTTGGCTGCGCGCATCGCGCGTTTGGCGATACCCGTGACGGTGGCGGCTGCTGCGTGCACTGTCATGCCTGCGCAGGCGCAGGGGGTGCAGTGGTCGATCGGGGTGCATTCCGGCGGGTATCGTACGCCGCCGGGTGTGGGGGTGCAGGTAGGCAACGGTTGGGGTAGGCCAGCGCGGCCCTGGGTTGCTCCACGCCCTGTGTATGTATTGCCGCCGCCGGTGTATGTTGCGCCAGCGCCGGTGTTTGTGGCACCGCCTGCCTTCCACCGCCCGCCGCCGCGCTATGGCCGCGGCTGGAAAGCACCGCATCGCCATGCTCCCCGCTGGCATGGGGGGCCGGTCCGCCATCGGCATTGATGGCTTGATGCGCGTCGCTGCAGATCGGCCTCAAGCCCGCGGGGGAGTCATCGGGCTGGGGGGAGGCACTGGCAGCAAAAGGGGTTGCACACGCTGCGGGAAGTAGCGGACGGGCCATTGCAGCAGCTGCTGCAGCAGAGCCCAGTCGAAGCCGGCGCCGGGGTCGTGTTTGCGCCCTGGTGCGATGTCTTCGTGACCGGCAATGTCAGCGATGGGGTAGTGCTGCGCCAGTGCCAGACATAGCCTGGCCAGCGCGGGATACTGCGCTGGCGCGAAGGCTTCATCTTCCAGGCCTTCCAACTCAATGCCGATGGAGTCATCGTTACGGGCGTGACGGCCCCGGTAGCAGGAGACACCGGCGTGCCAGGCGCGCTGTTCGGTATTGACGTATTGCTGCACGCTGCCGTCACGCCGGATCACGAAATGTGCAGAGACCTGCAGTCCACGGATGCTGCGATAGTACGGGTGTGCGTCCCAGTCCAGCGTGTTGGTGAACAGGCGCTCGATGGCGTCGCCGCCGTAGCAGCCCGGTGGCAGGCTGATGGAGTGCACGACGATCAGATCGATCACTGCGCCAGCGGGGCGGGCGTTGTGGTTGGGCGATGGCAGCCATAGCGCTTCACGATAGCGCCCCTGCACGAGGAGATCGTGCTCGGCAGCTGGCAGCGGGCCATTGTCATTCGCGGGCATCGGGTTCGGTCGGAATGTTCAGACGCTCGATGCGGTAGCGGATCTGCCGCAGGTTCAGCCCCAGCAGCGCTGCTGCGGCAGTGCGGTTGTAGCGTACGGCGCGCAGGGCGCGGATCAGTATGGCACGCTCCTGGGCGTCCAGCCATGCCTGCAGGTCGCTGGGCAACGGTTCGTCGTCGGCGCTGCGGTCAGGTGCACGCACGATCATGGCCGCGCCTGTTGGCTGCGCGCTGGCGGCAGTTGCGGGGGCTGCGGGTACGGGAGGTGGCACGGGCGGTGCCGGGCTGACCGCCATCGGGATCTGGATGGCGTAGCTTGTGCCGAATCCGGTTGCCGCAGGCGCGGTCGCTATCGCCGCAGCAGCGGTGGCTGGTGCAGGCGATGGCGCAGGCACCGGGGCCTGCGGCACCGGGCTGGCAGGCGAGTCGTCCTGCAGTGCGCTGGCGCGCAGTATGCCGTCCTCACTGAGCGCGACGGCGCGGTGCAGCAGGTTTTCCAGCTCGCGCACGTTGCCCGGGAAGGTGCGCGTAGCCAGGGCTTGCAGAAAGTCAGACTCAACGTGGATGGCGGCAAAGCCGGAGTCGGCAGCCAGCCGCGTCAGCAGCGCCTGAACCAGGTCGGGGAGATCCTGCAGCCGCTCGCGCAGCGGCGGGATGTGCAGCTCGATGACGTTGAGCCGGTAGTACAGGTCCTGGCGAAAGCGCCCCTGTTGGACTTCAGCGGCCAGATCGCGGTGGGTGGCACTGATCAGGCGCACGTCGACCAGTTCCTCCTGGGTGGAGCCGAGCGGGCGCACGCAGCGTTCCTGGATGGCGCGCAGCAGCTTGGTCTGCATGGCCAGCGGCAGATCCCCGATTTCATCCAGGAACAGGGTGCCGCCCTTGGCGGCCTGAAAGAAACCGATGCGGTCCTGCGTGGCGCCGGTGTAGGCGCCTTTTTTGGCCCCGAAGAATTCGGCCTCCAGCAGGTGCTCGGGAATGGCGCCGCAGTTGACTGCCACCAGCGGGCCCGCCGCGCGCTGGCTGTTGGCATGTACGGCGCGTGCCACCAGTTCCTTGCCCGTGCCGGATTCGCCATGGATATGCACGGGCGCCATGCTGCGCGCTACCTTGGCGATGCGCGCCTTGACGGCGCACATGGCCGGTGACTGTCCCACCAGGCGGACCAGTGCGGCGGCACCGGCGGCGGTGTCGTGGGGGGCAGGCTGGGCCGCATCGGCGCACGCGGCAGTCTGCGCCGCACGGTCCGCAGGCGTTGCCGGTGCGTGGACCGCAGCGGGGGAGCCATCGCCGGTCGGTGGGGCTGTAGCGATGGAGCTCGACATGGTGGCGGGGAGTCCCTGCAGGGCGGAGGCGACGACGGTGCGCAGCTGGCTCAGCTCGACCGGCTTGGCCAGATAGTCGAAGGCGCCAGCGCGCAGTGCCTCGACGGCGTTTTCGGCAGAGCCGTAGGCAGTGACGACGATGCAGCGCTCGGGCCGACCCGCCGCCTGCAGTTCCAGCAGCAGCTCCATGCCCTGGCCATCGGGCAGGCGCATGTCAGTGAGTACCACGTCAAAACGCGCCTGCAGCTTCTGGCGCGCCTGGGCGACGGTCTCGGCCGATTCCACCCGGTAGCCTTCGCGCATCAGCGTCAGCTCGTAGAGCAGGCGCAGATCGGGTTCGTCGTCGACGACGAGGATGGCGGCATTGGTCTCGGACATGGCCCGATTATCGGAGCTTTGCCGTCTGGCTGGGCGGGAGGCTGCCTTGAGCGGCGTGGCGGTGCCCCGGCCTGGTCGGTCACACGTCGATGGCCTGGGCCGAGCCGACCTGCCTGCGCAGTTCGAATTTCTGGATCTTGCCGGTGCTCGTCTTGGGCAGCGGCCCGAACACGACTGCGCGCGGGACCTTGAAGCCCGCCAGATACTTCTTGCAGTGCGCGACGATGTCTTCGGCGGACAGGTCAGTGCCTTCCTTGAGTTCGACGAAGGCGCAGGGCGTCTCGCCCCATTTGGGGTCGGGCTTGGCCACCACGGCTGCGGCCAGCACGGCTGGATGGCGGTAGAGCACGTCCTCGACCTCGATGGAGGAGATGTTCTCGCCGCCGGAGATGATGATGTCCTTGCTGCGGTCCTTGATCTTGATGTAGCCGTCCGGGTATTGCACGGCCAGATCGCCGGTGTGGAACCAGCCGCCGGCAAAGGCCTTGTCGGTGGCTTCGGGGTTCTTGAGGTAGCCCTTCATCACGATGTTGCCGCGGAACATGATCTCGCCGATGGTCTCGCCGTCCCAAGGCACGGGCTGCATGGTTTCGGGGTCGAGCACGCGGGCGTCTTCCTGCAGGTGCGTGCGCACACCCTGGCTGGCGTTGCGCTGGGCGCGCTCGCCGATGGCAAGTGCTTGCCATGCGGCATGTTTGGCGCAGACCGTGGCGGGGCCGTAGACTTCGGTCAGCCCGTATACGTGGGTGAGGTCGAAGCCCAGTGCTTCCATGCCTTCGATCATTGAGGCCGGTGGCGCGGCGCCGGCTACCATGGCCTTGATGCCGGTCGGCAGATCCCGTTTGAGTTCGGCAGGGGCGTTGATGAGCAGGCTGTGCACGATCGGTGCGCCGCAGTAATGTGTGACGCCATGCGTGCGCATGGCGGTGAATACCGCCTCGGCATCTACGCGACGCAGGCAGACGTTGACGCCGGCACGCGCGGCCATCACCCACGGAAAGCACCAGCCGTTGCAGTGGAACATGGGCAGCGTCCAGAGGTAGACCGGGTGCTTGGGCATGTCCCATTCGAGAATCATCGACAGGGTGTTGAGCGCCGCGCCGCGGTGGTGGTAGACCACGCCCTTGGGGTCTCCCGTGGTGCCACTGGTGTAGTTCAGCGCGATGGCGTCCCATTCATCGCTCGGGCGCTGCCATTCGAACGCGGCGTCGCCGCCAGCGAGAAATGTCTCGTAGTCGATGCTGCCTTCGAGTGCGGCAGCGGCCGGACCGTACAGTTCGTCCGTGATGGTGATGATTGTGCGCAGATGGTTGCTCCTGCGCAGCGGCAGTGCCTGCGCGATGAGGCGCGCGAATTCGGGGTCGACGATCAGCGCCTTGGCCTCGCCGTGGTCGAGCATGAAGGCGATGGTCTGCGGATCAAGCCGGGTATTGAGCGTGTTGAGCACCGCGCCTGCCATTGGCACGCCGAAATGGGCTTCGACCATCGGCGGGGTATTGGGCAGGATGACGGCAACGGTGTCGTTCTTGCCGATGCCGGCGTTGTGCAGCGCGCTGGCGAGCTGGCGACAGCGGGCATAGGTTTCGCGCCAGTTGCGTTGCAGGCTGCCGTGCACAATGGCCAATCGTTCCGGGTAGACCTCGGCGCTGCGGCGGATGAAATCCAGCGGCGTCAGCGCGGAGTGATTGGCAAGGGTGCGATCGAGATGCTGATCGTAGGCGCTCATGGGTTGTCTCCTTGTTCTGGTCGGGGGTATTCGGTGGGACCCGTCTGCGTGCCGGGTCCTGCTGGCGCAAGCAAGGCTTTGCACGGCCTGCTTTGGCAGTGCCCCTTGACGCCGCCGCGCCCAGCGCAGCGATGTACTGGGCGGTTGTGGGACCGCAAAGGCACTTGCACGAACGTGCATTGTGGCGTTGCCGCCTGGCGCGCGCGATTGGCCAAAGGTCGTAGGCACCCTTGCAGCGCAGCAACGCGGCGTATGAGCGAAACGGACGCGCGTACTCAGTGCAGATCGCCGTCCACGTAAAACCATTGCTGGTGCTCGCAGACAAACCGGCTGGTTTCATGCAGGCGATGTGCGCGTCCGGTAGCGTCGCGCACGCGGGCGACGAATTCGACTTCGCTGCGCGTGGCATCCAGCAGGCTGTGGCGGCGCACCTGCAGGCCCAGCCAGCGGTCGCCAGCGTCCAGCGTCACGGTTGCCGGACGTGTGCTGGCGTGCCAGGTCGCCAGCAAGTAATCGATGTGTCCGAGCACAAAGGCGGTGTAGCGCGAGCGCATGAGCGCTTCGGCATCGGGTGCGGGCTGCGCGGTCTGACCGATGCCCAGCCAGCGGCCGCAGCAGGCGTGCAACGCCATGGTCATCACGCGTTTGCCGCGCAACTCGGTGCGGCCGCACGGGCAGGCGGCAGGGGTGAGGCCCGCGCCTGTCATGCGGGCAAACCCCACAGGTAGCGCACGAGGTGAAAGAAGATGGGCGCAGCAAAGCACAGCGAGTCGAGTCGGTCGAGCATGCCGCCATGACCTTCGATCATGGTGCCCCAGTCCTTGACGCCGCGGTCGCGCTTGATGGCCGACATCACCAGTCCACCGGCAAAGCCCATGAGGTTGACCACCAACGCCATCCAGAATGCGTCCACCAGGTCAAACGGTGTGATCCAGTACAGCGCCGCGCCCAGCAGCGAGGCCAGGGTAACGCCGCCAATCAGACCCTCCCATGTCTTGGAGGGAGACAGTGCCGGCGCCACCTTGCGCCTGCCAAACAGCTTGCCGCAAATGTACTGGAGCACGTCCGAGCCTTGCACTACCAGCACCAGCCAGGCGATCAACAGCAGGTTGCGGCCTTCGTAATCGGCGATGGGGATGAGCACCAGCGCGGGAATGGTGGAGATGCAGTAGATCGCAATCATCACGCCCCATTGCGTGGATGCGGCGCGTTCCAGAAAGCGCGTGGTGTCGCCGCCTAGCGCCGCGAAGATCGGCAGCAGCAGAAAGCCGTAGACGGGCAGG
The DNA here is from genome assembly GCF_001005215.1 of Lampropedia cohaerens. Classification (GTDB taxonomy): domain Bacteria; phylum Pseudomonadota; class Gammaproteobacteria; order Burkholderiales; family Burkholderiaceae_C; genus Lampropedia; species Lampropedia cohaerens. The sequence goes on from NZ_LBNQ01000009.1 coordinate 7,801, forward strand.
AAGATGGCGAGCATGCCGTACCAGCCAGTCAGGATGAAGAAGTACTGCAGCGGCAAGGCGATATAGAAGGCCGCCAGCAAGGCAAAGTAGTCGCTGCGCCGCGTCGGGGTGAGCGTGAGGAATTCGCGCAGCGCATAGAAGGAGATGCCCAGAAACAGCACGATCACCGCTACGCGCCCCAGCGCAAACGCCACGCCCAGCACCAGAATCATCACCCACCAGGCCTTGATGCGGGCATTGAGGTTGTCGATCACTGCATGAGGCGCAAAGCCCACACGCGCCTTCAGCGCGAAGCCAACAAGAGAGGCGAGCACCATCAGCCCGCCGATGATGGCCGAAAGCATCAAGGTTTCGCGCGTCATGCCTGCACCTCCACGGCCTGCGACAGATCAATCAGCGCCTGGCGGGCGCGTGCGAGAAAGGCAGCTTTGTCCTCGCCGTCCTGCACGGCAATCGGTGCGCCAAAGCTGACTGTGCACAGCAGCGGCAGGGGAATCCATGCGCCCTTGGGCATGACACGGTTGAGGTTGCCCAGCCACACCGGCACGATCTCCACGTCGGGATAGGCCCTGGCCAGATGGTAGAGCCCGCTCTTGAATGGCAGCAGCTCATCGTGCAGGTTGCGTGTGCCCTCGGGAAAGAGGATGAGCGAGTCGCCCGCATCCAGTGCCTGGCGCAGCGGTACAAGCGCGTCTGCGCGAGAAGGCGCTGAAGCCTGTTCAGCACTGGAGTCACCCTCTGGTGCGGCCGCAGCGGCAGCGGCACTTGCTTGCTGGGCAGCAACGCCGTCCTGCCCGGATTTGCCACTGCCGGAGCGGTCCACCAGAACGCCACGAAACACGCGGTGGATGATGAACTGGCGCAGCAGCCCCTTGGACCAGTAATCAGCGCCGGCAACCGGGCGCGTGCGCTGGCGCAGCAGCGGCGGCAGCGAGGCCCACAGCAGCACGAAGTCGCTGTGGCTGGAGTGGTTGGCGTAGTAGATGCGCTGGCGTGGCACGGGCGCACAGCCGAGCCAGACGCTGCGCGCTCCGGTCAGCGCCTTGGCCACGCCGGTGATCGCCATGGCCGCCGCACGCGCAAGCACGGAAGAAGAAGTGGACGGTGTCATCAGAGAGGATCCGCGTTGAAGGTGTCGCAGGCGTTGGGATCCCCGGTCTGCAGGCCCCGCATGAACCAGCGCTGGCGCTGCGCGCTGCTGCCGTGGGTGAAAGTCTCGGGACGTGCGGTGCGCCCGGCAGAGCGCTGGATCTGGTCATCCCCGACCGCCGCGGCAGCATTCATGGCTGCCTCAATGTCGCCGTTTTCCAGAATCTGGCGCTGGCGCTGGGCGTGGTGGCCCCATACGCCGGCATAACAGTCCGCCTGCAGTTCCAGCCGCACGCTCAACTGGTTGTATTCCTGCTGGCTGATACGCCCGCGTAACTGGTCGAGCTTGGTGGTCGTGCCCTGCAGGCGCTGAACGTGGTGGCCCACCTCGTGCGCGACCACATAGGCCTGGGCAAATTCGCCGGTGGCCCCCATGCGGGCGAGCTGGTCGAAAAAGCGCTCGTCGAGATAGACAGTCTGGTCAGCCGGGCAGTAGAACGGCCCCATTTCCGCTTGGCCGATGCCACAACCGGTCTGCGTGGCATCGCGGTAGAGCACCATGCGCGGCTCCTGGTAGTTGGTATACAAGCTGTTCCACACGTCCTCGGTATCGGCCAGTACCGTGGCAAAGAACTGCCCGGTCTCATCGGAGGGAGGGCCGCTGACCGCCGTTGACTGGGGCGGCGCGCTGCCCGGCATGCCCTGCAGCAGGCCAAGGACGGTCATCGGGTTGATGCCGAAAATCCAGCCTGCCACCACGGCAACGAGGATGGCGCCAATGCCAACGCCGCGTCCTCCTACCGCTCGACTGGCGCGGCGATCCTGCAGATTGCGGGACTGGCGGTTTCCTTCCCATCGCATGATTTCCTCCCAGAGCTCACATTGGATCCGAAGTGTAAGCGCCAGCGGCGCTGCGAGTGACGGCTGCGCTATGCTTGGTCGTCATGTCCAACCGGTTTTCACGCACGAATATCTTCGCTATATGACAGACAAGACCGCAACGATCTACCACAACAGCCGCTGCAGCACGTCGCGCAAAGCGCTTCAGTTGTTGCGCGAACACGGCTACGCGCCGCACATCGTCGAATACCTCAAGACCCCGCTGACGCGCCAGCAGCTTGCAGCGCTGATTGCCGCTGCGGGCCTGGAGGTACGCGAGGCCGTGCGTACGAAGGAGCCACTTTATGCGGAGCTGGACCTTGCCGATGCCAGCGATGAGGTACTGCTGGATACCATCGCCGAGCATCCGATCCTGCTTAACCGCCCGTTCGTGGTGACGGAAAAAGGCACGATGCTGGCGCGGCCGCTCGAAGCGCTGCAGGCCATCCTTTGAGGTGCTATTCGTGCCAGGGCCAAGCCTTGCTGAGAGCCTGTTTGCGAACGTTCCAGAAGGTTTTTAGTAGGTGATGCGCACCGTGTAGTCCAGCGCTGCCTGGCCTTCCGCCGGCACCTCGATCTGCCATTGCGCGAGGTGGGCGGTCGGTTTGCTGTGCGGATGGCTTTCTTGCAGAATCTCCCAGCGGCCGGGGATGGGCTCGACCACCTTGATGGTGGCCGGTACGTCCTTGGCGTTGCGCAGTTCGATGCGGAAGGCCATTTCGTAGACGTTGTCGGATATCTTCTTGCTGTCGGTGTGCTTCCAGGTGCCGTTCAGGTCGAAGGCGCTGCCGAGCTTGAGGCGCACTTGCTCATCCTTGGCCGTGTGGTCGATGCGGTCTTCACCGACAAACAGGGCGCGCTGCTGGCTGTCGTCCTTGTAGACGCGCACGATGCCCTTGGGCAGGGGTACGCCCAGATCGCCGTCCTTGTTGTCGAACTCGACGAAAACATCCACCTTGCGCTTGTCGCCCAGCTCGGGGCTGCTGCCGCCGTCCCGCAGGTTGTAGTACCAATGCTGCGCGCCCTGCATGCGGTACTCCTTGCGCACGGGCACTGATTTTGCCGACAGCAGTGCAACCTGCTTGGTCTGGTTGTCGGCGATGGTGGTGGGCCGAGGCAGGGTGTAGAGGTGGTACTCGAACAGCCCTTCCTGCTGCAGTGGCGCGGCAGCGGGCATGGCCATCTCGGCAGCCATGCTGCGCATGACCTTGACATCGGGCGCGGCACGGCCCACGTCGCCGGCGACCAGCTGCAGCCTGGCGTTCTCGTAGCTGGCGCCGCTCTGGTTGGTCAGCGTCACCCAGCCGGCCAGGTCCAGGGTACTTTCATCCTGCGAGAGGGTGGCAACGTAATCGGCCTTCCAGCCAAGCCCCCCTGTGAGATAGGACAGGTCGACGTTACGGGTGCCTGCATCCGCAGCTTCCAGCGTGACCACCAGTGTCGGACGGTCGCGCAGATTTGCCGGAACGCCATCGAACGCCAGGCGCGTGCCAGCGGGCAGGCCGGTTTCGATGCGGTCAGCGTACTGCAGGATAGGCCCGTCGTTATTGGCCAGCAAGGTGGCCTGTTCACGCGTTTCCTTGCCGGTAGCCGGATTGGTGTGGATGGTCGTCACGCTGCGTCCGACGTATTTGTCCAGCAGCGCATGGCTGCTGAGCAGGTCGAAGTCGAAGTTCTGTTCCAGCAGTGTCAGCGCTGCGCCGTCGAGCGCGCGTAGGCTGGCCGTCTCCGGCATGATCTGCGCGGAAACTTCCTTGAGTGCAATGTGGTTGAGACCCTGGCGCAGGGGCAGGCGCCGTTCCTCCCGCACGAGTGCCAGGGACTCGTTGTAGATCGTCACGGCAATGGCTTCGCGGTCGGCGGCACCGCTGCTGGTTTCAGCGTCGGCGGCGGCGGAAACGGGCTGCGCACACAGGGTGGACAGGGCGGCGGCCAGGCAGGCGAGGCGAAAGGGGTGGGTCATAGCGGGCATGGGTTGAGGCATTGAAGATGAGTCAGTAACGTTCAGGCCGCATGCTGCGTTTACGCAGTGGGCTACGGACTTGTTGTACTGTCGAGGCGGTGCATGGCGAGGTCAGACGGCGCCGCAAACCAATCTTGCGCCTGAGCGGCCCGTTCTGACCGAGCGCTGTCGTGCCTGAAGAGATGCAAGTCGGTGCGCCGATCAGTGCAGATCGGGGGCAAGGGCCGGCATGGCCACCCTCTGCAACCCGAGCTCGGGATGCAAGATGGCCAGCCGCTGGACGTGTGCCAGCAGTGAGTAACGGGCCACGGGCCAGAGCGCCTGCGGCGTATCGGCGTAAGCGTGGGCAAGCCACTCCTCCACTGTACCGTCGGGTCGGCTCTCGATGGCGGCCAACACCCTGGCCTCGCGTCCCAGACGGTGGGCCTTGAGTTGCGCGATCACGCCCCGCGCATCGGCCAGCACATGGCCGTGCGCTGGCAGGATGCATGCCACCGCATGCGCGGCGCAGGTGGCATCCAGGGTATCCAGTGCGTCGAGGTAGTCCTGCATGCTGCCATCAGGGGGCAGCACCACCGAGGTGCTGCCCCCGAGGATGTGGTCACCGGAGAACAGCAGCGCATCTTCCACAAGCAGAAAGCACAGGTGGTTGGCCGCGTGTCCCGGCGTGTGGATGGCGCGCAACGTGTATGTCTGCCCCGCCCCCATGACCCGAATCTCGTCGCCGGTGCGCAGCGCAAGCTGCGGCGTGAAGCGACTGTCAGGCCGGGCATGCGGGCCGCTTGCCATGCCGGCAATGCGCGGTGCGGCCTGCCCGGCCTGCTGTACCAGCTGCTGCAGGGGCCAAGCTCCTGGGGCGTGGTCCGGGTGCGAGTGGGTGCAGACAATGTGGCGCACGTCTCCCCCGGTGGCAAGGAGGATGCGCTGCAAGTGCAGAGGCTCGTCGGGCCCGGGGTCGAGCACGATGAAGCCGCTGGCGCGATCACCGATCAGATAGGTGTTGGTGCCTGGGCCGGTCATGATGCCCGCATTGGGGGCGGTCAGGCGCTGCAGGTGCGCAAGCAGTGGTACCGGTTGTGTGTGCTGCCACTCGGCGGCGTTGTGACGCAGCAGGCTGGCGCCACGCATCCGCGGCGGGTTGATCGGGGCGTCGTCATGCTCCATGTTGCAGACCTCCTTGCGTTGCCGGCAAATTGTGCCGCGGCATAAGACGGCGCAAACGCTGGGCGCTTAAGCAGGCTCCCAGCGCTTCATGGGTTTGCGCAGGCGGGTGTTGCGGCGCACCAATGTGGCATGGGGCATGCGTGGTCGGGCCTTGCCGAGGCTTCGCCCGTCCGACGGATCAGCGGGCCTGGCGTACCACGGCGGCGTCGATGGCCTGCTGGTCGAACTGGCGCTTGATGTTGGCCGCGTCGCTGCTGCTGTTGAAGGGGCCCACGCGCACCCGGTAGATGGTCTGGCCGTTCTGCTCGCGGCTGGTGATGCGCGCATCCCAGCCATTCATGGCCAGCCGGGCGCGCTGGGCATCGGCGTCACTTTGCGAGCGGAAGGCCCCGGCCTGCACGAAATAGATGTAGGGGTCGGCCTGCGCTGGAGGCGGAGTGACAGCGGCGGGGGCCGGTCGACTGCCTACCTGTGCGGCCAGTTCGCCGAGTGGATCTGTGCCAGTGGTGGGCGGTGCGACGGTGACCACTTCGGACGGAGGTTCCGGCTCCACAGGGGGCGCTGCGTCCTGAGTAGGGGCGGCAGGCAGCTGCGGCTGACTGTAGGTCTGCGTGGTGGCCTGACCGTCGCGCTGTGGCGAGAGCGCCGCGTTCGGGTTCCAGGTCCGGTTGCGCTCCTGCTCGGTGGTATCGAGTGCCGAGGGGCGCGTGTTGGCCTCGGTGTTGAGAAACGGCACGGGCATGCGCGAGATGTACAGGGCCACGGCGATGCACACCGCGAAACCGATGATCAGGCCAATGAGGATGCCGGCAAGCGTGCCGCCGCGCTGGGAGGAGCCGGCCTTGCGCCGGGGAGTTCGTTTTGCCATGGCCTGCATTCTCACATACGCTCGGGGGCGCTGACACCCAGGATTGCCAGACCGTTGCGCAGCACCTGTGCGGTGGCAGCAATCAGCGCCAGGCGGGCCAGCTTCACCGGCTCCTCATCCACCAGGATGCGTTCGGCATCGTAGTAGCTGTGGTAGCTGGCGGCCAGCTCGCGCAGGTAGAAACTCACGTCGTGCGGCGCGAAGTCGCGTGCGGCGCCGCTGAGCATCTCCGGATAGCGGGCCAGCTGCAGCAGCAAGGTCTGCGCGGCAGGGCTTGCCAGCGGGGTCAGATCGACCTGTGGCAGCCGTGCAACATCGCCGCCCCAGTCGCGCAGAATCTTGCAAATGCGCGCGTGCGCATACTGCACGTAGTAGACCGGGTTGTCGTTGTTCTGCGCAACGGCCAGATCAACGTCAAACGTGTACTCGGTATCGGGCTTGCGACTGAGCAGGAAGAAGCGCACCGCATCCTTGCTGGTCCATTCGATCAGGTCGCGCAGCGTCACGTAGCTGCCCGCGCGCTTGCTGATCTTGACTTCCTCGCCGCCGCGCACCACCCGTACCATGGTGTGCAGCACGTAGTCCGGGTAGCCCTGCGGAATGCCCACGCCGGCGGCCTGCAGGCCGGCGCGCACACGCGCGATCGTACCGTGGTGATCGGTGCCCTGGATGTTGATGGCCTTGCGAAAACCCCGCTCCCACTTGGCGATGTGGTAGGCCACATCCGGCACGAAGTAGGTGTAGGTGCCATCCTGCTTGCGCATGACGCGGTCCTTGTCGTCGCCGTACTCCGTGGTCCTGAGCCACAGCGCGCCATCCTGTTCGTAAGTCTTGCCCTGGTCGATGAGGCGCTGCACGGTCTGCGCCACCCGGCCGCTCTCGTACAGGCTCGACTCCAGATAGTACTGGTCGAACGTCAGGTTGAAGGCGCGCAAGTCCTTGTCCTGCTCGTTGCGCAGGTAGGCGACGGCGAACTGGCGCACGTTGTCGTAGTCGTCCACATCGCCGCTGGCGGTGAAGCTGCGGTCATCGGCCTGGACGGTCTTGCGGGCCAGGAAGTCCTCGGCGATGTCCTGAATGTAGTCGCCGTTGTAGGCCGACTCGGGCCAGGCGGCATCGCCCGGCTTGAGGCCCTTGGCGCGTGCCTGCACGCTCTTGGTGAGCGTGTCGATCTGCACGCCTGCGTCGTTGTAATAGAACTCGCGGTGTACCTGCCAGCCCTGCGTGGCCAGCAGGTTGCAGATGGCGTCGCCCAGCGCCGCCTGGCGGCCATGGCCGACATGCAGCGGCCCGGTGGGGTTGGCCGAGACGAATTCGACAATCACCTTCTCGCCGTGCTCCGGTTGCTGACCGTAGCCGTCCGCAGCGCCGAGAACCTCGCGCACGACCTGCTGCTTGGCCTCGGGCTTGAGGCGCAGGTTGAGAAAGCCTGGGCCGGCCAGTTCCACGGCGCTGACCCATTGCTGGTAGGTGGGCAGGGCCTCCAGCCGGGCCTTGATCTGCTCGCCCAGCGCACGCGGATTCTGCTTCAGCGGCTTGGCCAGCTGCATGGCTGCGGTGATGGCCAGATCGCCATGTTCGGGTTGGCGCGGCTGTTCGAAAGCCGCCTTCTCCCCCATGCCAGGGGCGATGCTCTCCAGGGTCTGGGCCAGGCCCTGGAGCAATTGCTGTTTGATTTTCAACATGGCGCGATTTTAGGCGAGGGGCCTGCCCAAAAGTGGCAGCACCGCGAGGAAACAGCGCGTATCAATGCGCCAGGTGCAGGCCGCACTCGCGGTGTTCCTCGCCCTTGGTGGGGTCGACGTAGTCGAAGTTGTTGGGTAGATCGTGGGCCACGAGGTATTCGTGCAGCTGCTTGGCGCTCCAGTGCAACAGCGGCGCGACCTTGAGGAGGCCGTCGGGGTTGACGCTGACGGGATCCATCTGCGCGCGCACCGCAGTGTCGCTGGCGCGTAGTGCGGTGAACCAGACCTGTGGCGCCATCTCCCGCAGGGCGCGGGCAAAGGGCTCGAGCTTGACTTCTTCGGTGAAGGCCGCGTGGCGCGGATCGTCCAGCGCGGGCGTGGGCCCGTCGACCGCCTCGCGGTGCGCGCGCGAGCGCCGTGGCAGGTAGATGTGCAGGTTGAGTTGCAGCCTGCGGGTGAGTTCGTCGGCGTAGCGGTAGGTCGCTTCGGTGTTGTAGCCATTGTCCATCCAGACGATGGGGATGTCCGGCTGCACCCGCGTGACTATGTGCAGGATCACGGCCTCGAATGGGCGGAAGTTGGTGGTGCAGATGGCCTTCTTGTCGAGGCTGAGTGCCCAGCGCACGAGGGACTGGGCGTCATGGCCGTATTCGGCATTGATGGCGGCGAGATCGAGAGACATGGCAGGGTGTGGCAGGAGATCGGGAAGTGAAAGGGAGGTCACTGGCGAATTTCGCCATCGCCGAGGACGACGTATTTCAGCGATGTCAGCCCTTCGACACCAACGGGGCCGCGCGCATGGAACTTGTCGGTGCTGATGCCGATCTCGGCGCCGAGACCGTACTCGAAGCCATCGGCAAAGCGCGTGCTGGCATTGACCATGACGCTGGCGGAATCGACTTCGCGCAGGAAGCGCTGGGCGTGGCGGTGGTCGGTGGTGATGATGGCATCGGTATGGTGGCTGCCATAGGTGTTGATGTGCGCAATGGCCTCGTCCAGGCCGGCCACGAGCTTGATGCTGATGATGGGGGCGAGGTATTCGGTGTGCCAGTCCTGTTCGGTGGCCGGCACAACGTGCGCGCCTGCGATCTGTACCAGCGGCGCGGCCTCATCCGTGACGCGCATCTCCACGCCCTTGTCGGCATAGACACGGGCGATCTGTGGCAGAAATGCCGCCGCCACGCCGCGCGCGACCAAGAGCGTCTCCGTCGCGTTGCAGGGGCTGTACTTTTGCGTCTTAGCGTTGTCGGCGATCACCACGGCCTGAGCGAGATCGCAGGGGTCGTCCACGTAGGTGTGGCAAATGCCGTCCAGATGCTTGATGACCGGAACCTTGGCTTCCCGGCTGATGCGCTCGATCAGGCCGCGGCCTCCGCGCGGAATCACCACATCCACGTACTCCGGCATGGTGATCAGATATCCAACGGCGGCGCGCTCGGTGGTGGGCACCAGCTGCACACCATCCTGCGGCAGGCCGGCATGCTGCAGGGCTTGGCGTACCAGCGCCGCCAGCGCCTTGTTCGATTCGATGGCTTCGGAGCCGCCTCGGAGGATGCAGGCATTGCCGCTCTTGATGGCCAGGCTGGCGGCCTCGATGGTGACGTTGGGGCGGCTCTCGTAGATCATGCCGAACACGCCAAGCGGGACCCGCATCTGGCCCACCCGTATGCCACTGGGACGCTGGCGCAGGCCGATGATTTCGCCGATGACATCGGGCATGTCGGCCAGCTGCTCGCAGCCCTGCGCGGCAGTTTCCAGCGCTTTGTCTGTCAGTCGCAGGCGGTCGACCATCGGTGCTGCCAGTCCGCTGGCAATGGCGCGCTCGACATCCTTGGCATTGTCAGCCTGCAGGCTGGCTGACTGCTCGCGCAGCAGGCGCGCCAGTGCGCGCAGCGCCAATGCTTTCTCGTGTGTGCTGGCAACGGCCATGCGGTGGCTGGCACTGCGCGCCTGCGCGCCCAGCGCGTGCATGGTGGCTTCGACGGTCATGGTGTTCATGGCGTCATTCTGCCAAAACGGGCGGCATGCCGTGCGTGAGAGGCAGCGCTGCTGCGGGCCCGCAAGGGGTGCAGTCGTGTTGTAAAAACGTCAAAGATAGGGGGCTTCGCCGAGCGCAGTCGATGGGCGGGCTGCCTGTGCACGGCAGTGGCCCTAAGGGTGCTCGGCATAGAATGGCGGACTTTGTGGAAAATCCGCCTGGCGGCGCGGCTGCATCAGGCTGCGGCGCACCGGCATGGAGGAAGAACGCGCATGGCAGGACATAGCAAGTGGGCAAACATTCAGCATCGCAAGGGCCGGCAGGATGAAAAGCGTGGCCGCATCTGGACGCGTCTGATCCGCGAAATCATCGTGGCAGCGCGTGCCGGCGGTGGCGATCCCGCGACCAATCCGCGCCTGCGCCTGGCCGTGGACAAGGCCAAGGCGGCGAACATGCCGGCCGATACCATCAAACGCAACATCGACAAGGCCACCGGCAACCTCGAGGGCGTGAGCTACGAGGAAATCCGCTACGAGGGCTACGGCATTGGCGGCGCAGCGATCATCGTCGACACCATGACGGACAATCGCCAGCGCACCGTGGCCGAAGTGCGCCATGCCTTCAGCAAGTGGGGCGGCAACATGGGCACCGAGGGCTCGGTGGCATTTCAGTTCAGGCGCGTGGGCCAGTTTGTCTTCGCGCCTGGCACCGATGAGGACAAGGTCATGGAAGTGGCGCTGGAAGCTGGCGCCATCGACGTGATCAGCGGCGACGACGGCTCCATCGAGGTGTTGACCGAACCGGCGGATTTCGAGGCCGTACAGGCTGCGTTGGAGGCGGCCGGACTCAAGGCCGAAGTGGCCGAGGTCTCGATGCGCGCAGACAACACCATCGAACTCGAAGGCGAGGACGCCGAGCGCATGCAGAAGCTGCTGGACGTGCTCGAGGACCTCGATGACGTGCAGGCCATCTACCACAACGCGGAGCTGTGACGGTGCACGTGGCATGACATGAGTTGTTTCAACGATTTATTCAACGGATACACGATGCCGCACAACGCGGTGCATGCAATATGAAAGTCCTAGTCATTGGGGGTGGAGGCCGTGAGCACGCGCTGGCCTGGAAGCTGGCGCAGTCGCCGCGCGTTACGCAGGTGTTCGTGGCGCCGGGCAATGGCGGCACGGCACGCGACCGCAGGCTGCAGAACGTCGACGTGACCGATCCTGCCGCCCTGCGCGAATGGGCACAGGCCGAACAGATCGCGTTGACGGTGGTTGGGCCGGAGGCGCCGCTGGCAGCGGGCGTGGTCGACGAGTTTCGTGCCCACGGCCTGCGCATCTTCGGGCCCACCAGGGCGGCCGCGCAGCTGGAGAGCTCCAAGGCCTTTTCCAAGCAGTTCATGCAGCGTCATGGCATTCCGACCGCGGCGTTTGACACCTTCACCGATGCGGCAGCAGCCAAGGCCTTCATCGACAAGCTGGGCGCGCCCATTGTCGTCAAGGCCGATGGCTTGGCGGCCGGCAAGGGCGTGGTGGTGGCAGAGACCGTCGAACAGGCCTACCAGGCGGTCGACGACATGCTGCTGGACAATCGCTATGGTGCCTTGCACAACGAGGGCCAGGCGCGGGTGGTGATCGAGGAATTTCTCAGCGGCGAGGAAGCCAGCTTCATCGTCCTCTCCGATGGCAAGAATGTGCTGCCACTGGCCACCAGCCAGGATCACAAGCGACTGTTGGATGGCGACAAGGGCCCCAACACGGGCGGCATGGGCGCTTATTCGCCTGCGCCGGTGGTCACCGCCGATGTGCACGCCAGAGTGATGCGCGAGATCATCGTGCCGACCGTGCGTGGCATGGAGCGCGACGGCGTCCCCTACACCGGTTTCCTGTATGCCGGGTTGATGATCGACTCGGCGGGACAGCCGCGGACGCTGGAATTCAATTGCCGCATGGGCGACCCGGAGACCCAACCAATCCTGATGCGCCTCAAGAGCGATCTGTTCGAAGTACTCAGTGCTGCCGTCGATGGCAAGCTCGATCAGGTTGAACTGCAGTGGGACCGGCGCGTGGCGCTGGGGGTGGTGATGGCCGCGCATGGCTACCCCGAGTCGCCGCGCAAGGGGGACGTGATCCATGATCTGCCGCCTGACAGCGATGACGCCATGGTGTTCCATGCAGGAACCGTGCAGGACGGTGACGCCATCAAGACCAGTGGCGGGCGCGTGCTGTGCGTCACTGCGCTGGGCGACAACGTCAAACAGGCGCAGCAGCGCGCCTACGAAGTGGCCAGCAAGGTGCACTTCGACGGCGAGCAATACCGCAAGGACATCGGTTATCGCGCCATCAGAAACTGATGCCGAGGAATGTTTTCAAATTTCAGGAAATTCTGAAAATTCGGGGCGATCTGTAGGATAATTGCCATCCAGGAGTTCCGGCTTGCGGGCGTCCTTGCAACGCGTGGACCGCTGCCGGTACGCGGTTTTGATGGCATGACAGAAAGCTTTCCCCATGACGCAAGTGCAACATCCTTCAGCGCCGGTACGTGACTGGCTGATCGGCCTCCAATCCAGCATCATTGATGCCTTGCAGCAGCTGGAGATCGAGGCCGGCAGCACGGCCCGGTTCATCCGCGACCCCTGGCAGAAGTCCGGCAACGAGCCGCTGCAGGGCGATGGCATCACCTGCATCATCGAGGGCGGCAAGGTATTCGAGCGTGCTGGCTGCGGTTTCTCGCACGTGCGGGGGCCGGCCCTGCCGCCTTCGGCCACCGAGCGCCGTCCCGAGCTGGCCGGCGCGCCATTCGAGGCAATGGGGGTGTCGCTGGTGTTTCATCCGCTCAACCCCTACGTGCCGACGGTGCACATGAATGTGCGCATGCTCACCGCCACGCCAGCTGGTGGCGCACCGGTCAGCTGGTTTGGCGGTGGCATGGACTTGACCCCCTATTACGCCTACGAAGAGGATGCGCGCCACTTCCACCAGGTCTGCCGCGACAGCCTGGCACCCTTTGGCGAGGACAAGTATCCGCGCTACAAGGCTTGGTGCGATGAGTATTTTTGCCTGCGCCACCGCGGCGAGCAGCGCGGCATCGGCGGCATCTTTTACGATGACGTATCGGAGCTGGGCTTCGAGCAGGGCTTTGCAATGATGCAATCGGTGGGCGGCCACTTCCTGGATGCCTACCTGCCCATCGTGCGCAGGCGCAAGGACGAACCCTGGGGTGAGCGCGAGCGCGACTTCCAGCGTTACCGGCGTGGCCGCTACGTGGAATTCAATCTGGTGTTTGACCGCGGTACCCATTTCGGGCTGCAGTCAGGCGGGCGCACGGAGTCGATCCTGCTGTCCATGCCGCCGCATGCGACATGGGCTTATCAGCGTACGTTCGAGCCCGGGTCGCGCGAAGCGGAGCTGACCGAACGCTTTCTGGTGCGTCGTGACTGGCTGTAGCGATCTGCGCGTGTTCGCAATGGAGGAGCGGCTGCGTTAAACTGGCCGCGCTTTCGTCGCTCAACCATCACATTGCATGAAAACCACCAGCGAGACCGCCGCAAAACGCCAGATCACCCAGCTCCAGACCGCCATTATTGAGGGTCTGGAGGACATCAAGGCCGTCGACATCCAGGTATTCGATACGACCGAACTCTCGCCACTGTTTGAACGGGTCATCATCGCCTCGGCCAATTCCTCGCGCCAGACCAGGGCGCTTGCTGCCAGCGTACGCGACAAGGTCAGGGATGCCGGTTTCGACAAGCCGCGCATGGAGGGCGAGGACAACGGCGAGTGGGTGATTGTCGACTGTGGCACGGTCGTGGCACACATCATGCAGCCGACCATCCGGGCCTATTACCGCCTGGAAGAGATCTGGGGCGATAAGCCAGTGCGCAAGCCCGCGGTGCGCAAGAAAGCGGCTGCGGTCAGTGCCGACGCAGATGGCGGTGGCGCCGCAGCTGCGCAGACCGCCAAGCCAGCGGTCAAGCGACCTGCCAAGGCCGCTGCGAAGAAGGCGGCCGCCCCATCAACGTCGGCCAAAGCGGCGGGGAGCAAGCCCGTAGCGGCGAAAAAGACGGCGAAGACGGTGGCGGTCAAGGCATCTGCTGCTGCGAAGAAGGCGCCCGCACGCAAGACTGCCGCCAAAAACGCGGCTGGCTGATTCAGCCGCTGCTGCGCCGCGCGGCGCCTGAGAAACAGTCCTTCGCAGTTGGTCACTCAAAGCACTCTGCCACCGCGAAGGCTTGGGCACGTGCATCCTTTTCAGAAATGATCGGGTCCCCGTCGATCTGGGGCCAGTCGATCGCGAGCTGGGGATCATTCCAGGCGATGCTGCGCTCATGCTCGGGTGCGTAATAGTCGGTAGTCTTGTAGAGAAAATCGACAATCTCCGACAGCGCCAGAAAACCGTGCGCGAACCCGGGCGGAATCCATAGCTGTTCTGCGCCGGTGTCGGTCAGCAGGGCGCTGGTCCATTGGCCAAAGGTGGACGAGCTGCGCCGCAGGTCGACGGCCACGTCGAAGGCCTGGCCGCGCGCCACACGCACCAGCTTGCCCTGGGGCTGTCGGATCTGGTAGTGCAGGCCGCGCAGCACGCCGTAGCGGCTGCGGCTGTGGTTATCCTGCACGAACTGCACGGCAGTGCCCACAGCCTGTTCGAATGCGCGCTGGTTATAGCTTTCGCTGAAGAAGCCCCGGGCATCACCAAATACGCGGGGTTTGAGCAGCAGCACATCGGGGATCGGGCTAGCGATGATGTCCATGGTCAGGGCAGTTCTCTGGGATGTTGCAGCAGGCGTTCGAGGTAGGCACCGTAGCCGCTCTTGCACAGTGGCGCGGCCAGGCGCAGCAACTGGGCATCGTCAATCAGTCCACGGCGCCATGCGATTTCCTCCGGGCAGGCAATTTTCAGGCCCTGGCGCAGCTCCAGCGTTGCAATGAACTGCGACGCCTGCAGCAGGCTCTCGTGGGTGCCCGTATCCAGCCAGGCAAAGCCGCGGCCCATCAGCTCGACATGCAGCTGTTGCTGCTGCAGGTACAGGCGGTTCAGGTCGGTGATTTCCAGCTCGCCGCGCGCTGATGGCCGCAGTGTCCTGGCCAGCTCCACGACCTGAGAGTCGTAGAAATACAGCCCCGTGACCGCATAGCTGGACTTGGGGGCGGTGGGCTTTTCCTCCAGCGACAGCACCTGTCCGTGCGCGTCGAACTCGACCACGCCGTAGCGCTGCGGGTCCTGCACATGGTAGGCAAACACGGTCGCGCCGAATGTGCGCGTCTGTGCGGCAGCCAGCCGCGCTGGCAGGTCGTGCCCGTAGAAGATGTTGTCTCCCAGAACCAGCGCGCAGGGCTGGCTGGCCAGAAAACGCTCGCCGATCAGAAACGCCTGGGCAAGGCCATCGGGCGATGGCTGTGCGGCATACGAGAGGTTCAGCCCCCACTGGCTGCCGTCGCCGAGCAGGCTTTGAAAGCGTGGCAGGTCCAGCGGGGTGCTGATGATGAGAATATCCACGATGCCCGCGAGCATCAGCGTGCTCAAGGGGTAGTAAATCATCGGCTTGTCATAGACCGGCAGCAGTTGTTTGCTCAGCGCCAGCGTAGCCGGATGCAGCCGGGTGCCGGAGCCGCCGGCGAGGACAATGCCCTTGCGATGCTTGGGGGTCATAAGGCGTGAGTGGGACGGAAGGTGTATGGCCAACGGGTATGTTATGTTATGACGCTACGCTGGCATGCCCACGCGGGCGTGTTCGTTCTCTAGAACCTGTTCATGACCATGTTTTCGACAAGATTTTCTGCTGCGGTGTGTTCGGCCCTGATTGCGGCTGGCGGCCTTTCCGCCTGCGCACCTCTGGTCGTGGGCGGCGCGGCGGTGGCCACGTCGGTTGCCATTGACCGCCGCACTGCCGGAGCCCAGCTGGATGACCAGGCCATTCAGATCAAGGTGCGCACGGCGCTCAACGAGCATCTGCCTGCACCGCACCATATCAGCATCAACAGCTACAACCGCCAGGTGCTGCTGACCGGGGAGGTTGCCAGCGAGGCCATGCGCGCGCAGGCCACGGAGCTGGCACGCCAGGCGGACAACGTGCGCGCCGTGTTCAATGAAACCGTGATTGCTCCGCCCAGCAGCTTCTCCGAGCGCGCCAACGATACGTGGATCACCAGCCAGATACGCAGCCAGCTCCTGCTGGCTGACGATTTGCCCAGCAAGTCGCTGCAGATTACCACCGAGCGAGGCACCGTCTACCTGCAGGGGCTTGTGACCCAGCGCGAGGCGCAGAGGGTCACGGAGCTCGTCAGAGCGGTCAGCGGTGTCGAGAAGGTGGTGCGGCTATTCGAATACATTTCCGAAGAGGAACTGAACAAGACGCTGGCCGAGCGCGAGGCGCGCAACGTGCCCATGCCTCCCATGGGGGAGCAGAGTCTGTGAGGCAGGCAGCGGAGGTATCTGCTGGTGTTACTGCGGCTTTAGCGCCTGGCGCATCTCACGGATCACCTGCGCGTAGTCCGGGGCGTTGAAGATCGCACTGCCGGCCACGAAAGTGTCGGCACCTGCATCGGCGATGCGTCGGATGTTGTCGGCCTTCACGCCGCCGTCGATCTCCAGGCGAATGTCCTTGCCGCATGCATCGATGCGCGCGCGCGCCTGCGCCACCTTGCGCAGGGCCGCGTCGATGAAGCGCTGCCCGCCAAAGCCCGGGTTGACGCTCATGATCAGAATCAGATCAATGTCCTCGATCACCCAGTCCAGCACATCCAGCGATTCGGCCGGATTGAACACCAGACCGACCTGGCAACCCTTGGCCTTGATCGCCTGGATGCTGCGGTGCACGTGGGCGCTGGCATCGGGGTGAAAGCTGATGAGATCCGCACCGGCATCGGCGAACGCTGCGGCCAGCGCGTCGACCGGGGAAACCATCAGATGCACGTCAATGGGTACCGGCGAGCCATCGTCCTTGCGCGCGTGCGGGCGCAGAGCCTGGCAGACCATCGGCCCGAAGGTCAGGTTAGGCACGTAATGGTTGTCCATCACATCGAAATGGATCCAGTCGGCGCCAGCGGCAATGACGTTGCGGACCTCCTCGCCAAGGCGGGCGAAGTCGGCGGAGAGGATCGAGGGGGCGATTCGGTAGTGCTTGTGCATGGCGCGATTGTCGCAAAGTTTGCCCTCGCCGCGGCGGGCACGAGCGGATGCGGGATTCCTGGCGCTACCATGTGCGGATGAGCGAAAACACTTTCCATGTCGATGTGCGGGCCCAGTATCTGCCGCAGCAGTCCAACCCGGCGCAGCGCGAGTGGCGCTTTGCCTACCGTATCCGCATTGCCAACCATGGTACGGAGGCGGCGCAGCTCATCGCACGCTTCTGGCGCATTGAGGACGCGGACGGCCATGTCGAGCAGGTGCGGGGACTGGGCGTGGTGGGCGAGCAGCCGCTGCTGCAGCCCGGCGAGCATTACGAGTACACCAGTGGCTGTCAGCTGCGTACCCCAACCGGCACGATGCAGGGCCACTACCTGTGCGTGACGGCGCAGGGCGAGCCGTTTGAATGCCCGATCGAGCCCTTTGTGCTCAGCGCCGACGTATGCAGTGCGGCCGACATTCTTCACGCGGTGGGCACCACGCGCGTTCTGCACTGATGGCTGCAGCAGGGCAGATGCACCATGGGTGAATTCGAACTGATTGCCCGCCATTTCGCCGAGCCGGCCAGGGCGTTGGCGACCCCTGCGGTTGCCGTGGGCATTGGCGATGACTGCGCCGTACTGCAGCCCGCACCTGGGGCGCAATTGCTGGTGTCCTGCGATGTGCTGGTAGAAGGGCGGCACTTCGTGCCCGGCACCGATGCCTATCGACTGGGGCATAAATGCCTGGCCGTCAGCCTCAGTGATCTGGCCGCCTGTGGCGCGGCTCCGCTGGGCTTTGTTCTGTCGCTGACGCTGCCGCATGCCGACGAGGCGTGGCTGGCCGCCTTCTCCAAAGGCATGCTGGCACTGGCGCGTGCCAGCGACTGTCCGTTGGTGGGAGGAGATACTGCCAAGGGTCCTTTGGCAATCAACGTGACAGTATTTGGGCAGATCCCGCAGGGTCAGGCCCTGTTGCGCAGCGGCGCCAGGGTTGGGCACGATGTGTTTGTGACAGGTGCCATCGGTGAAGCACGCGCGGGCCTGCAGTTGTTGCAGCAGCGCTGGTCGCTAGCTAACGAGGCGCTGTGCGCCCACCTGCTCAGGCGTCTGGAAGCGCCCACTCCAAGGCTGGCAGTGGGACACCACCTGAGAGGCGTCGCCAGTAGCGCGATCGACCTGAGTGATGGCTTGTGCGGGGATATCGGACACATTCTCAAGGCCTCCGGCGTTGGCGCGCGCATTGATGGTGCGGCCCTGTTGCAGACAGCGCCGCGCCTGTGGATGGCCTCGGAGCTGGATGCCATGTCGGAAGCCGAACGCATTGCCTTTGCGATGGCGGGGGGCGACGACTATGAACTGCTGTTTACCGCCCACCCAGGGTTTCGCAGCTATCTGACGGAGCTGGGGCAGGAGCTAGGCGTGGCCATCACCCGCATTGGCGAAGTCACAGAGGGTGACGCGCTGATTGTGCAGGATGCACGGGGTGAGCCGGTGCCCCTGAGCGCGGCGTCGTTCGATCACTTTGCCTGAGGCGCGCTTCAACGCGCCCTAGTAAATGGGCGGCTCGCCCGGCGGGCGCGACTTGAAGCGCTTGTGCACCCAGAAGTACTGGGCAGGCATGGTACGGATCCAGCTTTCGACCTCGCGGTTCATGCGCGTGGTGTCCGCCACAATGTCGTCAGTCGGGAAGTCCTGCCAGTGCGGCAGCATCTCGATCTCGTAGCCCTGCCGGGTGACCTTGGCAAGCAACGGGATGACGCGCGCGCCGCCAATCTCGGCAAAACGCGACAGCGACGACACAGTGGCAGCGGGCACACCGAAAAACGGCACGAAGATCGACTCGCGTGGGCCGAAATTCATGTCAGGCAGCAAGAACAGCCCGCCGCCATTGCGCAGGGCCTTGATGACCGGGCGCAGGCCTTCGGAGCGGTTGAACAGCAGCACCTGCCCGAAGCGGGCGCGGCGCTCCTTGATCCAGGCATCGAGCACCGGGTTGGGCTGCTTGGTGTAAATGCTCACGGCCGTGCGCGTACTGCCCAGCGCCATGGCCACGCCGGCCGCATCCAGCCCATAGAAATGCGGAGCCAGCAGGATGAGCGGGCGTGGATCGTCCAGTTCGTGCACCTGACCGGTCAGGCGCAGCCGTCGGCGCACTACCTCGGGGGAAGCCAGCCACAGCCAGCTGCGGTCCAGCCAGGTCTGGCAGAAGTAGACGAACGACTGTCTGGCCCAGCGCCGCCGCTCGGCCTTGCTGACTTCCGGAAAGCACAGCTGCAGGTTGGTGTGCACGATGCGCCGCCGCGGCTTGGCGACAAGGTAGAGAAATCGCCCCAGCACGTTGCCCATGGCGCGCAACAGGCCCAGCGGCAGCCGTGCAAGTCCGTGCATGAGCGCAATGACGAGCTGGCCGCTCAAGCGTTGCCGCAACGTCGGTTTATCGGTCATGCGCGTGCTCCTTCACGTCGTCGTGGCGCAGAGGGTGCGGTGCGTCCACGGGCATGCCTCGGGGGGCCTTGTAGCGTGCATAGCCCCACATGTACTGCGCGGGGCAGGCGCGGATCTGCGCCTCTACTGCGCGGTTGATGGCCTGCACGAGTGCCGTTTGTGGCGCCTTGGCGTCCAGTTCCAGCGGATACAGGTAGAGACGGTAGCGTGACCAGCCCTGCCGCTCGCAGCGAGCGATGATGACGATGGGCTCAGTCTGCTGGATCAGCCGCGCTGCAATCGTCATCGTGTAGGCGGGTCTGCCGAGAAAGTCGGCCCATTCGCCCATGCCCCAGGGCGGCACCTGATCGGGCAAAAGCCCCACGGCGCCGCTGCCGCGCAGGCACTTGAGCATGGCCTTGACGCCGCGCATGTCGGTGGGCACGGCGACCTGACCCCTGCGGTTGCGTACCGTCTCCAGCAGGCGCGCCAGAAACGCCTTGCGCGCGGGGCGGTACAGCACTGTCATGGGGCCGCGGGCGCTGTCCTCCGTAAGGCCCAGGTGGCTAGCTACGGCCTGGGAGGAGAGCTCGAAGCATCCCATGTGGGGGGTGAGAAACAGCACACCGCGCTGCTGCTGCCACGCCGCATCCAGTAGCGCGCGGCTCGCCGGATCAATGATGACCGGCGGCATCGAGGGGCCCCATGCCTTGGGCAGCTCCGCCACCATGCGCCCGGCATGGCCGACGCCGGCGCGCACGTCGCGAAAGCGGTAACCGGCCTGTCGTGCGTTGGTCAGAAAGCGTCTCCGGTAGGCCGGCGAGCAGAGAAATACCGCCCAGCCCAGCAGCCAGCCGATGCCTTGCAGCAGCCAGGTTGGCAACACGGATAAGAGGCGCAGGAAAGTGTGCATGCAAGAAGGCGCTAGAATCGCCGCAGTCGCCGAGTTAAAGAGCAACTTGCAGGGCGACTCAAAACAAGACTGCTAAAGCGTTCGCCAGAGCTTCTTCAGATAGATGGTTTCGGGCAACGCCTTTTGCCCGCCAACTATCGAAGGAGCTTTTTTCATGGCCAATGATTTTCTGTTTACGTCCGAATCGGTCTCCGAAGGGCACCCTGACAAGGTTGCCGACCAGATCTCGGATGCTATTTTAGATGCCCTGCTGCGGCAGGACCCCATGAGCCGCGTGGCTGCCGAGACGCTGACCAACACGGGGCTGGTGGTCCTGGCTGGCGAAATCACCTCCGGCGCGACGGTCGACTACATCCAGATCGCGCGTGACACCATCAAGCGCATTGGCTACGACAACACCGATTACGGCATCGACTATAAGGGCTGCGCGGTGCTGGTCGCCTACGACAAGCAGAGCCAGGAGATCGCGCAAGGTGTCGACCGCGCCAGTGATGACGAGCTCAACATCGGTGCCGGCGATCAGGGCCTGATGTTCGGTTACGCCTGTGACGAGACGCCCGAGCTGATGCCTGCGCCGATTTACTACGCGCACCGTCTGGTCGAGCGCCAGAGCCAGCTGCGCCGCGATGGCAGGCTGCCCTTCCTGCGTCCCGATGCCAAGAGCCAGGTGACCATGCGCTATGTCGATGGCAAGCCGCACAGCGTCGACACGGTGGTGCTGTCCACCCAGCACCATCCCGACCAGAGCGAATCCCCCACCAAGCTCAAGGACAGTTTCATCGAGGCGGTGATTGAGGAAATCATCAAACCGGTGCTGCCCAAGGAATGGCTCAAGGACACCAAGTACCTTGTCAACCCAACCGGGCGCTTCGTCATCGGCGGCCCGCAGGGTGACTGCGGCCTGACCGGTCGCAAGATCATCGTCGACACCTATGGCGGCGCGTGCCCACATGGCGGGGGCGCGTTCTCTGGCAAGGATCCGACCAAGGTGGACCGCTCGGCCGCCTACGCAGCCCGCTACGTGGCCAAGAACATCGTGGCCGCGGGACTGGCGCGTCAGGCACAGATTCAGCTCTCCTATGCCATTGGCGTGGCGCGGCCGATCAACGTCACGGTCTATACCGAAGGTACCGGCGTGATTCCTGACGAGCAGATCGCCAAGTTGGTGCAGGAGCATTTCGACCTGCGCCCGCGCGGCATCATTGAAATGCTCGACCTGCGCCGCCCGATCTACGAGAAGACGGCCGCCTATGGCCACTTCGGCCGGGAAGAGCCGGAGTTCACCTGGGAAGCCACCGACAAGGCACAGGCGCTGCGCGCCGCCGCTGGGCTGTCGTAATTTTCCTGCCGTATCGTGGTGCCCGCAGTCATTGCGGTGCACCCGCCAAGCTGTCGAGGCGGCAGGAAGGTACAGGCAGACTACAGGGTATTTGTGCGAGATGTGCCGACGGGATACAATGGCCCGGCCAGAATGTCAAAAGTTGGTCAACCCGGCAGTTCGGAGCGGCCAGCGATCCTGGCGATGCGAGATACAAATAGAAAAAAATGCAGACGGTTTTTGACCGGCCGGATGCGAACTTCTCGGAAACGTCCGGGTCACATGCCCAGATAGTTTTAGTTATTGCCGATTTCCGGTTACGAGGCCTTTTGGAACCGCTCCAATTGACGATTCCCTAGGTGCTTCTCCTCCCTCACTCTCTATCTTCACCTTGGGTGGCCTCGTAGCCCTTTCTATTGACCATGGCAGTGGTGCGGCGCCGCCTGCGGCAAGGCGGTTGGTCTGTGCCGCGTTGTGGGCATCTGCTGCTGCCGCGCGGGCATGACGCGCAGTCTCGCTGGAGGTGACTGACAGGCTGCCGCAAACATTCCAGCGACAACTTGCGTGTAGGCCAGCGGCGTCGCCTGCAATTCCTACAGCCCCGTCCTACGGTGGTGTCGGCCATTGGCGGCTTCTCGTGATGTCTCGGAAAGAAACAATGGACGTTGTTTCATTTCAGAGGAGCGCATCATGGCAACGCTACACGCCAACCCACCTGCTGGCCAGGGTCAGATTCACACTTTGGAATCCGGTGCCAGCGCCGTTTCCTGGGGCGCCATCATTGCCGGTGCAGTTGGTGCTGCCGCCATCAGCCTGTTTCTGATCGTGCTGGGCAGCGGCCTGGGGCTTTCCTCCGTCTCCGCATGGTCTGATGAAGGAGCCAGCGGGCAGACCATTGGTTGGTCCACCATCATCTGGCTGACGCTGACGCTGACGCTGACGCAGCTGATCGCAGCCGGCCCGGGGGGGCTACCTGGCAGGGCGGTTGCGCACGCGCTGGGCAGCCACGAACGCCGACGAAGTTTATTTTCGTGATACGGCGCACGGATTTCTGGCCTGGGCCGTTTCGATGCTTCTCACCGTAGTGCTGCTGGCTGGCGCAATCGGCTCTGTGCTTGGATTGGTCGGCAGTGCGGCCAGCTCGGTGACATCCGGTGCAGCCCAGGTGGTTTCCTTTGCGGCAGGCAGCACAGGAGGCGCGGACGCTGGCGGTGATGATGATGGACAACCCGGTTTCATTGACTATTACGTACGGACCTTGATTCGCCAGTCCGATGTGAATGTGCCCCAGAGTGGACTGACTGCGCAGGATCCTGCAACCCGTGCAGAAGAGGCCGCCTGGCTGACGCAGGAAATTACCCCTATCGTGGTCGACAGTCTGCGTCGGGGTGAGTTTTCGGAGTCTGACCGCGACTACGTCGCTCAGCTTGTAGCGCGCTACACCGGTGTAAGTGCCAGCGAGGCGCGCGAGCGCATTGATACGGCAATTGTCGAGATCGAACAGCGTATGGCGCAGGCGAAACAGCAGCTTGAGCAAGCCAAGCAGCAGGCGCTTGAGGCCGCTGAGGCAGCGCGCAAGGCTGCTGCCTATACGGCGCTGTGGGTGGCAATCTCGCTGCTGATCGGCGCGTTCACCGCCGCCCTGATGGCGACGTTTGGCGGACGCCTGCGTGACAAGGCTTGATTTCGCCTGTTTCGCCAATCCCGTTTTAACAAGGAGAAGCTATGCGTTCGATTCTGTTGTTTCTGCTAGGGGTTCCGATCCCCATCATCATTCTGATTGCGCTGCTGTTCTGATGATTGTCGCAGGATCCTGACTAGGGATCAGAATCGTGAAAAAGGTGCCACACAGGCGCCTTTTTCATAAATCGCCAGCACTGACACGACACCACTGCCCGGGCATGAGCGGTGGCATGGTCAGCCGACCGATCTGCCGCCGGATCAATCGCAAGGTCGGTAGGCCCACTGCAGCTGTCATGCGGCGCACCTGGCGGTTTCTGCCCTCGGTAATGGTCAGCGCCAGCCAGCTGGTGGGTATGCTTTGGCGAACACGTATTGGTGGGTTGCGATGCCAGAGTGACAGCGCGATGTCGGGCGGCAAGAGTTCGACATGCGTCGCACGGGCTGGGCCGTCGCGCAACATGATCCCGCCTATGAGCTGCTGCAGCTGGGTGTGACTGGCAATACCCTCGACCTGGACCCAATACGTCTTGGCCAGCTTGTTGGCGGGATGAGCAATGCGCGCCTGCAGGCGCCCATCGTTCGTCAGCAGCAGCAGCCCTTCACTGTCGCGATCGAGCCGGCCAGCCGGATAGACGCCCGGGACATCGACAAAGTCCGCCAGTGTTTGACGTCCCTGTGCGTCGGTGAACTGGGTCAGCACCCCATACGGCTTATTGAGCGCGATCAACATGGGACGCCTGGCAACGGTGACAGGGCGTTGACGCAAATGGGCAGGTGAACGTGTTGACAAGGCAGGTTTCTTGGGGATGTCGGGCATGCAGTCCGATAATAGCCGCCGATCGAACCCGTCTCGTTTTACCATGTCGATACGCCGCGCCACGCCGCATGATGCCCAGGCCATTGTTGCCATCTACAACCACTACATTCTCCATTCCACCGCGACGTTCGAGCTGGAGCCGTTGACCATAGCGCAGATGCGTGCGCGCATCGAGAAGGTTGCGGTGCGCTACGCCTGGTTTGTCTTCGAGCAAGAGGGCGAGGTAGCCGGCTATGCCTATGCCGATGCGTTTCACGGCCGCGCGGGTTTCCGACACACGGTCGAGCCCAGCATCTACGTGGCCGATGGATGGGCCGGGCAGGGAATTGGCAAGGCGCTCTACGCGCATTTGCTCGATTATCTGGAGCACGAGACCGACTGCCATGCGGTCATTGCGGTGCTGGCCGTGCCCAATCCCGGCAGCGAGGCGCTGCACGCGGCGCTGGGCTTTCGGCAGGCGGGGCGCATCACGCAGGTCGGGCGCAAGTTCGAGCGCTGGCTGGATATCGCCTACTGGGAAAAGCACTTTGCGTGGCCGCGGCCGCGCTTGCGGTGAGGCCAGATCACAGCGCGAAAAAGCCCGAGGCGCGCAGTGCGGCTCGGGCGGCAGGCGATGGTTCCGGCGCGGATTACCAGCGATCGCGGATGCGGTTGTAGACGTAGCGACCTAACTCGCGGTGCACATGTGGCGTGAAGTGGATCTTGTCGGCAAAGGCATAGCGGTCGTACTCGGTGCTGCGAAGCGTCCCAGTCGTGCACAGGGCTGCGTTGACTTCGCCTGCTCCGATACCGATGCCCGAACCGGCATCCGTGGAGGTACAGACCGTCTCATCGATATTGTCAATGGAGTAGTAGCGCGGCTCCTCGATGACCCAGTTGATGAATTGTTCGAACTCCGCGTACAGTGCTCGCCTGCCATAGCCGTCGTCACCCATCTCGTAGAGCAGGCCGTCATTGAATTGACGTGAGAGATTGCTCAGCAGCGCGGTCTCGCCAATGTCTCGAGCCCAGATGGATTTGCCAAGGTCATAGGTGCCGGCTACCACGATGTTGTGGCCGCCCTGGTCGATCATGGCCTTGACTTGCTGGCCAAGCGCGCGTCCGGCATCGCGTGCCTGCGCCGGGGCAGCATCGCGTGCGATATCGCCTGCGCGAACGGCCTGGGCAATGGCAATGAGATCGCTGGTGCCGGCGCTGATGAGCACCAGATCGCTTTCTCCGAACTGGTTGCCTTGCAGGAAGCTGGCGACCTGTTGCGCAAGGTCTGCAACCCGGGTGTTGCCCTGTGCATAGGAAAGTCCGCCCTCCTTGGCCGGCTTCAGCGCCAGCCCATAGTCGCGGGCGACCTGCTCCGTCCAGTTCAGAAGGTCCGCATTCGCGTCGTTGACGGTATAGCGCGCGCCGCTCTGGCCGATGTCGCTGTGGCCATCGCCAAACGCAATCACCCGCGTCGGGACCAGTTGCGATTCGACCGAGCTGGAGCCGCAGGCGACCAGGCCCAGGGCAATTGCGCCCGCTGCCACCATGCCGATGCAGCGCTTCCAATGAAATGCCATGTTCATCTACTCCAAGTGTTGTCTGCCGTTAGTTTAGCGGTGGCTGCCTGTGGTGCCTGTGGAAGTCCTTGCGGCCTGTGCGACAGGATGCAACAAAGACCATGTGGTGGGCTTATCCTGCTGCCGTCATTCAGTTGCTCGCAGCCGCGCGCTGCAGCCGATCGCGCACGCCGTCCCAGGCGGGGCCGGCAGGGGGCGTTTCCACCCAGATCAGTGCAACGCCAGCCGCGTCAAGCTCGCGCAGCGTGCGAAACAGCTGCTGCGCAGCGGCCTCGGGCTGGGCGGGCATGCGGCGCTGCAAGACCGTGTCTGCAGCGCGCATGCGCTGGCGGGTGTAGAGCGCGATATGGCCCGCGTCGCTGCCCAGCACGTCCAGCGCCGCCTGGATGGCCGGGCCATCCATCAGGCGCACCTTGGCATTGGGCGCATAGTGCGCTGTCAGGGTGCCGGGCGCGTGTGGCGCGGGGGCACTGTCGGCTGGCTGGTCGCCCGTGCAGGCGGCGCAGCCAGTAACCTGCGCAATCTGTGATGCGGTGATGGCGCCGGGCCGCAGGATGATGGGCTGGCTGCGGGTGCAGTCGACGATGGTCGATTCGATGCCGACGCGGCAATCGCCGCCGTCGAGAATCAGCAGGTCCTCGCCCAGCGAGTCGCCCACGTGGGCGGCGCTGGTCGGGCTGATGCGGCCAAACGGATTGGCACTGGGCGCGGCAAGGCCGTACACCGGCGGTTGCGCCGCCAGTGCCGCTTGAAGCAGTTGCTGCGCCACTGGATGCGACGGGCAACGCAGACCGATGGTAGGGTGCCCACCTGCAGCAGCGTCGGCCACCCCTGCCCGCCGCGGCAGTATGACCGTCAGCGGGCCGGGCCAGAAGGCCTGCATCAGTTGCGCGGCAAAGTCCGGGACCTCGGCGGCAAAGTGCATGGCGGCAGCGGCATCGACG
Organism: Lampropedia cohaerens; assembly: GCF_001005215.1. GTDB lineage: Bacteria > Pseudomonadota > Gammaproteobacteria > Burkholderiales > Burkholderiaceae_C > Lampropedia > Lampropedia cohaerens. The sequence continues at coordinate 34,188 of NZ_LBNQ01000009.1, forward strand.
ACGTGCACGATCAGCGGATGTCCCTTGGGTCTGCCCTTGCGCGTGAAGACCTGATCGACCGCCTTGCTGTTGCAGGCATCGGCGGCCAGTCCGTAGACAGTCTCCGTCGGCAGCCCGAGCAGTTGCCCTTGCTGCAGCGCATGCACGGCGTGCGCGATGGAGGCGGGGGTGGGGGGGGCGATCATTGTGGAGACCGTCGTTACTCGCTGGGCGCGGTCAGGAACGGATGGCGCGCAGCGATGCGGCCATCGCTATCCAGGGGCAGGCCCAGCAGGGCCGCCACGCGGGAGGCGGTCTGCAGCGCTGCCTGCGCGGTGGGGGCGGTGATGGTGATGTGGCCCATCTTGCGCCCTGGCCTGGCCTGCCGCTTGCCGTAGAGATGCAGGTGCACGCCCGGCAGATCGAGGATGGCAGCCCAGTCTGGCGTGCATGGCGTGTCCGTGCCGTGGCGAAACCACAGGTCACCGAGCACGTTGAGCATGACCGCCGGACTGTGCTGGCGTGGCGTGGGCAGTGGCAGGCCTGCCAGGGTGCGCACCTGCAGCTCGAATTGCGAGACATCGCAGGCATCGATACTGTAATGGCCGCTGTTGTGTGGGCGTGGCGCCATTTCGTTGGCGATCACGCTGCCGTCGCGCAGCACGAAGAATTCCACGCACAGTACGCCGACGTATTCGGTCGCTTCGGCAATGCGCAGGGCGGCTTGCAGCGCACGGTGTTCGACCTCGGGCTTGAGATTGCCTGCAAAGACCATTGTGGTGGCGAGAATGCCATCGCGATGGATGTTGCGCTGCACGGGCAGGTGCACCACCTTGCCATCGAGACCGCGCGCGAGGATGACCGAGCATTCGCAATCGAGATCGACGCGCTTTTCCAGCACGCAGGGGACCTTGCCCAGCGCCTCCCAGGCCGCAGGCAGTGACTGGGCATCGGAGACGGGCATCTGGCCCTTGCCGTCGTAGCCAAGGCGCGCGGTCTTGAGAATGCCCGGAAACAGCGTGGGCGCTGCAGCGATCACCGCCTCGGGCGAGTCGATCACGGCAAACGGGGCGATCGGCACGCCGTGGTGCTGGAAGTGGATCTTCTCGGCGGCACGGTCCTGCGCGATGGCCACTGCCACCGCTGTCGGTGCCACGCGAGTCAGCTTGGCCAGCGCTGTCAGCGCCTGCGCAGGCACGTTCTCGAATTCGGTGGTGATGGCCGATGCCGCCTTGGCCAGCTCGGCCAGCCCCTGGGCGTCGTCGTAGCGGGCCACGATCTGTCGGTCGCTGGCCTGTCCGGCTGGCCCGCCTGCTTCGGGATCCAGCACCACCGTGTGATAGCCCATCGCCTGTGCAGCATGTACGAACATGCGTCCCAGCTGACCGCCGCCCATTACGCCAAGCGTCGCGCCAGGCAGGATGACATTGCCCGGTCGTTCCGGTTTCGATAGTGCCGCACTCATCCTCGCATCTCCTCGAAATTGTGGGTTCAGCCGACTGGAGGTAGCGTCATCTGCCTGGCCGCCTGTGTCTGCTGCTGGCGCCAGGCGGCCAGGCGCTCGGCCAGCTGCGCATCGCCAGCCGCCAACAGCGCCACGGCAAACAGGGCTGCATTGGCAGCGCCTGCGGCGCCAATCGCAAATGTCGCCACCGGCACGCCCTTGGGCATCTGGACGATGCTGTGCAGGGAATCCACTCCCTGCAGATGGCGACTGGCCACCGGCACGCCCAGCACCGGCACAATGGTCTTGGCCGCCAGCATGCCAGGCAGGTGGGCGGCGCCGCCTGCGCCGGCAATGATGGCGCGCAGACCGCGCGGCTGGGCCTGCTCGGCGTAGGCGAACATGTCATCGGGCATGCGGTGCGCGGAAACCACCCGGGCCTCGTGCGGGATGGCAAACGTCTCGAGAATGGCTACGGCGTGCTGCATCGTCTCCCAGTCGCTGCTGGAGCCCATGACGACGCCGACCTGAATGTCTGGCATGGCAAAGCCTGTGTGTGCAAAGGCGCGATTCTAAAGCCCGCTGCCATGGACCCATCGTCGTGCCGGGCATGTACGGATTGCGGCAGCAGTGCGGCGGAGGCTCCCTTACACTCACAGGCAGCATTGGGGGCGCGTTCGCGCCTGGCTTGCACGCGGTTGGCCGCAGCGCCCCTGTTCCCCACATCCGAAAGGCAGCACATGATTGATGTAACCGTCGAGAATTTCGAGCAGGAAGTCATAGAGGCGTCGATGCACACACCGGTTCTGGTGGACTTCTGGGCGCCCTGGTGCGGTCCATGCCGCACGCTCGGGCCGATTCTCGAGAAGCTTGAGGTCGCCTACGGCGGACGCTTCAAGCTCGCCAAAATCGATTCCGACCAGGAGCAGCAGCTCGCAGGCATGTTTGGAGTGCGCAGCATCCCGACCTGCGTGCTGATGGTGCAGGGCCAGCCCGTTGACGGATTCATGGGCGCGCTGCCCGAAGGGCAGATCAAGGCGTTTCTCGACAAGCATCTGCCGGAAGGCGAGTTGCAGGATGTCCAGGAGGATGAGCAGCAGCCCATGCCTGGCATGGAGGACGACATCCAGACACGGCTGGACAAGCTCAGGCAGGCCAGCGAAGCCCAGCCCGACGATGAAAAGGCGCGCTTTGCCTACCTGCGCCAGCTGCTGGAGATGGGGCTGGAAGACGATGCGCGCGCTGCGTTTGCCCCGGTGGCCGTGCAGGCCGAGACCTCGGTGCGCTACGGCGCCATCAAGACCTGGCTGGACGCGCTCGAAGCGGCCAGAAGTGCCGGTGACCCCAATGCCCGCCTGGCAGCCCTGGATGCGGCCATCGCTGCCAACAAGCGCGATTTCGAGGCGCGCCACCAGCGCGCCCAGCTGCTGCTGGCGCACAACCAGTGGACCGCAGCCATGGATGAGCTGCTGGAAATCCTGATGCGCGATCGCAACTGGCGAGATGGCCTGGCGCGCAAGACCTATATCGCCATTCTCGAGATCATCGATCCGCCCAAGCCGCCGGTCGCCGAAGGGCAGATTCCGCCGGAGGATCCGACCGTTGCCAGCTATCGCCGCCGGCTATCGAGCGTGGTGCTCAGCTGAGCTTTTGACCCTGGAGCAGGGAGCTGCCGCCCTGCGCAGGCGCAGATCCCGCGCGGCAGGCAGTTTCAAAAAATTGCCAACAATTGCCGCTCATCCGCCAGGTGTAACGCTTCGTCGGAAAATGTAACGCGGTCGCCGCAGAGATCGCCAGAATGCGTGCATGCAGAAGATCTGGCCCATCTCCCCAAGCCTGCCCGAGGTGCGTGCGGCCCACGTCCAGGGCGGCTTCACGCTGATCGAGGTGATGGTGGCCATCGCCATCATTGCTATTCTGGCAGCCATGGCTGCGCCGTCTTTTCAGCGCCAGATCGAGCGCTACCAGGTTCGGGTCGTCTCCGAGGACCTGCGCGCCTCCGTTGGTCTGGCGCGCTCCGAGGCGCTGCGCCGCGGCGGTGGGGTGGCATTGCGCGCCTGCGACGCGGATGAGGGCTGTGCCTGGAAGATCGTCGCCGGCACAGATTCCATTCAGCAGAGCGCGGCAAGCCCCGCCGTGAAGGTAGATCTGCCAGATGACGGCGTGCAGTTTGACGGCTGGGGGCTTGCCGGCGGCTGTGTGGACTTTACCGCGACATCGGTGCGTAACAGTGCCGCCACCCGCACCTTTCACCTGCAGCCCGCTGGCGCAATTGGGGAGGCCGCATGTTCATGATGACGCAGTGTTTTCCGGTTGTCCGGCCCGCCATGGCGATGCCTGCTTCACGTCGGCAGCAAGGCCTGACGCTGCTGGAAGCCCTGGTGGCCATTCTGGTGCTGGCGCTGGGCGTTTTGGCGCTGCTGGGCGTGCAGCTGTCAACATTGGCAGAAACCCAGAACACCGCGCGCCGTGCCCAGGCCATCCGCATCATGGAGGACCTCTCGGAGCGCATCAAAAGCAATCCCGGTGGTTTTGATCGGCTGGACGATTACGTGCTGTCCGCGTGGACGAATACCGCCAACCTGCCTGCGGCCGGCGTTGACTGTGCGGCGGCCAGTTGTACGGCGCAGCAGATGGCCGCCTGGGACGTGTCGCAATGGGCCCGAACGGCACTGAACCTGCTGCCGCCGCGTTCCGAGCTGATCACCTTTCTGTCTGCCGCCGAGGACGCGGGCAACCGCCGCCAGCTCGGCATCATGATCGGCTGGCCGCTGCGCGAGTACCAGCCCGGTGAGACTGACCCGGCTTCTTCAATAGAGCGGTTCAATGTCGAGGCCAGCAATCAGGAATGTCCTGACGATCTGTTGTGCCATGTGATCTACGTGCAGCCATGAGGGGGGAGAAGCACCGATGAGCATCAGGAAAGGCAAGCACTCGGCGCGCCGGCCAGCCCCGGTCGGTCAGCAGGGCTTTACGTTGCTGGAGCTGATCGTCGGCATGGTGTTGGGACTGCTCGTCATCGCGGCAGCGCTGGGCTCGCTGCTGCTGACGCGCTCGACCTCCGCGGTCACCAGCGATCTGACGCAGCTGCAGCAGACAGCGGCCTATGCGCTGCGCGTGATCGGCGTGCAGATTCGCCAGGCCGGCAGTTATGAACCCGTTGCAGCGACGGGTGGCTTCGGTTCCGGTGACGCGATCACGTTCAAGGATTACACCTCGGCGGTAGTGACGGGCGATGAGGCATCGTTCACCGTAGCCACACAGACACCGATGGCTATGCGGCTGCGGCGCGACTGCCTGGGCAACGCGGTCATGACCAGCGAGTTTCTGAGCACGCTTGCGTTCGATGCCGATAGCGCCAGCTTGCTATGTGGCAATGGCGCGCAGACGCAGCCCATCATCGGCAACGTCACGGATTTCCGCGTGCGCTACCGCAATTTCACGGTCAACGGCGCGGGCAATTACAGCTTCCAGATTGCCGAGGCGCCACAGCCAAGCTCGGCCACCGCCGGTGTCGCTGCCGTGGAGGTGTGCCTGGAGCTGCAGGGCGACGAGCCGGTGCCGGACGCCGGTGCCGGAGGCAAATACGTCAATTGCGACGGTCAAGCCGTGCCAATGGGCGATCGCATTCGCCGTGTGTTCCACAACACCTATAGCCTGCGCGTACGCGGCGCATGACGGAGGGAGTCGCCATGCAACTGCGATGGATCGATGGTGCTGCTGCCCGAATCGCCTCTGCCCGGCACCGCCGCGCGCAACGGGGCGTGGCCTTGTTCATTGTCATGATTATCGTGCTGCTGACCTCGCTGCTGGTGCTGTGGGCCAGCCGCAGCGCGCTGCTGCACGAAATGGTCACCGGCAACGATGCTGATTACCAGCGTGCCTTTGAAGCTGCGCAGGCCATGCTGCGTGACGCGGAATTCGACATTCTTGGTATGACCGCCAGCGGCGCTGCCGTGCCGCGTTGTGGTGAGGCGGACGCAGAGAATGGCCGCTGCCGGCCACGAGCACTGCCGGACAACGTTGATGTGACCGGCAACGGCGCAGCGAAGGTGTACTTCCCCACCAGTGCCAGCCTGGATGACGAGGATGGCGGCGATCTGGTGGTGTTGGAGGACAAGATCTCCAAGTTTCAGGGGCGGTCCACCGACTGCGCCGCCGCGATCTGTGTATTCGGTGTCACGGCCATTCCGGAAGATGAGGATGAGCCACCTTTCTGGGAAGACGAAGACCTGCTGGAAGCCATGAAGGCCGCTGGTGCCTACTACGGTCAGTACACCAAAGCCAAAGCGGGCACGGAAGGGGAGGGCAATCCCTTGCTGCGCCGCACCAGCGCCAGCGACCAGCGTGCCTGGTACTGGGTCGAGCCGCTGCTGTTTGAGGCCAGCCTGGCCAGTGACGCGGCCAGCCGGTTCGCGCCCCGTGGCAGCCTGGCCGGCAATGCTTCCGGCATTGTGTTTCGCATCACCGCCCTGGCCGAGGGGCGCAAGCCGGGCACGCGGGTGGTGTTGCAGAGCATATTCGTCAAGCAGGCGGTTGCGGCGGATGGCTGATCACGCCTATCGAGAGTGGCATTGATGCAAGTGACGGGAGCAACAACAATGAACAAAACGTCTTCAGGTGGATTCGCGCTGCATGTTCTTTGCGTGGCCATCCTCGCGCTGTATGGCGCAGAGCTGGCAGCGCAGGAAAACAGTCTTGCCTTCAGCACGGCGCCCGCAACCAATACCCATCGCCCGCCAGCGCCGAATGTGATCATCTCGGTGGATGATTCTGGGAGTATGGCGCAGCGCGATGGCAGCAATGAAACCAAGATCGACATCCTGAAAAGCGCCCTGAAGGAAACTTTCAAGGAAAGCAACGTGCCAGACAGGTCCATCCGACTCGGGTGGATGAGTATGAATGCCTGCAGGGGGAGGGGTTCCTCACTGCAATGCCGCGGGACAGAAGAGCCGAGTATCCGGGTGCTGGATGCCAATCTTCGGCAGCAGTTCATCTCCTGGGTGGATGGACTCCATGCGGAGGGCGGAACGCCCGCGCATCGCATGCTTTACCGGGCTGGGGAGTATCTGCGTCGGGCGCCAGGGATCGACAACCCGTGGGCCAGCAATCCGGGTGTTGAAGAGGGGGAATACCTCGGATGCCGTCGCTCCTACAACGTGTTTCTAACGGACGGTTCCTGGAACTTTCCGGATATGGATGACGGCAACAGGGCCACTTATGGCCCCAGCTGGCTGCGGGACTTGATGACGCCCGAGGAAGTGGCGGAAATCGGCAATGCGGACGGGACGGACCGCGTGCTGCCCTCTGGCGTGGCGTACGACGCCGATTCCGATCAGGTACGGATTTACCGCGATCAATACGGCGCAATGAATGCCATCACTGACCGCAGAGAAAATGTTACCGGTTACAGGAGCTATCCCACGTTATCAGATTTGGCGTTCTACTACTGGGCGACCGATCTGCAGCCCCATATCCGGGAACGAAACGGCGAGTACACGTTGCCCCAGCAGATTACCTTCAGTGGTGTGGAGCAGATTGCTGCCGATGGCAGGCAGATGAGTCTTCAAGAGTATTGGAATCCCAAGAACAATCCGGCAACCTGGCCGCACATGACCATGTTCACCGTGGGTTTCGGCTCTGGCGCCAAGCTTTCGACGCCTGCGTTCGGCAGCCATACCTGGGATGGTGTGGACTACCAGCGTCTGTTGCTCGGCAGGAAGGAGTGGGGCAACCCAAACCTGGAGCAAAGCACCAGCGGTAACTACGAATCCGAGGCGCGCCGTGCGGAGATGTGGCACGCCGCCATCAACAGCCGGGGGACGTTCGTTCCGGTGGATGAGCCAACCCAGCTGGCGCAGGAGTTCCAGAAAATCCTGAACAAGATCATCTCCGATAACTCGACGCCTACGACGTCTGTCGCGTTGACAGCCAGCACCGTGCGCCTGGAGTCCCAGATGTATGTGACGACTTACGATCCGTCCAGTTGGACGGGGGCGGTGTCCGCATACAAGGTCAGTGCCGCCAGTGGCGCCGTTGCCACAGGGTCGGGGTGGAATAGCGCGAGCAAGCTGGATGAGGCGCGGGGAGTCGGGGAGGATGCGCAGAAAACGTTTGCCGAGAACCGCGCAGTGTTCACGCACGATGGGGTCGCGGGCGTGTCTTTCCTGTGGGAGTCACTGAGCGCCGAGCAACGCCAGAAGCTGAACGGTTCGCGGGCCACCGTGGACTATCTGCGCGGCGGCCCTGATGGCAATTACCGCCAGCGCCGCTCAGTCCATGGCGACATCGTCAACTCCCAAGTCTGGTACTACAACGGCGATGCGGCCAATCTGCGCAAGCCGAACAAGAAAACCGGCGCTGCGCAGCGGCGCATGGTGTATGTGGGCGCCAACGACGGCATGCTGCATGCCTTTGATGCGGACAATGGCTCCGAGGCCTTTGCCTATGTGCCGCGTGGTGTCTACGACCATCTCGCGGAGCTGATCCGCCCCGACTACGTGCATCGCTATTTCGTCGATGGCTCGCCCTTCGTGGCCGAGGTGAATGCGGGCAGTAAGGACGCTCCGCAATGGCGCGACTATCTGGTGGGCACCCTGGGCGCAGGTGGCAAGGGCTATTTCATCCTGGATGTGACTGACCCGGACAGTTTCTCCGCCACCAACGTCAAGCTGGATAAGACGGGAGCGGATGTTGATGCGGACATCGGCCACATCTTCAGCGCGCCGGTGACCGATCAGGTCACGCCCACCCGCGCAACGCAGCTGACCCAGCTCAACAACGGGAAGTGGGCATTCGTGACGGGCAATGGCTACAACAGCGTCAACCAGAACTCCGTGCTGCTGATCCAGTATTTGGATGGGCAATTAGGCAAGCTCACAGCGGAGCCTGCTAGCAAGGTGCCGGGCAATGGACTGTCTGCACCGCGCCTGGTGGACCTGACCGGCGACGGCGTGCCGGATGTGGCGTACGCGGGCGACTTGAGCGGCAATCTCTGGAAATTTGACATCAGCAGCAAGGATGAGTCCAAGTGGAAGGTCAGCTTTGCCGGTCAGCCGCTTTTCACGGCTACGGATGGGCTGGGGCAGCCGCAGCCGCAGCCGATTACCACGGCGCCGGGTTTTGTGCGCCATCCGAGCGAGCCGGGGTTGATTCTCACCTTTGGGACAGGCCGCAACCTGACCAACGAGGATCGCAGATCGGACGATCCACAGACGATCTACGGCATCCACGACCGCAGCGGCTGGACGATCTCGAACGGCATTGCCAGCGTGCAGGACGATGCCGCGAACCGCGTCGAGCGCGACGATCTGGTCAACAAGTCGCTGCTGGCGCACGCCACGCAGGATAGCGTCTGGAAAACCGATGCGGACGATGCCGACGAGCAGGTCAGCTATGCGACGAAGCAGTGGGTCAACGGCGAGACGGTCTCCGTCACGCCGGACAAGGGCTGGTACATCAATCTTCCAGTGGTGAAATCACGGGTGCTGGCCAACGTCGAGTGGTTCCGTGATCCGGCGATCTTTCGCGTGCGCTTTCAGGTTCCGGCCGAAGGCGGCGCAGGTGGCGTTGAGACGCAGCAGGAAAGCTGCGAGCCCGTCTACAGCGAGCGGCGGGACTTCCTGGGCTACTTCGACGCGGTCAGCGGCAACAGCTGGCGAAAACCACTGCCCAATGGCGAGCGCGATCCTTACACCTTTTATGAGGATCCAGCCGAGGGCCTGTCGCACTATTTGAGCGATGGCGAAGGCGGCGATGTATCGGTCGCTCCGCCAGGCTTTGGTAAGGAGGACAACCTGCCCGGTGAAGGCTTTACCGGCCTGATCCCGACCTGGCGTCACGTGCAGTAAAGCGCCATTGCCCAACCCAGCCGCCTTGCTGCCAAGGCAGGCGGCGTGTCTGTCTGATCACCATGCAGCAACTATCTTTTCCCCTCCACCCGCGCCACGCCATGCGAAGCAGCGCAAGGCCGGGGCGCGGCTTCACACTGATCGAAGTCATGATCGTGGTGGCCATCATTGGCATCCTCGCTGCCATTGCCATCCCGAGCTACCAGGAATACGTGCGCAAGGGGCGGCGCGCCGAGGCCCGGGCCGTGCTGATGAAGGCTGCGCAGTGGCTGGAGCAGGGCATGACGGCAACGGGCAGCTATCCGACGACGCTGCCTGCCGTGTTCAAGTCGGTCGAGTCAGGCGGTTACAGCATTGACTTCAAGGCTGGCACGGCGACAACCACCAGCTATACGCTTCAAGCGCAACCGCAGAATGCACAGGTCGGCGACAGGTGCGGGACATTGACGCTGGCCAGCAATGGCCATCAGGACGTTGAGGGCGCCACACTGTCTGCCAGTGATTGTTGGCGTTGAGCCGGCTGCGCGGGGTTCGGCTTCAGCAGGGTGGCGGCTTGCCGCTTACCGCACGGATGCGGCCACCGGCGCTGACGCACAGCAGGGTGGCGTTGGCATAGTTCTCGGGATCTTCGGCGGCATCCCGGGCCGGGCGAATGGCAAAGCTGAATGCGCCCAGGCCGGTGGCGTTGCCCCAGCCGTCGAACCGCATCAGGTTCTGCACTGGGCGCCTTTGTACGATCACATGCCGCTGTGCGGCAACCTGCTGCAGCATCGGCTCCTCCCCATCGCGCACGCCATTGCTGTTGCGATCGATGAACAGCTGCCAGCCGCAGTCCCAGCGTCCCGCCGGCAAGGCGCTGGTGCAATCTTCACCTGGAGGCCCTGAGCGGGCCAGCACGACGTTGCCGGCGTGGCGGATGGCTTCCGAGCGCGCCAGGTACAGCGTAGCCGTCAGGGCTTCGGCGGCCATGCGGACGTGGTAGCGGTCCAGCATGCGCTGCAAGGAAGGCAATGCCAACGTGGCGGCGATGGCCACGATGGCCAGTGCCACCATGCTCTCCAGCAATGTCAGGCCAATGCCCGAAGGGCGTGCGGGCTCTCGCCGTGCGATAGGATGGCGGCCCCGGCGTGGCCGGGACACTGCAATGCGATGTGCCGACATACGTGGTGCGAGGCTGAGTGAGAACCTGTTTACGATCTTTTTATGCACCGCGTTGCCTCACCAGGCGATGCGATGCAAGGCGCAAACCGCAGTCGGGCTGGTGGCCCGACGAGGATTGGCAACGCCGCAGCGTGCGTCTGGCGAGGCAACCCCAAGGGCAGCCAGGCAAAGGCGCACTGGACTGCGTTGCCCGCCTTGCGCAGACGCCCAGTCTGGGCTGCGGCAGGCGCCTTGCCCGCCGCGCCTTTGCCTGACTGCGCGGTGCATAAAAAGATCGTAAACAGGTTCTGAGGCGCAAGACGTGTTTGGCGCAGCTTCAGCCGCGATATAGCGCAATTGCAGCGGATGGTCAATGCCGCCAGCGGCGTCTGGTCGCAGTGGCGCGCGCGGACGCTTTTTCCTTGATGTGCTTTTCTATGTATTCGACCGGGTCTTCCCCTCCAGGCGCCGTGCGCGCTGACGGCAATCGCTGGCTGGTGCTGGCGATAGTGTCTATTGCGCTGCTGCTCATCGTCATCGACATGACCGTGCTTTACACAGCCCTGCCGGTGCTCACGCACGACCTGCACGCCACGGGAAAGCAGAAGCTGTGGATCGTCAACATGTATCCGCTGGTCGTGGCGGGTCTGCTGCCCGGCGCGGGAACGCTGGGCGATCGCTATGGGCATAGGCGTACCTTTCTGGCCGGGCTGGCAGTGTTTGGCATCGCCTCGCTGTGGGCCGCCTACTCACCGACTGCGCAGTCGCTGATTGCCGCGCGCGCAGCGCTGGCCGTGGGCGCCGCGCTGATGATGCCCGCGACGCTGGCCATCATCCGGCACACCTTCACCGATGGTGCGGAACGGGGCATTGCTATCGGCGTCTGGGCTGCGGTGGCGTCAGGCGGCGCGGCGCTGGGGCCGGTGCTCGGCGGGTTCCTGCTGATGCACTTCTGGTGGGGCTCGGTGTTTCTCATCAACGTGCCGGTGGTGCTGGTGACCATTGTGCTGGTGCTCTGGCTGATTGCCCCCACGCGCAGCAACAAGGCGCGCAAGTGGGACTGGCAGGGCTCCGTACTGGCGCTGCTGGGATTGATGGGTGCCACCTATGCCGTCAAGGCGGCGGCGCAGCCCCGTGCGGATTGGCCAAGCGTAGCCGCGGCCGGGATTGCCGGCGTGGTGCTGCTGGCACTGTTCATGCGTCGCCAGCGGCGCATCGCCCACCCGCTCATCGATTTCACGCTGCTGCATGACCGCTTCTTTACTGTCGGGGTGGTCGCCGCCGTCATGTGTTCGGTGGCCTTCATCGGCTTTCAGCTGGTGTTCACGCAATGGCTGCAGCTGGTGCGCCAGCTCACGCCGCTGCAGGCCGGGCTGCAGGTGGTGCCTTTGGCGCTGGCGTCGTTCGTCGCCGGACCGGTGGCCGGGCGCTGGATGGAGCGCGCCGGCACGCGCAACGTGATTCTTGCGGGCATTGCGATGAGCATCGTCGGATTGCTGGCGATCATGGCAACCTACCAGGGCATGGGCTGGCCCTTGCTGGCGGCACTGGCGCTGTTCGGTGGGGGGTATGGCGCAGCGGTGACAGGCGCGTCTTCGGCCATCATGTTCAACGCCCCTGCGGAGAAGGCAGGCATGGCCGCTTCCATTGAGGAGGTGTCCTACGAACTGGGAGGCTCGTTTGGCGTCGCCCTGATGGGCAGCCTGATGACGGCCGCCTATGCTTCCACCCTGCAGTTGCCCGATTACCTGCAGTCCTACCCGCAGGCGCGCGAGAGCATCGATGAAGCCTACCTGGTTGCCGAGTCACTGCCACTGACGTTGGCGCAGGAACTGGCCGGCTTGGCCAGCACCGCCTTCAGCCACGCCTTTGCGGTGGTCACTGCCGCCGCCATTGCAGTGTTGGTGCTGACCTTGCTGGGGTTGCTGCTCTGGCGCCCGCGCACGAAAAGCGCGTGAACACGCCCTGACAGGCATGTGGGTGTGCCAGGTCAGCCCACCCGCAGCGTCAACGCCGGCACGTAACTGAACAGCAGCAGCACCAGCAGGGCTGCCAGATAAAACGGCAGCAGCTCCCGCACGACGCGCAACACCGGCACACGTGCAATGGTGCTGGAGATGAACAGCGTAGTGCCTGCCGGTGGCGTGTACAGCCCGATGCTCAGATTGAGCACCATGACGATGCCCAGTTGCAGGGGGTCGAGCCCGATCTGCTGCGCCAGCGGCACGAAGATCGGCCCGAGCAGCAGGATGGCTGCTGGCAGGTCGATGAACATGCCGACCAGCAGCATGATGGCGTTCATGACCAAAATGATTGCCCAGGGTTCGCGCAGGGTTTCCAGGCACCAGGCGGTAAATGTCTGGGGAATCTGCGCGTAGGTCAGCAGCCAGGCAACCACGGACGATCCCATGATGACCAGCATGACCACACCGGTGGAGATGCCGGCCGCCAGTACGGCATCTTTGATGCGCGCAAGGCTCAGGTCGCGGTAGACGAACAGGCCCATGCAGAGTGCGTACAGCGTGGCCAGCACGGAGACCTCGGTCGGGGTCGCGATGCCAAAGCGCAGCAATACCAGGATCATGACGGGCAGAGCCAAGGCAGGAATGGCCTTGAGCAGAAGGGGCCAGAAGCGGCGCCAGTCGAACGGCGCACGATGACAGGGGAAGCCGCGCAGGCGCGCCGAGACATAACAAACGGCGATGAACGCTGCGGTAATCGTCAGTCCGGGAAGCACGCCGGCGATGAAGAGGTCGCCGATGGAGACTCCCGAGACGAGCGAATACAGAATCAACGGTATCGAGGGCGGAATCAGCACCGCGATCATCGACGTGGCGGCATTGTTGGCCGCGTTGAATGCCGCTGGATAGCCTTCGCGCGTCTGCCAGGGAATGAGGATTGAGCCCATGGCGGTGGCGTCGGCCACGGCCGAGCCTGATACCCCGCCCACGGTTGCCGAACCCAGTACGGTGACGGAGGCCAGCCCGCCCCGGTAACGCTGCACCAGCAGTTTGGCGAAGTCGATCAGGTTGCGCCCCAGCTCGCCGCTCATCATCAGTGAGCCCGCCAGGATAAAAAACGGCAGCGCCAGCATCGGGAAGGACTGCGTGGGCGCGAACATCTGCTGCGCCACCAGATTCATGGGCAGGAATTCGCTGGTGGTCAGCGCCAGCAGTCCGGCGATCACCAGCGCATGACCGATCGGCACGGACAGCAGCAATAGGATGACAAAAGCGAGCACCAGTACAGCAATCATGGCGCGATCTCCTCACGAGCGGTTGGTGCGGCCAGGCCGGAGCCACCCTCCAGCACTGCGCGCAGGGCAATGAGCAGACTGCACAGCGCGGTGCTGCATGCGGCGAATGCGATGGCGGCGTAGGGCCAGCTCAACGGTGTCGCCAGCATGGGGCTGCGCTCAATGGCGACGATGTGCATCATTTCCACGATGACCTTGAACAGCACCACATAGGCGGCGACCAGCAGCAGGTGCACCAGCGCCGTCAGTGCGCTGCGCCCACGCGCGCCCAGATGGTGGCCCGCCAGGTCGATGTTGATGTGGCCGCCGTTCTGCACGGCCAGCACGATGCCTGCGGCAATCATCCAGGGAAAGAGCAGCGCGGGCAGTTCCGCTACCCAGTCAATGCTGCCGCCGTGCAGAAAGTAGCGCACGGCAACGTTGCACGCCAGGCCCACCAGCAACACCACAATGGTGCTGCCGATGATCAGTTTGCACAGTCCGCTGATCGCAATGTCGATACAGCGGCTTGCGCTTGCAAGCCTGTGCCGCCAGGATGGTTGATGCACCATCGCAGTCTCCTTGTCCGCGCCACGCATGTCAGGTAGCGGCTGCCGCGTCGATCAAGCTGGCAACCAGCTTGCCAAATGGCTTTTGCTTCCATGCCTGCCCGACGGATGCCGTCGCTTCCTGGAAGGCGGGGCGATCCACCTCGTTGATTTGCACACCGGGGCGCTGGGCGAATTCGGTTAGCAACTGCTGATCGGCTTCTCGCATCCATTGACGCTGGCGTACACCGGCTTCCTCGGCGGCGGCGCGGATGGCTTCGAATTCCGGCTGACCGACCTTGCCCTGCGTCATGCGGGCGACGAAGAACGGGTTGCATTGCCACACATGGCCCGTCAGGCTGATATAGGGGTTGACTTCGTACAGCTTGGAACTGTCGATGTTCGCCAGCGGGTTCTCCTGCCCATCCACAACGCCCTGTTGCAGCGCGAGATACAGCTCGCCAAAGGCAATCTGTTCGGGGCTGGCACCCAGCGCGCGGAAGATGTCCATGAGCATCGCATCGGCGGGTACGCGGATTTTCATGCCGCGCAGGTCCTCAGGGCGCTCGATCGGCCGCCGGCTGTTGGTGCAGTGGCGCACGCCGTTGTCCCACCAGCTCAGCAGCGTCAATCCTTTGCTCGTGAAGGCGTCGGCCAGTTGCGCACCAATCGGGCCCTGCAGCACCTTGAAGGCGTGGGATGCATCCCGAAAAAGAAACGGCAAGCCCAGTGCGTTGAGCTCCGGGGACACGGCGGCGCTGGCCCCCTGGCTGTTGATGCAGAAGTCCAGCACCCCGGTGCGCAGGCTGGTGAGCATGGCCGCATCGCTGCCCAGTTGCTCCGAGCCGGCGATGTTGATCTTGACCGCGCCGGCGGTTTTCTCGTGCACCAGCTGTGCAAACAGTTCGGCGCCGCGGGCACGCGGGTTGCCTGGCGCTGCGCCGTGGCCCAGTGTCAGCGTCACGGCTGCGTTGGCCGAGCGCAGGAATGCAGGCGCCAGCGGCGCGGCTACGGCGGCGGCAACAAAGGTTCTACGGGTCACTGTCATGGCTTGTCTCCTGAAGATTTTTATGGTGTGAGGATATTGGCAAGCGGCCCACGCTGCTGCGGCAGCGTGGCTACAGCCAGGCCTTGATCGCTTGGGCCATCCGGTCGGTCGAGATACCGTAGCGATCGTGCAATGTCGGCAGGGCGCCGGCATCCAGGAAGGCATCGGGCAGCGCGATGTGCCGCAACGGGCCAGTCGGCTGTACGCCGGCGCTGAGCAGCGCATAGGCCACGGCCTCGCCCAGCCCTCCCACGCTGGCGTGGTTTTCGGCCACGACGACCAGCCGGGGCTTGCGCTGCACCTCGGCGAGAATGGTCTTGACATCCAGCGGCTTGATGGTGGGCGAGTGCAGCACGGCGACATCCACGCTGTCACCAGCGAGCTGCTTGGCAACCTCCAGTGCACGCATGGTCAGCAGTCCGCTGGAAATGATGAGCACGTCATTGCCATCGCGCAGCAGTTTGGCCTTGCCGATCTCGAAGTGGTAATCGTATTCGTCGAGCACCAGCGGGACCTTGCCGCGCAACAGCCGCAGGTAGACCGGACCGCGGTGTGCCGCCATGGCCGGCACGGCCTCACGGATGTCCAGCGCATCGCAGGGGTCGATGATGGTCAGGCCGGGAATGCCCCGGAAGATGGCGACGTCCTCGGTCGCCTGGTGGCTGGGCCCATAGCCGGTGGTCAGGCCGGGCAGGGCGCAGGCGATCTTGACGTCGAGGTTCTCCTCGGCGATGACCTGGTGGATGAAGTCATAGGCGCGCCGCGAGGCAAACACCGCGTAAGTGGTGACGAAAGGCGTGAAGCCTTCCTTGGCCATGCCGCCGGCTGCGCCCATCAACAGCTGTTCGGCCATGCCCATCTGGAAGAAGCGTTCCGGCCAGGCCTGCGCGAAGATGTGCAGATCGGTGTACTTGGCCAGATCGGCCGTCATGCCGACCACATCCGGGCGCTGTTCGGCCAGCGCCTTGAGGGCAAAACCGAAGGGCGCGTTCTCGGTGCGCTGGTCATCACCGGCGATGGAGGCGATCATGGCCGACGTCTTCAGCCGCGGCTTGACGGAAGTGGATGCGCTCTGGTTCATGCGGGCTCTCCTTGCTGGTAGGCAGCATCGAGAATGGCGATGGCCTGTTGCCATTCGGCTTCCTCGACGCGGATGAAATGGTTCTTCTCGCGCTGTTCGAGAAACGGCACGCCCTTGCCCATCAGCGTGTCGAGCAGGATCACGCGCGGCTGCGGCGCAGCATGCTGGCGGGCACTGTCGAAGGCCTGCACCAGTGCGGACAGGTCGTTGCCATCGACGCGCTGTACGTGCCAGCCGAATGCGGCCCACTTGTCCTGCAGCGGCTCAAATCCCAGCACCTGGCTGGAAGGGCCATCGGCCTGCTGGTTGTTGATGTCGACCAGGCAGATCAGGTTGCCCAGCTGATGGTGCGCAGCCGACAGCGCGGCCTCCCAGACGGCACCTTCGTCAAGTTCGCCATCGGACATCGAGTTGTAGACGAATGCCGGATTGCCCTTGTGGCGCAGGCCCAGGGCGGTGCCCACGGCAATTGCCAGACCCTGGCCCAGCGATCCGCCGGAGATCTCCATTCCCGGCGTGTAGCAGGCCATGCCGGACATGGGCAGGCGGCTGTCGTCGCTGCCGTAGCTCTCCAGTTCTTCCTGCGCGATGATGCCCGCTTCCAGCAGCGCTGCGTAGAGGGCAATGGCGTAGTGGCCGTGCGAGAGCAGGAAGCGGTCGCGCTGTTCCCACTGCGGATTGGTGGGGTCGTAGCGCAGTGCGTGGCGATAGGCGACGGCGAGCATGTCGGCCAGACCCAGTGCCTGGCCGATGTAGCCCTGGCCCTGTACTTCGCCCATGCGCAGCGCATAGCGGCGGATGCGATAGGCTGCAGCGCGCAGCTGCGCCAGCTTGTCGGCGGATGTGGTGGTTGTCATGCGATGGTCCTTTGCAGTTGCTTCAGCCATGGATCAGCATGCCGCCGTTGACATCGATGACAGCGCCAGTGATGTAGGACGAAAGGTCCGAGGCCAGAAAGAGGTAGGCGTTGGCCACGTCCTGCGCCTGACCCAGGCGTGCCAGCGGAATGCCCTTGAGGATCTCGCCACGCAGCTGTGGCGTGAGCTTGTCGCCCGTGATGTCGGTCTGGATAAGGCCCGGCGTGACGCAGTTGACGCGCACGTTGTCCGGCCCCAGCTCGCGCGCCATGGCCTTGGCCAGCCCCAGCACGCCGGCCTTGGCGGCCGAATAGTGCGGCCCGCCGAAAATGCCCCCGCCGCGCTGCGCCGACACCGAAGACATGCAGGCGATGGCGCCACTGCGCTGCGCGCGGAACGTCGGAATGAAAGCCTGGCTCAGGTACAGCACGCCGCGCAGGTTGACGTCCATGATGCGGTCCCAACTGGCGGGGTCGATTTCCATGATCTTGACCGGCTGCGTCACGCCGGCATTGTTGACCAGCACGTCGATGCGCTGATAGTGCTGCAACACCTGTGCGGCGGCCTGTTCGCAGGCGGACTTGTCGGTCACGTCGCAGGCCAGCCCGAGGTGGCCTGCGCCTTCCAGGCTGGCAGCAGCCGTGTGTGCCGCTTGCGCATCCAGATCCAGGATCACGACCTTCGCGCCGTGCGCTGCGAATGTTCTGGCGGTTGCCAGACCGATGCCGCGGGGGCTGGCCGCGCCGGAAATCACTGCAATTCTGTCCTTGAGCAACATGCTGTTTGTCTCCAATGGTTCGCCCGCAAGGGGCGGGGCACCGGCTGCTGGCTGCAACGGCCTGGCGGCGTTACGCACATGCGTCACCGATTTCGTTGATCGATGAATGCTATGAATTATTCTTCCGGATAACAAACGGGATAATTGCATGCATTAATGAGTAGATATCACCAATGATCCGGACTTTCCCTATTTCCGTTCTGCGCACTTTCGAGGCAGCAGCGCGCACCGGCTCGTTCAGGGCGGCGGCCAGCGAGCTGTTTCTCTCGCCCAGTGCGGTCAGTCATGCAATCCGGCGGCTGGAAGACAGTCTGGGCACGTCGCTGTTCAAGCGCACGACGCGCTCGATCACGCTCACCCCTGCCGGCGAGACGCTGTACGGCCATGTCTCCCGCGCGCTTGACGAACTGCGCCAGGGCATTGATCAGGTCGCCACCAAGGGGCCCACCATCTTGCGTCTGCACTCCGCGCCAAGCTTTGCCGCCCAGTGGCTGCTGCCGCGCCTGCGAGACTTTCTCCAGAGTCATCCCCAGATCGACTTGCGTCTGGCAGCGAACACCGACTACGTGCGTTTTGAGTACAACGAGTTTGACTTGGACATCGTTTATGGCAAGCCACGCTCGGACGCACAGGTGGTGATTCCCCTGGCGCAGGAGCTCATCACGCCGATGTGCGCACCGGCGCTGGCCGGCCGCATCCGGCGCATCAGCGATCTGTACGACATGCCGCTGATTCAGAGCGATGTCAAACAGATTCGCTGGGCCGGCTGGTTTGCCGAGCAGGGTCTGCCACCGCCGGTGCTCAAGGGCGCGCGCTTTGACCGCAGCTTCATGGCTATCGCAGCCGCCGTCGATGGCCTGGGGGTGGCGCTGGAGTCAACCCTGCTGGCCGAGCGGGAACTGGCCAGCGGGCGGCTGGTCAGGCCGCTGGCGGGCGTGGAGCGGGACATCTTTTACGCGGGCCACCACCTGACTTATTCGCGTGCCAGTCGACGCACCCATGCCATTGGCGTATTCCAGTCGTGGCTGGCCCGGGAGCTCGGGCTTGCGACGCCGCTGGCCGAGGACTGATCCATCCGACGCAGGATTTCAGCCACCCAGCAGCAGGGCGAGCATCAGCGGCAGGGTGATGGCCGCTGCCAGCGTCTGCACCGTGATCAGTGCGGCCATGAGCTGGCCCTCGCCACCGAGCTGGCGCGTCAGCACATAGGCGCTGGGGGCGGTGGGCAGCGCAAAGAACAGCACCAGCACTTGCGTCTCCAGCGTGGGAAGGTGCAGCAGCGTGGCGATGAACAGCGCCACTGTGGGCATGAGTAGCAGACGCAGGGTCGTGTTCCAGCCCAGGGGGGCCAGCGCGCCGCCCATTTCGCGCACACGCAATGCCGCGCCCACGCACAGCAGGCCCAGCGGCAGGCTGGTGGCGGCCATCATCTTCAACAGTTGATCCAGTCCCAGCGTCGGGCGCAGCCCCATGAAATTGGCCGCGGCGCCGATTAGGCACGAGAGGATGAGCGGATTTTTGATGACCGGCGCGAGCATGGTGCGCAGATCACGCCCAGAGCTTGCTGACAGCGCCCACACCGACAGTACGTTGATGGCAGGCACTTTCACGGCCAGCAGCAATGCCGCAACGGCCAGGCCCTCGTTGCCATACAGGCTGCTGACGGTGGCAAGTCCGAGGTAGGTGTTAAAGCGCAGCAGGCCCTGCGTGAGTGCGCCAAAGCGCCCGGCGGGCCAATTGCGCAGCCGTCGCGTTACCAGCAACGCCAGCCAGCCGACCGCAAGCACGGCCGCAATGGCGGCAGCCAGGCGCGGCAGCGCCGGGCTGTTGAGCGTCGCCGTGGAGAGGCTGGAAAACAGCAGCGCGGGAAAGAGAATGTAGTAGTTGAGCCGCTCCGCACCGGACCAAAATGCATCACCTGGGAAGTCGATGCGCCTGAGCACGTAGCCAAGCACGATCAATGCAAACAGCGGCCAGAGGGAAACCAGCAGGGCGGACATAGAGGCAACCGAGACGGAATGTGGAAGTAGCGTACGGGAAGCGCTGCAGCGAAGTGCCGCAGCGCTTCTCAGCCGCGTGCACGACGCAGTGTCAGATTGATGCGGCGCGGGCCCAGCTGTGGATGGGCCGGACCCAGCAGGCGGCGCACGCCGTGAAAGCGCAGCCGGTCCTGCCCGCCCCAGACCACCACGTCACCGTGGTGCAGGTGCACCGTTTGCACCTTGTCGCTGCGCGCCAAGCCGCCCCACATGAACAGCGCCGACATGCCCAGCGAGACAGAGACGATGGGCTGTGTGAAATCGCTCTCGTCGCGGTCCTGATGCAGGCCCATTTTGCTCTCGGGCAGATACTGGTTGATCAGGCAGGAGTCGGGTGCGAAGCCGGCAAAGCCTGCGGCCTGCGCGGCCATGGTGCCCAGTTGTCGCATGCTATCGGGCATGGCCGGCCAGGGCAGGCCCGATTGCGGGTCCACGGCGCTGTAGGCATAGCCATTGGGCGAGGAAGTCCAGCCCCAGGCGCCGCAGCTGCTGGTCTGCACCGACATGCGGCGGCCGCCGCGGGTGACCATGTGGCGCAGCGGCGCCTGCTGCAGCACTGTGGCGAGGTCAGCCAGCAGCTCGGCCTCGTGCGCCAGCGCCAGGCCGCGCAGCAGCCAGGCCTGGGGGCCGATTTGCAGCTGCTGCTCCAGACCGGCGCGGGCAAACAGGTCGTCGCCGAGCGGCGCAAGGGTTTCAGATGAGGTCATCGTCGTGTTCTGCAGTAGTGGCGTGACGGCGGCCCTGGCCAATGCGCGGCATGGCGGCGATCAGCGCCTTGGTGTAGGGGTGGCGAGGCGCCTGCACGACCTGCGCGGGGCTGCCGCGCTCGACGATGCGGCCACGGTGCATGACCAGCAGCTCCTCGCAAAGGTGATGGATGACGGCCACGTCATGGCTGATGAGCAGGAAGGAAACGCCGACGGTTTGCTTGAGTTCCAGCATCAGGTCCAGCACCTGGGTCTGGATGGTGACGTCCAGCGCGGAGACGGGCTCGTCGGCAACGATCAGGCGCGGCCGCGTGATCAGCGCGCGCGCGATGGCGATGCGCTGGCGCTGCCCGCCGGAGAACTCGTGCGGGTAGCGCTGCAGGTCACGCGCCTGCAGTCCGACGCGCTCAAGCATCTCAGCCGCCTTGTGCTGCAGCAGCGCATGGTCGCGCTGGCCCAATGCGCGCAACGGCTCGGTGACGATGCGCCAGATGCGCTGGCGCGGATCCAGAGAGCTGTACGGGTCCTGAAATACCATTTGGAAGTCAGCGCGCGCCAGCCGCAACTGCGCGGCAGGCATGGCATGCAGGTCGCGTCCGAGCAGGCGCACGCGTCCGCTGGTGGGAGTCTCCAAGGCCATGATCAATCGCGCCAGCGTGGATTTGCCCGCGCCGGACTCCCCGACGATGCCGACACTCTGGCCGGGCCAGATGGAAAAGCAGATGTCGTGCAGCACCTTGACGCTGGGCCGGGGCGCCAGCAGCCCAGGACGCGGCAGCCGATAGCGGTGCGAGACGTGCTGCACATCCAGCAGCGTGGCGCGCGGTGGCGTGGGGGCGCTCATGGGGTAGCTCCCGCGCCGTCTGTGGCATCAGACGGCGCCTGTTGTGGCTCGGCAAAGGCCATCAGGCGCTTGCGCGAGGCCAGCAGTTCCTGGGTATACGCATGCTGCGGCGCCGTGAACACCGCGTCCGTGGCACCCTGCTCGACGATGCGCCCCTGGGTCATTACCGCAACGTGGTCGCTGTAGCTGGAGATCACTGCAAGATCGTGCGAGATCAGCACCAGTCCCATCTGCTGCTCGCGCACCAGTACATCAAGCAGGTCGAGAATGTGCTGCTGCACGATCACGTCCAGCGCGGTCGTCGGCTCATCGGCAATCAGCAGGGCCGGCTCGCAGGCCAATGCCATGGCAATGGTGATGCGCTGGCGCTGGCCGCCGGAGAATTCGTGCGGATAGGCGCCCAGCCGCTCGCGCGCGCGGGCAATGCCGACGCGCTCAAGCAGCTGTGCAGCGCGTGCCAGTGCGTCGCGGCGGCGCATGCCGCGATGCAGGCGTAGCGGTTCGGCCACCTGCGCACCGATGGTATGCACCGGGTTGAGCGCGGTCATGGGTTCCTGGAACACCATGGCGATGCGGTCACCCCGCACGGCCAGCCACTGTTTTTCGGTTTGCGCGGCCAACTCCTGCCCCTGCAGGCAAATGCTGCCCTGCAGCCTCGCGCCATTGGGCAACAGACCCATCAGCGCCATCGCCGTCATCGACTTGCCACTGCCGGACTCGCCGACGATCCCCAGCGTCTGCCCGGCATGGACGGCAAAGTTGACATCCTGCAGGATGCTGCGGCCGTGTACGTTGACGTGCAGGCCCTGCACGCGCAGCAGCGCGGTGGTATCACTCATGTCCGGATCTCCCGCAGCTTGGGGTCAAGCCTGTCACGCAGGCCGTCGCCCAGCAGATTCAACCCGAATACCGACAGCGCGATCGCCAGCCCGGGAAACAGCGCCAGCAGCGGCGCCATGGCCAGCAGCGACTGCGCCTCGCTGAGCATCCGGCCCCATGACGGGGTCGGATACTGCGTGCCCAGCCCGAGATAGGACAGCGCTGCCTCGGCCAGGATTGCGATGGCAAATTGGATGGTGGCCTGCACAATCAGTATGGGCATCAGATTGGGCAGGATGTGCTCGCGCGTGATCGCCCACGGCCCGCGCCCGCAAGCCCTTGCGGCCGTGACGAAATCGCGCTGCCACAGGGCATTGGCAGTCGCCCGTGTGATGCGGGCAAATACCGGAATGCTGGCAATGCCAATGGCCACGATCGAGATCACCACACCCGAGCCGTAGACGGCGCGCAGCATGATGGCCATGAGGATGGCGGGAAAGGCAAATGTCAGGTCCGCCGCCCGCATGATGAGCTCCTCCACCCAACCCTTGCGCGCAGCCGCCAGCAAGCCCAGCAGCACGCCAAACACCATGCCGATGGCCACGGCCACCACGCCCACCAGCACGGCACTCTGCGCGCCGACCATCAGCTGCGACAGCACGTCATGCCCGTAGGCATCGGTGCCCAGCCAATGGTTGGCACTGGGCGGTGCCAGCCGCGCACGCACGAACTGCTGTGCGGGCGGGTGTGGCGTCCATACCAGCGAGAGCAAGGCGGTGGCCAGCAGCAGGCCGGTCAGCAGCGCGCCCACAAGCAGGGCGGGCTGCCGCCGAGGGGGCGTGCCGGCAGCGCTGGTGTGCGCAGCCAGTGCATGGCGGGACGTTGCGCCACTCATGACGCCGCCTCCGTTCCCGCCTTCACTGCAGAGAATTTCACGCGCGGATCCAGCCACGCATACAGTAGATCGACGAAGAAATTCACCACGATGACCATGGCAGCCAGCAGCAGCACGCAGTTGCGCACCACGATCAGATCGCGGTTCTCGATCGAGCGCAGGATCAGCCGGCCGATGCCGGGCAGTTGGAAGACGTTCTCGACCACAATGGCGCTGGCAATCAGGTTGGCAAACTGCAGACCGGCGATCGTCACTACCGGAATCAGTGCGTTGCGCAGCGCGTGGCGCAGCAGCGCCTGACGGCGCGACAGCCCCTTGGCGCGCGCAGTGCGCACATAGTCTTCCTGCAGTACTTCCAGAATTGACGAGCGCGTGATGCGTGCCAGCATGGCCGCCTGCACCACCGCCAGCGCCAGCGCCGGCAGCAGCAGGGCCTTGAGGCCGGGCCAGAGGCCGCCACCGTATTCCGCCTGCCAGCCGGGAAAGCCGCCCGAGGAGAACCAGCGCAGCTGCACAGCAAAGACCAGCACCAGCACGATGGCAAACCAGAAGTTGGGCACTGCCATGCCCAGCTGCGTCAGGCCCATGGTCACGTAGTCTCCCGGACGGTTGTGGTGCGATGCCGCATAGATCCCGGCAGCCAGTGCGATGGCCACTGTCAGAGCGATCGCCAGTAGTGCCAGCGGCAGGGTCAGCTGCAGGCTCTCGCCGATCAGCGAGGATGCTGGCACGTCGTAGACATAGCTCTGGCCCATGTCGCCGCGCAGCAGTCCTGCCAGCCACAGCAGGTAGCGCTGCCAGGCTGGCGTATCCAGCCCCAGCTGGCTGGTCAGTGCGGCGATGGCCTCGGGGGAGGCATCTGGCCCGAGCATCACCTGGGCGGCATTGCCTGGCAGTATTTCGAGCACCAGCATGACCAGTGCCGAGGCGCCCAGCAGCGACAGCAGCAGTGTCACCAGGCGCTTGATCAGAAAGGCTTGCATGGATTTGGGTTGTGGGGGAAATGGTCGAGGGAATCCGCTCAAGTGCTTCTCATACGCCATGCTGTGCGCATTGTCCATGCCAAGAGTGGCGCGGCGCGCAGTGCAGGCAAAGGGCTGGCTGGGTTCCTGCAAGTGTCAGCGGCGCAGTGTAATCGCCCCTGGCGCGCTGCGCATCGGCCATGCTGCGGGTATGCTGCATCACCGATCCGCACGGGCGCAGCCTGCCCACTAAAATCAGACCTTCATCCTCTCAGGCATTGAAAAGGCCATGGCCGTTCCAACACTGCAAATCACCGAGCCTGAAAGCGGCCA
This sequence comes from Lampropedia cohaerens, assembly GCF_001005215.1. Lineage (GTDB taxonomy): Bacteria > Pseudomonadota > Gammaproteobacteria > Burkholderiales > Burkholderiaceae_C > Lampropedia > Lampropedia cohaerens. Next base: position 58,747 of record NZ_LBNQ01000009.1, read on the forward strand.
GTTCCGCGGCAGGGTCACCTGTGACGAGGAGGTCCTGGGCGAGATCCATGAGGACAGCCTCGCTGCGGTCATCCGTGTGGCTGCAGGTGACTGGGGCACGCCGGTGGAGGCCATGCACATCTGGTTCGATCACGTCAGCGTCGGTACCATCCCCCGCGCCGACATGCATGCGCAGGCCGATGCGCTGGCGCAGCAGCTACTGGAGTTGCGCGCGGCGATCGAGGATGATTCCTGCTGAACAGGTATTTAGGCGACCTGCTGCAGCGCCGCCTTCAATGCGGCAGCCGCTGCGGGCGGATCCATCGCTTGCGTGATGGCGCGTACCACCACCACTCTGCGCGCGCCCGCTGCCAGCAGCTGGGGCAGTTTTTCCAGCGTTACATCGCCGATGGCGAACCACGGTTTGGTGCAGCCGCTTGCCTGACACGCGTGTGCCACGTCCGCCACTGCATCCAGGCCGACTGCGGCGCGGCCAGGCTTGGTGGGAGTGGGCCAGACCGGGCCGATGCAGAAATAGTCAGCCTCACTGGCCATGGCGGCGCGCGCCTGCGCGCCGCTGTGGGTGGACTGGCCCAGCAGCACCTGCGGCCCGACCAGACCGCGCGCGCTGGCGAGCGGAAGGTCTCCCTGGCCGAGATGGAGAATGTCGGTTTCGGCCAGCTGCGCAATGTCGGCGCGGTCATTGGCGGCAAACAGGCTGCCGGTGCGACGGGCGGCCTCACGCAGCGCGGCAAAGTACTGCAGCTCCTGCGCCGCTTCCATGCGCTTGTCGCGCAGCTGGATGATGTCCACGCCAGCTTCGAACAGCTGCGCGCAGAAGTCGCCGAAGGCGTGTTCGGTCAACCCAAGGCTGTCGGTGCACAGATACAGCCGCGCATGCGCAAGCAGGTCGGGTCGGGAAGGGCAGGGGGGCATCATGGCATGGGCGCTGGTGTAGACTCAGTGCCTATTCTAGAGAGCAGGCGGGGGCCGGAGAGGTTTTCACAGGGCACCGGCCTGATTCTTGTTGCACGGGAGCCGGTCAGACCGGCTGAGAGGGCAGTGCCTGCTGCCGACCGTTGAACCTGATCCGGTTATCCCGGCGTAGGAAGTCATGCGGCATCAAGGGACCTGCCAAGGCCTTGCATGCGCAGCCCCTGCGCGGGGCTGCCGGTCACCGCGCATTGCATCGATCATGACCCTGACCGCATCGCCCAGTTCCATTCAACTCAACGGCCAGCCGTATGTCACCAGCGCCCCCGATGTACTGGCACTGGTGGCCGAACTGCTGGGCAAGCCCTTGCGCAGCGACGGCAGCTGCGCCTCCGGTGCGCGTTTGGGAGTAGCCGTGGCAGTGAACGGTGTGGTGGTGCCACGCGTGCAGTGGCAAGGCACGCCCGTCGCTGCCGGACAGCGCATCGAAGTCGTCACGGCCAAGCAGGGTGGCTAACCGTCCTGCGCTGGCGCGACGACCATCTTTTCCCAACTCTTCTGCCCTTTGTTTTTCGTCCATGTCCAACTATCAGAATGCCCAGAGCATCGACCAGCCGCTGGTGATTGCGGGCCGTACATTCCAATCCCGCCTGATAACTGGCACTGGCGGCGCCACCGATCTGGCGTTGCTGGAGCAGGCGCTGGTGGCGTCCGGCACGGAAATGACCACTGTGGCGCTGCGTCGGCTTGACCCGCGTGGCGATGGCGCAGCGGTCTACCAGCTCATCGAGAAGCTGGGCCTGCAGGTGCTGCCCAACACTGCCGCCTGTTTCTCGGCTCGCGAAGCCATTACCACGGCGCAGTTGGCGCGAGAGGCGCTGGAGACCAACTGGATCAAGCTCGAAGTCATCGCCGATGAGAAGACGCTGCTGCCGGATGTGGTGCAGACGCTGGAGGCGGCGCGCGAACTGGTCAAGCAGGGCTTTATCGTGATGGCCTACACCAACGACGATCCGGTGGTCGCACGCCAGCTGGAAGACGCCGGTGTGGCTGCCGTGATGCCGCTGGGCGCGCCCATCGGCACGGGGCTGGGCGTGCTCAATCCGCACAATATCGCCACCATCGTTGCCCGCGCCAGTGTGCCGATCGTGCTGGATGCCGGGCTGGGCACGGCGTCCGATGCGGCGCTGGCGATGGAGCTGGGCTGCTCCGCCGTGTTGCTGGCGACGGCAGTCAACCGTGCGCAGCATCCGGTCGTGATGGCCGAGAGTTTCCGCCATGCGGTCATTGCCGGTCGGCTGGCGGCACTGGGCGGGCGTGTGCCCAAGCGCCGCGATGCACTGGCCTCATCGTCGCTGGAAGGGCGGGCCTACCTATGACGCCGCGTCCTCCAGCGTTGGCGCAGGCGCACGGTGCGCTCAGCGATGCGGAACTGGCGCGCTTTGCCCGCCATCTTGGCCTGCGTGGCTTTGGCATGGAGGCGCAGCTGCGGCTGAAGAATGCACGCATGCTGGTCATCGGTGCCGGCGGGCTGGGCAGTGCGGTGCTGCCGTATCTGGCTGCCGCCGGCGTGGGCACGATCGGCATCGTCGATGACGATGTGGTTGAGCTGTCGAACCTGCAGCGCCAGGTCCTGCATGGCCAGACCACGCTGGGGCAGCCCAAGACGGCTTCGGCGGCGCAGCGTCTGCACGACCTCAACCCGCACATGCAGGTCGTGGAACACCGGCTGCGGCTGGATGCGACCAATGCCTTGCCGCTGCTGCAGGAATACGATCTGGTGATTGATGGCAGTGACAACTTCGCCACGCGCTACCTAGTCAGCGACGCTGCCGAGGTCCTGCGCAAGCCCTGTGTGTGGGGCAGTATCCTGCAGTTCGAGGGCCAGGTCAGCGTGTTCTGGGCCGGACAGGGTCCGACCTACCGCGATCTTTTTCCGGAGCCGCCCGAACCGGGCGAGGTGCCATCTTGCGCCGAGGCGGGGGTGCTGGGTGTGGTGCCGGGCCTGATTGGCTGCGTCATGGCCAATGAAGCCATCAAGCTCGCAACCGGTATGGGCGAGCTGCTGCTCGGCCGCTTGCTGCTGCTGGATGCGCTGGCCATGCGATGGCAGGAAATGCGGTTGTCGCCCGATCCGGCGCGCTTGCCTGTGACGGCGCTGGCGCCGGACTATCAGGCGCTGTGCGGCGTGCCCGCGGCCATGGCCGCATTTGCGCAGGTCAGCGCGCAGGCGCTGCAGCAGCAGCTGGTGCAAGCCGCCGAATCCGGCGAGCCGGCACCGATGCAGGTGCTGGACGTGCGCGAGCCGCATGAATTCGCGCTGGGCGCCATTGCCGGTGCGCAGCTGCTGCCGCTGTCGCAGCTGCGGCAAGGCGGCGGGGACGACGTGTTGCCCCCCGAGGGCCAGCGGCCCTTGCTGCTGTATTGCCAGAGTGGGCGGCGGGCGCTGCAGGCGGCCGAGCTACTGCAGCAGCGCGGCTTTAGCCGTATCGCCCTGCTGGACGGGGGTATCGAGCGCTGGCAGGCAAGCGGTTTGCCCATAGAAAAAAAGCGGTAGGCAACATGTGTCCTACCGCTGTAGCGGACGCTGGCATGGCCACGCCTTGCGGTGTGGCCATGGGCCATCATTCGATGGTCAGGCGCTGTGCGTTGGTGGCAGCCTTCTTGGGCAGCGTCAGCGTCAGAATGCCGTTTTCGTACTTGGCTTTTGCCGTTTCCGAGTCGATCTCGGCAGGCAGCTGGATGGTGCGCGAGACGGCGCCGTAGTAGCGCTCGGTGCGCAGCACGCGTTCATCCTTGGTCTGCACGTCCTGCTGCTTGATTTCTGCACGCAGCGTCACCACTGCACCGTCGATGGAGACGTTGATGTCCTCCTTCTTCACGCCAGGAATCTCAGCCTGGATGGTGTAGCTGGTTTCGTTTTCCTGCACGTCAATCTTGATCTGCGCAGGCAGCGGATCGCCATGCAGGGGCCGCACGAAGAAGCCCGGGGAAATGTCTCTGAACAATTCGTCGAACAGATTGCTGGTGCGGTAACTGGTCAATGCACTCATCTTCCATCCTCCTTCTTGAACAAGCGTGTTATGGCTTATCAACCAGTGGCGCAATTCCTTGTGAATTGCACCCCGTTGCCAATCACGTAGCTGCGCTGCGGTAAATTTCAAGAGGAGAGGCGGGAACAAAAGCGATCGGCGCGGTCATTCGGGCTGGCCAGGCAGGGGCAGGGTACTGATCTCCTGCAGCAAGGCCAGCAATTGCCGGGCCGCGTTGTCGACCAGCGCCTGGCCCTTCTCGGGCGTTGCTGCTGCGGCGTTGCCGGCGGCGCCGCAGGCGTTGTAGTCCTCCATCATCCAGCCCAGCTTGGCGCTGCGCCCGTTGCCGGCCACAGGGTACGCGCGCGCGCGCGTTTCACTGTTGGAGCGAAAGTGCGCCGCCTGTTGCATGTCGACCAGTTCCGGATGCAAGTGCAGCAGGATGGCGGTTTCCTCCTCGCCGGCGTGCACGCCAAAGCGTTGCTCCCACGCGCTGGTCTGCAGCGCTGGCGCATCGCCGCGCGGCAGGTTGAACCAGTGGCAGCTGTAGACCAGCAGGCCGTGTGCACGGCGCAGCTCGCGGGCAACCATGTCCATTGGCGCGACATGGCCGCCGTGGCTGTTGAACAGCAGCAGGCGCCGCACGCCAGCAGCGGCCACGCTTGCGCCGATGTCGCGCCACAGCGCCAGCACGGTGTTGGCAGACAGCGTCAGCGTGCCTGGGAAGCTGGCATGTTCGGGGCTGTAACCCACGGGTTGCAGGGGCAAGAACAGTGCCGGCGGGCGCTCCGCCTGTGGCATCGCCTGCAGCCGTTGCAGCGCACACGCGACGATGCCATCGGTGATCGCGCTGTCTACCATCAGCGGCAGGTGGGGGCCGTGCTGCTCGGTCGCCCCCAGCGGCAGCACGGCCACCGTGCGCCTGAGCAACTGCGTGCCCTGGCGCAGCTGGAAGTCACGCGTGCCCAGATCGGCCCAGCGGTGGTGGGGCCAGAAGGCAGGCTCTGCGTCTTGCGAAGGGGGCAGGGGCGGCGAAGCAGGCTCGAAATGTGACATGGCCGCATTATGCGGAACCTGCGGCCATTTGGCGTCTCAGAAACTCCTTTGTATGTGCAGCGTTGCAACTGACGCGGCTTGCGCGCTGCTTGCTGTGTGATCGGCCGGCCCGCGGGGCGCAGGAATCGATCATGCGCAGGTTCTCGGATAATGACCGGTTGGCAACTTTGGAAGTGAGCGCGGTGAAACATCTGGCAGGGATAGATCAGGCAGGCCGCTGCAGGCGGTGGGCCGCCACATGGGCGGTATGGCTGCTGCTGTGGAGCGCCCTTCTTTGGGGCGCAGCGCCTGCCGGTGCCACTGCGCTGCTGGCATCAGCAGGATCGGGCCCTGCCGCGGGGGAGGCGTTGGATGGGGCGGTTGTCGTCACCCCACGGGTGCGCGCGGAGCTGGTGGCCCATGCTCCTCAGGGCGTTGTGGCGGGGCAGTCCTTTCAGCTGGGCCTGCTGTTTGAGCATGCGCCAGGCTGGCACACCTATTGGCGCAACCCCGGTGATTCCGGCATGGCCACCGAGTTGCATTGGCAGCTTCCGCCCGGGCTGCAGGCCGAGGACATCGCCTGGCCCGTGCCGATGAAGCTGCGCATTGGCGAACTGGCCAACTACGGTTATGAGCAGCGCGTGCTGTTGCCCGTGACGGTCCACGTGCCGCCAGACTGGCAGCCAGCGGCGGCAGCGCCTGCGCGCCTGTTCTCTACCGAGCCGCAGCAGCTGCAGGTGCGTCTTGAGGCGACTTGGCTGGTATGCAAGCTCGAATGCATCCCGGAGCAGGGCAGTTTCGTGCTGGATGTGCCCTTGCAGGGCTCAACCTCCCTGTTTGCGCAGGACTTCGCGCGCGCCAGCGCCGCACAACCGGTGGTGTTGGACGCTGCAGGCAGCTTTGCGGCCGCTGAAGGTGGGCGCCTGAGACTGCGGCTGCGGGGCTTGCCGCCGGTATTGCAGGGCGAGCAGCTGGAGGTGTTCTTCGAGCAGCCCTTCGTCATTGAGCATGGCGCGCGCGCGCAGGCTGGCTGGCAGCAGCAATGGGATGGCGCAGACTGGGTGGCGGACTTGCCGCTGTCTGCTCAGCGTGCGGCAAGTCCGGAAAAGCTGGCACTGGTGATCACCCGCCTTGCGCGCAGCGAGAGTGGGAACTGGGATCCGCTGACGCACGATGATGCCCGGCCGCGCGGCTGGCGCGTGGTCGTTCCTGTCACTGCAGGCTGGGAGCAGGTGGCTCAGGATGTGGCGCCATCGCCCGAGCTGCTGCGCGCATTGGCGCAGAACCAGGTCAACGTCGCTTCAGTGCAGGGCGCGCAGGCCGGCTGGTCCTGGCGGCACTGGCTGGGCTTGCTGGCCTTGGCACTGGCGGGTGGAGCGTTGCTGAATTTGATGCCGTGCGTATTTCCCGTGCTGGCGATCAAGGCGCTCGGGGTGGCGCGCCACGGCGGATCGCGTGCGGCGCAGCATTGCGCGGCGCTGGCCTACGGCGGTGGAGTGGTGCTGTCGTTCGGCGTGCTGGGCGCGGCGGTGCTGGGATTGCGTGCCGCAGGCATGCAGCTGGGCTGGGGCTTTCAGCTGCAGTCGCCCTGGTTTGTGGCGGCACTGGCGCTGCTGTTCATGCTGATCGGTCTGGCGTTGCTGGGTGTCTTTGCCATCGGCTGGTGGCTGCCGGCGCAACTGCAGGGCGGGGCGCCCGCGCGGCAGTCGCCACTGTGGCAATCGTTTGCGACCGGCGTGTTGGCGGTGCTGGTGGCGTCACCGTGCACCGGACCGTTCATGGGTGCGGCGCTGGGCGCCACGCTGACTTTGCCTGCTGCCGCGGCCATGGCGGTATTCGTGGCGCTGGGGCTTGGTCTGGCGCTGCCGTTCATGCTGCTGGTGTGGTTCCCGCCGCTGCTGAATCGGCTGCCCCGGCCGGGCGCGTGGATGGAGACATTCCGCAACGCCATGGCCTTTCCGATGTTTGCCACTGTAGCCTGGCTGCTGTGGGTGCTGGGGCAGCAGATAGGCATCAACGGCATGGTGGCATGGATGTTCGCCCTGTGGGCCGTGGCATTCGCACTGTGGCTGTGGAGCCGGCGCCCTACCGGCAGTGCTGCGGGTCGGCTTGTCTGGCTGCTGGCAGTGCTGGTGCCGCTGCTGATCGGCGCGTGGGCGGCGCAGCAGTTCGCGCAAGCCGCGCAGGCGCCAGCGCCTGCTGCTCAGGCGGTGCAAGCGCAGCAGGGCAGCTGGCAGCCATGGTCGGCACAGCAACAGGCCGAAGCTTTGCGCAGCGGTCAGCCGGTATTCGTTGATTTCACGGCAAGCTGGTGCATCACCTGCCAGTACAACAAGATGACCACGCTGTCCGATCCGCAGGTGCTTGCGGCATTTGGAGCCGCCAATGTGCGGCTGCTGCGCGCTGACTGGACGCGCCAAAATCCCGCCATCACCGCCGAGTTGCAGGCGCTGGGCCGTACCGGGGTGCCAACCTATGCGCTGCATGTGCCGGGCCAGTCCGTACAGGTGCTGGCAGAGATACTGGACAGGGATGCTTTGCTGACGCAGTTGCGGGCATTGCGCAAGCAGTAGTTGCGGCACATTCCTGGCACATCGGAAGCCCAAAACGTGCGTAAAATCGCTTGCCTCTGCCAATCAAGTCACTGTGTAAGTTTTTGATTTGCAGGGAAATTCTGGTGCGGCTGGTAGGAATCGAACCTACGACCCTTGGCTTCGGAGGCCAATACTCTATCCACTGAGCTACAGCCGCAATGCCAAGCACCGGCAGGCTGCTGCGCGCAAGGTGCTTGACGAACATGCGATTATTACATGTTCTGCCTCTTTAACTTCTGACAATGCGTATCGGCTCGTTTGCGGGCCGGTGCCTTGCGCGCCGCGCCGTGGTGCGGCCGCTCTGAGACCATCATGAAACTGGCTTTGATTGTGTTGGCGACCTTGGTTGCCGGTGTCGGCAGCGTGTGGGTGGCCGCAACGTTGATTCGCGTCGGCTTCGGCCGCGCTGATTCGCGTATACAAACCCATCATTTGCTCAGCTTTGCCGCGGGCGCGTTGCTGGCGACCGCCTTTGTCCATCTGCTGCCTGAAGCCATGGAAGGCACGGTCGATAGCCACGTGCTGTTTCCGGTATTGCTGGGCGGTCTGGTGGTGTTCTTCCTGCTGGACAAGGCGGAGCTGTGGCACCACGGCCACGAGCACGGCCTGCCTGAGTCGGTCGGTCGGCACGGCCATGCTGGAGATGGTCACGCGCACCACGATATTGCCCATGGGCACCACCATCATCATCACGGCTCGCAGCGCAGTGGTGCGTGGGCCGTGCTGACGGGTGATAGTGTGCATTGCTTTGGCGACGGGATATTGATCGCCTCGGCCTTCCTGGTGGACTGGCGCATTGGTATTCTGGCCGCGCTGTCGGTGTTGGCGCATGAGGTGCCGCACCACATCGGTGATCTGATCGTGCTGATGGTGGCCAGCAAGGGCTCGGCCGCAGATCGGCGCAGGATTGCCCTGGTCAAGGTCTCGATTGCTGGCGCCGTGACCATGCTTGGGGGATTGTCCGGCTACTTGCTGCTGGGGTTTCTTGACCGTGCCTGGCTGCCGTACTTTCTTGTCGTGGCAGCCAGCAGCTTCATCTATGTCGCCCTGGCGGATCTGATCCCGCAGCTACAGCTGCAGCTGTCTGCGCGGCAGACCGCGATGCAGGTGGTATGGTTGCTTGCTGGCATGGCGCTGGTCACTGGCGTCAGTACGCTGCTGCACCAGGGCCATGCGCACGGCCATGCGCACGGCCATGTGCATGGCGAGGATGCCACTGCGCTGGAGAGTTTCCGCCAGCATCCGTTGCACATTGAGAGGCTGCGCCCGGCACCGGCGCCGGTTGACGCACAGTAGCCAACGGTGCGACGCGGATGGCTGGCGATAACGCCTTGTCGGGCGATAATCCGGTCTGCAGATCGGGCACAATCCGACGCGCATGCACTTGGATGGTGCATGCGGCGCGACACAATCCGAACTTTCTGGAGTGACGAACACCATGGAAACCTACCCGAGTCGGTAGCTTTCAGCCCCTTGACACGTTGACGTCGCATGAAACGTGGCCATGGCGCTGAAAGCACCTTGAAAACCAGTTTCTCCCCAAACCGTCATCTTGCAAGGAGCACGCCATGCTCAACGTATTCACTCTGGTCAACGGCCGTCTGGTGCAAAAGGACATCGAGACGCTGCACGATCTGGCCCAGGTTCAGCCGGTCTGGGTGGACATGGAGTCGCCCACCGAGGAAGAGAAGTTCTGGGTCAAGCAGCACTTCTCGCTGCTGATTCCGGACGATGCGGTGGACGATGACCTGGAGGAGTCCGCGCGCTTCTATGAGGAAGACAACGGCGAGATGCATATCCGCAACGACTTTCTCATTGATGATGATGACCCGCGTTACGTGCGCGTGGCCTTCATCATGAATCTCAGCAATGCCAGCCTGCGCAGCCACAACGTGCTGTTTTCCATCCGCGAGGACGACGTGCCGGTGTTTCGCCTGTTTCGCCTGCGCGCGCGGCGCGTGCCGGGGCTGATTGCCGACTGCAAGGAAGTGCTGCTCAACCTGCTCGATACCGATGCCGAGTACTGTGCCGATACGCTCGAAGGCATTTACGACGAGCTGAATGCGGCCAGCCAGCGCATTCTCTCGGGCGAGGTCAACGACTCCGACGCGGCGGCGGTGCTGGGCAGCATTGCGCGTCACGAGGATCTCAACGGCAAGGTGCGCCGCAACGTGATGGAAACGCGCCGCGCGGTGAGCTTTCTCATGCGCAGCAAGGTGCTCAGTGCCGAGCAGTTCGAGGATGCGCGCCAGATCCTGCGCGACATCGAGTCGCTGGACAACCACACGGCGTTTCTGTTTGACAAGATCAACTTCCTGATGGATGCGACGGTCGGCTTCATCAACCTCAACCAGAGCAAGATCATCAAGCTGTTCTCGGTGGCCAGCGTGGCGCTGCTGCCGCCGACGCTGGTGGCCAGCGTCTATGGCATGAATTTCCAGTTCATGCCCGAGCTGAACTGGCGCTTGGGCTATCCGTTTGCGCTGGCGCTGATGGTGGCCAGCGCGGTTGGCCCCATGCTGTATTTCCGCAGCAAGGGCTGGCTGAAGTAGACGTTTCACCGGCAGAGGCGTTGTCGCACAGCGCAAGCGCGGCTTGCAATTGCGCCATCGGCCCCCCATCTGCCAATGCCTTGGCTGTCGCGGTTGGATGGCCTGCCGCTAGAATGCATGTTGCCTTCGGGGCCGTCAGGCTCCCGCAAAGGCGGCCGGCGCTGGCTGATGACACCAAGTTGTAACAATTGCCGGCCAACCTGTTTGGGATTTCTTTACTTGCAACACACCGCTGCCGCCTAGACATGGCGGTGGGCGGCCGACTTTTTTCATGGCCAATTTCCTTACCAAGCTTTTCGGCAGCCGCAACGACCGCCTGCTCAAACAGTACCGCAAGACGGTGCAGCGCATCAATGCGATGGAGCCGGAGCTGGAAAAGCTCACCGACGAACAGTTGACTGCCAAGACTGCCGAGTTCAAGCAGCGCGTTGCCAATGGCGAATCGCTCGACCGCCTGCTGCCCGAGGCGTTCGCGGTCGTGCGCGAAGCCTCCAAGCGCGTGATGAAGATGCGCCACTTCGACGTGCAGCTCATTGGCGGCATGGCCCTGCACGAGGGCAAGATCGCCGAGATGCGCACGGGCGAGGGCAAGACGCTGACGTCCACGCTGCCGGTTTACCTCAACGCGCTGACGGGCGAAGGTGTGCACGTGGTCACCGTCAACGACTACCTGGCTCGGCGCGACGCCGAGTGGATGGGGCGGCTCTACAACTTCCTGGGTCTGACTGTCGGCGTGAATTTCTCCGGCCTGCCCAAGGAAGTCAAGCAGGCCGCCTACCGTGCCGACATCACCTACGGCACCAACAACGAGTATGGTTTCGACTACCTGCGCGACAACATGGTCTACGAGCGCAGCGACCGGGTGCAGCGCGGGCTGAACTTCGCCATCGTTGACGAGGTGGACTCCATCCTCATCGACGAGGCCCGGACGCCACTGATCATCAGCGGCCCTGCCGAGGACAACACGCACATCTACCAGGTGATGAACACCATCGCGCCCAATCTGGTGCGGCAGGAGGGTGAGGCAGATCCGCGCACGGGCGAGGGGGTGATCTCGCCGGGCGACTATACCGTCGACGAAAAGAGCCGGCAGGTTTACCTGACGGACCAGGGGTATGAAACGGCCGAGCGCATCCTGGCCGAGAAAGGCCTGCTGGCCGAGGGCACGTCGCTCTACGATCCCGGCAACATCATGCTGGTGCACCACCTCTACGCGGCGCTGCGGGCCCACACGCTGTACAACCGTGACGAGCACTACGTGGTGCAAAACGGTGAGGTCATCATCGTCGACGAGTTCACCGGCCGCCTGATGGCGGGGCGCCGCTGGAGCGAGGGGCTACACCAGGCGGTCGAGGCCAAGGAAGGCGTGACCATCCAGGCCGAGAACACCACGATGGCCTCGATCACCTTCCAGAACTATTTCCGCATGTACAAGAAGCTGGCCGGCATGACCGGCACAGCCGACACGGAAGCTTACGAGTTCCAAGAAATCTACGGGCTGGAAACCGTCATCATTCCGCCCAACCGCAAGAGCCAGCGCGTCGATCAGCTCGACCGCGTCTACAAGACGACCAAGGAAAAGTACGCCGCAGCCATTGCCGACATCAAGGAGTGTCACGAACGTGGTCAGCCGGTGCTGGTGGGCACGAGCTCGATCGAGAATTCGGAAATCATCTCGCGCCTGCTCGACGAGGCCAAGCTGCCGCATCAGGTGCTCAACGCCAAGCAGCACGAGCGCGAGGCGGACATCATTGCGCAGGCGGGCCGCGAAGGCATGATCACCATTGCCACCAACATGGCAGGGCGCGGCACTGACATCGTGCTGGGCGGCAACATCGAGAAGGAAGTCGCCGCCATCGAGGCCGACGAGAGCCTGTCCGAAGCCGAGCGCCAGGCCCGCATTGAAGCCTTGCGCGAGCAATGGAAGATTGACAACGCCCGCATCAAGGAGCTGGGCGGTCTGCGTATCATCGCCACCGAGCGCCATGAGTCGCGCCGCATCGACAACCAGTTGCGTGGCCGCGCAGGTCGCCAGGGCGATCCCGGTTCGTCGCGCTTTTACCTTAGCCTGGACGATCCGCTGATGCGCATTTTCGCGGGCGACCGCGTGCGTGCCATCATGGAGCGGCTCAAGATGCCCGAGGGCGAGGCCATTGAGGCTGGCATGGTCACGCGCAGCATCGAGTCGGCGCAGCGCAAGGTCGAGGCGCGCAACTTCGACATTCGCAAGCAGCTGCTCGACTATGACGACGTGGCCAACGAGCAGCGCAAGGTTATCTACGCGCAACGCAATGAAATCCTCGATGCCGAGGATGTGAGCGACACCATTGCAGCGATGCGTGAGTCGACCTTCACGGATCTCGTGCACCGTTATGTTCCGCCTGAATCCATGGAAGAGCAGTGGGATATCGCTGCACTTGATGCGGAGCTGGAAAAAGAGTGGGATCTGCCGCTGCAACTGGGCAAGATCGTCGAGGATTCCGACGCCATCACCGCCGAGGATATTCTCGAGCGGGTGCTCGCTGCTGCCAATGCCGCCTATGACACCAAGGTGCGCCTGGCTGGCCGGGCACAGTTCGGTCATTTCGAGCGCGTCGTGCTGCTGCAGACCTTCGACTCTGCATGGCGGGATCACCTCAGTGCGCTCGATTACCTGCGCCAGGGCATCCACCTGCGCGGATTTGCGCAGAAGCAGCCCAAGCAGGAATACAAGCGCGAGGCGTTCGAGCTGTTTCGCCTGATGATCAACAACGCCAGCGCCGACGTTACCCGTATCATCATGCGCGTGAAGATCCAGGATCCGGCGCAGGTTCAGCAGGCCGCCGAGCAGATCGAGAGTTCGGCCGAGGCGGTGGCGCAACGCGCCATCGATCAGAGTGTTGCCGCAAGCGCACAGGAGGCGCAGGCAAGCGCTGCTGCGCAGGTGCCGCGCGTGGGCCGCAACGACCCTTGCCCGTGCGGCAGTGGCAAGAAATACAAGCATTGCCACGGTCAGCTGCAGTAGTGGCAGGAAGCTGACGGGCCAGCGGCGTGATGTACCGGCCCGGAAAAGAGAAAAGGCGCTTCGGAGAAGCGCCTTTTGCGTTGGGCCGTGCGGGCCGTCACGGCGTGGGCAGGAAGCCTTCGACCGAGAGGTAGCGCTCGCCCGTGTCGTAGTTGAAGCCCAGCACGCGCGCCCCTGCGGGCAGTTTGGGCAGCTGCTGGGCGATCGCTGCCAGCGTCGCGCCGGAGGAAATGCCCACCAGCAGGCCTTCCTCGCGGGCGCTGCGGCGCGCGTACTCCTTGGCATCCTCGCCATCGACCTGGATCACGCCATCGAGCAGGCTTGTATCCAGGTTCTTGGGCACAAAGCCTGCACCGATGCCCTGGATGGGGTGTGGTGCGGGCTGTCCGCCGGAGATGACTGGCGACGCCGTCGGCTCCACGGCAAAAACCTTCAGCTGCGGCCACTTGGCCTTCAGCACCCGGGCCACGCCCGTCAGGTGGCCGCCAGTGCCCACGCCGGTGATGACGGCATCCAGCCCATCCGGAAAGTCCTGCAGGATTTCCTGCGCGGTGGTGCGCTCGTGCACGGCGATGTTGGCTGGATTTTCGAACTGCTGGGCAATCCAGGCACCAGGGGTTTGCGCCCGCAGTTCCTCGGCACGGGCAATGGCGCCTTTCATGCCCTTTTCCTTGGGCGTGAGATCGAAGCTGGCGCCATAGGCCAGGAACAGGCGGCGGCGCTCGATCGACATGCTCTCGGGCATGACCAGAATCAGCTTGTAGCCCTTGACGGCAGCCACCATGGCCAAGCCCACCCCGGTATTGCCCGAGGTCGGCTCGATGATGGTGCCGCCAGGCTGCAGCTGGCCGCTTCTCTCGGCCTCCTCGACCATCGCCAGCGCGATGCGGTCCTTGATCGATCCACCCGGGTTGGTGCGCTCGGACTTGACCCAGACGTTGGCATCGGCGCCGAACAGCCGGTTGATGCGGATGTGCGGTGTGCGGCCGATGGTCTCAAGTACGTTCTGATAGGGCATGCGATGAACTCCTTGTGTGGATAGGGCAGATTACTGTTCGACCAGCAGCGAGCGCAGCATCCAGGCCGTTTGCTCGTGTACCGTCAAGCGTTGCGTGAGCAGGTCGGCCGTGGGCTCGTCGCCGGCCTTGTCGGCCACCGGAAAGAGCTCGCGCGCTGTGCGGGCCACGGCCTCATGGCCCTCGACGAGGATGCGCACCATCTCCAGCGCGGCGGGCGGTTGCTGGGGCACGTCCGCCAGCGAGGTCAGCTGGCTGTACGCGGCATACGAGCCGGGCGCGTAGTGGCCCAGCGAGCGGATGCGTTCGGCAATTGGGTCAACGGCATTCCACAGCTCGGTGTACTGGTCCATGAACATGCTGTGCAGCGTGTTGAACATCGGCCCTGTGACGTTCCAGTGGAAGTTGTGGGTAGTCAGGTACAGCGTGTAGGTATCGGCCAGCAGCCGCGCAAGACCCTGGGCAATGGCGGCACGGTCCTTCTCGTTGATACCGATATTGATGGCTGGTGCACTGACAAGCGTGTGCTTGGCGCTGGCGGATTTGGTGGTTCGAGTGGTTTTGGCCATGATGGACTCCTTGGTGAAATGACTGCAGGTGTACACGCGCACAGGACTATCTGCCTGCCACGCCGCGCGTTTTCAACCTTTATACCAACAGTTAGAGTCAATGCGGCTGTGAGGTTTCCTTCTGGCGGTTGATTGCATCAATCTCCGCCATAGCCTGTGGCTTTGGCGCGCGCAGGCGCGGTGTCGCTGACGCTACAGTCGAATCACGCCGGGCAGTTCGCAGGCAAATACGGCATTGCGCAGGGCGGCAATGGCTTCATAGCGTGTGAAGCTGCGGCGCCACACCAGTACGACCCGGCGCGACGGAGGGGCATGGCGGCCGTCGTCCTCAATGGGTAGATAGCGGATGTTGGCAGCCTCGGGCGGCTGGCTGGCGGCGACCTGCGGGGATGCGCCCGGAGCCAGTGCATCGGGCACGGCCAGCCGGGGCACCAGCGTCACACCCATGCCTGCGGCCACCATGTGCTTGATGGTCTCCAGCGAGGAGCCCTCAAACGACTTCTGAATGCCGTCGCCGTCCGAAAAGCGTGCGAACTCCGGGCAGACCTGCAGCACGTGGTCACGAAAGCAGTGGCCCGCGCCCAGCAGCAGCATGTTCTGCTGCTTGAGCTCGCTGGTGGTAATGCTGTCCTTGCGTGCCAGCGGGCTGCGCGCAGGCACGGCTGCCAGAAACGGCTCGTCGTACAGCGGCGCAACAGCCAGGTTTGTCTCGGGAAACGGCTCGGCGAGGATGGCGCAGTCGATTTCGCCCACGCGCAGCATTTCCAGCAGCCGGGTCGTGAAGTTCTCCTGCAGCATCAGGGGCATCTGCGGCGTGCGCGCGATGACCTGCTGCACCAGCTGCGGTAGCAGGTACGGGCCGATGGTGTAGATCACCCCCAGGCGCAGCGGGCCGTTGAGCGGGTCGGCACTGCTCTGCGCAATCTCCTTGAGCAGATGCGCTTGGTCCAGCACATTCTGGGCCTGCTCGACAAGCTTTTCTCCCAGCGGCGTGACGGTGACCTCGCCGGAGCTGCGCTCGAAGATCTTGACGCCCAGCTCGTCCTCAAGCTTTTTGACCGCGACCGACAGTGTGGGTTGCGAGACGAAGCAGGCCTCGGCTGCGCGGCCGAAGTGGCGCTCGCGCGCAACGGCGATGATGTATTTGAGTTCGGTCAGCGTCATTGCGCGTGGCTGGGTTCAGAAGTCCTGGTGCACACCGTCGACGAACACCTTGAGCTCGCCCGGCGCAAATGGCGTCCACTGCTCGTTCTGCGTCAGCGGTGTCGTCACCACGAGGGCCATGCGGTCGTCCCGGCTGTTGCGCTGGGAAAAGTCGATGCTCAGGTCCTGGTCGCTCAGCGTGACTTTGGAGAACGGCCAGGCCCGCTCGGTATAGCACAGGTGGGTGGTCGCATGGGCCCACAGCGCGTCGCCGTTGGAGAGCAGGAAGTTGAACGTGCCGTGGCGCGCAATGCGTGCGGCCAGCTCGCGCAGCGTCAGCGTCATTTCGCGGATGCTTGGCACGCCGGCATGCGATTTGGACAGCTCCTGCATGATCCAGCAGAAGGCCAGCTCGCTGTCGGTCGTGCCCACCGGACGGAAATGGCTGTGCAGCCGGGGGGCAAAGTCCTTCAGGTCACCATTGTGGGCAAAGACCCAGTAGTTGCCCCACAGCTCGCGCACGAACGGATGGCAGTTGGGCAGGTTGACTACACCTTGCGTCGCTTTGCGGATGTGGGCAATGACGTTGGTGCTCTTGATGGGGTAGTTGCGGATCAGCTCAGCCACCGGCGAGGCGATGGCACTTTGATGGTCGACGAAGTGGCGCACACCATGGTCTTCGAAAAACGCAATGCCCCAGCCGTCGACATGGTCGCCCGTTCTGCCCGCGCGCTGCGCAAATCCGGTAAAGCTGAAGGTCAGATCAGTCGGATTCTTGGCATTCATTCCAAGCAGTTGGCACATGGCAGGCAGGCGTTCCTCAAATGGCGTAATTGGCAGCAATGATACCCGTCCGTAGGAATTTGATGACGTCTGTTACAACGCATCGCCTTCCCAAGGGGCGATCAACGCATCTTTCGTCCCAGTAGCACCAGCAGGGCGCCGCCAAGAAGGGGCAGCCATACCGTGAATACCTCGTTCCTGAGCACGGCCAGCCCCCGCGCGGAGAAGAAGCTGTCAGCGCGCACGGGCGAAATCAGGATGAATTGCCAAGGGCTGAGATAGCGCGTGCCGTCAAATGGCCACAGCAGAGGCACGCCATAACGCCCGGTGGTGCAGGCATCCAGCAGCGGATGGGAAAAGCAACAGACGAACATCCACAGCCATGCCTTCCACCATGCGATGCCCCAGCGCCTGGCAAAGCCGACGCCGATGCAGCCGATGGCCAGCGCGAAGCCGATGGAATGAGTCAGGCCACGATGGTCCCAGAGGCCTTCGAGGCGAATGCCGAACTGGCGCGGGATGCCATCGAAGTCCGGCAGTACCGAGGCGAGCATGCCCAGCAGCAGCATGGAGGCGGGAATGCGGGCCCCGGCAGCGACCTTGGCGGCCACCGGAACGGCAATGTGCGAGAAGATGGTCGGCATGGCAAGTAAGCTGGCTAATTGCCCTCGGCAAGTCCGTGCATGGCGCGCAGCGCACGCTTGAGGTCCTGCCAGACCTGCTGCTTGGAGTGCTGCGCGCGCAGCAGCCGGGTCGGGCTGTCGGTGACCTGTACGACGGCTGAGCCCAGCTGCCGCGTCTGCTGGCGCAGGGTTGCCAGGCCGGCGCGTTCGCCCAGCAACGCCTGGCAGGCATGGCGGCCCATGACGAGCACGATGTGCGCGCCAAGCCGTGCCGCCTCGGCCTCGGCCGTTGGTGCCTCGGCAGCGGGTTCGGCGGCGTCGGCGGGACGCACCAGACTGAGCCAGACCTGCGCCCGCCCGGGCAGGCCCATGGCGCGCAGCATGTTCATCAGCAGCTGGCGCGCCGCGTCGGCGGCATCGGGAACGAGCTGCCAGTCATCGGCAACAATCCACCAGCGCGGCAGCACCGCGTTGGAAGCTGCGGTCTGCATTGAGGCGGGCGCGGGCAAATCCAACGGTGCCGGGTCCGACCAGTGCCACTGTTCCATGGCCGGCAGTTGCGTGGCTGCTGGCCGCGGCGATTCGGCCGCAGCGCGAGCTGGGGCAACGGTATGGGAGGGCGCGCCAGAAGCAGGCGCAGCCTGCGGGGCTGGCGTGCGGACGACGGCCTGCTCCGCAGCGGCGGCATCGGGCCTGAGGAGGGCCTGTGGCGATGGCGAAGCCGCTGCTCCCTGTGCTGCCGCCGGTGGTTGCCACCATGGCTCCAGCCCCATGGCCTTGAGCATGGCCATGCGACGGCTGTCGAGTTGGAGGGAGGTGGAGGCGTTCATGGGCGGCAGTGACGGGCAGCATGCCATTGTAGGCAAAGCCGCGCAGCTGGCGGCCAGTGGGGGCTGTGGGGCTGTCAGCCAGGAGGCGCGGCGTCCAGCGGCTTGCGCATGACCAGCGCATGTTCGCGCTGCTGCGCGCCCGGCGGCGGCGCATAGTAATGCTTGCGCACGGCAACATCCAGATAGCCCGCGCGGCGGTAGAGGTGCTGGGCGGCGAGGTTGCTCTGGCGCACTTCCAGCCAGATCTGCCGGGCCCCCTGGCCCAGTGCCCAGGTGTCAAGGGCGTGCAGCAGCAGCCGGCCAAGGCCCTGGCCGCGCCGCTGGGGATGGACGGTGACGTTGAGCAGGTGCGCTTCCTCGACCCCTGCCAGGGCCACAAGGTAGGCGACGATGCGATTGCCGTGCAGCAGCAGGGGCATGTAGCAGCCGGTCTGGATGGAGTCGATGAAATTGCCGCTGGTCCACGGGTCGCTGTGGCTGGCCTGCTCGATGGCCACGACCTGTGGCACATCCTCCAAGCGCATGGCGCGCGATTGCAGTGGTGCTTCGGGCGCGTCTGCGTGATTCATGCGTTGCAGGCAGTCTTGCGTGCTGCAAGCAGGGCATGCGCCATCTCGGCAAAGCCCGCTCCGCGCGCCTGCCGCGTGACGTAGCGCGGCAAATACCGCATGTGCGGCGCAAACCGCGCGATGTTGGCCACGCCAACGCTGTTGGGGAAGTGCTCGAACATCCGTTCGTCATTGGTGGAATCGCCGATGTACACCCACTGCGCCAGTTCCTGCGCAAGGGCGCGCCCGAGCAGCTGGCGCACGATCCAGTTGGCGCCCAGCCATTTGTCGTGCGTGCCGAACCAGCCATTGATGTGGATCGAGCTGACCGTTGCCTGCATGCCTGCCTGGCGCATGCGCTGCACGACCTGCGCAATGGCCGCTGCATCCAGATGGTGATGCTCGCTGTGGTCAAAGGCGATGTCGCATTCGCGTCCGTTGCTGTCGCTGGCGAGCCGGGCTTGCGGTATAGCGCGCTGGATGTCGGCGACAACCGCCTGCATGCGCTGGTGGTTGCGCGCGCGCGTGGCCGCATCCTGCTGGTAGTACTTCCTGATGGGTGGATCTGCCGCATCGACTGCTTCGCTGCTGGGCACGAAAGCGACTGCACCGTTTTCCGCCACCAGCGCGTGGAGCGGCCATTCGGCGGCAAATGCGGCGCTCCAGCCCGCAGGCCGGCCGGTGATGGCAATGAGCGTCAGCCCGGCGGCACGCAACGCCCGCAGGGCCGACAGCGCTGCAGGCGCAATGGCACCATCGGCCGTCAGGGTGTCATCGATGTCGGTCATCACCCCGGTGATGCCACGGCGTGCGGCCAGCGGCCAGCGCGAGAGTGAAAGCATGGCCTGAAAACGGCGAAAGGGAGAAATTATGTCAAATTTGTGACAGCTGGTGTCAGAGGAAATATCCCAACTTGATTGGCTGCGCGGCAATTCTAGGATGAGCGCCCTGTCCAATCATTGAAGGAGCATGAAATGCTGAAAAAACTTTCGGCCCTCTTGCTGCTGTGGGCCTCAATGACGGCGGCGCTTGCGGTGGACGCCAATCAGGCCAGCGCGCAAGAGCTTACGCAGATCAAGGGCATCGGCGAGGCGACGGCCGAGCGCATCATCGAGGAGCGCGAAAAGGCCGCGTTTGCGGATTGGGAGGACTTCATTGAGCGCGTCAAGGGCGTTGGCGAGAAGAAGGCGAAAAGTCTTTCGGACGCTGGCCTGACGGTCGGTGGCCAGTCCCTGGAGGGCCCGGCAACAGGCAATTGACGGCACTTGCGCTTGCGGCCCCTTGGGCCAGTGACTGCGGCCCGC
The DNA here is from genome assembly GCF_001005215.1 of Lampropedia cohaerens. Classification (GTDB taxonomy): domain Bacteria; phylum Pseudomonadota; class Gammaproteobacteria; order Burkholderiales; family Burkholderiaceae_C; genus Lampropedia; species Lampropedia cohaerens. The sequence continues at coordinate 78,692 of NZ_LBNQ01000009.1, forward strand.
CGGTTGGCGGGCCTTCTCATGCCACGCAGCTGGCGTCAATGCCCGGACTTGTCCTTGCTCAGCAAGCTGGCGACGGTGGCAATCACCATCGAGGTGACGATTACCACCAGCGATGCCCAGGTCGAGATGTGCGGCGCCCAGGTGATGGGCTCGCCACCGTTGATGAATGGCAGCTCGTTCTGGTACATCGCGTGGAAGACCAGCTTCACGCCGATGAATGCGAGGATGAAGGCAATGCCGTAGTGCAGGTACTTCAGGCGATCAAGCAGACCACCCAGCAGGAAGTACAGCTGGCGCAGCCCCATCAGCGCGAAGATGTTGGCGGTAAAGACGATGAAGGGGCTCTGGGTGATGCCGAAGATGGCCGGAATCGAGTCGATGGCAAAGAGCAGGTCGGTAAAGCCGATGGCAATGAAGACCATCAGCATGGGCGTCCACATCTTGCGACCATTGAACACCGTGCGGATCTTGGCGCCGTCGTAGTCCGGCGAGATCTCCATGTGCTTGCGCGCAAGGCGCACGATGGCGGGCTCCTGTACACCCTCGAATTCGTCACCGCCCGGAAAGGCCTGCTTGTAGGCGGTGTAGACCAGAAAGGCGCCGAAGAGGTAGAAGATCCAGCTGAAGTGCTGAATCAGCGCTGCGCCAAGCAGGATGAAGATGCCGCGCAGCACCAGCGCCAGAATGATGCCGATCATCAGCACCTCCTGCTGGTACTGGCGGGGCACACGGAACTGGCTGAGCAGCAGCACAAAAACGAACAAGTTGTCGATCGACAGCGAATATTCGGTCAGCCAGCCTGCGACGAACTGGCCCGCATACTCCTTGCCGGCAAAGTACCACATCAGGCCGGCGAAGATCAGCGCCAGCGAGACGTAGAACACGACCCACAGCGTCGCTTCGCGCATGGAAGGGATGTGGGGGCGCTTGATGATCAGCAGCAGGTCTGCGATCAGGATGAGGGTCAGCACAATCATTGAGCCGACCTCGAATTGCCAGGGCAGGGCGAGTTCCATGGAACACCTTCGAGAGTTTCTGGTTAAAACGACTCGAAAGTCTCTCCCCCATTGGCTGGCTGCCGATGGCGCAGCATCCGGAGCGATGGCACGCCCGTGATGACGAATGCTGCAACAGGTGCGCAGCTGGCCGTCAGGCGGCCAGATCCGAACACCGTCAGGGATACTCCCCTTCGATTTCTCGGGAAGGTCTGCAAAACCGATGTCGCGGCACGGCTGCGTTCAGGCGGTGCATCGCTTGGCTGGCTTTTGACGGCAACAGGGGTGCTATTGCCGTCAAAAGGCGCCGTGCGCTGCATCCGCCCCAACGCTTCGCGCTTTCGGACGGGGCGTTGCAGACCTTCCCTCGCGAACCGGATTAGAACACACTGGCTGCCCACCGGCACTTTGCCGGTTGACATGGCGAGGCCTGTGCGCGGTGCTTTCAGACCGGCCTGCGGTGGCCCCGCTCAGCCGCGCTGGATGCGCATTCAGATCCGGCGGGCCAGCTCATTGGCCTTGCCAATGTAGCTGGCGGGCGTCAGCGCCAGCAATTGCTGCTTGACGTCGGCAGGAATGTCCAGCCGTTCGATGAGGCCATGCAGATCGGCTGCGGTGACCTGCTTGCCGCGCGTGACTTCCTTGAGCGCTTCGTAGGCACCGGCCACGCCAAAGCGGCGCATGACGGTCTGGATGGGCTCGGCCAGCACCTCCCAGGCGTTGTCCAGGTCGGCGGCAACCACCTCGGCGTTGAGTTCCAGCTTGTTGAGCCCGACCAGCAGGGCGTTGTAGGCCAGCACGGAATATCCGAGGGCAACGCCCAGATTGCGCAGCACGGTCGAGTCGGTCAGATCGCGCTGCCAGCGGCTGACGGGCAGCTTCTCGGCAAGATGGCGCAGCAGGGCATTGGCCAGACCCAGGTTGCCTTCGGCGTTCTCGAAGTCGATCGGATTGACCTTGTGCGGCATGGTGGAGGAGCCAATTTCGCCCTCCTTGAGCTTTTGCTTGAAGTAGCCCAGGCTGATGTAGCCCCAGACATCGCGGCTGAGGTCGATGAGGATGGTGTTGGCGCGCGCCACGGCATCGAACAGCTCGGCCATGTAGTCGTGCGGCTCAATCTGGATGCTGTAGGGCTGGAAGGTCAGGCCCAGTCCCTCTGGGGCAGGGGTTTCGATGACCTTGCGGCTGAACGCCTCCCAGTCGAATTGCGGCCAGGCTGCCAGATGGGCATTGAAGTTGCCCACGGCGCCATTCATCTTGGCCAGGATCTGCACAGTTTCGATAGCACGCAGGGCCCGTTGCAGGCGTGCCACGACATTGGCGAACTCCTTGCCGACGGTGGTTGGGCTGGCCGTCTGGCCGTGCGTGCGGCTGAGCATGGGCACATCGGCATGCGCATGCGCCAGGGCCCGCAGGCGCTCGATCACCTGCGTCAGCGCCGGCAGCACGACGGCTTCGCGTGCGGCCTGTAGCTGCAGCGCGTGGCTGGTGTTGTTGATGTCCTCGCTGGTGCAGGCAAAGTGCACGAACTCGGCGGCGCGCTCCAGCGCCGGGTGGCCCTTGAGCTTGTCTTTGATCCAGTACTCGACCGCCTTGACGTCGTGGTTGGTGGTCTTCTCGATGTCCTTGATCGCCTGCGCGTCGGCTTCGGAGAAGTTTTCCACCAGCGCGCGCAGGTAGGCGCGGTCGGCATCTTCCAGGGGCGGGAATTCGGCAAAGCCGGCCTGCGAGAGTGCGATGAACCAGGTGATTTCGACCTGCACGCGGCGGTGCATGTAGCCGTATTCACTGGCGATGGGCCGCAGCGCGGCCAGCTTGCGTTCGTAGCGCCCGTCCAGGGGCGAGATGGCGGTGAGGGCAGAGAGATTCATGGCGGCGATTGTAGGGCGGCGCGCCTGGGCGGCCGATCTGCCTGCGCGTGTGCGCGATGACTTTTTATCCCGCGCTGGATTCGGCCAGCCCCTGTCGTACGCGATTGACGATGGTCCACACCAGCAGGGCTGCGACCAGCGCCATCAGTGCGGCCTGCCAGCCGGGCTGCCACCAGCCCAGCGCATAGAGCAGGGCCAGCAGGCCGAAGATGAAGGCGCGGTCGCTCTTGCCCATCGGTCCATCGTAGCGGCGGCGGGCGCCAACCATTAGGCCGAGCGCGCCAGCCATTTCGCTGACGATGCCCAGTACCACGACGATGACCACGGCGGCAGCGCCCCAGCTTCCGGCCACCCCCGGCAGCAGCGCAAACGGCAGATACAGTGCGGCATCGGCCACAACGTCGGACAGCTCGTTGAGGTAGGCGCCCAGACGCGACTGCTGGCCGAACTCGCGCGCCAGCATGCCGTCAATGGCATTGAGCGCCATGCGCAGAAACATCCACAGCGGCACCAGCAAAAACAGGCTGCGCTGCGCCGCGTTGCCCGCAAGCACCAGCCCCAGCAGCACGGACAGGCCCGCCGCCGCCAGCGTGACCTGGTTGGCCGTTACACCGACGCGATGCAGCTGCCGAACCAGTGGGCGAAGCAGGTTCTGGAAGGCGGGCTTGAGTTGGTAGATGGAAGGCATGGATGCGCGTGTAAATCAGGTTCTGGAAGTGGACCAGGGATTATGGGCAGGTTCTCATGCGCAATGCGAGTAGGGTGGCAAGTCGGGCGGCAGCACGTCGAGATGGAAATCGGTAAAGTCGGGTGTGTTGGCCTGAACCGTTTTTTAAGGATTGCTATGACTCAGAACTACCCGGATACCCGTCTGTTGATTGCCAATGAATGGCGTGATGCGGCCGACGGTCGCAGCGATGACGTGTTCAACCCGGCAACCGGCGCGGTCATCGGCAAGGTGGCCCACGCCAGCAAGCAGGACCTTGATCTGGCATTGCAGGCCGCCCAGCAGGGCTTTGAGGTGTGGCGCGCCACATCGGTGGTCGAGCGCCAGAAGATCATGCGCAAGGCCGCCGCCTTGCTGCGCGAGCGCGCCGAGGACATTGCCCGCCTGATGACGCTGGAGCAGGGCAAGCCGCTGGCTGAGTCGCGCGTGGAGGCGCAGGCCTGCGCCAACATGCTGGAGTGGTTTGCCGACGAGGGCCGCCGCGTCTATGGCCGCATCGTGCCTGGAGCGAATCCGGCCAGCCACCAGATGGTGCTCAAGCAGCCGATCGGCCCCGTGGCCGCTTTCACGCCGTGGAACTTCCCGCTCAACCAGGTCACCCGCAAGATCGGCCCGGCGCTGGCCACCGGCTGTTCGTTCCTGTGCAAGGCGCCGGAGGAAACGCCCGCCTCGCCGGCAGCCTTCCTGCAGTGCTTTGTCGATGCAGGCGTGCCGGCCGGCGTGGTCGGGCTTGTCTATGGCGATCCGGCGGAGATTTCCGATTACCTGATTGCCTCGCCCATCACGCGGCTGGTGACCTTCACCGGCTCCACCGCCGTTGGCAAGCAGCTGGCCGCCAAGGCGGGTGCGCACATGAAGAAGGTCGTCATGGAACTGGGCGGCCATGCGCCGGTGCTGGTGCTGGAGGACGCCGATGTCGAGGTGGCGGTCAAGTCCGTGGCGGCGGCCAAGTACCGCAATGCCGGCCAGGTCTGCATCGCGCCCACGCGCTACCTGGTGCATGCCTCGGTGGCCGATGCGTTCCGTGAGGCGTATGTGGCCCATTCCCGGCAGATCAAGGTAGGCGATGGCCTGGCCGATGGCACGCAGATGGGGCCGCTGGCCAATCCGCGCCGCGTTGCCGCCATGCAGCAGATCGTCGAGGATGCCAAGACCCATGGCGGCGAGATCGCCGTCGGCGGCGAGCGCCTGAGCGACAAGGGCAACTTCTTTGCGCCCACGCTGGTGGTCAACCCCGCGCTGGATTCGAAGCTGTTCAATGAGGAGCCGTTCGGCCCCATCGCCGGCCTGCGCACCTTCACCGACCTGGATGAGGCCATTGCCGAGGCCAACCGCCTCAGCTACGGCCTGGCCGCCTATGCCTTTACCCGCTCGTTCAAGAACGTGCAGACGCTGGCCGAGCAGGTGCAGGCGGGCATGCTGTGGATCAACCAGCCGGCCACCCCTTCGGGCGAGCTGCCGTTTGGCGGCGTCAAGGACTCTGGCCTTGGCACCGAAGGCGGACATGAGGCGCTGGAGGAACACCTCATCAGCAAGGCCGTGGCCGTGACCGGCATTTGAGTGGGCGCGCCGATGCGCGGGTAGCCGCGTGCATCGGCGACAATAGGACTTTGGCCAGCGCAAGCTGGCCGTTTCCATTGGCCGACTAGCCCCAGAACTCCATGCTCGATATCCTGCTGCTCCGCAAGGAGCTCGACAACGTCATTGCACGGCTGCAGACGCGCAAGCACCCCCAGCCCTTTCTCGATGTGGCCGCCTTCACTGCCCTGGAAGCGGAACGCAAGACCCTGCAGTCGCGCACCGAGGAGCTGCAGGCGCAGCGCAACAGTCTGTCCAAGCAAATCGGCCAGCTCAAGTCCCGGGGCGAGAGCGCCGATGCGGTGATGGCGCAGGTCGCCGCCATCAAGGAGGAGCTCGACGCCTCGGCAGCGCGCCTGGAAGCCATTCAGAGCGAGCTGCAGGCCTTGTTGCTGGCCGTGCCCAATCTGCCGCATGCCTCGGTGCCGGTGGGCGCTGACGAGCGGGATAACGTCGAGGTGCGGCGCTGGGGCGCTCCTCGGACCTTCGATTTCCCGGTCAAGGACCATGTGGACGTGGGTGAGCCGCTGGGGCTGGATTTCGAGCTGGGCGCCAAGCTCACCGGGGCGCGTTTTACCGCCATGCGCGGGCCGATTGCGCGCCTGCACCGGGCGCTGGCGCAGTTCATGCTGGATGTGCAGACCCAGCGCCATGGCTACGAGGAAGCCTATGTGCCCTACATCGTCAACGGCGACTCGCTGCGCGGCACGGGGCAGCTGCCCAAGTTCGCGGAGGACTTGTTTGCCGCGCAAAAAGGCGGCCAGGACGCCGAGCCCGAGCCTGACCGCACCGCGCTGTACCTGATTCCCACCGCCGAGGTGCCGCTGACCAACTTCGTGCGTGGCAGCATTCTGGCCGAGGCCCAGCTGCCCCTGCGGCTGACGGCGCACACACCGTGCTTTCGTTCCGAGGCCGGCAGCTACGGGCGCGACACGCGCGGACTGATCCGCCAGCACCAGTTCGACAAGGTCGAGATGGTGCAGATCACCACGCCCGAGCACAGCTATGCGGCGCTGGAGGAAATGGTCGGTCATGCCGAATACGTGCTGCAGCAGCTGGAGCTGCCCTACCGCGTGGTCAGCCTGTGCACCGGTGACATGGGTTTTGGAGCGGCCAAGACGTACGACCTGGAGGTCTGGCTGCCCGCGCAGGATACCTACCGCGAGATCAGCTCGGTGAGCAACTGTGAAGCCTTCCAGGCGCGCCGCATGCAGGCCCGCTACAAGACGGCTGCGGGCAAGAACGAGTTCGTGCACACCCTCAACGGCTCCGGCCTGGCGGTTGGCCGGGCGCTGGTGGCGGTGCTGGAAAACCACCAGCAGGCCGACGGCAGCGTGGCCATTCCGGCTGCGTTGCAGCCCTACATGGGCGGGGCCACGCACATCGGAGGCAAGTGAGGGGTGCCGCGCGTCTGCACGGTGCATGAAAAGATCATGAACAGACGCTAATGAAAGTCCCGCGAGTGGGTGCGCAGGCTGCCGAGCATGGCGGTCCAGTCGTGCAGCCGGCGGGCAATGAGATGCGCCACGCCATCGACCCGCTCCCAGCGCCCGTCAATGGCAAGCAGCCGCGCGTTGTGCAGCTGGCGGCGCTGCCGCTCGGCCAGGGCACGCCAGACGACGACATTGATGCAGCCATGCTCGTCCTCCAGCGTCAGAAAGGTCACGCCGCTGGCGGTGCCGGGGCGCTGGCGCACGGTGACCAGTCCGGCGGCACGCACCAGGCTGCCGTGGCGGCACTGCAGCAGCTGCGCTGATGCCAGGCAACGCCTGGCCTGCAGCTGCGCGCGCAGCAGGGCTATCGGGTGGGCGCCCAGGGTCAGGCCCAGCGTGCGGTAGTCGGCCATGGCTTCGGCGGCCGCATCGGGCGCAGGCAGGCCTGCCGCTGCTTCATCCGGGCCATCTGGCAGCAGGGGGCGCACCGGCTCGACGCCAGCTACTTCCCAGCGCGCGCGGTTGCGGTGGCCAGCCAGCGTGGCCAGCGCACCAGCTTCGGCCAGGCAGGTGGCCTCGCGCGCATCGAGTGCTGCGCGATGACACAGTTGTGCGACGCTGGCAAACGGCCCATCGCGCAGACGGCTCTGCACGATGCGCGCGGCCGCCGTCTCGGACAAGCCCTTGATCTGACGCAAGCCCAGACGGATGGCTGGCTGGTCGCGTGCCTGGCGCAGCGAGGCGGGGTGCGCCGGGCCCTGCGGGGCCAGGCCGTGCAGAGCGGAGAGGGGCAGCTGCGCAGGCCCATCGACCGGCAGGGCGTGCGGCTCCAGCGTGCAATCCCAGTGGCTGTGCTGTACGTCCACGCCGCGCACGGCCACGCCATGGCGCTGCGCGTCCTGGATCAGGGCGCTGGGGGAGTAAAAGCCCATGGGCTGGGCATTGAGCAGGGCGCAGGTGAAGGCGGCAGGCTCGTGGCATTTGAGCCAGCTGCTGACGTAGCTGAGCAGCGCAAACGAATAGGCGTGGCTTTCCGGAAAGCCATAGCTGGCAAAGCCCTTGAGCTGTTCGAAGATTTGCTCGGCAAAGGCGGCGTCATAGCCTCTGGCCTGCATGCCACCGATGATGCGCTGGCGGTGTACCTCCATGTCGCCATGGCGGCGCCAGGCCGCCATCGAGCGGCGCAGCTGGTCGGCCTCGCCGGGGCTGTAGCCGGCGGCAACGATGGCCAGCTGCATCACCTGCTCCTGAAACAGTGGCACGCCCAGCGTACGGGCGAAAACCGGTTGCAGGTCAGGCGGGTGGTAGGGCGTCGGTTCCAGGCCCTGGCGGCGGCGCAGGTAGGGGTGCACCATCTTGCCCTGGATGGGCCCGGGCCGCACGATGGCTACCTGCACGACCAGGTCGTAGAAGGTGGCCGGCTTCAGGCGCGGCAGCATGGACATCTGCGCGCGCGACTCGATCTGGAAGGTGCCGATGGTGTCGGCCTGCTGGATCATGGCGTAGGTGGCGGGATCCTCCTGCGGGATGTCGGCCATGCTCCAGCGCGTGCCGCGCAAGGCCTGCAGCAGGTCAAACGCTTTGCGGATGGCGCTGAGCATGCCCAGCGCCAGGCAGTCCACCTTGAGCATGCCCAGCGCGTCCAGATCGTCCTTGTTCCATTGGATGATGGTGCGCTCGGGCATGGCGGCGTTCTCGATGGGCACCAGCTGCGACAGCGGTGCGTCGGAGATGACGAAGCCGCCCACATGCTGCGACAGGTGGCGCGGGTGGTCGATCAGCTCGGCGGTGAGGTAGGAAAAGCGCCGCATCACAGGCGAATCGGGATCGAAACCGGCTTCGCGCAGGCGCTCAGGGGAGGGCGCGGCCGAGCCCCAGCGCTCGGCACAGGCGCTCAGCGCGTTGACCTGGTCCATGGCAAAGCCCAGCACGCGCGCCACATCGCGTGCGGCGCTGCGGCCGCGCCAGCAGATGACATTGGCGGTCAGGGCTGCACGCTGGCGGCCGTATTTGGCGTAGATGTACTGGAACACCTGCTCGCGCCGCTCGTGCTCGAAATCCACATCGATGTCGGGCGGCTCGCCACGCTCCCTGCTGATGAAACGCTCCATCAGCAGGCGGGTCTTGTGCGGATCGACCTCGGTGATGCCCAGCGCAAAACAGACGGCGGAGTTGGCCGCTGAGCCGCGCCCTTGGCACAGAATGCCCTGGCCGCGTGCAAACCGCACGATGTCGTGGACGGTAAGAAAGTAGGCCTCGTAGCGCAGTTCGGCAATCAGCCGCAGCTCCCGGGCAATCTGCCGACGCACGGCGGTGCTGGCGCCCTGTGGCCAGCGCCAGCGCATGCCGCGCAGGGTCAGCGTGCGCAGCCAGCTGGTGGCGCTGTGGCCGGGCGGTGTCAGCTCGTGGGGGTAGCGGTAGCGCAGGCTATCGAGCCTGAAAGTGCACAGGCTGGCAATGCGCACTGTCTCGGCCAGCAGGGCGGCAGGATAGAGTGCTGCCAGGGCCTCGCGTCGGCGCAGGTGGCGCTCGCCGTTGCGAAACAGGTGCGCGCCGGCTTCGGCCACTGGCAGGTTGTGGCGCAGGGCAGTCAAGGTATCCTGCAGGGCGCGGCGGCGACGCAGGTCCATGTGTACGTCGCCGGCGGCCACCGGAGGCAGCCCCGTTTGCGCGGCCAGCTGCAGCAGGCGGGCAAGCCTGGCGGCGTCATCGCCGTCGCGGTGCAGCTCGATGGCCAGCCAAGCCTGGGAAAAAGTCTGGCGGACCCAGTGGCCGGGCTCGGCATCCGGGATGCCAGCCTGTTGTTCCGGGGGAATCCACAATGCCAGCAGACCTGGAAGAGGGCGCGCAAAGTCGTCGCGGCGGATCCGGTACCGCCCCTTCTCACCGCGCAGGCGTGCCTGCGTGATCAGCGCACACAGGGTGGTGTAGCCGTCGAGGTCCTGCACCAGCAGCACCAGCTTTGGGCCGTCTTCCAGCGTGAACTCGCTGCCGATGATCAGTGGCACGCCCGTTTTCTGTGCGGCTTCGAACGCACGCACGATGCCGGCCAGCGAGCATTCATCGGTGATGGCCAGGGCGGCATAACCACAGGCTTTGGCGCGCGCAAACAGCTGTGCGGCACTGGAGGCTCCGCGCAGAAAGCTGAAGTCCGACAGACAGTGCAATTCGGCATAGGGGCAGGCCCCGGCGTCGTTGGCGGCGGGCAGGTCCGTTGGCCTCAGAACAGGTTCTCCGGGGTGTGTCATGCAAACCAGCCATGCAGCATCCATGGCCCCTGTTGCCCTGCGGGCACAAAGGCCCAGGCGCGCTGGCCGCGTGCGGTCTCCAGCACATAGTAGTCGCGCCGGGCGTCACCGCCATCCCACCAGCCGGTTTCCAGCCGTTCTGGCCCTTGCAGGATGCGCCGCGGTGGCTGCTCCAGGGCAATGGGCTCGGGCAGCAGCCAGGTGGGCCGCGCACCCGCTGGCAGCGTGCTTGCCATGCTGTCCGGGGTTTCGACCTGGCTTCGTTGCCAGGCGTATTCAGGGCGCGGATCGGTGGTCTCCTGCAGTGTGTAGAGACTGTCCTCCCCCAGTCTGGCGCGCAGGCGTTCACGCAATTGCTCCCAGGAGCTGGCGCTGCCAGGGCGCTGCGCGAACAGATCCAGACTGGCGGGCGCCAGCGGCGGTAGATCGCGGGCCTGCAGGTGCAGCGCCGTCACTGCGGCGGGCAGGGTCGTGCGCTCAAGCCGTGCACGTGCGATCTCGAACAGCGCATCAGCATGGCGCTCGGGGCTGAGCAGCCCAATCGTAATGCGGGTGGCGGGGCGGTCGGCATGTTCGAGCTGCACCACAAAACGCTGCACGCCTTCACAGCGACTGTGCAGAAAGGCGGCCAGATCGGCCACCATGCGGCGCAGTACGAACAGCAATGGCTGGTGGCTGTCCACATGAAACGTCAGCTCTATGCGCTGCGCAAACGCGGCGGGCGGTTCATGGCATATCAGCGGCTGCGGAACCAGCCCGCGCAGCCGGTCGAGGTGGTCCAGCAGGGGTTGACCAAAGCGCCGGCGCAAGCCGGCACGCGGCATGGCAAAGACCTGCCCCAGTGTGTGCAGGCCCATGGCATGCAGACTTTGCCCGGCGTCATCCGGCAAGGCGGCGCGGCGCACCGGGATCTGGGCCAGTGCCGCCAGCATGGTCGGCTGCTGCCAGAAAGCCAGGCCGTCGCGCAGTTGCGCAAATACCCAGGCGGCACAGGGATTGGGGGCCAGCGCAATGCGGTGGGTGAATTGCAGCGCCTGCAACTGACTGCGCCAATGCGCCTGCAGGGCCTGCCAGCCCTTCATCAGCTTCAGGCTGCTGGCCACTTCCAGCACCAGCGCATTCGGCCACTGGATACTGACCTGGCTACTGTAGCGGCAGGCCCAGGCGGCCAGCAGGCGCTGCCAGCGCAGGCTTTCCTCCGGCACGTGTGCAACCAGGGTGCAATCGGGTGCAATCGCCAGCGCCTGCACCAGTCGCTGGCCGGCGCGTAGGCCTGCGGCAAGGGCCGCCTGGTTGACGGCCAGCAGGACCCGCTGGCGGGCCGACCCGCCGACCAGTGCCAGTGGTGCGTGGCGCTGTGGGTGGTGGCGCAGCACGCCATCCAGTGCGAGCTGGGGCAGGGCGATGCAGGCCCACGCGGCTGACTTGGCACTCGCGGCATCGCGGCAAGGAGTTGACATGGGTATGGCCACCTCACTGCAGCGCAAAACGCACGTCAGGAGCGACGCTACCGCGGCATTTGCGGATCTCGATCTGGCGTGTGGCCGTGATGGCCAGCCGCAGCGCAGCAGGAGACGGTTGCAGCGCGCCAGCGTTGGCATGGCGCAGCACAAAGCCCAGACACTGGCCGGCATCGGCGGCAACCTGCAGGCGCCGCAGCGCCGCATAGCTGGCTGTGTGGGGCCAGGCCAGCACGGCCGCGCAACAGCCGGCGCGCAGGCATTGCTCCATGGCCCAGAGCGCTTGCTCGGCATCGGCCTGCAGCACATGCAGGTACTGCAGCTGCACGCCTTGCGCGCGCCATGCCGACGCAAAAGGCACGGCTGGCGGCGCCACCAGCACCACGTGCTGATGGTCCTGGCTCAGTCGTGCCACAGTGGGCAGCAGCAGGGTCAGCTCCCCGCAGCCGATGGCCGGCAGCAGGATCTCCGTCAACGCGGCAGGCGGCCATCCCCCCTGCGGCAATGCGGCATCCAGCGCAGGCAGGCCGGTGGGGATACCGCGTTCGGGCGCCGTGGTGACGCCATGGCCCTGCCAGACCTGGCGCGTGTGCAGCAGGTCCTGCAGTGTGGTGGAGCGAAGCGAGGCGGCCATGTCAGCAGCAGTGGTTCGGGTAATGGCTGTCTGAGAACCTGTTCACGATCTTTTTATGCACCGCGTTGGCTCACCAGAGGATGCGATGCAAGGCGCAAACCGCAGTCGGGCTGGTGGCCCGACGAGGATTTGCAACGCCGCAGCGTGCGTCTGGCGAGCCAACCCAAAGGGCAGCCAGGCAAAAGCACACCGGGCGGCGTTGCCCGCCTTGCGCAGACACCCAGTCTGGGCTGCGGCAGGCGCCTTGCCCGCCGCACTTTTGCCTGACTGCGCGATGCATAAAAAGATCGTGAACAGGTTCTAAGGCAGATTCAGTGTCCGTCGCCTGGACGCAGCAGGCCGCAGTACACGCCCTCAATGGCGAAGTCCTCGTGCGGATCGGGCGCGATCGTTGCGTAGGCCGGGTTGCGCGGCAGCAGGCGCACCGTTTGGCCCCGGTGGTACAGCCGCTTGATCGTGATGCCTTCGCCCACGCGGGCGATTACGGTCTGGCCGTGTTCGGCCTCCGGAGTGGTCTTGCCGGCAATCAGGTCGCCATCGAGGATGCCGTCATCGATCATCGAATCGCCTTGCACGCGCAGCAGAAAGTCCGGCTGGGGCCGAAACAGCCAGCGGTCGACGGCAATCTGCCGCTCGATGCGGGCATCAGCCAGGATTGGCTCTCCTGCGGCAACACGCCCAACCAGCGGCAGCCAGACGGCATCGTCGTTGGTGGCGGCCACTTGCAGCCGTGGCGCAGTGGCTTCGCCGCCGCCGGAGGGCAGCACGCGCAGGCTGCGCGCCTTGTGCGCACGGGCGCTGATCAGGCCTTTGTCGGTCAGGGCCTGCAAGTGCTTGGTAACGGCATTGGGGCTGCGCCAGCCGAATGCGGCCATCAGCTCGTGCGTGCTGGGTGGCACGCCATGGCGCTCAATATGGGTGCGCAGGTAATCGAGGACCTGCTGTTGTCGGGATGTGAGGCTGCTCATGGTGTAAATTATTACACCACCTGTGATGGGCAGGTCAAGTTCTATGGATCAGCGTTTCGATGAAGATGGTGTCAAGCAGCTGTGTTGTTGCAAGAGTTGCAGGAACAACTCCACCGCCGCAGATGGGGGACGGTTCTTTTCAATGATTGCACTGACGATGTTGACATAGCAGTCCTGCGTTTGAACTGGCACGAGACGGCCGTAATCCCATACTTCAGCGGCATAAGTCTCGGGCAGGATGCCGACATAGCAGCCGGAGGCAATTAGGCAGGCGACAGCTTCCAGCCCGCTGGCGGAAGGCCCCTTGGGGTGATGGCCTGTGGCCAGTAGTTCGTAAACAAATGGGTGGGGACGGTAGATTAGCGGCAGTCCCTGAGGGTTTATCCCTTCCAGAACGAAGAGTCTTTGCCTCTCCTCAAAAAGAGGAAAAAAGTGGAACAGATGGTCCTGTTCGTATCTGCCTCGAATGGCGATGTCAATTGTGCGCTCCCGCAATGCATGGTTGATTTGCGCAAATGTCATGACGCGCACATCGGTCGTTACATCGGGGGCCAGCTGCGCATACTGACGCAGGATTCCTGGCAGGTCGTACTGTTTGTTGATGATGTGTTCAGTCATCCCAATGCGGATCACTCCTGACAGCAGTCCTTTGACCTCATCAACTTCGAGCTTGATGCGCGAAAGGGCGTCGAGTGCAATCTGTGCTTGCTTGAGTGCGGCGATGCCGGAAACAGTCAGTCGAAAGCCTCCCGGCCCGCGCTCGCACAGTTTGACGCCTAGGACTTCTTCGACATCGCGGATGTGCCGACTGATGGACGCTTTGGAGAGCGCCAAGGTTCTTTCCGCAGCGGAAAACCCGCCAGCTTCGGCAGCGGCGCAAAAAATTCGCAGCGACTTGAGGTTGCGCTCGGTCAGAAAGTGCTTGGTCATGAAAGAAGAACCTTGAACAGGTGTCAACCTTAGGAAGGTATTGAAAAACGAAACCATACTATCAAAAAAATCGTTTTTCAAGAGATGGGCAGAGATCTATATTTGTGTTCACCACAAACGGAGCAATTTGTATGAACTTCCAGTTTTCCCATTTCATGGCCCCATTGCTATGCGTTTGCGCAGCATTGACTTCCTTGACGGCCAGCGCTGAAGGAGGCAGTTTGGCTGACATTGTCAAGCGTGGACAACTGACGGTAGGTACCGAGGCGGCCTACGAACCCTATGAATTCGTTCAAGACGGCGAAGTGACGGGCTATGGCCGTGATGTTCTGCTACTGATCAGTGAGAAGCTGGGCGTCAAGCTCAATCAGTTGAATCTTCCGTTTCAAGGTCTTTTGCCTGGATTGATGACGCGCAAGTTTGACTTGGTTGCAACCAGTGTTGGTATTAATGAGGAGCGGGCTAAGCGCTTTCTGTTTACGCGCCCGATTGGAATCGTCAACTCGACTATCTTGGTGAGATCCGACAATGATGCGATTAAGTCGCCAGAAGACTTGAATCAAGCCGTTCTCGGGACTCAACTGGGATCTTCCACTATCCCTATAGTCGAAGCTTTTAACGCCAAACTCAAACAGAATGGTCAGGAAGGTTACCGTGATCTGCGACTGTTTACGGCCTATCCCGATGTGGCCAGCGCGTTGGAGAATAAGTCAATTACAGCTGCAATTATTCCTTCCAACATCGCCGCCGTGCAAATGCGATCCAATCCGGGAATGTTCAAGGATATTGGTAGCATTGGCGAGCCCAAGGTATTGGCTTGGGTGGTGCATCCACAGGACAAGGAGATCCTTGAGTTTGTTAACACCACGCTTGACGAACTCGCGGCCAGTGGCCAGCTGAATGCGCTGCAGATCAAGTGGTTTGGTGCCCCCTTGAATCTTCCCACCGATGGCTATTTGCCGGATGGTGCATTGCAGTGATGCAAGCACTCTGGCAAGACATTGAACGGGTATTGCTACCGTTTCTTAACGGGTTGCCCCAGGCAGTGCTGACAACGGTCAGCATCAGCTTAGCAGCTTGTTTGCTGGGTATGGCGCTGGCCGTGGTACTGCTGTTGGCCAGGACCAGTGGATTCTGGCCACTCAAAGCATTGGTAGTGGTATTCGTGAGCGCAATGCGCGGCATTCCCTTGCTGATCCAGCTGTTGGTGGTGTATTACGCACTGCCGGCCATACTTAACCTGTCCATCAGCGCGGTCAATGCAGGGGTACTGGCGCTTGCGATGAATACTTCGGCCTATATCAGCGAGATTCTGAGGGGCGTGCTATCCAGCCTCCCGGCCGGGCAGCGGGCTGCCGCATTCTCGCTAGGCATGGGTACGTGGAGTACCTGGCGCTACATTCTCTTGCCGCAGATATTTTTCAAGGCGTTGCCACCATTGACCAATGAATGGACGGTGATGGTCAAGGCATCTTCTCTGTTGTCAGTAATTTCCGTGGTCGAAATCTCGGCATTGGCACGCAACGTGAACTTGCAGACCAATGCGCCTTTGAGCGTCTTTGGCGCCAGTGCACTGATTTATTTCGTTTTGCTGTTTCTGCTCTCAAGCGCCTCGCGCAAGGTTGAACAACGCATTGCTGTAAGGGTGGGTCGCCATGCTTGATATGCAGATCATTGCGCAAGCGCTGCCGGTGCTGATGAAGGGCTTCAAGGTCACCATCGCAGTGGCGGCGGTCGGCATCCCCATCGGTTTGGTGGTGGGCACCTTGCTGGCATACATGACGCTGGTCGGGACGCGGCCCGCCAGAGCATTGGCGCGCACGTATATCGAATGCGTGCGCAATATTCCGTTTCTGATCATCGTCTACTTCGCCTACTTCGGCCTGCCTAAACTGGGGCTGGCGATGGAGGCCTACAAGGTGGCAGTGCTCACGACGGCGTTTTACACCGGCGGCTATTTCAGCGAGCTGATGCGTGCAGCCATCCTCAGCGTGCCGCGTGGTCAGATGCAGGCGGCCCAGGCCCTCGGCATGGGTTATTGGGTTGCGCAGCGCAAGATCATTGCGCCGCAGCTGCTGGGTTTTCTGATTCCTCCGACGGCCAGCCTGATCATCATGATGTTCAAGGATACGGCGATTTTCTCCGTCATCACGCTGCCGGAGCTGACCTATCAGAGCAATGTGGAAGTGTCGCAGAGCTTTGCCTACGTGGAGATTCTGGGCCTGACCGCGCTGATCTACTGGGTCAGCAGTTGGTTCATCGACTTGGCAGGCAACGTCCTGCACCGCTACTGCCAGCGCTGGAAGCCGGTCCGCTAAACCATGCTTCTGCACCGAATGGCAGGCACTGGCCAAGGCTCTGCAGTTGCTGACTCGAGAAACCTGCGCCAACAGGCATGCCGTGCATGGCCTGCCGAGATTTTTTACGTCCACACGGACTATGACTGTTTGAAATTGACTGAGACTGACCATGAAGACCCTTACATTCCCCCCAAAGTCGCACCATCAGACATTGCTTTATTCCACCTTGCATACGGATGTCGATACGCTCGACGCCGACATTGCCGTAGTCGGCATGCCTTTTGGTTCCGCGTACAGTCCCAAGTCATTCGGCAATGACCAGAGCAAGGCACCGCAGGCTCTGAGGGAGCTGACGGATCGTTTTGTGCGCGAGCCCGACCACTATGATTTCGACATCGATGGCCCGCTGTTGCAGAACCGCGACGACATCAAATTCGTCGATTGCGGTGATGTGCTGCCCAATCTGGCCGTTCCAGGCGAACACTATGCCAAGGCGACCGAGCTTGTGCGCAAGATCATCTCCACCGGAGGGCTGCCGATCATCCTCGGTGGCGATCATGGCATCACCACGCCCATGCTGCGTGCCTACGACGCGCTGCAAGAGCCGGTGACAGTGGTGCACATCGATGCGCACCTGGACTGGCGCGATGAGGTGGATGGCGTCAAAAATGGGCTTTCCAGCCCGATTCGCCGGGCTTCGGAGATGGCGCATGTCGGCGAGATCTTCCAGATCGGTCTGCGTGCTCAAGGCAGCGCCCGCACGGAGGAATATGAAGCTGCACGCGCCTACGGGGCACATCTGATTTCGGCATATGAGCTGCATGAAGTCGGCATGCAGGCCGTGCTTGACCGCATTCCGGCCGGTGGCAGGTACTACCTGACTATCGATGCCGATGGCATGGACCCTTCCATCATGCCGGCTGTAGATGGTCCTGCGCCGGGAGGCGTGACCTTTCTGCAGGCCCGCCAGCTGATTCACGGGCTGGTCAAGAAGGGCCGCGTGGTGGGGATGGACATCGTGGAAATTCAGCCTTCCAAGGACAGCGCCAGCATGATTACCTGCGTGACCGCCGGGCGTCTCATCGTCAACCTGATTGGTGCGTCAATCAAAGCCGGTTATTTCGACAAATGAAAGCCAATGCGCCCTTGATGGTCGAACTGCAGGCCATCGGCAAGTGGTATGGACACCACCAAGTACTCAAGAACTGCAGCTGTCAGGTGCGCGAGGGCGAGATCGTGGTAGTGTGCGGGCCATCGGGTTCTGGTAAATCCACATTAATCAAGACCATCAATGGTCTCGAGCCGGTACAGGAGGGAGTGATCCGCATCAAGGGTCGTTCCATTCAGGATGGCGGGCCGGATTTTGCCAAGTTGCGGGCATCCGTGGGCATGGTTTTCCAGCACTTCGAGCTGTTTCCGCATCTGACCGTACTGCAGAACCTCACCATTGCCCAGAAGGTTGTGTTGGGCCGAGACGAGAAGGCGGCGGTCGAGAAGGCGTTGCTGTTGCTGGAGAAGGTCGGTATGGCCGGGCACAGACAGAAATATCCCTCCCAGCTCTCTGGTGGACAGCAACAGCGCATTGCCATCGCGCGGTCGCTGTGCATGGACCCATTCCTGATGCTGTTCGATGAACCCACGTCGGCACTAGATCCAGAGATGGTCAGTGAAGTGCTGGAGGTCATGCGGGATCTGGCCCAGGAGGGCATGACGATGATGGTGGTGACCCATGAGATGGGCTTTGCCCGCAACATTGCCGACCGCATACTCTTCATGGAAGACGGTGCCATCGTGGACAACACCGATGCGCACAGCTTTTTTGCCGGAGCGCCATCCGAAAGAGCGCAACTGTTTCTCTCCCGGATCTTGCAACACTGATTGATGAAGACACCATGACCACTCATGAACGCATCCGTCCCTTCAACACGAAGGTGACCTATCCCGAACAGAATCTCGACAATGATCTTTGTCAGGCCGTAGTGGCACGTGGCCGCACGGTGTTCCTGCGAGGCCAGATTGGTCAAAATCTGGACACCAGCGAAAGCGTATGCATTGGCGATGCCCAAGGTCAGGCCGAGCAGGCGATGCACAATATCCAGACGTTGCTTGGCGAGGCCGGTGGCAAGCTGGAACACATTTGCAAGATCACCATCTACTTGGTCGATCCGCGCTACCGCGAAGAGGTCTACCGCACCGTGGGGAAATGGCTCAGGGGGGTGTATCCGGTGTCGACCGGTATTGTCGTCTCTGCGCTGGCACGGCCCGAATGGCTTGTTGAGATCGACGCAATGGCGGTGATTCCGGATTGATGTCAGGGTTCCCGCCACATGGCCGCGCGGCGGGAACTTTATGAGAACCACGTAAAGGTTCCACGAAAAACATGAGGCTTCTTGTTAACGTCGTCACACTTGGCGATTGCGACAGTCGCGACAAATGGTGGGATGTACGTGACAAGACCGTGGACGGGTAATCAGCCCTTGGCCAATTCCTGTGTGGTAGCCACGAATTCATCAAGCTTGGCGCGTGCGGCGCCGCTGTCAATGGCGGCTTGGGCCTTGGCGATGCCTTCGTGCAGGTCCGCGGCAACGCCAGCGGCGTATAGGGCCGCTGCGGTGTTGAAGACCACGATATCGCGTGTCGGGCCGCTTTCGCCTGCCAGTACGCTGCGCAGCATTTGCTGCGAGCGTTCGGGCGTTTCGGCGCGCAGCGCGCGGGTGCTGGCCATGGCCAGGCCGTAGTCCTCGGGGTGGATCTCGTATTCGGTGACCTGGCCGTCCTTGAGCTCGCCCACGAGGGTGGCGGCACCAAGGCTGATTTCATCGAGTCCGTCCTTGCCGTGCACCACCAGGGCGTGATCGGCGCCCAGGCGCTGCAGCGCGCGCACCTGAATACCGACCAGGTCGGGGTGGAATACGCCCATCAGGATATTGGGCGCGCCAGCCGGGTTGGTCAGGGGGCCGAGGATGTTGAAGATGCTGCGCACGCCCATTTCCTTGCGGATGGGCGCGACATTCTTCATGGCTGGGTGGTGATTGGGGGCGAACATGAAGCCGATGCCGATGCGTTCGATGCACAGCGCGATCTGCGCGGGCGTCAGGTTCAGTTCGGCTCCCAGCGCCTCGACCACGTCGGCGCTGCCACTTTTGCTGGAGACGCTGCGCCCGCCATGCTTGCTGACCTTGGCGCCGGCCGCAGCTGCCACGAACATGGCGCAGGTGGAGATGTTGAAGGTGTGCGCGCCGTCGCCGCCGGTGCCGACGATGTCGACCAGATGGCGCGTATCGGGCACTTCGACTTTCCGAGCCAGCTCGCGCATGACGGTGGCTGCGGCCGTGATCTCGCCGATCGTTTCCTTCTTCACGCGCAGCCCGGTGATGATGGCGGCGGTCATCAGCGGCGATATTTCCCCTTGCATGATCAGCCGCATCAGATGCAGCATTTCGTCGTGGAAGATTTCGCGGTGTTCGATGGTGCGCTGCAGCGCGTCTTGGGGGGTAATGGGCATGGGCAATGAGGTTTTCTGGCCGGAGCGGCAAGAAATATACACCTGCATGGGCCTGTGCATGGCCAGTATGGGAAGGCCGCGGCCTAGCCTGTACCAGCAAAAAAGCCGCTTCTTGCGAAAGCGGCTGGTGGCAATGGATGCAGTGCCCGTGCGCAGGCGCTGCGCGCGGTTACTTGCGCTGGATGCGGTGTACCTGGTTGCTGGCAGGATCTTCGGCGCGGCCCTTGTTGACCACGTAGACGACGCCATCGGAGCCAACCGTGGCATGGTTGGGCTGCGGGCCGCCGTCAAGGTTGGCGACGATTTCGCCATCGCTGTTGAGGGCAGTGATGGTGCCGGCGCCGCGATTGGTGACGTAGGCCAGCTTGCTGACCGGGTCGAACGCAACGTTCAGCGCGCCAGCGCCCACCAGCACGTTGTGCAGCGTTTCACCCGACTCGACGTCGACGATGGCAACATTGTCCGAACCCTGGGCGGCGACGAATGCGCGCTTGGTAGCCGGGTCGAAGGCAATGCCCGAAGGCGAGAACACGCCCTTGACGGGAATGACTTTCTCGACGGAATCCGTCTGTGTATTGACGATGCCGATCTCCCCGGTGGCACTGACGACATAGAGACGGCTGGCAGCCTGGTCCAGCGCCAGGCTCATGGAGCCAAATGGACGCGCATTCGGGCCGCGGACGGTCGTTTCCGGCGCGATGGTGGCAATCTTCTCCAGCTTCTTCGTGTCGAAGACTTCGATCTCTGGAGAGAACGAGGTGGAGACGTAGGCCTTGCCGTGCTGGGTGTCGATGACCACGTCGCGGCTGTGCGCGACTTCGCCGGATGGGAACTGCTTGACCAGTGCTAGGTCGTCCTGCTTGTACACGGCAACCGTGTTCTGGCGCGTCACAGTGGTCCAGACCGTACCGTTGGCATCATCGACGCCGATCCCGTAAACGCCGTACAGCCCGCCCGACAGTTCCTTGCCGTCGGCATTGCGGCGCGGCGGTGCAGCTTGCGGCGCGACCTGGGCGATGATCTCCAGCGTGTCCGGGTTGAGCTTGACCAGGGCCGATTCGCCAATGGGCGGGCGGCCTACCGACGCGGTCACGAACAAGGCTTTGCTTTTGGGGCTGTAGGCGGCTTGGTACAGGCCCGAGACGACCTTGCGGCTCGTGACGTTGAACTGTTCGGCGCCGCTGAGCGGAATGTCGGGTGAAACCTTGAGCGGGTAGACCAGCGCCGCATTCGGGTTGGTGGCACTGACGACGATGGGGTGGCGCCCCGGGACGGCACCGGCAGGGATGCTGGTTTCGACCGTGAACTTGCCTTCATCGTCCACCTTCGTTGCGGGCGAAACGATCTCTACGTTCTCGTAGAAGAAGCGCACCTGTTGGCCGGGCGTGAAATTGCTGCCAGCGATCTTTACCGTGTTGCCAGGCAGCACGACAGGCGATTCGATTACGCGAACCTGTCCGGCGAAATCGGCATCGGGTGCGGAAAACTGGGCAGTTGCGCCCGTGGCATGGGAGGCGCACAGAGCCAGCGCGGCAGCCGTCAGCCATACGCGGCCAGCGGCGGGAGAAAATGCAGTCATTGGTTGCATGGGATCCATCGTCCAATCAGGGGTTGCAGGCGTTCGGAAAAACGCGAAAGAGCGTCCAGCGCAAGCTGCACGTGCGCCAGGCAGGTGCGGCCAAAGGGCCGCCATTGCGAAGGTGTCGGTGTGGCGGCAAGACCGGTTTATCCGTTCCGCAGCCTTCGGACCAACAGCGCGCAGATCGTATCAGAAACAATTCTCATTAATTGTCTTTTTTCATGATTGTGTCACGTGTGTCCGAGCGAAATGCCGGTAAAGTATTGCAAAGCACGCCTTCCTGACCGTTTGTGAACGCCCGTTTACGTCATTTCCTGCCGTTTCTGTCCTGGCCAAGGCCGACGGCGTCGCAATTGCGTGCCGACGGTTTTGCGGGGCTGACCGTTGGTCTGATGCTGCTGCCGCAAGCGATTGCCTACGCGGCACTGGCCGGCATGCCGCTGCAGACGGGGCTGTATTCGGCCATCTTGCCGCTGGTAGTGGCCACGCTTTTTGCTTCCTCCACGCGGTTGGGCGTGGGGCCGACGGCGCTGTCGTCTCTGATGGTTTTTGCCGCACTGGCACCCATGGCCGAGCCGGGCAGCGCGCAATGGGTGATGTTGGCCATCTGGCTGGCGCTGCTGGCCGGGATGATGCAGATTGCGCTGGGACTGGCCCGCATGGACTGGCTGATGGGAGTGATCACGATGCCGGTGCTCAGCGGCTTCACCCAGGCGTCTGCATTGCTGATCATGGCATCACAGGTTCCGGCACTGACCGGCATTCCTC
This sequence comes from Lampropedia cohaerens, assembly GCF_001005215.1. Classification (GTDB taxonomy): domain Bacteria; phylum Pseudomonadota; class Gammaproteobacteria; order Burkholderiales; family Burkholderiaceae_C; genus Lampropedia; species Lampropedia cohaerens. Next base: position 100,688 of record NZ_LBNQ01000009.1, read on the forward strand.
GGGAGGCGTGGCAACACATCAGCAGCGCAGGACAACTGTGGCATACCCTGCAAAGGGTGGACGCGGGCGCATTGCTGTTTGGTGCTGCGGGCATCGCCATGCTGCGCCTGACGCGACGCTATGGCGCAGCCATTCCATGGGCGGCGTTGCTGCTCGGGCTGGGCGCACTGGTCAGTTATGGCACCGACTACGCCGCGCGCGGCGGTGCGGTGGTAGGAGATTTGCAGGTCCAGCTGCATGGCCTGCAATGGCCGGGCTGGCCCGGAGTGGCGGCACTGGCGGAGCTGGCGCTGCCGGCGCTGGTCATTGCGTTGATGAGCTTTGTGGAAGTGGCCACTTCCGCCAAGACCGAACATGCCTTGGCGGCAACCCAGTGGCGGGCGGCGCAGGATCTGATTGCGCAGGGGCTGGCCAAGATCAGTTCCGGGCTGAGTGGTGGTTTTTCCACCAGCGCCTCGCTGTCGCGCTCGGCCATCAATCATTACGCAGGGGCGGTATCGGGCTGGTCGAACCTGATCTGCGCCGCTGTTGTGGCCATCGCGGCGTTATGGTTGACGCCGCTGCTGCGCCATGTGCCGCTGGCGCTGCTGGCGGCGGTGGTGGTGACTGGCGTCATGGGTCTGATCAGGCCGCGGGTGTTTCGTCAATACTGGTCGTTTTCGCGCATGGAGGCGATGATTGCCCTGTCCACCCTGGGTGTTACGCTGGCAACTGCGCCGCACCTGCATTGGGGCGTGCTGGCCGGTCTGCTGCTGAACCTGATTTACTTCATGTACCAGCGCTTGCACCCGCGCATCATCGAAGTGGGCGTGTACCCGGAGGATGGCCGGTTGCGCGATCGCCACCTCTGGGGGCTGCCGCCACTTTCTGCACATGTGCTGGCGCTGCGGCTGGATGCCGGGCTGGACTTTGCCACTGCAGCGGCACTGGAGCAGCGTGTCACGACTGCCTGGGAAGCCAACCCCCAATTGCACAGCCTGTGTCTGGTGGCCTCAAGCATCAACAACATTGATGCGACGGGCCTGGAGACCTTGTATCACCTGCGCACGCTGGTGGCCAAGCGCAAGGGCAAGCTGTATCTCAGCGGCATGAAGCTGCCGCTGGAGCAACGTCTGCAGGAGGCAGGTTTTCTTGCGGATACGAACCTTGTGCAGGTGCTTAAGACCGACGCACAGACTATTGAAGTGCTGACGCAGCTGGATCGCGCTGGCAAGCCTGTGCAAATGGTCAATGTCCAACATCCGCATCCGTAGTGGTGTGTGCGTTGGCCTTTTGCTCGGCACCGTAGCGTTCGATGTCCTCCAGCACCACGGCCAGCGCGCTGGTGGAGATCAGCACCTCGATCAGCGACAGCAGCAGCGATACCGCCAAGGCCAGGATGCTGATGCCAAACAGCAGCTTGCCGGCTGCCTGAGCCTGCAGATACAGCGCAAACATGGACAGCGCGCACAGCAGAAAGCTCAACACGCCAAAGCCCTGCATGTACTGGATCAGCCCGATGCGCCGCCACAGGCCGGGAATCTGCCGCTGCACCAGCGGTGCGCTATGCTCGGGAGAGGCGTGCAATTGCCGCACGACCTGTGCCAGTACCAGAAAGCGGTTGGTATAAGCCAGCAGCAGCAGGGAAATGGCCGGAAACAGCAGGGCGGGCGTAGTCAGATCCATGGTATTTGCATCAGTGATCCAAAGAAGGAAATCGACACGGCCAGCGGGCAAACCGAGGCCGCCATCAATCATGTGCGACGATAGGGTGATTTTCCACCTCCTGCATGTGGGTCGAAGCATTGACGTGATTCCATCCCCGCGGTTGTGAACCAAAATCGCCAATTGCCCACCAAGCCATCATGCGTCACAACAAGTCCACCCTCCCGTTTCCCGCACGCTTGCGGTCTGGTGCCGCCGCGCTGTCGCTCACGCTGACCCTGACGGCGCTGGGGGCGCCGGTCTTGGCACCGGCCGTGCAGGCCCAGGCATTGCCGTCGCTTGGTGAGATCGACGGCTTCACCGTCGGCGATGAGCGCAGGCTGGGCGACTACATCGCTGCACAGCTCTACCGCGACCCAGCCTATGTGGATGATCCGGTGCTGCAGGAGTACGTCGAGTCGATCTGGCAGTCCCTGATGACTGCTGCGCAAAAAAACGGCGCGCTGGGGGATACGCTGGGCGAGCAGTTTGCCTGGAAGGTGCTGCTGGGCAAGGATCGGTCGGTCAACGCCTTTGCATTGCCAGGGGGATATTTTGGTCTGCACCTGGGCTTGATCAATGTCGTCGACAGCAAGGATGAGCTGGCGTCAGTGATGGCGCACGAGATGACACACGTCACGCAGCGGCACATCTCGCGCATGATGGCGCAGAACGCGCGGCAGACGCCGCTGATCATCGCCGGCATGATTCTGGGCGCACTGGCGGCGAGCCAGAGCCCGGATGCGGCCCAGGCCGTCATTACTGGCGGGCATGCGCTGGCCATCCAGAATCAGCTGGATTTCAGCCGTGCCATGGAGCAGGAGGCCGATCGCGTCGGATTTGGACTGATGGCGCCGGCCGGTTTTGACCCGGCCGGGTTTGTCGGCATGTTCGACAAGCTGACCCAGGCCAATCATCTCAACGACAGTGGCGCTTATCCCTATCTGCGCAGCCACCCCCTGACCACGCAGCGACGCGCCGACATGCAGGCGCGCATCCCGCAAGGGCGTCGCTACGTCACGCCGCCGTTGAAGGCCGAACACGCCATGATCGTGGCCCGCTCACGTGCCATCTCGCTGGGCAATGTGGATGCGCAGCGCACCGCCATGGACGCAGCCAGCCATGCGCTGGCGCAAGGGGTGGCGCCGGTTAGCGCGGCAGAGCTGGCCGGCCGGCTGTATGGCGGCATCTACGCGGCCGCGCAGTTGCGCGACTTTGCCCAGGCGCGACAGTGGCTGCGCGCGCTGCAGGAGGCCACGCAGGCAGATGCCGCTGCGCAGCGCCTGGCGCAATTGCTGGAGCTGGAGGTGGCGCTGCAGGCCAAAGACGCCGACTGGGTGCGGCAGGCGTATGACGCCATCGACACGCATACGCGCCTGCGGCCCGAGCTGTTTCTGCGCACGCAGGCGGTGGTCGAAGGATTCGTCAGTGACGACGGCGTGATCGCCGACTGGCAGAGCTGGCTGGTCAGCCATCCGCAGGACGCCGGCGCCTGGCAGCAGCTGGCCCGTTTGTGGCATGGCGCGAATCAGCCATTGCGGGCCATCCGGGCCGAAGCGGAGGCGCAGGCAGCGCGGTTCGACTACAACGCCGCCATCGATCGTCTGAAAGCCGGTCTGAACATGGTGCGCAGCATGGGCGCGCAGGCCGACCATGTGGATGCGTCGATACTGCAAAGCCGTCTGGCGGCGATGGAACAGGCCCAGCGTGATTATCGACAGGGCCTGGAGCGCTTTGGAATGGGGCGGCTGCGGTAAGCGCGAAGGAGTGCGCCGTCCCCCGGCATCAGCGCAGCGGCTGCGGGTTGCGGAAAATTTTGCCCGGATTGAGGATGTTGTCCGGATCCAGCGCCTGCTTGATGCTGCGCATCACCGCGACGGCGCCGGCGCCGGTTTCCTGCACCAGATAGTCCATCTTGTGGATGCCGATGCCATGCTCGCCGGTGCAGGTGCCGTCCATCTCGATGGCCCGCGCCACCAGCTGGCGGCTGAGCTGTTCGCCGCGCATGCGCTGATCGGGGTCATCGGGATCAATCAGATAGCCGAAGTGGAAGTTGCCGTCGCCCACATGGCCGACCAGGAAATACGGAATGCCCGACGCCTCGGCCTCCTGCACGGAGGCGAGCAGGCAGTCGGCCAACCGGCTGATGGGCACGCAGGTGTCGGTGGTGATGACGCGGCAGCCCGGCTTGGACTGCACGCCGGCGAAATAGGCATTGTGGCGCGCCGTCCACAGCCGGGTGCGTTCTTCAGGCGTATGGGCCCATTCGAAGGCCTGGCCGCCGTACTCGCCAGCGAGCTCCTGCACGGTTTCGGCCTGTTCCTTGACGGAGGCGGGCGAGCCGTGGAACTCCATCAGCAACATTGGCTCTTCGCGCAGACTGAGCTTGCTGTGGCGGTTAACCAGCCCGACAGTGGCGGCGTCGATCAGCTCCACACGGGCGATTGGCACGCCCAGCTGGATGGTGCTGATGACCGTGCGCACGGCCGCTTCGATGCTGGGAAAGGAACAGATCGCAGCTGAGACCGCCTCGGGCAGCGGGTACAGCCGCAGGGTGATCTCGGTGAAGATGCCCAGCGTGCCTTCACTGCCGACGAACAGGCGCGTGAGGTCATAGCCTGCCGCCGACTTTTTGGCACGCGTGCCGCAGCGGATGACTTCACCGCTGGCCAGCACGACTTCCAGCGCCAGCACGTTCTCGCGCAGCGTGCCATAGCGCACGGCATTGGTGCCTGAGGCGCGCGTGGCCGTCATGCCGCCGATGCTGGCATCCGCGCCGGGATCGATGGGAAAGAACAGGCCCTGGTGCCTGAGCGCCTCGTTGAGCTGCTTGCGCGTAATGCCGGGCTGGACGGTGACGGTCAGGTCGTCCGCATCAATCGAAAGAATGCGGTTCATGCGCGAGACATCAATGCTGATGCCGCCCTGGACCGCCAGCAAATGCCCTTCCAGCGAGGAGCCCGCACCATAGGGAATGATCGGTGTTCGGTACTGCGCGGCCAGGCGCACGGCATCGGCCACATCCTCGCGGCTTTGCGCAAACACCACGGCATCGGGCGGTGGCGCAAAGATGGCGCCTTCGTCGCGGCCATGCTGCTCACGCACCGCATCGGCGCGGGAGAACTGCGCGCCAAAGCGCTGTTGCAAGGCATCGAGCAGGGCGGCCGGGGCATTGCGCATGTCCTGGGCGACAAACGAAGAAGGGGCAAGGTTGTTCATGGTGGTGGCGAGAGGGCATGCCGCGCCCTTTGGGCAAAAAGCCAGGCGCAGCAAGAAACTTCCTATGGTAAGCCCATCTGCAGTAATGATGGACAATAACTGGACGCAGCGTTCCTGGTGGACGGGATCTGCACGTCGCGCAGCGGCAGTGGAACTTTCACCGTGAACACGCTCTCAGAGTCGGCGCCTGCACGCTGCAAGGCAGCGGTGCTGTTGCGTCTGTCCGGCCGCTGCAGACCTTAGGGGCTGTGGCGGGTTGGGCAGCGCCTTTTTTATATTCAGGAGGAGTCCCCGTGTCCGTGAATCGCCGTGTTTTTTCCGTCTCCGCTGCCTTGCTGGGTGCCACCGGCGCCCTGACCAGCGCCTTGCCCGCCTGGGCACAGGCGGGGGGGCAGTTGCGTGAAGGCACCGACTATGTGCGCCTGCCCAAGCCCGTGAGCACCAATGTCCCCGCTGGCAAGGTCGAGGTCATCGAATTCTTCTGGTATGCCTGCCCCCACTGCAACAGCTTTGAGCCCATGTTCGAGAACTGGAGGAAGGTGCAGCCCGATACCGTGGTAGTGCGTCGCGTGCCCGTGGCGTTCCAGCAAAACAACAACTTCGTGCCGCTGCAAAAGCTCTACTACACGCTGGAAACCATGCAGCGCCTGGAGGACTTGCACCTGGCAGCGTTTGCCGCGATCCACCGCGAGCGGCGCCGCCTCAACTCCGATGAGGCCATCTTCGATTGGGCTCAGTCGCAGGATGTGGACATCGAAGAATTCAAGAAGGTCTACAACTCGTTTTCCGTCTCCAACGCCGCACGCCGCGCCTCGCAGCTGCAGGATGAATATGGCGTCGAGGGTGTGCCGTCCCTGGGCGTGGCCGGCAAATACTACACGGACGGGACAATGGCGCGCAATCTGGCCAATGCCCTGCAGGTGGTCGAGCGCCTGGTCGCCCTGGAACTGGCGGGCGGCTGATTTTCCTTCCCGCCTGCCAGCCCTGTCACTGCTGGCATCCGCCCATGGCCTGGCGCATGAAAAGCGTGTAAGTCGGACCCGGGGCGGTACGGTTGCGGGACACTAGGCCTGCACTACTTCGAACGAGGTGGTGATTTGCGCCGTCTTGCCCAGCATGATGCTGGCCGAGCAGTACTTTTCATGGCTCAAGGCAATGGCGCGGGCTACGGCGCTCTCCGGAATGGCGTGGCCGGTGACCGTAAAGTGCATGTTGATCCGGGTGAAGACCTTGGGCTCGGTCTCGGCACGCTCGGAGGTGAGTTTGACGCTGCAGCCGCGCACGTCATGGCGGCCACGCTTGAGGATGAGCACCACGTCGTAGGCGGTGCAGCCACCGGTGCCGGCCAGCAGCAGTTCCATGGGGCGCGCGGCCAGGTTCTGGCCGCCATTTTCCGGCTTGGCCGCATCGGGCGCGCCGTCCATCGTGACCACATGCCCCGAGCCGGTCTCTGCGATGAACCCCATGCGCGAGCGCGCGCCGGTGGCGCCTGTCCAGCTGACTGTGCATTCCATTTACAGGTACTCCTTCACAAAAAAACAACAGGCCCTGTTGCAGCGCACCACAAGGCCGAAAAAGACGATTACAATAGCGCCATTGTCGAACGGTATTTACCCTGTTGTCTTGCAAGACAATTTGTTTTACCGGTATCTGACAACCGCTTGTCTCCTCCACCTTCTCAAATGGTGGATTCGCCCCGTAATCTCACGATTGCGGGGCTTTTTTCTGGGCGGTCCATTCCGGCGAGCTCCGGACGTGTTTGGCCAGTGCGCATCGCCGGATGCGACGATCAGGCCTATCATCGGCCACTTTGCTCCATCTGCGTGCGCATGCATCGCTTGCCATGCACATTGTCTGCGATGCCGACCCGACCATGACCAGTGCTTCCCCCCTTTCTCCTGCTGACTACCTGAAGAAGATCCTGACTGCGCGCGTCTACGACGTGGCGGTGGAAACGCCGCTGGAGCCGGCGCGCCAGCTCTCGGCGCGCATTGGCAACCAGGTGCTGCTCAAGCGCGAGGACCAGCAGCCCGTATTCAGCTTCAAGCTGCGTGGCGCCTACAACAAGATGGCCCATCTCACGCCAGCAGAGCTGGAGCGTGGCGTGATCTGCGCCTCCGCAGGCAACCATGCGCAGGGCGTTGCGCTGGCGGCCAGCAGGCTTGGCACGCGTGCCGTGATTGTCATGCCGGTGTCCACGCCGCAGGTCAAGATCGACGCGGTGCGCAACCTGGGCGGCGACGTGGTGCTTGCGGGTGAAAGCTACAGCGATGCCTACCAGCATGCCGTGCAACTGCAGCAGCAACATGGTCTGACCTTCGTTCACCCGTTCGATGACCCGGACGTCATTGCCGGCCAGGGCACGATCGCGATGGAAATTCTGCGTCAGTTGCAAAGTCTGGGCAGCAATCGGCTGGATGCGGTGTTCGTGGCTATCGGCGGTGGCGGGCTGATTGCGGGCGTAGCCAATTACATCAAGGCGGTGCGTCCGGAAGTGAAGGTCATCGGTGTGCAGATGAACGATTCGGATGCGATGCTGCAGTCGGCCAGGGCGGGACAGCGGGTCGAGCTGGCCGACGTGGGGCTCTTTTCCGATGGCACGGCGGTCAAGCTGGTTGGCGAGGAGACCTTCCGCGTGGCCAGCGAGCTGGTGGATGAATATGTGACCGTCTCCACCGACGAAGTGTGCGCCGCAATCAAGGACATCTTCATCGACACGCGCAGCATCGTCGAGCCAGCCGGCGCGCTGGCCGTGGCCGCCGCCAAGCAGTATGCTGCCCGGCACGGCAGAACCGGCGAGACCTACGCGGCCATTCTCTGCGGCGCCAACATGAACTTCGACCGGCTGCGCTTCGTGGCCGAGCGCGCGATGGTGGGCGAGCAGCGCGAGGCGTTGTTTGCCGTGACGATGAAGGAAGAACGCGGCAGCTTTCGCAAGTTTTGCGAAACCATTGCCGCGTTGCCCGGCGCGGCACGCAGTGTCACCGAGTTCAACTACCGCATGAACGGGCCGCAGGCGGCGCACGTCTTCGTGGGCCTGTCCACCAACGGTGCGGGGGAGTCACAACAGATTGCCGCGCATCTGGATGCGCACGGCTTCAAAACGCTCGACCTGACCGATGACGAGCTGGCCAAGGAGCACCTGCGCCACCTCATCGGCGGCCCCGCGCCGCTGGCCAACCACGAGCGGCTGCTGCGCTTTATCTTCCCCGAGCGACCCGGCGCACTGTTCAAGTTCCTCAGCCTGATGCAGCCGAGCTGGAACATCAGCCTGTTTCACTACCGAAACCAGGGCGCGGACTACGGCAAGATTCTGGTTGGCATCCAGGTGCCGCAGGCCGATGAACAGGCCTTCCAGGCGTTTCTCGAGGAGCTGGGCTACCCCTATGTGGACGAGAGCAGCAATCCGGCCTACCAGCTGTTTCTCAAGGCACCGCAGGTGAAAGAGCAGTAGCCGGTCAGAATCGGGCCAAGAACTGTCACAAATAGTCACGTCGCAGTCTTGATAATCCATCCGGATAGCCTCAAATGCCAGCCATCAGGAGGATTTCTCATCCATGCGACTCGACAAACTCACCACCAAATTCCAGGAAGCGCTCAGCGACGCACAATCGCTGGCGCTGGCGCACGACAACGCCTACATCCAACCCGTGCACGTGCTGGCAGCCATGCTGCAGCAGGAAGACGGACCGCGTGCGCTGCTGCAACGCACGGGCGCCAATGTGGCCAGCATCGCGCAGGCCGCCAAGGCCGCCGTGGAGCGGCTGCCCAAGGTTGAAGGCCAGGAGCAGGTCCAGCCCGGCCCCGACCTGGTCAAGGCCCTGCAGGCCACCGAAAAAGAAGCCATCAAGCGTGGCGACCAGTTCATCGCCAGCGAACTCTTTTTGCTGGCGCTGACCGACGGCAAGGACGAGGCCAGCCGCATCCTCAAGGATGGCGGGGTGAGCCGCAATTCGCTGGAGGCGGCCATTGAGGCCGTGCGCGGTGGCCAGGGCGTCGACAGTGCCGAGGCCGAGGGCCAGCGCGAGGCGCTCAAGAAGTACACGCTCGATCTGACCGAGCGGGCCCGCCAGGGCAAGCTCGACCCGGTCATCGGTCGCGATGATGAAATCCGCCGCGCCATCCAGGTGCTGCAGCGGCGCAGCAAGAACAACCCCGTGCTCATTGGCGAGCCGGGTGTGGGCAAGACCGCCATTGTCGAAGGGCTGGCGCAGCGCATCGTCAACGGTGAGGTGCCCGACACCCTCAAGGACAAGCGCATCCTCGCGCTGGACATGGCCGGCCTGCTGGCCGGTGCCAAGTACCGCGGTGAGTTCGAAGAGCGTCTGAAATCCGTGCTCAAGGAAGTGGCGCAGGAAGAAGGCCGCATCATCCTCTTTATCGACGAGATCCACACCATGGTCGGCGCCGGCAAGGCCGAAGGCGCGATCGACGCCGGCAACATGCTCAAGCCCGCGCTGGCACGTGGCGAGCTGCACTGCATCGGCGCCACCACGCTGGACGAGTACCGCAAGTACATCGAGAAGGACGCGGCGCTGGAGCGGCGCTTCCAGAAGGTGCTGGTGGAGGAGCCTTCGGTCGAATCGACCATCGCCATCCTGCGCGGACTGCAGGAGAAGTACGAAGTCCACCATGGCGTGGAGATCACCGACCCGGCCATCGTTGCCGCCGCCGAGCTGTCGGCGCGCTACATCACCGACCGCTATCTGCCCGACAAGGCCATTGACCTGATCGACGAGGCGGCGGCCAAGATCAAGATCGAGATCGACTCCAAGCCAGAGGTCATGGACAAGCTCGACCGGCGCATCATCCAGCTCAAGATCGAGCGCGAGGCCATGAAGAAGGAGACTGACGAGGCCTCGCAGAAACGGCTGGCGCTGCTGGAAGAGGAAATCGCCGAGCTTGAGCGCGAGTACAAGGATCTCGAAGAGGTGTGGATGGCCGAAAAGGCCGCCGCGCAAGGCTCCGCACAGATCAAGGAAGCCATCGATAAGCTCCGCACGCAGATCGAGGAAGCCACCCGCAAGGGGGACTTCAACAAGGTCGCCGAACTGCAGTACGGCCAGCTGCCGGCGCTGGAAAAGCAGCTCGCCGAAGCGCAGGCCAAGGAGAATGCCGCCGAAGGCGAGGCCAAGAGCCACAAGTTGTTGCGCACGCAGGTGGGCGCCGAGGAAATTGCCGAGGTTGTCAGCCGTGCCACGGGCATCCCGGTCAGCAAGATGATGACCGGCGAGCGCGAGAAGCTGCTGCGCATGGAAGAGGCGCTACACCAGCGCGTGGTGGGCCAGGACGAAGCCGTCAACGCCGTGGCCGACGCCATCCGCCGCTCGCGCTCGGGCCTGTCGGACCCGAACCGGCCGCTGGGCTCCTTCCTGTTCCTGGGGCCCACTGGCGTGGGCAAGACCGAACTGTCCAAGGCGCTTGCGGGCTTCCTGTTCGACAGCGAGGATCACCTCATCCGCATCGACATGAGCGAGTTCATGGAAAAGCACTCCGTGGCCCGTCTCATCGGTGCGCCGCCGGGCTATGTGGGCTACGACGAGGGCGGCTACCTGACCGAGGCCGTGCGCCGCAAGCCCTACAGCGTGATCCTGCTCGACGAGGTGGAGAAGGCTCATCCGGACGTCTTCAACGTTTTGCTGCAGGTGCTGGACGACGGTCGCCTCACCGATGGCCAGGGCCGGACGGTGGACTTCAAGAACACCGTCATCATCATGACCAGCAACATCGGCTCGCAGCGCATCCAGGAAATGGTGGGCCGGCCCTATGACGAGATCAAGGACGCGGTGTGGGATGAGCTCAAGAACTACTTCCGCCCCGAGTTCCTCAACCGCATCGACGAGACCGTGGTGTTCCATGGCCTGGACGCCAAACATATCGAGGCGATTGCGAAGATCCAGCTCAAGACGTTGCAAGAGCGGCTCGAGAAGATGGATCTGCACCTCAAGGTTTCGGATGCCGCATTGGCCGAATTGGCCAAGGTCGGCTTCGATCCGGTGTTCGGCGCCCGGCCGCTGAAGCGCGCCATCCAGCAGCGCATCGAGAACCCGCTGTCCAAGGCGTTGCTCGAAGGCAAGTTCCCGCCCAAGAGCGAGATCCACGTCACGGTCGATCCTGTCAAGGCGCCCGGGCAGTTCCAGTTCTCCTGATCGCGTAGCGGGCAGGTAGGTCAAAAGGCGCAGGCACCCGGGAGGGGCCTGCGCTTTTTGATGGGTTCAGCGCTCCCGTACCGGCTGCGACGATGGCGCCACGGCCTCGCTGCGACTGGTGCGCCACGCGCCCACTAGGGCCAGCAAGCCCGGCACCAGAATCAGGCCCCAGATGATCTTGCTCAAGTTGTCTCTCACCCAAGGCAGGTTGCCGAAGAAGTATCCGCCCATGCACACACTGCCAACCCATAGCATTGCACCCAGCAGGTTGTAGGTCACAAAACGGGGGCGATGCATGTGTGCCACGCCTGCGACAAAAGGCACAAAGGTGCGCATGAATGGCATAAAGCGCGCCAGCACGATGGTGATCGCGCCGTAGCGCACGTAAAAATCGTGCGTGCGGTCAAATGCCTGGCGGTTGAAGAGGCGAGAACTTTCCCACTTGAACACCTTGGGGCCGAGATATCGGCCGATTTGGAAGTTGCATTGGTCGCCCAGAAAGGCGGCGGCAAACAGCAGTCCCATTGCAAGTGGCAGGCGCATCAGCTGCGCGCCGCACAGCGCGCCGACGATGAACAGCAGCGAGTCACCCGGCAGGAACGGCATGACCACCAATCCGGTTTCCACAAACACAACCAGGAACAGGATCGGGTAGACCCAGGCACCGTAGTTGGCGACAAGGGCTTGCAGGTGTTGGTCGACGTGGAGAATGAACTCCACCAGAAATTGGATGGCTTCCAAAACAGGTTCCAGAAAATGCGTCAGATTGGGGCGCAGGCAATGGCTGGCAGGTGATGTCGCAGGCGCCGGTACCGCGTGCAGGAGTTTATATTTTTCAGGGATGTGTCCTGTCGCTGTCGAGATCCAGAATACCGCGTCATCGCAGGCCGCGCCTGGGCTTCGGCACCTATCCGGTCCGTCTGCGGTGTCTTGCTCGTCCATCCAGTGGCGATGGCTGTCATGTACAGGCGCTCATCAGCGAGTGAGGGCCTGTAGAAAATCCATGGCGCGGCGTGGATGCACGCTGGAGGCATATGGCTTGATGCGCTGCTGAGGCCAGTCGCGCCACTATTGCCATCACAAGCTACCGCGCGCTTTCCGAGAGTTTTTGTGCAGACCTTCGCTGGAAGCAGCCCTTGTGCGGAACTCGCAGTCCGTTCTCGAGATTGCCTGCGACCTTCTCTAGAATTGCGGCATCTTTTCACGAAACAGGATGCCAGCGATGCCCGAGCCGCTGTTGATTGCCAAGAACGCCTCTGTCGACTGCCTGCTGTTGCCCGGCAAGGCCAACCGCCATGGCCTGATCACGGGCGCAACCGGCACCGGAAAGACGGTGACGCTGCATGCGATGGCCGAGCAGTTCTCCAGGATTGGCGTGCCGGTGTTTCTCACGGACATCAAGGGCGACCTGGCGGGTATCAGCCAGCCCGGCAGCATGGGCGCCAAGATGGCTGCCACTTTGCAGCAGCGCGGCATTGCGTTGCCGGACAGTTACGCTGCGCCGACGATTTTCTGGGACGTGTTCGGCAAGAGCGGCCATCCCGTGCGTGCGACGATTTCCGACATGGGACCACTGCTGCTGGCGCGCATGCTGGATCTGAACGAGACGCAAAGCGGCATCCTCAACATGGCGTTTCGCGTCGCCGATGACGAGGGGCTATTGCTGCTGGACCTGAAGGACTTGCGCTCCATGCTGCAGTACCTGGCCGATAACGCGGCGCAGCTGCGCACGAGTTACGGCAACATCAGCGCCGCCAGTGTGGGGGCGATCCAGCGCGCCTTGCTGCAGATCGAGGAACAGGGGGCCGACCAGTTCTTTGGCGAGCCCATGCTCGACATTGCCGATTTCATGCAGACCGATGCGCAGGGGCGCGGCGTCGTCAGTATTCTCGCGGCGGATCAACTGATGCAGGCCCCGCGCCTGTATGCGGCATTTTTGTTGTGGATGCTCTCGGAGCTGTTCGAGCACTTGCCCGAAGTAGGGGACCCGGACAAGCCCAAGCTGGTTTTCTTCTTTGACGAGGCCCATCTGCTGTTTGCCGATGCGCCCAAGGTGCTGCTCGAGCGCATTGAGCTGGTGGTGCGGTTGATCCGCTCCAAGGGCGTGGGCGTATTCTTTGTTACGCAGAATCCCACGGACATTCCCGATAGCGTGTTGGCGCAACTGGGCAATCGTGTGCAGCACGCGTTGCGGGCGTTTACGCCGCGCGACCAGAAGGCCGTGCGGGCGACGGCGCAGACGATGCGGCCCAAGGAGGGATTGGACATCGAACAGGCCATCACCGAACTGGCCGTTGGCGAGGCGCTGGTGAGTTTTCTGGATGAGAAAGGTAGCCCAGGCATCACCGAGCGTGCGTTTGTGGTCCCGCCGGGCAGCTTCATCGGCCCGATCGAGGCCAGCGTGCGGCAGCAACTGGTGCGGCAATCGCTGGTGGCGGGGGTGTATGACGAGGCGGTTGATCGGGAGTCCGCCTACGAGGTGCTCAAGCAGCGCGCCGAGGCTGCGCAGGAGGCCGCCGAGCAGGCCAGCCAGCAGGGCGAGGGCATCACCGGGATGCTCAGTGAGTTCCTCTTCGGCAGTACCGGCCCGCGTGGCGGCAAGCGCGACGGGCTGGTGCAGTCGGTCGTCAAATCCACTGTGCGCACGCAGGCCAATCGCCTGGGACGCCAGCTGCTGCGCGGCGTGCTGGGCGGTCTGATGGGTGGGGGCAAATCACGCAAGTAGCCACACGCAAGTCCCACGGCGGCGCTGCCGTTGTGCGGGACAATCCATTGCACAGTATTTCTAGGAATCGTCATGCCGTTTCATCGCCGCCAGCTGCTGCAGGCAGCCATTGCAGCCGTTGTCGTGTCGCAACGCTCCGTCGTATCGGCCGCAGGCCGTCCGGTTCGCCTGCTGGTGGGCTTTCCCGCCGGTGGCGGCACCGATGCGCTGGCACGCCTTCTCGCTGCGCATTTACGCAGCGAGCTCGGGGTGGACATCGTGGTGGACAATCGCCCCGGCGCCGGTGGGCAGCTTGCTGCGCAGGCCCTCAAGGCGGCCGCGCCTGACGGCAAGACCCTGTTTCTCTCGCATGACCATACGATCAGCATCGTCCCCAAAGTCATCCGCGTGCCGGGCTTTGACCCGAATGTGGATTTCGTGCCGGTGGCGGGGGTGGCCACTTTCGTCAATGCGTTTGCGGTGACGGCCGCTCACCCGGCACGCACCTTTGCCGATTACGAGCATTGGCTGAAGCAGCAGGCGCCCGAGCAGCTGGCCGTGGGCATTCCCGCGCCTGCCTCAACGCCGGAGTTTCTGGTCAATCTGCTGGCGCAGCGCAATGGCGTGGCGCTGCAACCCATTCCCTACCGGGGCAGTGCGCCGATGATTGCTGATCTTCTCGGGGGGCAGGTCCCGGCAGGCATTGGCTCGGTGCAGGATTTCATGGAATTGCACCGTACGGGACGTCTGCGCGTGGTGGGGGTGCTTGGCGCGCAGCGACAGCCGGCACTGCCCGATGTGCCCACCTTCAGTGAGATGGGGGTGCCCGGATTCGAGGACCCGCCTTTTTACGGCTTGTATGCGCCCGCCGGTCTGCCAGCCGAGCTGGTCGCCCGCTGGGAGACGGCCGTGCAGAAGGTACTGCAAATTCCCCAGGTGCGTCAGCAGATGCAGGACTGGGGTATGGTCGTCGATTACATGAACCATAACCGGCTGCGCGATGTGGAAGCCGCTTACAGCCAAACCTGGGGCCGTATCATCGCGCAGCTGGGTTACGAGCCGCAATGAGCAGCACCAACGTGCCGCGCGATGCGGCTGCCACCTGATTCAATGGACGGCGCTCTGGCGGCCGATTACCACCATGCTGATGTATCCCGATATCGACCCGATTGCATTGCAGATCGGTCCTCTGGCTGTTCACTGGTACGGGCTGACCTATCTGGTTGGCTTTGTGCTGTTCGTGCTGCTCGGGCGCCAGCGCCTGAAGCATCCGCCGTTCGAGCGGCTGGCTGCGCAGGGCATCTGGCAAAAGCGCGACGTGGAAGACATGCTGTTCATTGGCGTGGTCTGCATCATTCTTGGTGGCAGGCTGGGCTACGTGCTGTTCTACAAGCCTGGCTACTACCTGGCCAATCCGCTGGAAATCCCCATGATCAACAAGGGGGGCATGGCATTCCATGGCGCGCTAATTGGAGCCATCGTGGCAATCGTTTGGTTCTCGCTCACACGCAAGCGGCCGTTCTGGCAGGTGGCCGATTTCGTGGCGCCCTGCGTGCCGCTGGGCTTTGCCGCAGGGCGCATCGGCAATTTCATCAATGGCGAGCTGTGGGGGCGATTCGCATCGCCTGATCTGCCGTGGGGCATGGTGTTTCCGCACAGTGGCTCGATGCTGCCACGCCATCCTTCGCAGCTCTATCAGTTCCTGCTGGAGGGTGTGCTGCTGTTTATTCTGCTGTGGCTGTACGCACGGCGCGAGCACGCGCAGGGGCGGGTGGCGGCGGTGTTCCTGATGGGCTACGGCGTGCTGCGCTTCATCGCGGAATTCTTTCGCGAGCCCGACGACTTTCTGGGGCTGCTGTCGCTGGGCATGAGCATGGGCCAATGGCTGTGCGTGCCGATGATCCTGGGCGGCGTTGCCGTCTGGATCTGGGCGGGGCGCCGTGCCGCCAGGGTTGGCGGCCCATGAGCAGACGGTAATTACTGCTGCGCTGCGCCAGGCAGAGGTCGCGGCCTGCCTTGCGCGTCGATGGCCACGTAGGTCAGCGTGGCTTCAGTGACCTTGACGATGTTGCCGGGCTGGGCGTGGCGTTCTGCAAAGACTTCCACCGTGACCTGAATGGAGGTGCGGCCAAAGCGCAGCACCTTGGAGTAGAAAGACAGCAGGTCACCGACGTGCACCGGCTGCTTGAAGATGAACTCATTGACGGCGACAGTGACCACTCGCCCTGCCGCATGGCGAGCCGGCAGCACCGAGCCGGCCACGTCGACATGGGCCATGACCCAGCCGCCAAAGATGTCACCATTGACGTTGCAGTCCTTGGGCATGGGCACGACCTTGAGCACCAACTCCATATCGTCGGGAACGGGGCAGGCGGGGGGATTCATGGCAGTCTTTCTGTGAACGGATGGCAAGGCCGCGATTGTAGGCAATACGGCACCGCACGCGCTTGTTGCGATGTGCTTTGTGCGATGCGTGGCTGCACGCTATGTGCTGCGGTGCGCCTGGGTTTCCATACCTTGCCTAGAATCGTCAGTTCCAGCGTGGCCGCTGATGTGCTTGCGTGCCTATTTTCAGGAAGGGTTTCATGGTCGATCGAATCTTCAATCTCGTGCGCAACCAGCTCATCGAAGTCATTGAATGGACGGATGACTCGCGCGATACGCTGTCCTACCGCTGGCCGGACGAGGACAAGGAAATCAAGAATGGCGCGCAGCTGATCGTGCGCGAGTCGCAGCAGGTGCAGTTCGTCGCAGCCGGTCAGTTTGCGGACCTGTTCGGGCCCGGCAAGCACACGCTCTCAACCGAGAACATTCCGGTGCTGTCCACCATTCTTGGCTGGAAGTATGGCTTCCAGTCGCCGTTCAAGTGCGATGTGTACTATCTGAACACGCGCCTTTTCACCGGGAACAAATGGGGCACCGCCAACCCGGTGATGATGCGCGACCAGGACTTCGGCGTGGTGCGCCTGCGCGCCTTCGGCACCTACGACTTCCGCATCGTCGATGCGCCCCGGTTTCTCAAGGAAGTGGCAGGCACGGACCAGAATTTCCGTCTCGACGAGTTCAACGACACGATGCGCTCGCGCATCGTCAGCGTCTTTACCGAGGCGCTGGCCAGGGCGCATGTGCCAGTGCTTGACATCGCCCAGCGCTACAGCGAGCTGGGTGACGCATTGCTGCCCATCATCAATCCTGCCATCCGGGACAAATACGGGCTGGAGATCGCCAGCTTCATCCTCGAGAACGTGTCCGTGCCGCCCGAAGTCGAGCAGGCCATCGACAAGCGTTCGAGCATGGGCGTGATTGGCAATCTCAACGACTATGTCAAATACCAGATGGGCATGGCCATGGGCGAGGGCGGCGAGGCCGGGGCCGCGGCCACCGTGCCGGCACAGATGGCCATGGGCTTTGGCATCGCGCAGGAGATGATGCGCAGCATGCAGCAGCCCGGTGCTGCGGCAGCACCGCAGGCGCCCGCCAGCGCCGGCCTTCAAGTGCTGAGCCCGGAGCAGGTGGCGCAGGTGCTCGGTGTGACGGTGCAGGACGTGATGGCCGCCATCGAGGCTGGTGAGCTCAGGGCGCGCCGGATAGGCAGCGCATGGCGCATTGCGCAAAGCGCGCTGGAAGATTTTCTGCGCGGCTGATGGGCGCCGTGCAGGTCAATGCGTTGCAAGTGCTGAGACGTCATGGCAGTTGAGGCCGCCGCTCAGGCTGGTGAAGCGACACAGGCCATTGGCAGGCAACCGTGCCCGGCCTGCGGGGCCGACTTGGAGTGGAGTGCGTCCAGACAGGCGCTGGTGTGCCCATACTGCGGCACGACCGCCAGCTGGACGCCGCCAGCGCCCGGAGGCAGCGGTGGCATTGTCGAGCGCGACCTGCAAGCGGCATTGCAAGACCCGGACAGCCGGCGTGGCTGGGGGAGCGAGCGGTATGAAGTCCGGTGTCAGAGCTGTCACGCCATCACGGTGTTTGACAGCGCACGGGTGGCGCAGCGCTGTGACTTTTGCGGCTCACCTTCCATCGTTGCGCACACCGCGCTGGGGGAAGTCATCACCCCACAGGGCATCCTGCCCTTCAGGGTCAGCGAGGCACAGGTGCGCGAGCGCGTGCGCAGGTGGTATGCCTCGCGCTGGTTTGCCCCAAGCAAACTCCGACGCGCCGCACTGACTGATACGCTCAGGGGCGTCTACTTGCCGTACTGGACGTTTGATGCCCACGCCAGCGCGCGCTGGCGTGCCGATGCCGGGCATTACTACTTTACGAGCGAGACCTACCGCAGCAGCACGGGCCAGTTGCAGACGCGCCAGGTGCGGCGCGTGCGCTGGATGCCGACATCGGGGCAGCTGACGCATTTCTTCGATGACGCGCTGGTGCCCGGCACAGTGGGGGTGCACGGGGTGTTGCTGCGCCGAATCGAGCCGTTTCCCACACGCGCCGAGCTGGTGCCGTACTCACCCGAGTATGTGCGAGGCTGGACGGTCGAGCGTTACCAGATTGACCTGCGCCAGGCTGCCATGCTCGGCGAGCGGCAGATGCGCGATCGCCTCTACAGCCTGTGTGCCCAGCGCGTGCCGGGCGATACGCACCGCAATCTCGTGCTGGATGTGCAATACCAGGGTCGCACATTCAAGCATGTGCTGGTGCCGGTCTGGCTGGTAAGCTACACCTATGGGCGCAAGCGCTATCAGCTTGTGACCAATGGCCACACCGGCCAGCTCGCGGGCGAGCACCCCTATAGCTGGGTCAAGATTGCAGTGGCGGTCATGCTGCTGGCGCTGGTCGTGGCGGTGCTGATCGGCGTGTTTGGGCAGTAGGAATCTGTTTACGATCTTTGGATGCCCCGCGTCGCGACGACGGGGGGGCAATCGCCGGACTCTGGCACCCGCCTTCGTGGGGATACGGTGTCACGAAGGCCTGTCACTATAATCGGCGCAGTTTCGGAACTGTCAGCCCACTACTGGATGCATAACAATGAGAATTGCCGTATTGGACGATGATCCGCTGGTGCAGGAGTTGGAAAAGGGCGCCATCGAGCAGTTGGGCCACAGCTGTTATCTGTTTGGCGATGGCACGAGCCTGCTCAAGGACTTGCGCCGCCAGACCTTTGATCTGCTGATCGTGGACTGGCACTTGCCGGACATGGAAGGCCCGCGTGTGGTCGAGGCGGTGCGCCAGAGCATTGGCTCCAACATCCCCATCCTGTTCGTGACTCGCCGTGGCACGGAGGAGGATGTTGTCGAGGGCCTGGCCAGTGGTGCGGACGATTTCATGACCAAGCCGGTGCGGCTGGGTGAGTTGACTGCGCGGTTGAACGCGCTGTTGCGTCGGGCCTATCCAGCCAATCACGCTGGCGTGCTGGAATTTGGCATCTACCGCTTCGATACCGACAAGCGCACGCTCCAGGTGCGCGGCGAGCCGGTCGAGATGAAGACACGGGAGTTCGATCTGGCGTTGTTCATGTTCCAGAATGCAGGGCGTCTGCTGTCGCGCGACCATGTACGGGAGATGGTGTGGGGCCAGCTGTACCAGGTGCCCTCGCGCTCGCTCGACACGCACGTTTCCCGCCTGCGCACCAAGCTGGAGCTAACGCCTGAGAATGGCTATGTGGTCAATGCCGTGTATGGCGTGGGCTACCGACTCGAACCCGTCAACGCGTCTGCTGCGGCGCAGCAAGCGTCCTGAGAATTTGTTCACGCTTTTTTCATTGCGCAGCGGACGGCCAAGCAAAAGCGCACCGAAAGGGGTGCGCTTGTCTCGTGCATAAGGAGCGCCGCCGAGACCATGGGTCGTTGCGGCGCGGCCCGTCAGGGCGCAGTGGCTTCATAGCCAGCGTCCTTGACTGCTGCGATCAAGGTCTCGCGCGGCTGCATCGTGTCGACACTGACCAGGCCAGTCTTGAGGTCCACATTGACCTTCGCGGTGTTGTCGAGCTTAAGGATGGCTTTCTGAACGGCATTGACACAGTGCTCGCAGGTCATGCCCTGCACTTTGATGGTTTTGCTCACGGACATGGTCTCAGTACTCCTTCGTGAAGAAACGTCTATGCGGCGCAGGCCGCACCGAATGCAACCATTATCGCTGCGCGTCCCAGCGTGCTTGCACGCTTTTCATCTCCTGCCCAGCCCTCAGATCGAACACGGCGTAAGAATCGATCCGGCACAGGCGCTCAGGCGGCATCCCGGTATGCGGCAAATGGGCTGCGGGCATCGATCTTTCGCGCAGCTTGCGGCGCAACGGCCTTAGCAATGGCGGCAACGTGTTCGGGGGTGGTGCCACAGCAGCCGCCGACGATGTTGACCAGTCCCTCGGCCGCGAATTCATGGATCAGCCGGCTGGTGACGTCCGGCGTCTCGTCGAAGCCGGTCTCGCTCATCGGATTGGGCAGGCCAGCATTGGGGTAGCAGCTGATGAAGGTGTCCTGCGCGACGTTGGCCAGTTCCTGGATATAGGGACGCATCAACGCGGCGCCAAGGGCGCAGTTCAGGCCGACTGCCAGCGGCTGGACGTGGCGCACGCTGTACCAGAAGGCCGTGACCGTCTGGCCCGAGAGAATCCGCCCGGACGCATCCGTGACCGTCCCGCTGATGAGAATGGGCAGCCGCTCGCCGGTCTCGTCGAATGCCTGCTGTACGGCAAACAGCGCGGCCTTGGCGTTGAGGGTGTCGAAGATGGTTTCGACCAGAATCACATCCGCACCACCTTCGATCAGCGCCAGTGCCTGCTCCAGATAGGCCTGGCGCAGCGTCTCGAAGTCGATGTTGCGTGCACCGGGATCGTTCACGTCGGGGCTGATGCTGGCCGTCTTCGGGGTGGGCCCGAGCGCGCCGGCAACGTAGCGCGGCTTGTCTGCGGTTGAGAAACGGTCGCAGGCCTGGCGCGCCAGCTGCGCGGAACGCAGGTTCATCGCACGCGCCAGTGTCGCCATGCCGTAGTCGTCCTGTGCCACTGTCGTGGCACCGAACGTGTTGGTCTCGATCAGGTCAGCGCCTGCGGCCAGGTAGCCTTCATGGATGGCCGATATGACGTCGGGGCGCGTCAGCGACAGTAGCTCGTTGTTGCCCTTGACATCCCTGGACCAATCGGCAAATCGCTGGCCGGCACCGTCCGCGCCGGTATACCCCTCGCCACGATACTGGGCTTCGCCCAGCTTGAAGCGCTGAATCATGGTCCCCATGGCGCCATCTAGGATCACAATGCGGTGGCGCAGGATATCCGGCAGTGCCTGGGCGCGGGTATAGGTTGGTGGCTGCATGCGCCGATTGTAGGCCGATGGCTTGCACAGCAGCGGTGCGCGCAATAACGAAGGTTGGCACCTGCCTGAAGGGTTTGCGGCACGTCGGTTTTTTCGGACCGCGCGCGACACTAACAAGCCTGCGCTGGCGTTGTGGCGCATTGCCTCGACCGACCCCGCGCAATCCGTTATTCGACGCGGGGTTGCTGGGCTGTTTGCACTTGCGGGAGGGATGCCTCAAATGTCGGTGGGGTGCAATTTCGTCACTACATATAGTGTATATTTGTTCTGCGACACGCTATATATAGCGTTTTTCTGACATTTTGTGATTTGTGCAAAGCTGCCTTGCCAGGCCCTTCTGTGCTAAAGTGAAGCCTGCTTTTCGCGCCGTATGCAGGCGATGTGTAGTGACCTCCGAGGGCGTGTTTCGCCGGAGGTCCCATCCCCATGAGGCGGTCTGCTTTAGGCTGTTGCGGCATTTGCCGCTCCCCCTGCGCAACCCGTCTCGCGAAAGCCTATTTTTTGGATTTTTGCGTTGGACAAACCGCGTCAGGCGCGCAAGAGGTGGTCTTCCCGGCGTCTCTTGGCGGCGGGCCTTGGCGCGGTTGCGGCCACTTTCTTTCTCAGGAGTTTCATTCCATGCAGGTCACGGTTTACAGCACCCCTTCTTGCGTTCAGTGCACTGCCACTTACCGCGCGTTGGACAGACAGGGCATTGCTTACGAAATCGTGGATTTGACGCAGGATGCAGCGGCCATGGAGAAGGTCAAGGCGCTGGGCTATTCCCAGGCGCCAGTGGTGTTCGCCGGGGACGATCACTGGAGTGGTTTCCGCCCGGACAAGATTGGCAGTCTGGCCAAGGCGGCGGCTTGACGCACGTGCGCTGCGCCGCTGGGTAGCTTAGCTCGCTGCTCAATGGTCGACAGTTGCTGTTTTTTGGCGGCGGATGGCGCCCATTTGACAGGAATTGCGAGTCATGGGGATGATTGTCTATTTTTCCAGCCAGTCGGAAAACACGCATCGTTTTGTCGTCAAGCTGGGTTTGCCTGCGCAACGCATCCCGCGCGACATCGAACAGGCCGCCGCGTTTACGGTACAGCAGCCCTATGTGCTCATCCTGCCGTCCTATGGAGGCGGCAACCTGCAGGGGGCGGTGCCCAAGCCAGTCATCCACTTTCTGAACCAACCGGTCAATCGCGCGCTGATCCGTGGCGTCATTGCTTCGGGCAACACCAACTTCGGCACCGCCTATGCACTGGCAGGCACGGTTATTGCGCAGAAGTGCCAGGTGCCGTTCCTGTACAAGTTCGAATTGCTCGGAACCCCCGACGATGTGGAGCGCGTGCGGTCCGGTCTGGCCGAATTCTGGAAAAGTGAGCAGGCCGAATCGGCCTGAAAACCTGATCGCAGCCCTTCGTCTGCGATGCTTGGTTACTGATTTTGAATGATTTCATCGACTGTTGATGACAGTTGATGCATGTTTTGAGAGATAAGGATAGGACATCAACCATGCCTTCTGCCACCGTGCACGCCCTTCGCCCTACTGCTCCCAGCGCAGAGCCGCTGCCCGTGGTCCAGTCCGTTGCCCACAAGCAGGATACGGAGCTCGATTACCACGCGCTCAACGCGATGCTGAACCTGTTCGGCCCGAACGGAGAGATCCAGCTCGACAAGGATCGCATGGCTGCACGCCAGTACTTTCTGCAGCATGTGAACCAGAACACGGTGTTTTTCCACAATCTCAAGGAAAAGCTCGACTATCTGGTAGAAAAGGGCTACTACGAGGAGCAGGTGCTGCAGCAGTACAGCTTTGAATTCTTGCAAAAGCTCTGGGACGCGGCGTATGCACACAAATTCCGCTTCCCCACATTCTTGGGGGCGTTCAAGTACTACACCTCCTACACGCTCAAGACCTTTGACGGCAAGCGCTATCTGGAGCGCTATGAGGACCGTGTCTGCATGGTGGCGCTGACGCTGGCGCGTGGCGACGAAGCCATGGCCATGGAGCTGATGCACGAGATCATCACCGGGCGCTTCCAGCCAGCCACGCCGACCTTCCTCAACTGTGGCAAGAAGCAGCGCGGCGAGCTGGTTTCGTGCTTTTTGCTGCGCATTGAGGACAACATGGAGTCCATTGGCCGCGCAATCAACTCGGCACTGCAACTGTCCAAGCGCGGCGGCGGCGTGGCCTTCCTGCTGACCAACATCCGCGAGGCGGGCGCGCCCATCAAGCACATCGAGAACCAGTCTTCGGGTGTGATCCCGATCATGAAGCTGCTCGAGGATGCGTTCAGCTACGCCAACCAGCTGGGCGCGCGCCAGGGCGCGGGTGCGGTCTACATGAGCGCGCACCACCCGGACATCCTGCGTTTTCTCGATACCAAACGCGAGAATGCCGACGAGAAGATCCGCATCAAGACGCTGTCGCTGGGCGTGGTCATTCCCGACATCACGTTCGAGCTGGCCAAGAACAACGAGGACATGTACCTGTTCTCGCCTTACGACGTCGAGCGCATCTATGGTGTGCCGATGGCGGACATTTCGATTACCGAAAAGTACCGCGAGATGGTCGACAACCCGGGCATTCGCAAGAAGAAGATCAACGCGCGCGAGTTCTTCCAGACCCTCGCCGAGATCCAGTTCGAGTCGGGCTATCCGTACATCATGTTCGAGGACACGGTCAACCGCGCCAACCCCATCAAAGGGCGCATCAACATGAGCAACCTGTGCTCGGAGATCCTGCAGGTCAACACGCCGTCGACCTACAACGACGATCTCGGTTACGAGACCATCGGCAAGGACATTTCCTGCAATCTGGGCAGCCTCAACATTGCCAAGACCATGGATTCCCCGGACTTTGCCAAGACGGTTGAAGTGGCCATTCGCGCACTCTCGTCGGTGTCGGATCAGAGCCATATCGATTCCGTACCATCCATTGCGCAAGGCAATGACGAGTCCCATGCCATTGGCCTGGGGCAGATGAACCTGCATGGCTATCTGGCGCGCGAGCGCATCTTCTACGGCAGCGAAGAAGGTATCGACTTCACCGATATCTACTTCTACACCATCACCTACCACGCGATTCGCGCCTCCAACCGCATCGCCATCGAGACGGGCAAGAAGTTCAAGGGCTTCGAGGATTCCAAGTACGCCAGCGGCGAATACTTTGACAAGTACATCTTCCAGAAGTGGGAGCCCAAGACGCAGAAGGTGCGTGAGCTGTTCGAGAAGTCTGGCATCGCCATACCGACGCAGGAGGACTGGAAGGCGCTCAAGGCCTCGGTGCAGAAGTACGGTATCTACAACCAGAACCTGCAGGCGGTGCCGCCCACCGGCTCGATCTCGTACATCAACAATTCCACGTCCAGCATTCACCCGATCGTGGCCAAGATCGAGATCCGCAAGGAAGGCAAGGTCGGCCGGGTCTATTACCCCGCACCCTATCTCTCGCAGGACAATCTGGAATATTTCCAGGATGCCTACGAGATCGGACCGGAAAAGATCATCGACACTTATGCGGCGGCCACCAAGCACGTTGACCAGGGCCTGTCGCTGACGCTGTTCTTCCGCGACACCGCCACTACCCGGGACGTCAACCGGGCGCAGATCTATGCCTGGCGCAAGGGCATCAAGACCATCTACTACATCCGACTGCGTCAGATGGCGCTGGAAGGCACGGAAGTGGAAGGCTGCGTGTCCTGCACGCTGTGATGGAGCCGGACGGACATGCCGACGATTCGCAAAAATGCCTCTGCCAGCCGGTATGAGATCCATCTGGACGACGGCACGCTCGCCGGCTTTGCCGACTACCGCATCAGCGGGAGTCGGGTTGAGCTGCCCCATACGGTTGTCGAGCCGCAGTACAGTGGCCAAGGGCTAGCGGCGCAACTGGTGGAATATGCGTTGGCGGATATTCAGGCCGGCGGTCAATGTGTGATGCCGACCTGCTCCTATGTGGCCGCCTTCATCGCACGCAAGTCGCAGTGGAAGGCGCTGGTCTGTCAGGATTGACGGCCACAGCGGTGGCGGCTTTCATAACTCGCCAGCCCGCAGTATTGCCAAGCGTGCGCGCACATCGCCGGCATCCTCGGCATCGCGCACATGGCTGAGATAGGCTTCGAAGTCGGCGATGGCTTCTTCCACGTGGCCCAGCGCATCGTGGGTCCAACCACGGTCGCGGCGCTCTGACCAGTCGCCGGGCAGCAGGCAGACCAGGCGATGCTGCACGGCCAGCAACCGTTCGTTGTCGCACTGGACTCGATGGATCTCCTTGAGGTTGCGCAGCATGCGCGCGACGATTTCGCGCGGCGTCGCGCTTTGCAGGAACAGGCCCAGCGGCAGCGTCTCCTCCTCGACCATTGCCAGGCGCGGCAGTTGCCCCTGCAGCTGATGCGTCAGCTCTTCGCTGGAGTACGACTTGCCGGTCAGAGGATCCAGAATCACCTGGCCTTCTGGCAGCAGCACCTTGAGCATGAAATGCCCTGGAAACGACACGCCATGCGCCTGCAGGCCAACGCTGTGTGCCAGTTCCAGCCACAGTACGCCCAGCGAAATGGGAATACCGCGGCGTGTCTGCAAGACCTGGTGCAGGTAGCTGTTGTCGGGATCGTAGTAATCGTTGCGGTTGATCTCGAAGCCCAGCTCGCCGTAGAAGAAACGGTTGAGGGCGCGGATGCGCGCCAGCACTGGTTGCTCGCGCAGCCGCCGCGTCGCCAGGCGCGCCTGCAGGCTGTCGACCGTCCACAGCACTTGTTGAAGATCCAATTCCGGGTATTCGTCCTGCGCAAGGCTGGCAGCGGCCTCCAGCAGCGGAAAGTCCGCGTCGGTCTGCACCAGCGTAGCAAAGTAATCGAGCGGGGTAGGGAGTTCCAGCTTCATGGGTGAGAGGGCGTGGCACGCCGGTCATTTCTTCGGCATTGCCTGAAAACGCAGTGTAGCAGTGCCGTACCTGCCAGTGCTCGGGCACGGCATTACCAGGCGCGCGACCGGCGCAGCAATGCGCGCAGATCGCAGCGAGCGGCCAGCAGCACGCCGAAGTAGACCAGCGCTGACCCGGCCAGCATCGCCGCCAGCAGTGCCACGCGCCGCCAGGGCGTGGCGCGCAACGCCAGCCAGTCCTGCGTCTGCACCGCCCAGGTCAGGAACAGCGCCAGTGCAATCAGGCCGGCTGCGATTTGCAGGCCATAGCGCCACCAGCCACCTGCGGGTCGATACGCGCCGCGGCGCACCAGCCCGGTCAGCAGCCAGAAGGCATTGAGCAGCGCCCCCATGCCGATGGACAGGGCCAGTCCGGCATGGCCCAGCAAGGGCACGAACGCCACATTCAACAGCTGCGTGGTCACCAGCACCACCACGGCGATCCGAACGGGAGTGCGCATGTCCTGGCTGGCGTAGTAGCCTGGCGCCAGCACCTTGATAGCCACCAGCCCCAGCAACCCCATGCCATAGCCCATGAGCGCGCGCGCGATCTGCACCGCGTCCTCGTCGTGCAAAGCCCCGTAGTGAAATAGCGTGCTGGCCAGCGGCAGCGCAAAACAGATCAGTCCCACCGCGCATGGCAGTGCCAGCAGCACCACCATGCGCAGGCCCCAGTCGAGCATGGCGGAGTAATCCTCAGTATGACCCGATGCCTTGGCTGCGGACAGCCTTGGCGTGAGCACCACCCCGAGCGCCACGCCCAGCAGCGCCGTGGGAAACTCCATCAGTCGGTCTGCGTAGAACAACCAGGTGACACTGCCGGCCTGCAGCCAGGAGGCGATCTGCGTGTTGATCATCAGCGAGATCTGCGCCACCCCCACCCCCAATAGCGCGGGCGCCATCAGACTCAGGATGCGCCGCACGCCGCTGTCCTGCCATGCGGTGCGCAGCGCCTGCGGGCGCCAGCCCAGCCGCGGCAGCAGGCGCAGCCGGTGCAGCGCCGGCAGCTGGATGCCCATTTGTAGCACTCCGCCGGCCATGACGCCGACGGCCATCGCATAAATCGGCGCGATGCCTTGCGTCCCCAACCACGGTGCCAGCCACGCGGCCGCAGCAATCATGCAGAGATTGAGCAGCACCGGTGTGGCCGCCGGCACTGCATAGCGGCGCCAGGTATTGAGAATGCCCGCCGACAGCGCCACCAGCGACATGCAGGCGATGTAGGGGAACATCCAGCGCGTCATGCGCACCGCTGCGTCAAACGCATGCGGCTCCTGCTGCAGCCCGCTGGCCAGCAGCCACACCAGCAGCGGCGAGCCCAGCACGCCCAGCGCGCTGAATGCCAGCAGCACCCACACCAGTACCGTGGCCACGCGGTCAATCAGCAACTGCGTGGCCGCGTCGCCCTGTTGCTCCCGGGTGGAAGCCAGCACCGGCACAAATGCCTGGCTGAACGCCCCTTCGGCAAACAGCCGACGAAACAGATTGGGGATGCGAAACGCGACATTGAATGCGTCGGTCAGCGCGTTGGCACCAAATGTGGTGGCCATCAGCAGATCGCGCGCCAGTCCGGTGATGCGCGAAAGCAGCGTCAGCAGCGAGACCGTTGAGGCCGCCTTGAAAAGAGACATGGGAACAGCACTTTCTCGTCGGTTCAAAAAGCTGGCGCGTGCAGACCACCGTCTACCTGAAGCAGTCCCTGCTGCAGCGCCTGGGTGGCATTGGCGTGCAGGCAGATCGCCGCTGCCGTGGCGACGTTGAGCGACTCCTGCCCCCCCGGTTGCGCAATGCGCACTGCCTGGTGGGGCAGGGCCGCCAGGGCCGGGCTGACGCCCTGGCCCTCGTGACCGAGCACCCATGCGCTGGGCCAAGGCAGCGGTGCCTCATGCAGCCAGGCACCGGCGTGCGAGCTGGTCAGCAGTAGCGGCAACTGCAGCGCATCCAGCGCCTGCAGGGGGGCCTGCTCTACCAGTTGCAGCGAAAAATGCGCCCCCATGCCGGCGCGCACTACCTTGGGGGACCACAGCGCGGCCGTGCCTTGCAGGGCGACAACCTGCCGAAAGCCAAAGGCCGCCGCGCTGCGCAGGATGGCGCCGACGTTGCCCGCATCCTGCAGGCGGTCAAGTACGACCGTCGGCACGCTCGCGCGCACGCTGCCGGCACCACGCCATGGCAGCACATAGGCCAGGCCGGCGCAGCTTTCCAGCGCACTGACCTGCGCGAACAACGTATCGTCGAGCGCCACGCAGGCGTGGGATCCGGCAGCCGGCAGCCATTGCTGCCAGCCGGGCTGCGCCAGGCGTGACTGGGACAGCACCACCGTCTGTACCGGCAAGCCCGCATCGCGCACCACGCTGCACAAATGCTCGCCTTCGAGCCACAGCGCGCCCAGCTTGCGGTAGGCCTGTGCATCCTGCGCCAGGCGCCGCCAGGCCTTGAGCTGCGGATTGTCGCGGGAGTGGATGGGAACGAAACGGGGTAGGGCGGGCATGCCGGAACAAGCAAGAAAAGAGAAGGCATCTGGCGCGCCGAGCACGCGCGGGCTGGCGGGTGATGCATCTGCGCGGCCAACAGCCGGCCATTCTCGCACGCCGCAGCGGGCAGTGACGATGGCCGGTCGCGGCGGTGCACCCGCCAACTGCTGCGCGGTGCAACGGAAATTGCTGCAACCGTTGAAAATTGCGCTAGAATCCTGCGCTTTGGCGCATTAGCTCAGTTGGTTAGAGCGACGGAATCATAATCCGCAGGTCCGGGGTTCGAGTCCCTGATGCGCCACCAGTTTTTTCCTGTGCGATCAAGACATGCAGGCCACCCGATGCGGTGGCCTTTTTGTTGCCGGCCTGCGCGCTGATAGCGACGGGCCAGCGAAGAGCCCTGTTGGCATCGCACCTCAGGCTGGCCGCAGTGTCCGCAGGTCCAGCAGCGTGAAACGGCCGCCATCGCGCCATCCGCCGGTGTCGATGAAGAACACGTTGCCCAGCTGCGCAGGTCTGGACACGGTCATGTGGCCATGTATGACGGCACGCACGTTGCGCACGGGCTGTCGATAGCCGCAGCGGTAGCGTTCGATGGACCAGAGGCACATGCCTGCGTCATTGGCGCTGAAGCTTCCTGACGCAATGGCTTGCCAGTCGTCGTATGGGAAGTCGGCGTGGACGATACCCACCGGCCCCAGCGCGGTCTGCACCTCCAGCGCCAGCGGCAGTGCACGCAACCCTTGCGCGATCTTGCGCTGCACTGGTGCGGCCAGGGCATCCAGCCACTGCCCGCCATGCGCAACATGATCCACCTCCTGCAGGGGGATTCCCAGCGCTCTGCGCCAGGTCATCAGGTCGTGATTGCCACAGACGGAATGAAACCAGGGCTGCGCCAGCCAATGCAGCACCTGCGGCGATTCCGGCCCCCGACCCACCAGATCCCCGACGGCAAACAGCCGGTCACGCTCGGGCGCGAAGCCGATGCGATGCAGCGCCTCGGAAAGCTTGCTGAAGCAGCCATGGATGTCGCCGACAGCAAGGTCGCGCCCCCGGTGATTCGGGGCGAAGCGTTGCAGGCGTGTTGTGGCGTTCATGGTCTGTCACAGGCGGGACGTGTCAGCAGGTGCAGGGCCGCTCGTCAGCGTTGGTGCCGATTCTCACCGCAAAACGGAGGTGACGCGAGTCAGCGCACGGATGGGTTAAGGTCGCCCGTTCCAGAAAGAGAAAGAAAGAGAAAGGGACAGGACCATGCATCCATTTGATGAGGCCATTGCACTGACGCCGCTGGGCGATGACCATTTTGAGGGCCGTACCACGCCAGCGTACTGGAACATGGTCGGCCCGTTTGGCGGCATCACAGCAGCGACGTTGCTCAACGCCGTGCTGCAGCATCCGCTGTTGCTCGGCACGCCCCGCGCCATGACCGTCAATTTTGCCAGTGCCGTGCCGCAGGGAGCGTTTCGCGTCACGGCACGCCCCGTGCGCACCAACCGCTCCACCCAGCATTGGCTGGTCGAGCAGTGGGCGCAGGAAGACGGCCAGGACGCCCTGGTCACCACCGCAACCGTGGTTACGGCGGCGCCGCGCACGACGTGGTCCGGCACGGACATGCCTGCGCCCGAGCAGGGTGGGCCGGGCAATGATGTCAAGCCGCTGATCATTGACAGCTTCACGCCATGGCTGCGCCAGTACGCCGTGGTGCCGCTGGTGGGCAGCCTGCCTGAACGCTGGGACGAACGGGTCGCCACGGACAGCCTCAGCCGTCTGTGGGTACGCAAGGCACGGCCGCGCGCGCTGGATTTCTGCGCGCTGGCTGCGGCCTGTGACGTGTTTTTCCCTCGCGTCTGGCTCAAGCGCGCCGAGCAGGTCCCGGCCGGCACCGTCACAATGACCGTCTATTTCCACGCCGATGCTGCGCAGATTGCTGCCGCGGGCGATGACTGGCTGCTGGCACAGGCGCAAGGCCAGGAGTTTCGCAATGCCTTTGCCGACCAGAGTGGCCAGATCTGGCGGGCCGATGGCCTGATGCTGGCCACCACCCATCAGCTGGCGTACTACCGGCAGTGATGCTGCAGCTGTGGCTTTTTCCCTTCAATCCTTCCAACGCGGGACTACTACTGATGGCTACCAATCCTCCTTCCGCCGAATCCGCTTCTTGCAACGAGGTGCTGCAGCACCGCGAAGCCGGTGTGCTGACCCTGACGCTCAATCGTCCGGACAAAAAAAATGCTTTCACGCAGGCGATGTACGGCATGCTGGCCGATGCGCTGGCTGCTGCCGCGCAGGAGCGGGAGGTGCGCGTAGTCGTGTTCCAGGGCCACGAGAGCATCTTCAGCGCCGGCAATGACATGGCGGACTTCCAGCAAGGCATGGCCACCCAAGGCGGCGAGCCACCGGTGTTTCGCTTTCTCAAGGCGCTGGCGACCTTTCCCAAGCCGGTGCTGGCTGCCGTATGCGGCCCGGCCGTGGGCATCGGCACCACCATGCTGCTGCACTGCGATCTGGTGATCGCCGGTGACAACGCGGCCTTCTCGTTGCCGTTCGTCAATCTTGGGCTTTGTCCCGAGGCCGGTTCATCGCTGTTGTTGCCCCAGTTGGTCGGGCATTTGCGCGCCAGCGAAGCCTTGTTGCTGGGCGAGCCCTTCTTTGCCGAGGCGGCCCAGGACATCGGCCTGGTCAACCGCATTGTGCCGCCGGGCGAGGCCAACAGCTATGCGCAGGCGCAAGCCCGGCGACTGGCCGCCAAGCCCTCGGCAGCGCTGATGGCCACCAAGCGCCTGCTCAAGGGCGCGCAACAGGCGCAGGTACTGGCGCGCATTGATGAGGAGGCGCAGGCCTTTGCCGAACTGCTGCGCGGGCCTGCGGCCAGGGAGGCGGTGGCGGCCTTTCTTGAAAAGCGTCTGCCCGATTTTTCGAAAATCCACTGATTGTTCTGCGGATCTGCGTGCGCGCCAATGGGCTTACCATTGGCTGCATGCGTCAACTGATCATCGCCGCCGTCGGCCTGAAGATGCCTGCATGGGCCCAGCAGGGCTATGAGGACTACGAAAAGCGCTTTCCCCCTGACATGCGGCTGACGCTGCGGGCGGTCAAGGCGGAGCCGCGCAGCGCCGGCAAGACGGCCGAGCAAATGATGGCCGCCGAGGCCCAGCGTCTACGTGCGCAGATTCCGGCGCAGGCGCGGGTCGTCGCACTGGATGAACGTGGCCAGGCTGGCACCACGCAGCAGCTGGCGCGGCGGCTGGCAGCCTGGCGCGACGCTGGCACCGACACTGTCTTTCTGATCGGTGGCCCGGATGGCCTGGCGCGCGCGCTGCGCGAGCGGGCTGACGAGACGCTGCGCCTTTCGGACCTGACGCTGCCGCATGCCATGGTGCGTGTGCTGCTGGCCGAGCAGCTTTATCGTGCCTGGTCCATTTTGGTCAATCATCCTTACCATCGGGAGTAGCCCGTCGCCGTGACCTTCATGCCCGTCTCTCTTTATCTCGCATCCCAAAGCCCGCGACGCAGCCAACTGCTGGCGCAGATCGGCGTTGCCCACACGCTGTTGCTGCCCGATCCGGCCGATCCCCATCCGGACGATACGCCTGAAGCGCTAGAGGCACTGGAGGCGGTGCGGCCTGGTGAGGCGGCTGATGTCTACGTGCAGCGCGTGACGCTGCGCAAGCTCCAGGCGGCGCAGGCGCGCGCCCGGCGCCGCAGTCTGGCGAAGGATGCGGCCATTCTGTGCGCCGACACAACGGTAGCACTCGATGGCGTCATCCTTGGCAAGCCGGCTGATGCCCAGGAGGCCGCGGCGGTGCTGCGAAGCCTTGCTGGCCGCCGCCATGCCGTGCTGACGGCGGTGGCGTTTGCCGACGGTGCGGCCATTCGCCAGGCGCTGTCGGTGTCGCAGGTGGATTTCGCGCCGCTGGACCAGGCATGGCTGGCAGCGTATCTGGCATCGGGGCAGTGGCGCGGCAAGGCCGGCAGTTACGGCATTCAGGGGCTGGCCGGCGCGATGGTTGCGCGCATCGAAGGCAGTTATTCGGGCATCATGGGCCTGCCGCTGCATGAAACCTATCAATTGCTGCGTCCCTGGCTGGCAGACAACGCAGCGTGTCAACCTGCCCATTCCGAACATTTCTCATGAGCAATCCCCCCTTTGTTCCGGCCAGTGGCGCCGCTCAGACCGACGCGATGGCGGACGTGCCTGCCGCCGTTCCGGTCGAGGCTGCATCGCCACGGTCGCAGGCGGCGGTCGCAGCCAGCCAGGAAATTCTGGTCAACTGGGCGCCTCAGGAAACCCGTGTGGCTGTGATCGAGCACGGCGCGGTGCAGGAGCTGCACCTGGAGCGCACGCTGGAGCGTGGGCTGGTGGGCAATATCTATCTGGGCAAGGTCACGCGGGTGCTGCCTGGCATGCAGTCGGCCTTCGTCGATATCGGCCTGGAGCGCGCTGCCTTCCTGCATGTGGCCGATGTCTGGCAGCGCCATGGCAACGGCGAGCCACCCGCGACCGTGCGCAGGCTCGAAGCCGTCACGCCCATCGAGAAGCAGATCTTCCAGGGCCAGTCGCTGGTCGTGCAGGTCATCAAGGACCCGTTGGGCCAGAAAGGTGCGCGGCTGTCGACGCAGATCAGCGTGGCGGGGCGCTCGCTGGTGTTTCTGCCGCAGGATGACCACATCGGCGTGTCGCAGAAGATCCCGCCCGCCGAGCGCGACGCGCTGCGCCAGCGCCTGCAAACGCTGGTGGCCGCTCATACGCCCAAGGGGCAGAGCACCGGTGGCTTCATCCTGCGCACCAATGGTGAGGACGCCAGTGATGAGGAGCTGCTCGACGACATCCGCTATCTGCGCCTGACCTGGCAGAAGATCCGCCAGGCGGCGCTGAGCCAGCCCGCGCCCAGCCTGCTGCATCAGGATCTCGATCTGCTGCGGCGCGTGCTGCGCGATCTCGTCAGCGATGCCACGCGCAGCGTGCAGATCGACTCGCGCGAGCAGTTCGAGGCACTGCAGGCCTTTGCGCGCGAGTTCACGCCCGGCGCCGTCGACCGACTGCAACACTACAGCGGCGAGCGGCCGATCTTCGATCTCTACAACGTCGATGAGGAAATCACCCGTGCGCTGGGCCGGCGGGTGGACCTCAAGTCCGGCGGCTATCTGATCATCGACCAGACCGAGGCGCTGACCACCATCGACGTCAACACCGGCGGCTACGTGGGTGCGCGCAACTTCGATGACACCATCTTCAAGACCAACCTGGAGGCAGCGCAGGCCATAGCGCGCCAGCTGCGGCTGCGCAACCTGGGCGGCATCATCGTCGTTGACTTCATCGACATGACGCAGGACAAGCACCGCCAGCAGGTGTTGCAGGAATTTCGTCGCCAGCTCGCGCGCGACCGCGTGCGCACCACGGTGTGCGACTTCTCGACGCTGGGCCTGGTGGAGATGACGCGCAAGCGCACGCGCGAGTCGCTCGCGCACGTGCTCACGCAGCCTTGCCAGGCGTGCGCCGGCACCGGCGAAGTCAAGACGCCGCGCAGCGTCTGCTACGACATCCTGCGCGAGATCCTGCGCGAGGCGCGCCAGTTCAACCCGCGCGAGATCAAGGTGCTGGCCGCGCCCGAGGTCATCGAGCTGTTTCTCGACGAGGAGAGCCAGTTTCTGGCCAGCCTGTCGGATTTCATCGCCAAGCCCATTGCATTGGTGGCGGAAGCCGCGCTGGCGCCCGACCGCTATGACATCGTGCTGGTATGACCGGCATCACGACATCAAGGAGGCTGTGCCCATGAAAAGATTCGAGCAGTACCGCATCGGCCCCAAGAACCGGTTGGCCGACATCGCCCCCCGGCAGCGGCCCTACGACCTCGGCGGCAAGAAGGCCGAGCTCAAGGAGCTGGACCGGCGCGCACGCGAGCTGGACGCGCTACAGAACCTGCTGTACGCCAGCGGGCGGCGCAAGGTGCTGCTGGTGCTGCAGGGCATGGATACCAGCGGCAAGGATGGCACCATCCGCTGGGTGTTCAAGCGCACCTCCCCGCTGGGCATTCGCGTGGCCGCCTTCAAGGCACCGAGTACGGCCGAGCGTGCGCGCGATTTCCTGTGGCGCTGCCACGCCGTCGTGCCCGCGGCAGGCGAGCTGGCGGTATGGAACCGTAGCCACTACGAGGATGTACTGGTGCCGGTGGTGGAGGGCTGGATCGGCAAGGCCGAGACGCGCCAGCGCTACGAACACATCAACCATTTCGAGAAGCTGCTGACCGACACCGGCACGACCGTCATCAAGTGCATGCTGCACATCAGCAAGGACGAGCAGAGAAAGCGCCTGCAGGAGCGACTCGACGATCCGGCCAAGAACTGGAAGTTCGCCCCGGAGGACATCACCGCGCGCAAGAAGTGGGACGCCTACCAGCAGGCCTATGACGCGCTGTTATGCGCGACGTCGACCGATTACGCGCCCTGGTATGTCATCCCCGCCGACCGCAAGCGCCAGCGCAACCTCATCATCGCCGAGCTGCTCAACACCAAGCTGCGCGAGATGGATCTGCAGCTGCCCGACCCCGTGCCGGGGCTGGAACATGTGCGGATCGACTGACCGCTTTCTTGCGAAGCGGCCAACTGGCAAGGCCGGGGTGCTTTAGCTGCTGGCCTTCTGCAGCGCCAGCTCCACCGTATCGGCGACGTTCTCGGCAGTGAAGCCGAACAGCTCGAACAGCGCGCCAGCCGGGGCCGACTCGCCATAGCGGTCGATGCCGACGACCGCCGCGCAGCCGTACTTCCACCAGAAATCGCTCACGCCCATTTCGACGGCGATGCGCGGCAGCTGCGGCGGCAGCACCTGAGTCTTGTAAGCGGCATCCTGGCGGTCAAATACCGTGGTGCTTGGCATGGAAACCACACGCACGGCAATCTTGCGCTCGGCAAGCAGTTGCTGCGCGGCCAGCGCCAGCTGCACTTCCGAGCCCGTGGCAATCAGCACGGCCTGTGCCGGCTGCTGCAGTCCAACGGCCTGCGGCTCGGCGAGCACGTAGGCGCCGTTGGCGATCTCGTCCAGTGCAGCTTCCGTCTTGGGCGCATAGGCGAGGTTCTGGCGGCTCAGCAGCAGCGCGCTGGGGCGGTGCTGCTGGCTCAGTGCCACCGTCCAGGCGATGGCCGTCTCGGTCGTGTCGGCGGGCCGCCACACGTCGAGGTTGGGAATCAGCCGCAGGCTGGCGGCATGTTCGATCGACTGGTGGGTGGGGCCATCCTCGCCAAGGCCAATCGAGTCGTGCGTGAAGACGTG
Source organism: Lampropedia cohaerens (assembly GCF_001005215.1). Taxonomy (GTDB): domain Bacteria; phylum Pseudomonadota; class Gammaproteobacteria; order Burkholderiales; family Burkholderiaceae_C; genus Lampropedia; species Lampropedia cohaerens. Next base: position 136,332 of record NZ_LBNQ01000009.1, read on the forward strand.
GATGACGCGCCGCTTCATCAGCGCGGCCATGCGTATGGCATTGCGGCTGTAGTCGCTGAAGGTCAGGAAGGTGCCGCCGTAGGGGATGAAACCGCCGTGCAGCGCGATGCCGTTCATGATGGCGGCCATGCCGAACTCGCGCACGCCGTAGTTGATGTGACGGCCGATGCGGCCGTCCTCGGTGGTGACGACCCGGCCTTGCGCGTCGACGCGGAAGTCGGCGGTGGCCGCTGTCTTGGTGAGGTTGGAGCCGGTCAGGTCGGCCGAGCCGCCCAGCAGCTCCGGCAGCGCTGCCGTCAGCCCTTCCAGGGCCAGCTGACTGGCCTTACGGCTGGCCACGGTGGCGGCACTGTCATGGGCCTGCGAAGCGATCTGCGCGGCCACCGCGCCAAAATCCTCGGGCAGCGCGCCCGCCATGCGGCGCGTGAACTCGGCAGCCAGTTGCGGATAGGCCTTGGCATAGGCCTTGAAGCGCTTTTGCCAGGCCGACTGCGCCTTCTTGCCGGCTGCGCGGGCATCCCAGTCTGCATAGACGGACTTGGGGATCTTGAACGGCTCGTGCTTCCAGCCCAGTTGCTGGCGCGTGAGTGCGATTTCTTCAGCACCCAGCGGCTCGCCATGGGCCTTGGACGTGTCCTGGCGATTCGGGCTGCCCTTGCCGATGTGGGTCTTGCAGATGATCAATGTGGGCTTGTCGGTGCTTTTCTTGGCCTCGGCAATGGCCGCATCCAGTGCCTGCACGTCGTGGCCGTCGACCGGGCCGATGACGTTCCACTGATAGGCGCGAAAGCGCGCTGCGGTGTCATCGACAAACCAGGGCGTGACTTTGCCGTCGATGGAGATGCCATTGTCGTCGTACAGCGCAATGAGCTTGCCCAGCTTCCAGGCACCGGCCAGCGCGGCCGCCTCGTGACTGATGCCTTCCATCAGGCAGCCGTCGCCAAGGAACACATAGGTGTGGTGGTCGACGATGGTGTGGCCGTCGCGGTTGAACTCGGCAGCCAGCAGCTTCTCGGCGAGCGCAAAGCCCACGGCGTTGGTAATGCCCTGGCCGAGCGGGCCAGTGGTGGTCTCGACGCCGGGGGTGACGTCCACTTCCGGGTGGCCGGCCGTGCGGCTGTGCAGCTGGCGGAAGTTCTTCAGCTCCTCGATTGGCAGGTCGTAGCCGCTCAGGTGCAGCAGCGCGTACAGCAGCATCGATGCATGGCCGTTGGAGAGGATGAAGCGGTCACGGTCGGGCCAGTGCGGATCGGCCGGATTGTGGCGCAGGTGGTGCGCCCACAGGGCCACGGCCATCTCTGCCATGCCCATGGGGGCGCCGGGGTGGCCGGATTTGGCTTGTTGAACGGCGTCCATGGCCAATGCGCGAATGGCATTGGACATTGCAGTGGTTTTGGCCATCGGGAAAAGCTCCAGAAATCAAGGGGGATGGGGGCGGGTGCCTGCGCAGGGCAGCAAAACCGGCCATTTTAGCGGCTAGCCCGCGGCAGGGTCCGCTAGCGGGGCAGGGCAGCCAGCTGGGCAAACAGCGTGCGGTCGGCCAATACGAAGCCCAGTTCGGCAGGAGTGAGCCATGCGAGCGCGTCGCGCTGGCTCCGCGCATCCTCCAGTTTCACGCGTGCTAGCGCCAGCGCAGGTGGAATGTCGCGTGTCTGGGGCTGCTGCGGCGGCAGGGTCAGCGCCAGGTGGCGCGCCACCAGTTCCGGCTGGGCCAGCTGCTCCAGCAACGGGGCGGTCGCACCGATGCGCGCGGCGTAATCGCACTCCACCTGCTTACGCAGCAGCAACGGCGCCGGAGGCTGGTTCTCCTCCGGCGTCTGCAGCCAGCCGCGCTCTGCGAACCAGCGTCCAATCTTTGGGGAGGCCGTCCACGCCGAGATCGGCACGGCCAGCAATAGGCCAACCAGCATGGGCGAGAGCCAAGCCAGCAAGGCCCAGGAATTAAACCAGGCTGCCGCGCCCAGGGCCAGACCCAGCACCATGTGCCATTTGTGACGCCGCAGCAGCTGCCCCCATGGCAGCGTGCCGTCGTCACGACGCTGGGCGTTCCACTTGGTCGTGCTGCCAGCCAGCACTGCCAGCACGGCAGCGGAGTGCACGCACATCATCACCGGGGCAATGAGGATCGACAGCAGCGTCTCGAACAGGACGTTGCGCAGCAGCCGCGCTGCGCCTCCAGCACTGCGGCGCAGGGACTTGCGCAGCAGATACAGCAGGGTGCCCATCAGCTTGGGCACGAGCAGCACGCCCATGGTGATGAAGAACAGGCGCAGGGCGCGGGGCGCGTCCTGGCGCGGCCAGACCGGCAGGAACGAGTCGGAGCTGAAATAGTCCGGCCGGATGTACTGCGCCTGCATGGCCAGCATCAACCCCACCAGCACCAGCAGCAGCCACAGCACCGAGCTGACATAGGACATGATGCCGGTAGCCAGGTGGGCGCGGCTGACCCAGTGCAGCCCGCGTGCGCAGATGACGCGCGCATGCTGCAGATTGCCCTGGCACCAGCGGCGATCGCGTATGGCCATGTCGACGATGGAGGGCGGTGCCTCCTCGTAGGAGCCGGGCAGGTCGTCGGCAATGAGAATCTGCCAGCCGGCGCGGCGCATCAGGGCAGCCTCCACAAAATCGTGGCTGAGGATGGCTCCGCCGAAAGGGGGCTTGCCTGGCAGGTGTGGCAGGCCGGCAGCTTCCATGAAGGCCTGGCGCCGGATGATGGCGTTGTGGCCCCAGTAGTTGCCCGAAGGATTGGTCCATGCGGCCAGCCCGCTGGCCACAATCGGCCCGTAGATGGCGTTGGCGAACTGCTGCAGGCGCGCCGTCAGGCTCACGCCGTCGATGAGCCTGGGCACCGTCTGCACGAGACCGGCGCGGGGTTCGTGCTCGATGCGGTAGACCAGCCCCAGCAGCGCGTGGGCCGACAGCAGACTGTCGGCGTCCAGCGTGAGCAGGTAGTCGTAACGCGCGCCCCACTGCTCGCAGAACTGGTGCAGGTTGCCGGATTTGCTGTCGGTATTGATGGTGCGGCGCCGGTAGTACAGGCCTGCTGTGGGCCAGCGCTGGCGCAGCAGCGAGATGGCTTCTTCCTCCTGCAGTGCGCGCTCTGGCACGCGCGTGTCCGACAGCAAAAACCAGTCGAACCACTGCAGCGCGCGGTCGCCGTACTGCTGCTGCAGGTCGGCCAGCATGGCATGCAGCGATGCGGCGATGGCTGCCGCATCCTCGTTGTAGCAAGGCATCAGCACGGCAGTGCGGCCTTGCGGGGCGAAGTCAGCCAGTTGCGCCTGCAGCGGCGGGCGCAGGCTGAGCTGCCACTGCCGTACGAATCCGGCCACCGCCGTGACCGCCGCCAGGGCGATCGGGCTGAAGGTGACGACAAACAGCGCCCACAGGCACCATTCCAGGACTGTCATGCTGTCCAGCGACAGCACTGCATGCATCTCGTAGGCGCCGAAGATGGCCAGCGCGGCAGCCGGAACCAGCACGGCCAGGCGCCGCAGTGCCTGGCCTTTCACGTTGGCCAGGCGACGCTGCGCTGCGGGCGGTGCACGGCGCAAATCCTGACGCGGCATGGCACTGGGCAGCGCAGGCGGCATGCCGCCTGTGTCTTGCGGTGCCGTCTCAGCGGAGGTGCCGGGCTGCGTCTGCGCCGACACCGCGGCGTCATCTGCCGAAGGGGAGGAGGTCATGGCAGGATCTGACATGGGGATAACAGACGCGCGGGCGACCAGCGCGCAACAGGCAGTGCGCGCCCTGCGCGGCGGGCCATGGTTGCGTCATGGCGTCCAGCGGTAGACCCAGCTCTCCGCGGGGCGTCCGTCGGCGACGTTGAGATCCACACGCAGTTCGATCAGCTTTTCGCTGGCAGGGTCGAGTTCAAACGACACGCGATATGCATGGGTCTGCGGGTTGCGCCGCACCACGACGTTGCTGATCGTGCCAACCGAGGCCGACACCTGCGCGGTTGGCAGCTCATCGGGCAGGGCCGTGCCTTCGATCGGCACTTCGTAGTCGATCACGAACAGGCGCCGTGGTGTCGGCTCGGAAATGCTGGCGCGCCCCACACGGGTTGCAGCCACGTGTAGTTCGCCAGGACGCGTCTGCGGTCCTGTGCCCCAGTTGAGCCGATAGGCGAAGCGGTAGGTCTGCCCGGCTGCTAGCGGTTCGCTGGGGCGCCAGAACGCCACGATGTTGTCGTGAATTTCGGACTGCGTAGGAATCTCTACCAGCACCACGGAACCTGAACCCCAGTCGCCCTGTGGCTCGACCCACAGGCTTGGGCGACGCTCGTAATGAGCCTCAAGATCCTGATAGTTGTGGTAATGGCGGTTACGTTGCATCAGTCCAAAACCCCAGGGTGATTCGTCCATGAAGGCACTGATCTGCAGGTTCTGCGGATTGGCCAGCGGGCGCCACAGGCGCTCGCCGCGGCCGTTGATCATCAGCAGGCCATCGGAGTCGTGCACGCTGGGCCGGAAGTCGTCCACGCCGATGCGGTCATTGGCGCCGAAGAAGTACATGCTGGTGCCCGGGGCCAGCCCGACTTCGGTAATTTTCACGCGTGGAAACAGCGTCGCCTGAACGTCCATTACCGTGTTGTCACCCGGGCGCACGATGAAGGTGTACGCCCCGGCCACGCTGGGGCTGTCAAGCAGGGCATGCACCTTGATCAGGTCGGTCTGTGCGCGCGGACGCTCGACCCAGAAGGCACGAAACAGCGGGAACTCCTCGCCAGCGGGCGAGCCGGTACCGATGGCCAGCCCGCGAGCCGACATGCCATAGACCTGATTGCGGCCCAGGGCGCGGAAATAGCTCGCACCCTGGAAGACCAGTAGCTCGTCCCACACGCCGGAACGGTTCAGCTGGTTGTGCAGCCGCAGGCCGGAAAAGCCGATGTCCTCGGCAGGCAGGCTGACCTGGGCCGGCGGCTCCACGGAGAATAGATCGGGGGCGTAGCGCACATGCTTGGCGCGGCCATCGGCCACGGTGGCAATCTCCACGGGCTCCTTGTAGTAAAAGCCCGAGACGAACATCTGCATGCGGTAGGGCAGCGGCTGATCGGCCCAGATGGCGCGCTCAGGCCGGTAGCGGATGGCGCGGTACTGGTCGTAGGTGAGCTTGTCAAGGGATTCAGGCACGGGCGCCGGTGCGCTGTAGGGCTTGGCGGCGAGCTCGCGCGCAAGGTTTTCCACCGTGTCGGCGGTGAAGGGGCCGTCAACGGTGAACTGGGCTTCGGCGTGGGAAACGCTGGCCATGGCCACAGCCAGCAGGCCAGGAAATAACAGTCGCTCAAGCGACAGCGTGGGCAAAGAGAAGGAAATCATCTTGACAGATTCTCAACGCAATTGGGGGGGCAGACAGCCTGCAACGCAACAGCCGCGTATTTGGCCGACGGGAAATGTCACCAGGTTGTAAAAATATCTTTTCAGCTCCGCACGGCGCGCCCTGCAGGACAACTGTGCGCGCAGTCGCCACGCGAATTTTGAGGCTTACCACGCCGCGTTTCGTTTTCACGGCTTACTGCGGCGGGTTAGCGGCGACCGTGCCGTGCATTGGGACAGGGCCACCAGCATAAAGCCATGGGCTGTCCATGGCGATCGGCGCGGCCACTGTCAGTGCCAGATTACGTGCGGCAGCCAAGGGTCCCCAGAGGTGGAAGATGCGCCCATTGCGCCAGGCCTGCCTTTGTACTCTGGCGACACGCCGGGCGCGCAGGCGTGCGTAGTGGGCAAAGGCGGCCACCACGTCACTGCCCTGACTGGCCAGGGACTGACGCAACTGTTCGGCATCTTCGATCGCCATGGCGGCACCCTGAGCGAGAAAAGGCACCATCGGATGGGCGGCATCGCCCAGGGCGGCGACGCGCCCACTGGCCAGCTCCTGCGCGTCGCGTACCGCTGGGCGCAGCCGCAGCGGCCAACGCGTCCAGCGCGCATCGCGCAGCGGCTGGCCATGGGCATCGATCGCGGCCAGTACGTCTTCCAGCGCAGAATGGCGCTGCTGGCTACGCGCCAGCACGGCTCGGATGTCAGCCAGATCGGCCGCGTTTACGGCAGGCGGTAGCAATCCGTCCGCGACGATCAGCACCACATTGAGCCACTCGCCACCGCGCAGCGGATAGACCACCGCATGCATCTGACGACCCAGCCAGGCGGTGACGGTGTTGCTGCGCAGGCGCTGCGGCAGTGCCGCCTGCTTGACCACGCCGCGGTACGCCGTCAGGCCCGTGCGATCATGGGCGGCGATGTTCATCGCCTGGGCGCTGAGGGTGCTCTGCACACCTTCGGCCAGCAGGGCCGCGTCGGTGCGGACCGTGTACTGGGCGTCATCGGCACCGGTGATCAGGGTGTCCACCCCGGCTGCGTCCTGCGCGATAGCGGTGGCCTGCATGCCTGTGCCGATTTGCAGGTCCGACTGGGCTTTGGCATGGGCCAGCAGCAGGCTGTGCAGGTCGGTGCGCAGCACCGTCGCATAGGGTGCGCCGTAGCGCTGTCTGGCGCGGTTGGTAAGCGGCAGCCGACCCAGTTCCCTGCCACTGGCCATGTCGCGGGTCACGATTGCCTCGGGCATGCTGACGACTTCCCGCAGGGCCGCATCCAGCCCCCAACTTTGCAGGCAGCGCCACGCGTTCGGGGAGATCTGCAGACCAGCACCCAGTTCGCCGAAGTCGGCGCGCCGTTCCAGTAGCCGCACTGCATGTCCGTCGCGGCCCAGCGCAACGGCAGCCGCGCAACCCGCGATGCCGGCCCCGACAATCAAGATTTCAACGCTTTGAACCATGGAGCAGATTGTGCAGGCGCTTTTGCCTGCGCGATGCCAAAGCGCGCGACTATACGCGCAGTCCGGACCCGCTCAAGCCGCTCGTCATGCGCCGGGTGCCACCGCGGCACGCACGGGTAGCCGCAGCAGCTGGCCCAGAGCAGTCACGTGCGTGGCCAGTGTTGCCAGGTCGATGGCGTCGTTGGCGACCACGCTGTCGGCAAAGCGCAGCCGTTGCGTACGACTGGCCTGGCTGGCGATGATGGCCTGCACCTGCTGCGCGGGCAGTGCCGAGCGCTGCACCACCCGGGCCAGCTGCACGGCTGGCGGGCAGTCAACGACGATGATGTGCTGCAGTCTGGCCGGCCAGTGGGGCGATTCGACCAGCAGCGGGATGTCGAGCAGCACGTCACGCATGCCCTGCGCGCGCAGCGCGTGCACGCGTGCATCGATTGCCTCAAAGATCAGCGGGTGCAGCAGCTGCTCCAGCGCCTGGCGGGCTGAGCGGTCCGCGAAGACCAGTGCGCGCATGCGCGCGCGGTCCATGGCACCGTCGGCGGTGACGAATGCCGGACCGAACCGCGCCGCGATGGCCGGCACCGCCGCGCCACCTGCAGCGGTGAGGCGGCGCGAGACGGCGTCGGCATCCACCAGACCGATGGCAAAATGCGTCTCGAACAGCCGCGCCACGGTACTCTTTCCGCTGCCGATGCCGCCGGTCAGCCCGATGCACCGTGATGTGCCTTGCAGAGGGGCTGGCGCAGCCATGTTCAGCCGCCTGTCAGCAGGCGATCCAGCCAATGTTGCAGGGTTTGCGGCCCCAGTGCCATCACCACCAGACCGGCGCCGCCGAGAAACGGCCCATACGGCATGTAGCCGCCCTCGCGCAACCCGTGGCAGAGCTTGAGGGCAATGCCCACGATGGCACCGATAACCGATGACATCAGCACCACCGGCAGGATGGCTCCCGCACCCAGCCAGGCACCGATGGCAGCCAGCAGTTTGAAGTCGCCATGGCCCATGCCTTCCTTGCCGGTAGCAAGCTTGAAAACGATGTAGACCGACCACAGCGACAGGTAGCCGGCGATGGCGCCGAGCACTGCCTCGCGCAGCGGCGTGGCAGTCACGCCCAGCCAGGACAGCAGCAGCCCGGCCCACAGCAGGGGCAGCGTCATGTTGTCGGGCAGCAGCGTAGTGTCCCAGTCGATGCACACCAGCGCCAGTAGCGTCGCGCTAAAGCCTGCCCAGGCCAACGCCTGCCAGCTCACGCCCCAGCGGTAGCCGCAGTACGCAAACAGCAGGGCGCAGGCGATTTCCACCAGCGGATAGCGCAGGCTAATGTGTGTGTGGCAGCTGCGGCATTGGCCGCGCAGCAGCAGGTAGCTGATGACGGGAATGTTTTCCCAGGCGGTGATGCCGTGCCCGCAGCTTGGGCAGCGCGAACGCGGTGCCCAAAGGTTCAGGCGCTGCGCTGCGGCAGGCAGCGCGTCCTCTGGCAGTGCCACGCCCTGCTCCTGCAGAAAGGCCGCGCTGTCGCGCCGCCAGCTGTGCTGCAGCATGAGTGGCACGCGGTGAATCACCACGTTCAGGAAACTGCCCACCAGCAGTCCCAGTACACCGGCCAGTACCGCGGCCCATTCTGCCTGCATTGCCATCTCAGACCACCTGTCCCAGCTTGAAGATGGGCAGGTACATCGAGACGACGATGCCACCGATCAACAGGCCCAGCACCACAATGATGATGGGCTCAAGCAGCGTCGACAGGCCCTCGACCTTGGTGTCGACCTCCGCCTCGTAGTAATCGGCCGCCTTGCCGAGCATGTGATCCAGTGCGCCTGATTCCTCGCCGATGGTGGTCATCTGCACCACCATGGTGGGAAACACATTGGTGCTGGCCATTGCTGCCGAGAGCGAGCCGCCGGTGGAGACGTCCTTCTGGATCGCTTCGGTGGCCTTGCGGTAGACATAGTTGCCCGAGGCGCCGCCGACGGCATCGAGCGATTCCACCAGCGGCACGCCCGCCGCAAACATGGTCGAGAGCGTGCGCGTCCAGCGTGCCACGGTCGACATGTACACCAGTTCGCCGAAGATGGGCAGCTTCAGCAGGGCCTGGTCCACCACGATCTGCACCTTCTCGCTGCGCCGCCAGGCCTGGTAGGCAAAGTAGCCACCGGCACCCAGCACGATGGCGATCAGCCAGAACCACTGCACGACGAAGTCGCTCATGCCCATCACGATCAGGGTGGGTGCCGGCAGCTCGGCGCCGAAGTTGGAGAACACCTCCTTGAACGCGGGGATGACCCACAGCATGATCACGGTCAGCACGATGGCGGCGACGACGATCACCGCGACCGGATACATCAGTGCCGACTTCACCTTGGACTTGACTGCCTCGATCTTCTCGATGTAGGTGGCCAGGCGATCGAGCAGGCTGTCCAGGATGCCGGCTGCCTCGCCTGCCTCCACCAGGTTGCAGTAGAGGTTGTCGAAGTACATTGGGTACTTGCGAAAGGCTGCGCTCAGGGATGTGCCGGTCTCCACATCCGCGCGGATGTTGTTCAGCAGCTTGGTGATGTTGGGGTTGGGGTTGCCGCGCGCGACGATGTCGAACGACTGCAGCAGCGGCACACCGGCGCGCATCATGGTCGCGAGCTGGCGGGTGAAGAGGCCGATGTCGCGGCCCTTGATGCGCTTGCCAGCGCGCGTGCGCCGGCGCTTGACCTTGGTGACGAAAATGCCTTGTCGACGCAGGTTGGCACGAACCTGGTTCTCGCCCGCGGCGGACATTTCTCCGCGCACGATGCGGGCGCTGCGGTCCTTGCCTTCCCATTCGAACAGGTAGCTTTTGGCCAGCTTGGTGCGCGGTTTTGCGGCTGCAGTGGTCGTGGTGGTTGCCATGGCGTGAAAGGGTAGCGTGTTTTATGGGCAGCAGAACAAGAGGCGAGTTGACGCTATTCGTTGGTGACGGCCAGCACTTCCTCCAGCGACGTCACACCGAGCTTGACCTTGTGCAGCGCGGCCTGGCGCAAGGTGCGAACGCCCTCGCGGATGGACTGCTCTTCGATCTCCATGGCCGAGCCATCGGCGAGGATGATGCGACGGATCTCGTCGGAGATGGGCATCACCTGATAGATGCCGACGCGGCCCTTGTAACCATTGTTGCAGGCCGGGCAGCCGACGGCGCGGTAGGGCACCCAGGAGCCGTCCAGATCGTCATAGGTAAAGCCTGCCTCCACCAGCGCATCGACGGGAATGTCGGCCGGCTGCTTGCACTCCTTGCACAGCCGCCGAGCCAGTCGCTGGGCGGTGATCAGGATCACGCTGGAGGCGATGTTGAACGGCGCAATGCCCATGTTGCGCAGGCGCGTGAGCGTGGCGGGTGCGTCGTTGGTGTGCAGTGTCGAAAGCACCAGGTGGCCGGTCTGGGCAGCCTTGATGGCGATGTCGGCTGTCTCCAGGTCGCGGATTTCACCGACCATGATGATGTCCGGATCCTGGCGCAGGAAGGATTTGAGCGCAGCGGCGAAGGTCAGGCCGGCCTTGTCATTGACGTTGACCTGATTGACGCCGGGCAGGTTGATTTCCGAGGGATCTTCCGCCGTGGAGATGTTCACATCCGGCTTGTTCAACAAGTTTAGGCAACTGTAGAGCGAGACCGTCTTGCCCGAGCCGGTCGGGCCAGTGACGAGGATCATGCCGTATGGGCGATGGATGGCCGCCAGCAGGCGCTCCTTTTCGTCGGGCTCGTAGCCCAGCGCATCAATGCCCATCTTGGCGCTGGACGAATCCAGAATGCGGATCACGATCTTCTCGCCAAAGAGCGTGGGCAAGGTGCTGACGCGAAAATCGATCGAGCGCCCGCCGATGCGCATCTTCGTGCGCCCGTCCTGCGGGATGCGTTTCTCGCTGATGTCCAGCCGCGAGATCACCTTGATGCGCGAGGCGAGCTTCTCCTTGATCGCCACGGGTGGCGAGGCGTACTCGCGCAGCTCCCCATCGATGCGAAAGCGCACGCGGTAGTTGAACTCGTAGGGCTCGAAATGCAGGTCCGATGCGCCGAGGCGGAAGGCGTCGAGAATCATCTTCTGCAGAAAGCGCACCACCGGCGCGTCATCGACGTCGTTGGCCTCCGCCGGTGCAGTGCCGTCGGCATCCTCATCGACCATTGTCTCAAGGTCGCCGAACTCGAAGTCCGCCGAGGAAGCATCCAGCGCGTTGGCCTTGGCGATGCTGTCAAGCAGCGCCAGCACCTTGTCGTGCGCGGCCACCAGCCAGTCGATCGGCATTTGCGTGGCGAACTTGATCTTCTCGGCCACGTCGCGGTTGCTGGGGTCGGCACTGGCGAGAATCAGGCGGTTCTGGCGCTTGCCGATGGCGACGACCTTGTTGGCCATGCATAGCTTGGGGTCCAGCAGATCGCCCGGCAGCCGTAGGGGATCGAGTGCATCCAAGTCCACGTACGGCACCGAGAACACCTGCGAGACCGTGGCTGCAGCCTTGCCGGGCGTCAGCAGGCCGGATTCGATCACGACGTCCAGAAAGTCCTTACCCTCGCCGTGCGCACGCTGCAGGGCCGTATCCACCTGTTCCTGCGAGAGCTGCTTGGTCGCAAGAAAGGCGCGGGCGATCGTCGGCATGGCCAGCGGCGCAGCGGGTTTCTTGACAATTTCCTCGGTTGCCATGGTGATCAAGCACAAACAGTCAGGATGCGGACGGGAAAGGGCACACTGCAGTGTATAGGATTCGGTACATGTGGTTACTTTTTTGTTGCCATTTGCGTCAAGTGATTGTTAAAACCGCTTCGCCAACGGCGCGCGCGTGCAGCGGAGCCGGTGCCAGCGCCCAGGCAGGCATCGCCTGGCGCCGGCGCGGCGGGTTCACGTCTGGCTGCGCGCAACCCGGATGCGGATGGTCTGTACCTGGCCGGCGTGCCCGCAGTCCGATTGCTGCAGTGCGGCTAACAGCTGCGGCACACAATGGCGCAATTTGGCCGCAACCGCCGCATTGGGGGCGACCAGGCACCATGTGCCATCCTGCAAGGGGCCGCTGCGAATACTTGGCGCCAGATTGGCCGGCAGATGCGGCCGCGCAGCCTCCAGCAACGCCTGCGATGCCATACCCTGCTGGTTGAGCGCCGCCAGCAGGGGCGCATGCTGGAGCACGCCGAGGATATGGCTGCGCGCAGGGTCGGTGCCATGGACCCGCTCCCCCGCACGCGTGGAGCGCAGCGCGCTGTGCCCGGTGCGGTTTTTCATGGGCAGCAGCACCGTGCTGGGCTGGTGACCGGCGAGCGCTGCGCTGCGCAAAGGCCTTGCGCCGTCCAGCGCTGTCGCCTTCTACGAATTGGCTGCTGCCGCCTGCAGCGCATGGACAAGGCGCGCATGAAGGCCCCCCGCCCCTCAGCCCAGTAGCCGCTGCAGGGCTTCGCGGTATTTGTCTGCGGTCTTTTCGATGACTTCGCGCGGCAGGCGCGGGGCAGGCGGCGTCTTGTCCCAGGGTTTGCCATTGATGCGCACCTGCTCAAGCCAGTCGCGCACGAACTGCTTGTCGTAGCTCGGCGGGTTGGTGCCGGCCTGGTAGGCCTGCTCGTAGCCTTCGATGGGCCAGTAGCGCGAACTGTCCGGTGTCAGCACTTCGTCCATCAGCGTCAGCGTGCCATCGGCATCCAGGCCGAACTCGAACTTGGTATCGGCAATGATCAGGCCTTTTTCCTGCGCCAGCGCAGCCGCCTTCGTGTACAGCGCGATGCTGATGTCACGAATCTGCGCAGCCAGCGTCTCGCCGACCATTTCCACGGTCCGGGCGTAGGGGATATTCTCGTCGTGCTCGCCCGCTTGCGCCTTGGCCGCCGGCGTGTAGATCGGCTCCGGCAGGCGCGAGGCGTTGCGCAGGCCGGCAGGCAACGCCACGCCGCAGACCGACTGACTCTGCTGGTATTCCTTCCAGCCGCTTCCGGCGAGATAGCCGCGCACGACGGCCTCGATGGGCAGCGGCTTGAGGCGTTTGACCAGCATGGCGCGGCCAACCACCTGTGGCCGCTCGGCTTCGGTGACGACGCTCTCGGGCGGCTGCCCCGTCAGATGGTTGGGGCAGATGCCTTCGAGCTGGGAGAACCAGTACAACGCCATTTTCGTCAGCAGTTCGCCCTTGCCTGGAATGGGCTCGCCCATGATGACGTCGAATGCAGAAATGCGGTCGCTGGCGACCATGAGGATGCGATCGTCGCCAACGGCGTAGTTGTCACGCACCTTGCCGCGCGCCAGCAGCGGCAGGGAGGAAATGGAGGAAGTGTGCAGCGCAGCAGTCATGGAATCCCCGCTCGGGGCGGCCAACGGAAAAACAGAAATCGGTAAGCAGTTGTCAGCAGCTGGGGCGGCGCCATGCACGCGGCCTGTGCGGCAGGCCTGGCGGCGACCGGCGCTCCCGCCGGGCAACAACGCGCATTGTGACGCAGTTGGGCCCGCTTGCGCATGTGCTAACCGCTCTTACATGGTTAATCGCCCATCGGCTTGCGAAAAGGCCCGCGCCCGCGCATAGTGGGGCGGACACGCTGGACACGGCGCGTCGCGCCCAAGGCTTGTTTCAGGCCTGGGTTGCCCGCATGTGCAGCGTGCGTGATGTCTGCGCCGTGGCAAGGGCGCCATCGCTGCGTTCGCCGCGGTTCAGGCATTGATGTGTTTCTCGGAAAGGAGATGTCTATGAACCTGACCATTACTGGCCACCATCTGGAAGTCACTCCCGCACTGCGCGAGTTTGTCACCAACAAGCTGCAGCGGGTCGTCAAGCGCTTCGACCAGGTGACCGATGTGCGGGTGGTACTCTCGCTGGAGAATACGAAGGAGAAGGAGCGGCGTCAGAGTGCAGAGTGCACCATGCTGGTCAAGGGGGGTGACCTGCACGCCAAGACGGCGCATGAGGATTTGTATGCGGCCATCGACGAACTGGTCGACAAGCTTGACCGCCAGGTGCTGCGCTTCAAGGAGAAGCTCCAGGAGCACGACTACGAAGCACACAAGAAGACGATTTCCGCCTGAGCGTGGGGGTGCGCTCGGCATTGTGATCTCGCGTGCCGCAGAGTAAGGCGGCAGGTGCACAGGGCCGGTGAACGGATGCAGCAGGTATCCGATCACCGGCCTTTTTCATGGTGGGCTGGGCCCATGGCGGCCGCGCCGCAACGGTTTGGACATCGGCCCCAACCAAAGGTTGGACAATCGCATTGCAGTGCGCGCCTGCTGGCGCAAAGCTTGCTTGCCGGATCCTGCATCCAGGGCTGTCCCGCATCTGTTCATTTCCTTGCAGATTTGCCACTTACCATGTCGCTACGCGCTTCACTTCAATGGGTCCGTCGCCCGCGTGACCCCCAGCGCCACGGGTATTACGAGGATTTTCAGGCGTTGTTTGCGGGCACGCTGTTCGTTTCGCTGACACTGATGCTGTTTGCCCAGGCGGGGCTGCTGACTGGCAGCACGGCAGGCGTGGCCTTCCTGATCCATTACTGGACCGGCTGGCCGCTGGGTGCCGTGTTCTTCGCCATCAACTTGCCGTTCTATTGGTTCTCCTGGCAGCGCATGGGCGCGGAGTTCACGTTCAAGACCTTCATTGCCGTAGGCATGCTGGCGCTGCTGACCGATCTTGGCCCCAAGGTGATCCACGTGGATTACCTCAACCCGTTGTTCGCCGCCATCCTGGGTGGGCTGCTGCTGAGCACCGGCTGCCTGTTTCTGGCCCGCCATCGCGCCAGCCTGGGGGGCGCCACCATTGTTTCGCTGTATCTGCAGGAGGCGCGCGGCATTCCGGCCGGCAAGGTGCAGCTGTTCATTGATTGCACGGTGGTGTTGCTGGCACTGTTCATCGTGCCCTTTGACCGGGTGCTGTATTCCATCGTGGCCGCCGTCGTCATGGGGGTGTTCCTGTGGCTCAACCACCGCCCAGGACGGTACGTGGGGCGCTGACTAGCGGCTCCTCTTGTCCCTCCTTGCGTCAGTTGCTTCAGCGCTGCGGTGTCGCAGACACCTCGTGGGTCAGCTGCAGCAGGACGTCGAGGATGAAGAAGTGGTCGTCGAAGAAGCGCTCGGGCATTTGTCCGATCTGCGCAATGGGCACCCATTGGGCGGTCTTGGCGTCGTCGCCGCCTTGCACTTGCGGCAGGGCGCCATGGCCCAGATCAAAATGGAAAACGTGCGTGATGACGCGCCCACGCAGGCTGCGGTCCGGGTGGTCGAATACGCGGGTAGTGCGCCAGGCCTGCTGCCAGGTGGAGGAGGGTAGCGCCAGTGCGGTCTCCTCGCGCAACTCCCGCAGGCAGGACTCCCACAGTGTCTCGGTCTGTTCCAGATAACCGCCAGGCAGGGCGTACAGCCCCTTGCCGGGCCGCTGGCCGCGCTCGACCAGCAGCACCTGGCCCTGACACTGCACCAGGGCATCAACGGTGACGAAGACCGGAGGATAGGGTGCGCAGGCCCAGGCCGCCTTGTAGTCCCTGAGCATCTGCCACTCCTGCCGCAGCTCGGCAAATTCGGGTTGGCGGCGCCATTGCAGCAGCCATTGCGCAACGGGCGGGGGCACATGCGCCTGCAGCGTGGCCAGCAGAGCGGCTGGCGCAGGACTATCGTCCCCAGGCGGGGGGGCGGCGAAGCAGGCCTCACGCACCACGGTCGCATCGGTTTCACTCTGGCGCGGGTAGTTGAGCAACTGCCAGTTCGGGAACTGCGCCAGGTAGGCACTGCTGCCATCCTTGAAGTGCCCGACCAGTGCGATGCGCAGCACCGTTTCGCTGGTGCCATGGCCGCAGTCGACCAGCAGATCGACGCCCGCCTGCACCGCCTGCACCCAGCGTGTCTCGTCATAAAAATCGCGCATTGGCAGAAATTGCACGCGGCCCTGGACAGCTGGCGGCAGCGCCGCCCGGATCATGGCCTCGCGCTCCTGCCAGGTAAACGGATTCTTCGGCGTGCGGCACTGGTGGGCCGAGCCCAGCACAATGACCACCTGCCGAGCCTGAGCCAGGGCATGTCGCACCATGGCCAGATGGCCGTTGTGAAAGGGCTGGAAACGGCCAATGAACACGGCGGCGTCGAAAGCAGGCAAGGGCATGTTCTGGCAGTGTGCAAAAAGTATGGCGTAGCGGGGGTCGAACGAGGTTGCAGCGGCTTCAGTCCTGGAGCAGCTGAGGCAGCTGCACATCGAATACCTGTGTCAGGTAGCGCAGGAAGGTTTCGTCGTCACACAGCAGCTTGCCGGGTGAATCGGAGATCTTGGCCACGGGTTGGCCATTGGCGCTGGTAAGCTTCATGACGATGGACAGCGGCTCCAGCCCCATGTCGTTGGTCAGCTGCGTGCCAATGCCAAAGCCGCACTGGACGCGGTCGGCAAAGTGGTGGTAGATGCGCAGCGCCTGTGGCACGTTCAGCCCATCCGAAAAGACCAACCGCTTGGTGTGCGTGTCGATGCGCAGCTTCGCGTAATGTGCCAGCGCCTTCTCGCCCCAGACAATCGGGTCACCAGAGTCATGGCGCAGGCCATCGAACAACTTGGCAAAGTACAGGTCGAAGTCGCGCAGGAAGGCATCCATGCCAACGGTATCGGTCAGTGCGATGCCCAGGTCGCCGCGGTATTCCTGCACCCACGATTCCAGCGCCGCCTTCTGAAACTTGCGCAGCTGCACCACGCCCAGGGCCTGGTAGGTCTGGAAGTACTCGTGCGCCATCGTGCCGATGGGCACGATGCCCAGGTCCTTGGCCAGCTTGACGTTGGAGGTGCCCTTGAACCACTGCGGCGTCTCCTGCACGAACGTCTTGACGACGTGGTGCTGCCAGGCGGCCGAGTAGCGCCTGCGCACGCCAAAGTCGAACAACTCGAACGGATGACGCAGGGCGGCCTCGCGCCCCAGCGTCTTGAGCTCCTCGACCTTGACTTCCAGCCGGCGTTGGCCTTCGGCCAGCGCCGCCTCGGCATCGAACTGGCGAAAGTACAGCTCGTTGACGATGGCCAGCACGAAAATCTCGAAGCCCATGACATGCACCTGCGGGCCAATGGCCTCGATATGCAGATCGTCACCCTCGGTGTAGGCGCGGATGAAGGGGCGCTGGAACTGGAAGATGCGCAGGAAGTCGACGAAGTCGGACTTGATGAAGCGCAGCGCCCCCAGGTAGCGCAACTCGTCCTCGGAAAAGCGCAGTGCGCACAGGTGGTCGAGCTCGCGGTTGACCTGATCGATCAGGCTGGCCAGCGGGATGGCAGGCGGCCTGCGGCAGACGAAACGGTACTCGGCCTGCACCTGCGGGTGGCGGTGCAGCATGGCCTGCCACATGGTGAACTTGTAGAGATCGGTGTCGAGCAGGCTGGTGATGATGGGCTGGGCCATGGATGTCTCACGCACGGTCGAAAAGAAGCCGGCAGGCAGGAGGCTGCCTGTTCGGCGATGGTGCGGGTGCACGCGCAATGGCGCGTAGTGTAGCCCTTTGCGCTGTGCCTGCCTGTACGGGCCAGGCTAGTGTGCCGGCGTGAAGTCCGTGCTGCAGGCCAGTGTGGCACCAGCCTGCTGCAGCGCTGCCAGCAGGCGTGCGTGGTCGGCCTCGAAGCCCGGTACCGGACTGGTGCAGTCCGTCAGCAACACGAGGCGGCGGGCGGCATCCTCTGGCAGGTGCTCCAGCAGATCCAGCACCGTGTAGCGCACGCAGTGGCTGCTGGCCTCGCCGGCGAGGATCACCTGGCTGGCGCTGCTGACCTGCCGCAGCAGGTCGCCGTTCAGGGCCGTGCCGGGATCCTGCGGGTCTGGCACGGCGGCCTGCAGCGCGCTGTAGTGTTCTGTCCAGGGATTGGTGCCTTTGATGACGGTAGTGATGGCGCGCAGCCGCTGGCGCTGCCATTCGGCGATGGCCTGCTGGAAGGCCGGGTGCACACCATGGCCCCAAGTGCCCAGTTCACAGTGCACCGGCCACACCATGTGCGCGTGGCGACCGCGTGCTCGCAGCGCGTCCAGGTAGGCCAGGGCGCGGCTGGCGTGGGCGGGCGCGGCCGTGACGAAGCGGCCATCGCGCACGTCCTGCGCGGTGATGGGTGTAAACGGCGCCACGGGCGCGCCGTCGGCCGTGCGCCAGAAGTCCGGGTGGGCGATGTCAAAGCGCAGGTGGGAGTCGAGCGTGACCGTCACGGCATCGACCTGGCTGGCATGCGTGGTCAGCCAATGGGCCAGGCGCAGCAGGTCGGCGTCGGCGCCCGGCACCGGCAGCGCCGGCTGCACCACCGAAGGTGACACCCCGGGGGCAGACAGGGTATGCGCGGGCAGGTCACAGAAGTCGTTTTGCGGGTCGATGACAAGCAGCAGGGTGGACATGGGCACGGCGCGAAGCAGATGGAGTGGGGATCATTGTGCATCACCTGTCACTGCCTCCAGCATGGCCAGCGCCTGCCGGTACTCCTGCAGGCGTGCGAAGTCCTGCGGCTGCGGGTTGGGGATGCGCGAGAGATCCATGTTGTCGAGGATGTCGGCGCGCTTGACGGCCCTGGCGATGGGATGGCGCGCCGCGCGCTGCGTGGCCGACAGCCGCGACTCGTGCGCCGGTCGGGTGAGGATCTGCACTGCCTCGACCACCTCTGCCGGAATGCCCGCCTGCAGGAGGTCGTCGGCGGTCAGTGCGGTCTGCTCCAGCGTGTCGTGCAATACGGCGGCCATGCGCTGGGCGGCGCTGGCCGGTCTGGCCAGGGAGCACATGACGCGCAACGGGTGCAGGATGTAGGGCGAGCCGTCGTCGTCACACTGGCCGGCGTGCGCATGCACGGCCAGCACGATGGCGCGCTCAAGTGGGCTGAGGGCGGGGCCGGAAGATTCGGGTGTGTCCATGCCGGTACGCGGACCTCGCTGTCACGCATCGGGCAAATGGTGGCGCGCATCCTCAAGGCGCTCGTCGTGCAGGCGCCGGGCGCGCTGGATCCACTGGAACAGCTCCCGATAGGCCTTGCCCTTGCGTGGTGCCAGCCCTTGCGCGACCTCGGCCGCGCTGGGTGTGGTGGCGGCATCGCGGCGCGCCTGGCGAATCAGGCTGCGCAGCTGCTGCACATCGGCCTCGGGGTATTGCTGCAGCCAGTCGGTCAGCGCGGCATCATCGGCAATGAGCCGGTCGCGCCACTGCTCGTTGAGATGCAGCTGCTGCGCCTGCTCGGCGCTGCCACTGCGCTGAATGTCCAGTGCGGTGCGGATGGCCTGCACGGCTTCGTCGTCGAGCTTGCGCATCAGCTTGCCGACGTACTGCATCTGCCGCCTGCGGCCCTCGAAGTCCGTGATGCGGCGTGCTTCGGCCAATGCCTCGGTCAGGCTCTCGGGCAGTTCCAGCTTGCCATACAGGTCGCCGCGCAGGCTCAGCAACGCCTCGCCCAGGGCCTGCAGGGCCTCGCTCTCACGCTTCTTGTCGGCGCGGCTGGTGTCCCGACCCTTGATTTCGGCCTTGAATTGGAGGTCTTCTTCGCTGCCGGTGGTGACGAACTGGCCGCGCACGTAGTAGCCGCGGGAGGATTTTCTGGACATCGGTGTCGTGATCTGCGTTGGGGGCGCCTGCGCATGCACAGGTTCTCGAGCGCCGCCTGGCAGCGCGTGACTGGGCAAGTATCATACCGGCCACCATGAAAAAATCTTCTCCCAAGCAGGCCAGGGCGGCGCAGCGGGGCGCCGCGCCGGCCCACGCCTTTGCATTTTCCCGCGCGCAGTTTCAACAGCTTTGCCATCAGGCCATCGGTCACGCCAGGCGGTTGGGCGCCACCGATGCCGCGGTGGAGGTCTCCGAGGGCAGCGGTCTGTCGGTCAGCGTGCGTATGGGCGAGCTGGAGACGGTCGAGCGCAACCGCGACAAGTCGCTGGGTGTGACAGTGTTCTGCGGTCAGCGCCGTGGCAATGCTAGCACCTCGGATTTTTCCGAGGCAGCGATTGCCCGCGCCGTGCAGGCCGCGTATGACATTGCGCGCTTCACGGCCGAGGATCCGCACGCGGGCCTGGCCGATGCGGCGGACATTGCGCCGCCTGGTACGCACCTGGATCTGGACCTCTACCATCCCTGGGCCATTGACAGTGAAGGCGCTGCCGAGCTGGCGCTGCGCGCCGAGCGCGCGGCGCTGCAGACCAGCCGCCAGATCACCAACAGCGAGGGCGCGAGCGTCTCGGCGCAGCACAGCCATTTCTACGCAGTGCACACCAATGGCTTCGAGGGCGGCTATGCGAGCTCGCGCCACAGCCTGTCGGTGGCGCCCATCGCGGGCAAGGGCGATGGCATGCAACGTGACTACTGGTACACCTCCATGCGCGATGCCCAGCGGCTGGCCGCGCCGGAAATCGTCGGACGCTATGCCGCCGAGCGGGCTTTGGCGCGCCTGGGCAGTCGCCGCATTGGCACGCGCCAGTGCCCGGTGCTGTTCGAATCACCACTGGCAGCGGGGCTGCTCGGCTCTTTTACGCATGCCATCAGTGGCGGCGCACTGTATCGCCAGAGCAGCTTTTTGCAGGATGCGCTGGGCCAGCAGGTCTTTGCGCCGCACATTGAGATCGAGGAAAACCCGTTTCTGCTCGGTGGCAAGGGCAGTGCGCCGTTTGATGATGAAGGCGTTCGCGTGGCGCCGCGCAAGCTGGTGCGCGATGGTCGGCTGGAGGGCTATCTGCTGTCGAGCTACACGGCGCGCAAACTCGGCATGCGCACGACGGGCAATGCCGGCGGCTCGCACAATCTGACGCTGTTTTCCAAGCACACGCAGTCGCGCGACGACCTGCCGGAAATGCTGCGCAAGCTCGGCACCGGTCTGTTTGTGATTGAGCTGATGGGGCAAGGCGTCAACGGCGTGACCGGTGACTATTCGCGCGGCGCGGCAGGCTTCTGGGTCGAGGGCGGCGAGATCGCCTATCCGGTCGAGGAAATCACCATTGCCGGCAATCTCAAGGAAATGTTCCAGGGCATCGTCGCCGTGGGTGCCGACGCCTATACCTATGGCGCCAAGACGACCGGTTCGATCCTGATCGATCGCATGACTGTCGCAGGGGGGTAGTGCGGTGCCGGGCAGTTTTGATGCAGTGATGCCGCCTAGGGCGGTGCGCCATGGCTGAGCAGGCCGAGCCGGCAGTGCCAGCCACGCAGGCGGCGCCGTGGACGTGGGATCTGCTGCTTTTGCTGACGCTGCCGCCGCTGTTCTGGGCCGGCAACTTCATTGTCGGACGCGCCATGCGCGGCGTGGTGCCGCCGGTGACCCTGTCGTTTCTGCGCTGGGCGATTGCGCTGGTATTGCTGCTGCCGTTTGCCTGGCCCGCGCTGCGCCGGGACTGGCGCCAGTACTGGGCCAATCGCTGGCGGGTGCTGGGCGTTTCGATCGTGGGCGTGGCGGCGTTCAATACGCTGGTCTACACCGGTCTGCAGACTACTACTGCCACCAACGGCATCTTGCTCAATGCCTTTATCCCAATTCTCATCGTTTTGCTGGGTGCGCTGTTTTACCGCCAGCCGATCGGTCTGCTGCAGGTGCTCGGCATGGCAGTGTCATTTGCCGGTGTGCTGACCATCATTACCCATGGCCAGTGGCAGCGTCTGGCAGGTCTGGCGTTTGGCAGCGGCGACGTGATTGTCTTTTCCGCCATGGTGTGCTGGGCGGTGTACACCTTGTGGCTGCGCGCCATTCCAGCGGAGATTGATCGGCTGGGGCTGCTGGCCGTGCAGATGGCACTGGCGCTGCTGGTGCTGGCCCCGCTCTATGCGTGGGAATGGGCGGGCGGAGCACGGGTGGTGTGGACGTGGCCTTCGCTGGCTGCGCTGCTGTATGTCGGCATCTTCCCGTCCGTGCTGGCCTACCTGTTCTACAACTGGGGCGTGGCGCGTGCGGGTGCGGCCCGCGCCGGCCTGTTCATCCATCTCATGCCGCTGTTTGGCGCGCTGCTGTCCGTGTTGGTGCTGGGCGAGCGGCTGCATGGCTATCACGCAGTGGGCATGGCGGCAATCCTGGGCGGCATCATGCTGTCGACACGGCGCATGTCAAGGCGGTGAGCCTGGCTCACGCAGGTTGGTCTGCCGCCGGCGGATGGTGGCGCATCAACCCCTCCTGCGCCACAGAGGCGACCAGTTCGCCCTGCTGGTTGTACAGCGCGCCACGGCAGAAGCCGCGGGCGTTGCTGGCCGAGGGCGAGTCCATGTCGTAGAGCAGCCATTCGTCGCAGCGAAACGGGCGGTGAAACCACATGGCATGGTCGAGGCTGACGGTCTTCAGGCCGGGCTGGCGAAAGTACAGCCCGTGTGGACGCAGCGCGACGCCGAGCAGGCTGAAATCGGAGATGTAGGCCAACAACGCCTGATGCACCAGCGGATCGGCCGGCACGGGCGCGCAGGTGCGCAGCCAGATCTGGTTGGTGGGCGGCAGCGGGCCATCGGTTTCGGTGCGGCGGGGATCGACAAAGGCGATCTCGAAGGGTTTGGCCAGCTCGAATCCAAGTGGTGCCGGACCAGACAGTGCGGTGGGTTCCGGCACTGTCGGCATGGGATGCTGGTGGCTGTAGCCCGGCTCCTCCCGCTGAAAGGACGCGGACATGTGAAAGATGGCGCGGCCATGCTGGATGGCCGTGACGCGGCGCGAGGTAAAGGCGTGGCCGTCGCGTACCGCATCGACTTCGTAGACGATTGGCGCATTCTTGTCGCCAGGCAGCAGAAAGTAGCCGTGCAGGGAGTGCAGGCGATGTGTCTTGACGGTGCGGGCGGCCGCTACCAGGGCCTGGCCCAGTACCTGGCCGCCGAACACGGCCGGCGAGCCGATGTCACTGCTGGTGCCGCGAAACAGGCGCTCTTCCAGGCGTTCCAGCTGCAGCTGGGCCAGCAGACTATGCAGAGCGGCCAGCCGAACCGGGCTGGGTGGAGTGGCGGCTTGGTGAGAATGTGTGGGAAGTGTCATAACTCAGGGGCTGTTCGGAACGGCTCAAGCGGGCATGGCGGCTCAGCGCTGACGCAGCGGGGCAGACGGTCATTATCGTCAGGTGCGCGCCGGAGCGTGCAGGCCGCGCACCGGCGCAGGGATGTAGGGCAGTGCGGTCCAGGGTTTTTTCCAAATCTGTATCGTGCGAGACTCTTGAAATGTGGCCGCGTGCACCCATGATCGGCAGCACAGCGCTCCGATTTGCGTGCTGGCATGGATGCGGCGGCGCAGACGGTCCGTTCGCAGGCTGATACCACGTCCCACTAGGCAGAAGAGAAGGAATTTCCCCGATGCAACGAATCTTGCTTTTTGTCGCTACCAACTTTGCAGTGCTGGTGGTGCTTGGCCTGGTCACCAGCCTGCTGGGCATCGATCCGCAGAGCCAGGCCGGTCTGCTGATTTTGGCACTGGTGATGGGCTTTGGCGGCTCCATCATCTCGCTGCTGCTGTCCAAGACCATGGCGATCCGCGGCATGGGCGTGCAGCTGATCAATCAGCCGCGCAACGCCGACGAGGCTTGGATCGTCGAGACCGTGCGCAAGTTCGCCGACAAGGCCGGCATCGAAATGCCCGATGTGGGCATCTACGAAGGGCCGGCCAACGCCTTTGCCACGGGCGCCTTCAAGAATTCCGCGCTGGTAGCGGTTTCCACGGGGCTGCTGCAGAGCATGACGCACGAGGAGATCGAGGCCGTCATTGGCCATGAAGTGGCGCACATCGCCAATGGCGACATGGTGACGATGACGCTGATCCAGGGTGTGATGAACACCTTCGTGATCTACATCTCGCGCGTGATCGGCTCGATCGTCGACAGCTTCCTCAACCGCGGCTCGGACCAGTCCGGCCCGGGCGTGGGCTACTTCATCACCGTGGTGGTGATGGACATTCTGCTGGGCTTTCTGGCTGCCATCATCGTGGCGTGGTTCAGCCGCCAGCGGGAGTTCCGCGCCGATGCTGGGGCTGCACGGATGATGGGCCAGCCGGTGTCGATGCAAAAGGCGCTGGCGCGGCTGGGCGGCATCAGCACCGAGGAGTTGCCCAAGAACATGGCGTCGATGGGCATTTTCGGCAAGATGGGGCACCTGTTCAGTACCCACCCGCCGCTGGAGGAGCGCATCGCCGCGCTGCAGCAGCTGGGCCAGCGTTAAAAGCCATTGCCTACACGCCGCCGCGCGCCCCAGCGCCGGCGGCGTTGTGCTGTCTGCATGGGGCGCATTGATTGTCGAAGCGCCCCGCCCGCAGATGGCGGCCGCACGAGCGGGGCGCCAATGGTGTGCGCAGTTGGGGTGTATCGCGTGACGTTTCGGGTGCACATACCTACAATCGCCAACGTTCCCCCTTTCCCATTCCGCCGCAGCCATGCATGTGCTGCGCGCGTCAGCAACCCCGCATCGCAAAAAGCTCCCCATGCCAGAAGACAAGTCCCAGGAATCGATCGACAAACGTGCCCAGCTGCGTGAGGCCGCGCTGGAGTACCACGAGTTTCCGACGCCCGGCAAGATTTCCGTTACCCCCACCAAGCAGTTGGTCAACCAGTACGAGCTGTCG
Organism: Lampropedia cohaerens; assembly: GCF_001005215.1. Taxonomy (GTDB): domain Bacteria; phylum Pseudomonadota; class Gammaproteobacteria; order Burkholderiales; family Burkholderiaceae_C; genus Lampropedia; species Lampropedia cohaerens. The sequence goes on from NZ_LBNQ01000009.1 coordinate 160,563, forward strand.
CTGGCGTACTCGCCTGGCGTGGCCGTGCCCTGCGAGGAAATCCAGCGTGAGCCAGCGCTGGCTGCGCGCTACACCAGTCGCGCCAACCTGGTGGGCGTGATCAGCAACGGCACGGCCGTGCTGGGGCTGGGCGACATCGGCGCGCTGGCTTCCAAGCCCGTCATGGAGGGCAAGGCCGTGTTGTTCAAGAAGTTCTCGGGCATCGACGTCTTCGACATCGAGGTCGACGAGAAGGATCCGGCCAAGCTGGTGGAGATCATCGCCGCGCTTGAGCCCACGTTTGGCGGCATCAACCTGGAGGACATCAAGGCGCCCGAGTGCTTCTACATCGAGCGCGAACTGCGCAAGCGCATGAAGATTCCGGTGTTCCACGATGACCAGCACGGCACGGCCATCGTCGTGGGTGCAGCGGTCATTGGCGGGCTGAAGGTGGTGGGCAAGAGGATCGAGGATGTCAAGCTGGTGACCTCCGGTGCCGGCGCCGCGGCGCTGGCCTGCCTGAGCCTGCTGCTCAAGCTCGGGCTCAAGCGTGAGAACATCTGGGTGACCGACATCAAGGGCGTGGTGTACCAGGGCCGCACCGAGCTGATGGACGATATCAAGGCTGGCTACGCGCAGCCGACCGACAAGCGCACGCTGGCCGAGGTCATTGAAGGCGCGGACGTGTTCATGGGCCTTTCCGCCGGTGGCGTGCTCAAGCCGGAGATGGTTGCACGCATGGCCGACAAGCCGCTGATTCTCGCGCTGGCCAATCCCACCCCCGAGATCACGCCCGAGGAAGTCAAGGCCGTGCGCAGTGACGCGGTCATCGCCACCGGTCGCAGCGACTATCCCAACCAGGTCAACAACGTCCTGTGCTTTCCCTACCTGTTTCGCGGCGCGCTCGACTGTGGTGCAACGGCCATCACCGACGAGATGGAAGTGGCTGCGGTGCACGCCATTGCGCAGCTGGCGCAGGCCGAGCAGAGCGAGGAGGTGGCGCGCGCCTACGTGGGCGAGAAACTCACCTTCGGGCCGGAATACCTGATTCCCAAGCCGTTCGACCCGCGCCTGATGATCAAGGTCGCGCCGGCAGTGGCCAAGGCGGCCGAGGTCAGTGGCGTGGCCTCGCGCCCGATTCTGGACATGGCTGCCTACATCGAGAAGCTGCAGAACTTCGTCTATACCTCCGGCACGATCATGAAGCCAATCATCCTGGCGGCCAAGTCCACGCCGATAGGAAGAAAGCGCATTGCCTACAGCGAGGGAGAAGAAGAGCGCGTGCTGCGCGCGGCGCAGATCGTGGTCGACGAAGGCATTGCCCGCCCGACGCTGATCGGGCGCCCGGCCATCATTGCGCAGCGCATCCAGAAGTTCGGCCTGCGTCTGCAGGAGGGCCAGGACTACGACGTTGTCAACACCGAGCAGGACGATCGCTACCAGGACTTCTGGAAAACCTACCACCGCATGACCGAGCGCAAGGGCATTACGATCCCGATCGCCAAGATCGAGATGCGCCGCCGTCTTTCGCTGATCGGTGCGATGCTGCTGCACAAGGAATATGTCGATGGCCTGATCACCGGCACCTGGGGCAGCTATAACCACCACCTCAACTACATCGACCAGGTCATCGGCAAGAAGCCCGGGGCACGCACCTACGCGGCAATGAATGGGCTGATCCTGCCGGGCCGGCAGGTTTTCCTGGTTGACACACACGTCAACTACGACCCGAGTGCCGAGCAGCTGGCCGAAATCACCGTCGCTGCTGCCGAGGAGATGCAGCGCTTTGGCATCACGCCCAAGGTGGCGCTGCTGTCGCATTCCAGTTTCGGAGCCAGCCTGCAGCCCAGCGCAGCCAAGATGCGCGAAACGCTGCAGCTGCTGCACGAGCGTGCGCCGTGGCTGGAAATCGACGGCGAAATGCACGGTGATCTGGCCCTGGACGGCGCGGCGCGCAAGGCCGTCATGCCCAACACCACGCTGGAGGGCAACGCCAATCTGCTGGTATTGCCCAACATCGACGCGGCCAACATCGCCTACAACCTGCTGAAGGTCGCTGCGGGCCAGAACATCGCCATCGGTCCGGTTCTGCTCGGGGTAGCCAAGGCGGTACACATCCTCACGCCCAGCACCACGGTGCGACGCATCGTCAACATGACGGCACTGGCCGTGGCGGATGCCAACTCCCGCAACAACGGGGCCTGATCGCGCGCCTTCGCTACCATGAGTATTCTCGAGCGTCGCAATCGACGCGGCGGGCGCCGCCAGACCGACCATTGGCTGCGGCGGCTGACCGCCGGCGGCGGGCTGACCGCGGCAGTGGTGGCTGCGGTGCTGACGTGGCAGGCGCCATGGCAGCACGAGGCACCACCGACGCCGGAGGCGCCCACGTGGCAGGGCGAGGCACCAGCGAATGCGGCTGTGGCCCCCAGCGGGAGCGCCACCATCGCCTGGCAGCAGCTGCCGCCAGAGGCGCACACCACTTATGGGCTGATTCGCCAGGGCGGGCCATTCCCCTACGACAGGGATGGCAGCACCTTCTTCAACCGCGAGCGCCTGCTGCCGGCGCAGCCCAGGGGGTACTATCGCGAGTACACGGTGCGCACGCCCGGCGTCCCGCACCGTGGCGCACGGCGCATTGTCTGTGGCGGTCGGCAGCCGCGCGAGCCCGAGGCCTGTTATTACACGGCCGATCACTACAACAGCTTCGCGCTGATCATTGCGCCCTAGCTGCTGCCGTCGCATCAGCAAAGGAAGCAGGAACAGGCTGCTGCGGTGAGATCGCCGTGCGTTGTTGGCTGACAGGCGCGGGCTGCGGCGCTGGGGATAATCACTCGCACGGACGCCGGACAGGGGCGCTGTGCCCGTGCCGTTGCCGCGCTGTACACCGGCGTGCGCACTGTGCCATGGAGTGCCATCCAGCAGTTCGCACCACGCTATGCGCAGTCTGGGGTTATCGGCCTGGTGCGGCGTTTTCTCGCACACAATGGAAGGATTCCCTTTTGCGCGGACCGGCAGATGGCATGCCACCCAGTACCGTTACCTTGATCATGAGAGCCCACGACGATTCCTCCGAGCCACCGCTGAATGCTTCCGCTGCCGAACCGCCGGCAGAGGTGGTGGAACTGGCCGAGCGCATTGCGCGCACCGTCAGGCCGAACATGGTGCAGTCCATCCGGGCCTTTCAGCCCGCGGATCTGCAGCAAGTTGCTGACTACTGGGGACAGCACTTTCTCTATGCCAACCTGGAGGAGGCCACCACCAAGCAGCGCATCCTGGAGGAAATTGGCCGGCAGTTCCTGCTGCCCGGCTACTTTGGCCGCAATCTGGATGCGCTCTACGACTGCCTGACCGATACGCTCTCAGGCGTGGGCCGCCAGCCCGGATTCATCGTCGTACTCGAACACATTCCCATCAGCGTCAAGTTCGACAAGGAGATGCGTGAGCAGTTGCTTGACGTGTTCCGTGACGCAGCCGACTTCTGGGCCGAGCGGAACGTGCCGTTTCGCGGTTTTTACTCGTTTTTCTGAGGCGCTGCCGGTCTGAACCAGCGCAGGAACGTCCACAGCTGCGCGCGGGCCAGGAAGTAATAGGCGCCGGTCTCGAAGATTTCTTCCACCACCTGGCCGTTGCGCAGCCAGCCGCTTGCATCGTGCTGTGCGCCCTCGGCGTAGGTGGCGGCCAAACCATAGAGCAGGCAGGCCAGCATCATCCCCCATGGCAGCAGGGCCCGGCGGTGCCAGGCGTAGCGCAGCAGCTGCCGTGGCTGCGCCCAAGCCAAGCACAGCGCTGCCATCGCCAGTGTCAGCCCCGCCACATACGGCACCAGTGGGCGATAGACCAGCGCGCGCGAGCTGTAAAAGGGGCCACTGACCGCGTCGAAGCTCAGGGGGGCTGCCAGCACCACGCCCCATGACAGCTCGCGCCCCAGCAGCAGCAGCCACAGCAGTGCCGCGGCCCACCAGACGTGGCGCTGCGCGTGCCGGCGTCGCAGCAGTGCCATGCCCATGCTGCCCAGCGCTGCGCAGAGCAGCAGGAAGTTCTGGGCCATTTCCACCGGACCATTCTCCCACCCTGCGTGGACCGGCAGGCGCGTGCCGATCAGGTAGAGGATCGGCGCCAGCACCAACGCGGTGGCAAGCTGGATGCCCTGCAGCGCCGCAGCCAGGCGACGCTGTGCAGGCGCAACGCTTTCATGCAGATTCCAGGTTGCCAGTGTCGCCAAGTAAGTCTCCTGAAGGGCTGTGCGCGTGAGGGACAGGGGCAGCGCGGGTGCGCGCCATTTTATGTCGCCAGCTGCGATCGCCGAGCCGTTGCCGGCGCGCACAGACGGTTGCGCACTGTTGCGCCCCTACAACTCCGAAAAAACCAATGGGTATTCGTCATTTGAAACAATAGCACCCAGTGCGCAATCCAGGGAAGGTGCTGTGCGCGTCCCAATCCAAGGAGTCGAACGATGACAATGACGATGAACAAGCTGGCCTCGATTTTTGCGGCCATCATGATGGTGTTTCTGATGGGGGTTCATATCGACGCCGAGGCGCGTCGCATGGGCGGTGGCGGTTCGGTGGGGCGCCAGTCCAGCCATGTGACGCAGCAGCGTCAGGCGCAGCCGCCTGCCAGCCAGCAGCGCAACACGGCCACCAACACGCCGGCGCGCAACCCGATGATGGGCATGCTTGGCATGATGGCTGCCGGCTTCGGTCTGGCATGGCTGGCCAGTGCGCTGGGCTTTGGCGAGGAGTTCGGCACCGTCATGCTGATGATCCTGCTGGGCATGATCGCGCTGGCGGTGATCGGTTACTTCATGCGCTCGCGCAGCCGCACGGCGGTGCAGGGCGCCGGTGCATTCGGTGGCCAGGGAGCCAACCCGTTCGCAGGCGGCGGCCAGCACACCCAGCGCAGCGCGCAACCCTACAACCCCCGCAATGTGGGCAACGACGCATCGGCCCGGCCGTTCGAGCAGGGCGGCTCCATGATCGGCGCGGCACTGGGAGGCGGCGCGTCCGCACTGTCGGGCTCACAGAGCTGGGGCGTGCCGCAGGGGTTTGACACGGCCGGCTTCATCGAGGCCGCCAAGCGCAACTTCGTCAGCCTGCAGAAGGCCTGGGACGACAAGGACCTGATCTCGCTGCGCGCGATGATGACGGACGAGATGCTGGAGGAAATTCGCCAGCAGCTGGCCGAGCGCGACGCGGCCAACGGCGGCAAGCCCAACCATACCGAAGTCATCACGCTGGATGCCCGGCTGCTGGGCATTGAGGAGTTGCCGGATGTCTACATGGCCAGCGTCGAATTCTCCGGCATGATCCGCGAGGATGAAGCTGCAGGCCCGCAGCCGTTCCGCGAGGTGTGGAACATGACCAAGCCGCGCGACGGCGCTTCCGGCTGGGTGGTTGCCGGCATCCAGGCGCTGCAGTGAGCGAGGGCGCAGCGCAGGCCCGATTTGCATTTGCGCTGCGCACCTACAGGCGGGTTGGCCATCGCGGGCTGACCGGCGGGCGAAATTCAACGACAATGGGGACTATGGCAATACAGTCCCCATTCTCATTTCTGAACAATCTGGCCGGCAGCCTGGGCAAGGGCATTGCGCTGCCGCCCTGGCTGGTGCAGGAGGTGCAGCGGCGCTTCGTGCTCACGGTCAATCATGTGCTGCAGCAGGAGCCCGAGGCGCAGGACCGGCTGGCGACGCAGGCGGGCAAATCGGTGTATGTCAGCTGGCGCCAGTTCAACGGTCAGGTGCGCATCACTCCGGCGGGCCTGCTGGATCTCGACGATGTCAGCGGTGCCAGTGACCTGCTGCTGGAAGTGGCCGAGCCGTCCGTGACCAAGCTGGTACGCAGTGCGGTCGAAGGCACGCGCCCGCCCATCCGCATCGCCGGTGATGTGGAACTTGCCAGCCAGCTCAACTGGGTGATCGACAACGTGCGCTGGGATCTGGAAGATGATCTGGCGCGCATCATCGGTGACGTGCCTGCCCACAAGCTCACCCAGGTTGGTCGCCGGATTGCCGAGGCGCTGCGCACCTTCGTGCAAGGCGCGATGACTACCGTCGGTGGGCTGGTGCAGCGTCGCCGTGACGCGCAGGCCGAGCCTGAAAGCGAACAGGCGCCAGCGGCCACTGCCGGGACTTCGCCGCAGCCGGCCGCGACCGCTGCGCATGCTGCGCCGGAGGCGGACATGCCTCCGGGCCAGCCGGGTCAGCCCTGAATGCATTGACACACACGCACTCGGCGATGAAGAAATTCCTGCGCGGCTGGGCCATTCTCTGGGTGGTGTTTCGCTATGGCCTGGATGAGTTGGTGCTGACGCAGTTTCGCAGCCGCCCCGTTGCGCTGCTGGCACGTACCTTGTCGATCGGGCGTGATCTGTCGGCGCCGCGCGGCCAGCGCCTGCGTGAGGCGCTGGAGCAGCTGGGGCCGATCTTCGTCAAGTTCGGCCAGGTGCTGTCCACGCGCCGTGATTTGCTGCCTCCGGACATTGCCGACGAGTTGGCGCGCTTGCAGGACCGTGTGCCGCCTTTCGACAGCGCGGTGGCGGTCGCCATCATCGAGAAGGCTTTTGACGGGCAGCCCATCGAGACCATTTTCACGACCTTCGAGCGCACCCCGGTGGCCAGTGCATCGATTGCACAGGTGCATTTTGCGACGCTGACCGACAAGTACGGCCAGCACCATGAGGTGGCGGTCAAGGTGCTGCGCCCGGGCATGCTGAAGGTGATCGAGAAGGATCTCGATCTGATGCACATGCTGGCGGGCTGGCTGGAGAAGGTGTCGGCCGAAGGCAAGCGGCTCAAGCCGCGCCAGGTGGTGGCCGAGTTCGACACCTATCTGCACGATGAGCTTGACCTGATGCGCGAGGCCGCCAATGCGGCGCAGCTGCGCCGCAACATGGCCGGGCTGGATTTGGTGCTGATTCCGGAAGTGTTCTGGGATTACTGCCGCACCGAGGTCATGGTGATGCAGCGCATGAAGGGCGTGCCCATCAGCCAGATGGAGACACTGTGCGCGCGCGGGGTGGACATGGCGCAGCTGGCGCGCGATGGCGTGACGATTTTCTTCACCCAGGTGTTTCGTGACGGTTTTTTCCATGGCGACATGCACCCGGGCAACATCCAGGTGAGCCTGGAGCCGCAGACCTTCGGGCGCTTCATCTCGCTGGACTTCGGCATCGTCGGCACGTTGACCGATTTCGACAAGGAATACCTGGCGCAGAACTTCACCGCCTTTTTCCGCCGTGATTACAAGCGCATTGCCGAGCTGCACATCGAAAGCGGCTGGGTGCCAGCGGACACACGCGTGGCAGAACTTGAGGCCGCCGTGCGTACCGTCTGCGAGCCCTACTTCGACCGGCCGCTCAAGGAGATTTCCCTGGGCATGGTGCTGATGCGGCTGTTCCAGATCTCGCGGCGCTTTCAGGTGGAGATCCAGCCACAGCTGGTGCTGTTGCAGAAGACGCTGCTGAACATCGAAGGCCTGGGGCGTCAGCTTGATCCGGACATGGATCTGTGGAGCACGGCCAAGCCGTTTCTCGAAAAGTGGATGACCGAGCAGGTCGGCCCCAAGCGCTTCCTGCAGGAGTTGCGCAACGAGGCGCCACGCTATGCGCAGATCTTTCCGGCGCTGCCGCGGCTGCTGCATGGCTTTCTGCAGCAGCAGGGGCTGGGCCAGCGCGAGGAACTGCAGCGCCTTCTGGAGGAACAAAGGCGCACCAACCGCCTGCTTGGCGCGTTGCTGCCCCTGTTGCTGGGCTTTCTGCTGGGCGTGCTGCTGATGCAACTGTACATGCGCTGGTAGGCAGCGCCGGCTGGCGGCCATAGCGGCAAGGGGCACCATCCTGGTGCGAAGCCGCTCCTGCGCGGAAGGTCATGCGTTGGCAATTGGTGATTTCTCCAGATTTTCTGCGCCCTATTGGCCTCGTAAGGCCTTGTGCTATGGATAATCGGCGCACTTTGCTCGTATCCCCCATTTCCCGGAGGTTTGGCTTATGCAATCGCGTTTGACACAAGGTGCCCGCGCAATTTCCATCGCTTGGATGCTGGCAGTTGGTTCGATCCTGCCGACGGCGGCGCATGCCGAGACGGCCGAGCCGCCGGTCCTCAATATCTACAACTGGGGCGATTACATCGCCGAGGATACGATTGCCAATTTCGAGAAGGAAACCGGCATCAAGGTGCGCTACGACCTGTTCGACAGCAACGAGTCGCTGCACGCCAAGCTGGTGGCGGGCATGTCCGGCTATGACATCGTCGTGCCGGGCTCGCACTTTGCCAAGCTGCAGATCCAGGGTGGACTGCTGCAAAAGCTCGACAAATCCAAGATTCCGAACCTCCAGCACCTCGATCCGGCCATCCAGGCGCAGCTGGCCAAGGTCGATCCTGGCAACGAATATCTGGTCGACTGGCTCTGGGGTTACACCACCGTCGGCATCAACGTCGACCAGGTTCAGCAGGCGCTTGGCGACATGCCCATGCCCGAGAATGCCTGGGATCTGGTGTTCGATCCTGCCTATGCGTCCAAGCTGCAAAGCTGTGGCATCTCCTACCTGGATACCGCTTCGGAGATCATCCCGATTGCGCTCAAGTACATCGGCAAGGACCCGCGCAGCACCGATGCGGCCGACTATGCCGAGGTGGCCAAGATGCTCAAGGCCGTGCGGCCTTACATCACGCGTTTTGCTGGTTCCGGTTCCGACTACATCGACCAGATGGCGCGTGGCCAGCTGTGCGCGGTGATCGGCTGGTCCGGGGACATCATGATTGCCAAGGACAACTCGGCGCAAACGCCCAACCCGCAAAATCTCGAGGTGCTGCTGCCCAAGATGGGGGGGCTGCTGTTTTTCGACACCATGGCCATCCCCGCCGACGCCAAGCACGTCGACAATGCCCACAAGTGGATCAACTACATCCTGCGTCCGGAAGTCAGCGCATCGCTGACCAACGCGGTGTTTTATGCGAATCCCAACAAGGCCTCGCTGCCCTACGTCAAGCCCGAGCTGGCCAATGACAAGGCGGTCTTTCCGGACGCCGAGGCACTGGCGAACATGATCGCACCCGATACGCCAGACCAGGCCACGCTGCGCCTGATCACGCGCACCTTCACCAACTTCAAGGCCAACCGCTGACGTTGCGCACCCACCGACATACGGCGATGAGCGCTCCTGCATTTCTGAAAGTCGAGGCGATCACCAAGCACTTTGGGGATTTCACCGCCGTCAACCAGGTTGATCTGGAGGTCGCCCAGGGCGAGATCTTCGCGCTGCTGGGTTCCTCGGGCTCTGGCAAAAGCACCCTGCTGCGCATGCTGGCCGGCTTTGAGCAGCCCAGCTCGGGCAAGGTGCTGCTGGGGGGGCGCGACCTGACCGATGCCGCGCCCTACGAGCGGCCGGTGAACATGATGTTCCAGAGCTACGCGCTGTTTCCGCACCTGAGCGTATGGGACAACATTGCGTTCGGCCTGCGGCGCGAGGGACTGCCGCGCGGCGAAGTGGCCGAACGCGTGGAGGCCATGCTCAAGCTCGTGCAGCTGCAGCCGCTGGCCAGGCGCAAGCCCCACCAGCTCTCGGGCGGCCAGCAGCAGCGCGTGGCGCTGGCACGCAGCCTGGCCAAGCGGCCGCAGCTGCTGCTGCTCGACGAGCCGCTGGGCGCGCTGGACAAGAAGCTGCGCGAGCAGACCCAGATCGAGCTGGTCAACATCATCCGCCAGATCGGTGTGACCTGCGTGCTGGTCACCCACGACCAGGAAGAGGCGATGATGATGGCCTCGCGCATCGCGGTGATGAGCCAGGGCGCCTTGCTGCAGGTGGGGCCGCCGGCGCAGGTGTACGAAAACCCGGGCTCGCGCTTCGTGGCCGATTTCGTTGGCAACGTCAACCTGATGGAAGGGCGCCTGGCGCTAGGTTCCTGCGGCCGCTGGGAAGTTCATTGTGCGGACATGGTGCACGTGCTGGCGCAGCCCCCGCAGGCGCAGGTGGGTGCGCAGGTGACGGTGGCGGTGCGCCCGGAGAAGATCGATCTGGACCGCCAGCCGTTCAATCCCGACCAAGGCAACCAGGTGCAGGGCGTGGTCAGCGCGTACTCCTACTTCGGCGACAGCACGATGTTCCATCTGCGCCTGCCCAGCGGCGCGAGCATGAAGGTCAGTGTGGAGAACGACGAGCGCCACGGTCAGATCGACTACGCCATCGGCGATACGGTGCGTGCCGTCTGGCCCGCCGGTGTACAGATCGTGCTGACGCAATGATGCGGTCCGCACCGCTTGGAGCCAATGCCATGATGCAGATGCGCATGCTGCGCCGGGAGGCGCCATGAGCCGTTTGATGCGGTTTGCCGCAGCACTGCCGCTGTTGTGGTTGCTGCTGTTTTTCGTGCTGCCATTTTTGCTGGTGCTGCAAATCAGTGTGCAGCCGTTCGACGGCATCCGGCTGGGACCGCTTTTAACCCAGGTGGATGGCCGCTGGCAGTGGAACGGCCAGTGGAGCAGTTACTTGCTGCTGCTGCAGGATGACCTGTACCTGTCGACCTACCTGCGCTCGGTCTGGTATGCGCTGCTGACCACGCTGATCTGCCTCGGGCTGGGTTATCCGTTTGCCTACTTCATGGCCCGCGCACGCGCGGCGCTGCAGCCGCTGCTGCTGATGGCCGTGATGCTGCCGTTCTGGACCAGTTTCCTGCTGCGCGTCTATGCCTGGAAAGGGCTGCTGGATGCGCAGACTGGCTGGGTCGGCAAGCTGCTGGTGGAGTTCGGCGTCAGCCACTGGCTGGCGCAATGGGGATTGGTCAACTCGCCCACGGAGCTGCTCTACAGCCCGTTTTCGCTGATGATCGGCATGGTCTACACCTATCTGCCGTTCATGATTTTGCCGCTGTACGCTACGCTGTCGAAAATGGATGGTCGCCTGCTTGAAGCGGCGCAGGATCTGGGTGCCACGCCGTGGCAGTCGTTCTGGCGGGTAACGGTGCCGATGTCGCGCAGCGGGATCATGGCCGGCGCCATGCTGGTGTTCATTCCCTGTGTGGGCGAGTACGTCATCCCCGAACTGCTGGGCGGGCCCAACACGCTGATGATCGGCCGCGTGCTGTGGGATGAGTTCTTTGCCAACAACGACTGGCCCATGGCCAGCGGCGTGGCGGTCATCATGATGCTGCTGATCTTGGTGCCACTGATGCTGTTCAACTACAGCCAGGACCGCGCCGAACTGCGGGAAGGAAAGCGCTGATGCAGACCGGCAAGCGCGAGAAGATGCTGGGGCGGCTGTGGCTGTTGCTGGTTTTCGTGTTTCTCTACCTGCCCATCGTGGCGCTGGTGGTGTTCAGCTTTACCGACTCACCCGTGCCCAACGTGTGGGCGGGCTTCAGCCTGCGCTGGTATGCGCGGCTGTGGGAGGACGAGCAGCTGCTGCAGGGCCTGTGGCGCTCACTGCAACTGGCGGCCTGCTCGGCCACTGCTGCCACGGTGCTGGGCACGCTGGCGGGCGTGACGCTGCACCACATGCGCCGGCACATCGGCCGCTCCATCTATTCCGCGCTGCTGCGCGCGCCACTGGTGATGCCGGAGGTGTTGGTAGGGCTGTCGCTGCTGTTGCTGCTGGTGTCGCTGCAGCGGGCGTTTGGCTATCCCGAGCGTGGCCTGCTGACGATCTGGATTGGCCACGCCCTCATCGGCCTGGCCTATGCCACGGTGGTCATCGTCGCGCGGCTGCGCGACCTCAACCCCCAGCTGGAGGAGGCGGCGCAGGACCTGGGCGCGCGGCCGGCGCAGGTATTCTTTCTCGTCATACTGCCCAACATCGGCCAGGCGCTGCTGGCTGCCTGGCTGCTGACCTTCACGGTGTCGCTTGACGATGTGGTGATCGCCTCGTTCCTGTCGGGGCCGGGCTCGACCACCATGCCGATGGCCATCTTCTCGCGGGCACGGCTTGGGCTGGATCCCACCGTCAATGCGATGGCCACCGTGGTCATCGTGGTGGTGGCCGTCGCCGTAGGCGCGGCCAGCTACCTGATGGCGGTGCGTCAGCGGCGCCATCAGGCAGAGCTGTCTGCGTCGTCGCGCACATGAGTGGGGCGCGCTGCCGCGATTGATCCAGCATCCACCGCACAGACGCTTGAAAGTGCACGCATCTGGGGCGAGAATGCGCGGTTGCGCGCCAGCATGCTGTGCGCGGCTTTTCAATCCCTATGCCCTGAGAGTTGCCATGTTCCCCTTCAAATCGCTCGTTCTTGCCCCGGTTCTTGCTGCTGCGATGCTCGTGCAGGCGCAGACGCCCGCGGATGCGCCGGCGCTGCCCCAGACCATCGTGGTCGGGCTCGACGACAACTTCCCGCCCATGGGTTTTCGCAATGAACGCAACGAGATCGTCGGTTTTGACATCGACATGGCCCGCGAGGCAGCGCGCCGCATGCAGGTCGACGCACAGTTTCGGCCCATCGACTGGAGCGCCAAGGAAGCTGAGCTCAACAGCAAGCGCGTGGACGTGCTGTGGAACGGCCTGACGATCACCGAGGAGCGCAAGAAGCACATCGCCTTTACCGCGCCGTACATGGAAAACCACCAGATCATCGTCGTGTCCGCTAAGTCGGACATCCAGAGCAAGGCCGATCTGGCGGGCAAGGTGATTGGCGCGCAGGAAGGCAGCAGTGCGCTCGATGCGATCGGCCGCGACGCGGCCACGGCCAGCAGCTTCAAGCAGCTGCGCACCTTTGGCGACAACATCACCGCGCTGATGGACCTGGGCGTCGGGCGGGTTGACGCCGTGGTGCTGGACGAAGTGGTGGGCCGCTACTACGTGGCCAAGCGCAGCGACCAGTTCCGCGTGCTGCAGGACCATTTCGGCACCGAGGAGTACGGCGTTGGCGTACGCCGCGACGACACGCAGCTGCTGCAGCGCCTGGATGCCACGCTGGCTGCGATGAAGGCAGACGGCACGGCGCAGAAGATCTCCGAACAATGGTTCGGCGCCAACGTGATCAAGTAACGCTACCGCATCGACACTGGCGCGCGCAAAGTCCCGGCAAAACGGTGCCGGGTTTTTGCGCTACGGCCACGCTTGCAATGGCCCGGCGGGCTGCAATGCTGATGCCGACCAGGCCGACTCTCTCTCATGAACTACATTTTCTCGATGCTGCCGGCGCTCTGGCAGGGGTTGCAGGTCACGCTGCAGCTGTTTGCCATCACGCTGGCGCTGGCGATCCCGCTGGGCCTGCTGCTGGCGCTGGCACGCATCTCGCGGCACTGGTGGCTGTCGGGACTGGTCAATGCCTATATCTGGCTGATGCGCGGCACGCCGCTGCTGCTGCAGATTTTCTTCATCTACTTCGCGCTGCCGGGGCTGGGCATCACCTTGCCCGATTTTCCGACGGCGGTGGTCGCCTTCGTGATGAACTATGCGGCCTACTTTGCGGAAATCTTTCGCGCTGGCATTCAGTCGGTGGATCGCGGCCAGTATGAAGGGGCCAAGGTGCTGGGGCTGACATATCCGCAGACCATGCGACGCATCGTGTTGCCGCAGATGGTGCGACGCATCCTGCCGCCGCTGTCCAACGAGACCATCACACTGGTCAAGGACACCTCGCTGATCTATGTGCTGGCGCTCAACGACCTGCTGCGTGCAGCGCGCCAGATCGTGCAGCGCGACTTCAACACCACCGCCTTCGTGGTGGCGGCGGTTTTCTACCTGCTGATGACACTGGCGCTCACCTGGCTGTTCCAGCGCCTGGAGCGACACTATGCCCGCTATGACGACTGAGACGCCGCAGCCCCGCATCATGATTGCCGCGCACGGGCTGGGCAAAGCGTTCGGCACCAACCGCGTGCTGCAGGGTGTGTCGCTGGATCTGGCGCATGGCGAGGTGGTGGCCGTGATCGGGCCGTCGGGCTCGGGCAAAAGCACGTTCCTGCGCTGCCTCAACCACCTGGAGACCATCGACGAAGGCAGCGTGACCATCGATGGCGAGCCGTTGGCCACGGCAGGTCAGGATGGCCGCAGCCATTACGTGCCCGAGCGCGAGGTGCGGCGTATCTGCCGCAAGATGGGCATGGTGTTCCAGTCCTTCAACCTGTTTCCGCACATGACCGTGCTGCAAAACCTCATCGAGGCGCCAATGACCGTCAAGGGACTGGCGCGCGAGGCCGCCGTGGCCAAGGCCGAAGCCTTGCTGGACAAGGTCGGCCTGCTGGCCAAGCGTGACAGTTATCCGGGCCGACTCTCGGGCGGGCAGAAGCAGCGCGTGGCCATTGCCCGCGCGCTGGCGATGGAGCCTCAGATCATGCTGTTCGATGAGCCAACCTCGGCACTCGACCCGGAGCTGACCGGGGAGGTGTTGCGCACCATGCGCGCCCTGGCGCAGGAGCGCATGACCATGCTGGTGGTCACGCATGAGATGGGATTCGCGCGCGAGGTGGCCAATCGCGTCGTGTTCATGGACCAGGGCCAGCTCATTGAGCAGGCGCCAGCAGCGCAGTTCTTTGCCACGCCGCAGCACCCGCGCACGCAGGCGTTCCTGCAGCAGATGCTGTAGGTGCTGTGCGAGCGCGGTGATCCGGTGCGTTACCGCGATTCCCAGATCACGTCTTCCTGCGCTTGCTGCGCAGCGCGCAGCAGCTGCAGCAGGGGCAGGGCGCGGTGGCGCAGCGCTACCGGTTCGTCGTCCTGCGTGCTGTCGTGCGCCGTTTCAGCGTGTGCGGCGGGTGCACCACCTTCCGCGGCAGCCTGCCTGGCCTCCTCGCGGGCCTGTTCTTCCTGTGCGATGGCCGCTTCAATGGCAGTGATGGCGCCGGCCAGTTGCTGTTGCGTGATGATGCCTGGTGCCGTGGCGTCCTTGCCGATGATTTTCAGCAGGCGTTTGGCATCGGCTTCGAAATATTGGATGGGGGCACTGGATCGGGCGATGAAACGGTACATGGTGAAGCTCTCCATTCTGGTCTGACGCTAGCCAGCCTACATACTACTGGCCTGCGTACAGGCAAGGGGAGCGGTCCAAACTTGCTACATTGCAGTTTTGTTTGTTGGAGGATGCCGGTTGGTGCGCGATAAAACCCAATTTGTCTGCTCGGAGTGCGGTGCGGTGGCCACGCGCTGGCTCGGGCGCTGTCCTTCGTGTGGCGCATGGAACAGCCTGCAGGAGACGCAGCCACAGCCGGCGCGCAGCGAGGGCAAGAACCGTCTGGCGGCGTCGCACTATGCGGGTGCGAGCAGCGCCGTCATCACGCCACTGGCGCAGATCGAGACCCAGGATGTGGTGCGCAGTGCCAGTGGCATTGCCGAACTCGACCGTGTGCTCGGCGGCGGTGTGGTGGAAGGCTCGGTGGTACTCATCGGCGGCGATCCGGGCATTGGCAAGTCCACGCTGCTGCTGCAGACGCTCGATCGCCTGCAGCGCCAGGGCCTGCCCACGCTGTATGTCAGCGGCGAGGAAAGCGGCGCGCAGGTGGCGCTGCGCGCGCGCCGGCTTGGTCTGCCCGACAGTCAGGTGCCGATCCTCACGGAGACGCAGCTTGAGCGCATTCTGACGGCGCTCGACAAGCAGCAGCCTGCGGTGGCGGTGATTGATTCCATCCAGACCCTGTTTTCCGACCAGCTCACGGCCGCGCCCGGCTCGGTGTCACAGGTACGCGAATGCGCCGCCCATCTGACGCGGCTGGCCAAGAGCACGGGCATCGCCATCGTGCTGGTCGGCCATGTCACCAAGGAGGGCACGATCGCCGGGCCACGTGTGCTGGAGCACATGGTCGACACGGTGCTGTACTTCGAAGGCGACACGCACAGCAGCTTCCGGCTGGTGCGGGCGATCAAGAATCGGTTCGGGGCGGTCAACGAGATCGGCGTATTCGCCATGACGGAAGCCGGACTGAAGGGCGTGAGCAATCCGAGCGCCATCTTCCTCAGCCAGCACCGTGACGCGGTGGCGGGCAGTTGCGTGCTCGTCACGCTGGAGGGCACGCGCCCGCTGCTGGTGGAAATCCAGGCGCTGGTCGATGCCGGCGGGCCGAGCCCCCGGCGGCTGTCCGTCGGACTGGAGCGCGACCGGCTGGCCATGCTGCTGGCAGTGCTGCATCGCCATGCGGGCGTGGCCACTTACGACCAGGACGTGTTCATCAATGCCGTCGGCGGCGTGCGCATCAACGAGCCTGCCGCTGATCTGGCGATTCTGCTGGCGATCTACTCCTCCCTGCGCAACCAGCCGTTGCCCAAAGGGCTGCTGGTGTTCGGGGAGGTGGGACTGGCCGGCGAGGTGCGGCCAGCCGCGCGCGGCCAGGAGCGCTTGCGCGAGGCGGCCAAGCTCGGCTTTCACACCGCCGTCATTCCCCGTGCGAATGCACCCAAGAGTCCGATTGCAGGGCTGACCGTGCATTCCATCGAGCGGGTCGAGCAGGCGATGGACGTGGTGCGCACCATCGATTGATGGGGGCGCCAGCGCAGGCATGCACCGCTAGCTGGTGGCGGGACCAGCCTGTGGCCCGGCGCCCGGCTGAGGCAGCGGCACCACCATGGTGGCGTCGAAGGCGTCATCGGGCATCGGGTGGTGCGGCACTTCCGTGCTGGCAGGAGGCGCAGCCACCGCTTGCGAGAGATCGGTCGCCTGGTACTGCGTCAGGGCCACCCGGGTGGCGCGCAGCATCAGACCTTCCTGATCCAGTGGTACCAGCGTGCCGCGCTCAAAACAGGCCGCCAGTGTGTTGCGCTGCATCAGAAAGCTGCGCCCGTCATTGCTGACCAGCAGGTGCAGCTGGCGATGCTGGCTGTGCCAGGCATACTGCACGCGCAGGCCGTCTTCCGAGTCCGTCTGCTGGGCGCCGGTGCCGAAATGAAACCATTCGCCAATAGTGCGGGCATCCGCCCATGCCAGGACATCGGCGGCGGGTTGCTCGTCGGCCTGCGGCTCCACCACGGTCAGGCCCGGCAGCTCGATGCCGACCACCATTTCGATGTGTTCACGGCTCAGCGGAATGTCGCCAGCCGAGGCGTTGCCGACCAGATTCTCCAGATTTTCCAGCTTGCCGGCCAGTTGCCGCAACTGACTGGCCGACAGCCCTTGCGCGCGCGAGAGGAAGGCCTCCTGTACCAGGGCCTGGATCTTGGCGACGGCCGCGTCCTGTACGACATCGAGCACGCCCACCAGTGCGAGGCCGGCGCGCAAGCGGGCCAGCAGCTGCGGCAGTGCCTGCACGGCGCGGCGCCGCTCGCGCGACGTGGTCTTGGCGCTGGTCACCCAGATCAGCAGTGATGCAGCGCGCTTGAAGGCGCGCGTCTCCGTCGACTTCGGTCCCGAGCGGATCGCCGAAACGGCCAGCACCTCCGCCCAGGTCTTGAACAGAAAGGAACGGATTTCCTCCTTGATCGGCAGGTCCTGCAACAGCCTGCGCAACTCAATGGTAAAGCGCACCAGCAGCGTTTCCTTTTCCTCGATCTGCTGCGCTACCGAAATCGCCTTGCCGGCCAGCCGATGCTCGCTGAGATGCTTCTGCAGGAACTTCTCGAACTCGTTGAGCGCGAGCTGGAACACCTTCACCCCGGTATCCGGGTACTGCTCGATCATCTGGACGATGCGGCGGATTTCCGACTCCAGCGCGCTGCCCTGGAAATTCGCGCCATCGAATCCCATAGCGGCGCTGCCCATGCGGTCGATGAGGCGCTTGATGGGGTGCTCGGCATTGGTGAAGAAGTCGGCATCGGACAGCGCCACGCGCAGCACAGGTACCTGCAGCCGTGCAAACAATACGCGCAGTGAAGCCGGCACGCGGTCTTCCGACAACACGCTCTGAAACATCAGCGCCACCATTTCGATGATGGCCTTTTCGTTGGGCTGATTGGCCTGCTGTTTGATGGCTTCGGACTGTTGCCGCGCCACCCTGACCAGCTGCTGTCCGACTGCCGCCGGCGACTGGATGAAGGTGGTACCGGCGGCAACCTGTTCCAGCTGCGCGATGGCTTGCACCTGCTGCGCCTGCAGTGCGTGCGCCAGCGCCGTACTCGGGGCGGGCTGCACGCCACCGGGCCCGGCGCCCAGTACGAGGCTCATGCGCGCAAGAATGCTTTGCTGCAGGGCCTGCACCTGCTGCAGCACCTGTTGTCCGAAGCGTGCCTGTGGCGCCTGCAGCGGCGTGGTTGCAGGCATGGGCGCACCGGGCACGACCATCTGCGGCGCCAGAAAGCCGGAGGCCGCAGGCTGGGTCAGAAAGACCGGTGCGGGCATGGCCATTCCGGTCGGCACCGCAACGCCCGGCTGCACGGGATTTGGGCTGCGGGCATCTTGCGAGTGAGGGGGATGGGCCTGTGGCCCCGCGGTCCCCGCCCAGGCCGCTGCGCCCGCAGCGGCAAGGCTGCCGTGCCCCGAGCGCGGCGCGGCAGCAACGGGCTGCGGCACCAGCGGCGCGATGCCATGGTCTTCCAGGAACTGGTTGGCGGCCTGGTAGGCCTTGAGCAGGATAGCCGCCCATTCCTGGCTGATCTGCTGCATGAGCCAGATGAACATCGGTTTGCTCAGCCCGGCTTTGAGCCATGTCTGGACGATGTTTTCGGCCACCGTGGCCGGCAGAATGACATCCCCGGGGCTCAGGCGCTGCTCGCCCAGGCGGTGCAGCCGCCGACGCAGCTCAATGAAGGCGGGATCGACACTGTCGGCGACCTGCATGCTCAGACGCGAGGAGGCGATCAGGCCTTCGATGGCTTCATCGCTGATGAGCTGCAGCTCGTCGATGCTCTGGGCGGTTTCCAGCGACTTGCGCTGTGCCACCGGCTGGTCGGGATTGGTCAGTGCCGCCCGCCAGGTGGCCAGCAGCGCCTGCGCCCAGTCCCGGCGACTGCGCATGTACTGCTGCGCCCATTGATCCAGTGGCAGCGGTTCGAGTTGCGCCGAACCACTGGCTGCAGCAAGGTGCTGATCGAAGGCGCGGGTGATCAGCCGGTCCAGCTCCGCGATGCCGCTGCACAGCGACTGCAGAAAAGTCTGGCGCGCAACGCGCGCCAGACTCTGGCTGTCGCTGACGGTCCGGGCATTCATGGTGGTGCAAGCTTACACCACCGCTCCTGCATTGGGGTCGTTGGGATCGATGGACTGCTTTTGCGGCTTGACCAGATCCTCGCGCTTGACGCCCATCCACAGCACCAGCCCCGAGCCGACGAAGATCGACGAATACACGCCAAAGATGATGCCGATGGTCAGTGCCAGCGCAAAGTAGTGCAGGCTCGGTCCGCCGAAGAACAGCATGCACAACACCATGGCTTCCGTCGACGCGTGCGTAATGACGGTGCGGCTCATGGTACTGGTGATGGCATGGTCGAGCACCTGGCGGGTGTTCATCTTGCGGTTCTTGCGGAACATCTCGCGCACCCGGTCGAAGATCACCACGACCTCATTGACCGAATAGCCGAACACCGCCAGCACGCCGGCAAGTACCGCCAGCGAGAACTCCCACTGGAAGAATGAGAAGCAGCCCAGGATGATCACCACATCGTGCAGGTTGGCGATGATGGCTGCCAGACCGAACTTCCATTCAAAGCGAAACGCCAGGTAGATCGTGATGCCGGCGGCCACGAAGGCCAAGGCCAGCAGGCCCTGCTGGGTGAGCTCGTCGCCCACCTGCGGGCCGACGAACTCGGTGCGCAGCAGCTTCACCTCGGGCTCGTCCTTTTGCAGCTGGGCCAGCACCTGGGCGCTTTGCTCGTTGCTGGTGGCGCCTTCCTGCACCGGCAGCCGAATCAACACGTCGCGGGCGGTGCCGATGTTTTGTACCTGCACCTCGCCGTAGCCCATGCCTGCGATGGAGCTGCGCACCTGCTCCAGATTTGCCGCCTGCGGATACTGCACCTGCACCACCGTGCCGCCGGTGAACTCGACCGACAGGTTCAATCCCTTGGTGGCCAGGAAGAACACCGAGAGCACGAACAGGATGATCGAGATGATGTTGAACACCAGTACGTGCTTCATGAACGGGATGTCCCGTTGAATTCTGAAGAATTCCATGGCTGTTGCTCCCCTATGCCTGCTGGGACTGTTCGTCGCCGTTCTTGCGCGATGTGGCGCCGGCGGAGATGGGTGGCTTGATGCCGGGTTTCCAGACCTGGCCGATGGCAATGGACTTCAGGCGCTTGCGGCGGCCATACCAGAGGTTGACCAGGCCGCGTGAGAAGAACACGGCCGAGAACATGCTGGTGAGCACGCCGATGCAGTGCACCACCGCAAAGCCCCGCACCGGGCCGTGGCCGAAGGCCAGCAGCGCAAAGCCCGCGATGAGGGTGGTGACGTTCGAATCGAGAATCGTCGCCCAGGCGCGTTCGTAGCCGGCGTGGATGGCTGCCTGGGGCGAGGCGCCCGAGCGCAGCTCCTCGCGGATGCGCTCGTTGATCAGCACGTTGGAGTCGATCGCCACGCCCAGCGCCAGCGCCATCGCGGCAATGCCGGGCAGCGTCAGCGTCGCCTGCAGCATCGACAGCACCGCCAGCAGCAGCAGCACGTTGACCAGCAGCGACAGCGACGAAATCACGCCGAACACCAAGTAGTAGATGCACATGAACACCATGATGATGATCAGGCCCCACACCACGCTGCTCTGGCCGCGTTCGATGTTCTCGGCCCCGAGGCTGGGGCCGATGGTGTATTCCTCGATGATCTCCATCGGCGCGGCCAGCGCGCCCGAGCGCAGAATCACGGCGGTTTCGGTGGCCTCGCGCGGGGTGAAGGCGCCGGAGATCTGCACGCGCCCACCCGGAATCTCCTCGTTGATGTTGGGGGCGGTCACGACCGTGCCTTGGCCCCGCTCGAACAGGATGATGGCCAGCCGCTTGTTGACGTTGTCGCGCGTGACTTCGCGGAAAATACGTGCGCCCGGCCCGTCGAATTCCAGGTTGACCACCGGCATGTTGCCGCGTTGCTGGTCAAACCCGGGCTGGGCATCGAGCAGGTTCTCGCCGGTGAGGATGACCTGCCGCTGCACGACCACGCGCTGGCCGTTGGAGTCCTGGAACACTTCCGAGCCGAATGGCACCGGGCCGGCGCCACGCTCTGCCGCGCGGCCCTCGGCGGACTCGTCCACCAGCCGGATCTGCAGCGTCGCAGTGCGTCCGATCATGCGCTTGGCCTGCGCCACGTCCTGCACGCCGGGCAGCTGCACGATGATGCGGTCGGCGCCGGAGCGCTGGATTACCGGCTCGGCCACACCCAGTTCGTTGATGCGGTTGTGCAGCGTGCTCATGTTCTGTGCCAGCGCCTGCTCTTGAATGCGCTGCGTGGCTTCCGGCGTGAAGACGATGCGCAGCTGCGTGCCGGTCGAGCGGGCCGGATCAATCGTCAGGTCGGGATAGTTTTCGCGCAGCAGGTCGCCCACAGTCTGTGCGTCTGCACTGTCTTGCAGCGCCAGCGTGACGGCCTGGCCGTCACGGCGTACGCCACCGTGGCGGATGTCGCGCTCGCGCAGGGCCGTGCGCAGGCTGCTCGCAAAGGCTTCGGCGCGCTGCACCATGGCGCCTTCCATGTCGACCTGCAAGGTGAAGTGCACGCCGCCGCGCAGGTCCAGCCCCAGATACATCGGCCGGGCGTTGATGGCCTGCAGCCATGCTGGCGTGCGCGAGAGCAGATTGAGCGCGACGGAGTAGCCCGCCGTGTCCTCATCGGGAGCCAGCGCCGCTGCAATGGCATCGCGCGCAGGTGCCTGATCGTCCTGGCTGTTGAGGCGCACGCGCAGCGACTGCTCGTCACGCTCGACGGCCTTGACGGGGATGTTCTCGCTCTGCAGCACATTGAGCACCCGCGCCTGCAGGCTGTCGTTGATGGGCGAATCGGGCCGCAGCGAGGCCACCTGCACGGCGTAGTCCTCGCCATAGATGTTGGGCAGCGTGTAGAGCAGGCCCACAACCACCGCAATCAGCATGATTGCGTATTTCCAGACCGGGTAGCGGTTCATGTCAGTGTGTCATCCAAGCCGGCACCGCCCGGGGTACGCGGCAAATCAGGGACAAAAAGGAAAACCCCGGTGCGATGCAGCAGGGTTTGTGGCGCCACGCGCCGCGCTGGCGCAGGCGGGTGAGCCGGGCATTCGGGACCGGCAGCGCATGGGGCGTTCAGGCGGCGGTCTTGTCCCAGGTGCCCTTGGGCAGCACCTGCGAGATGGCCGAGCGTTGCAGTTGCACTTCCACGCCGTTGGCGATTTCCAGATGCACCCATTGTTCGCTGAGCTTGGAGACGCGCCCAACAATGCCACCGGCGGTGCTGACTTCGTCGCCCTTGGCCAGCGCGTCGAGCATCGCACGGTGCTCCTTCTGGCGCTTCATCTGCGGGCGGATCATGATGAAGTAGAGCACCACGAACATCAGGATCAGTGGCAGCATCCCGGTGAACAGGGAGGCGCCGCCAGCAGCTTCGGCAGCGGGGGCGGTTTGGGCGTAGGCGTTGGAAATCATGGTTGGTTGTACAAAGAGATAAGGAAAACGGAAACGGCAAGATGCCCGCATGCGCCCACTGGCCATAGGCGGCCCGACGGCCCGGGGTGCCGGTAACCGGCGCGTGCGACAGGTGCACGGTGTGCCTGTGCGCCAGCGGGGCGAAAAACTGCCATTGTATGCGGCGTACGGGTTGCGGGGCCTTTGGGGCGGATGGCCGTTTTGCCCGGCTACCTGTGGCGCGGATGTGTCAGCGCCGCCGCGGCCTTGGCAGCACCCGGCGGGACATTGGGTCCGCGCCGGACACCGCATTGCCTGACCGGTGCCGCGCGGCGCCGAGCAGGTTCAGAAGATGGGCATGGCCGCGGCCGGTTGTCGGTTACGCTCACTGCATGACGCTCCATCCTCTTGATTCCGGCGCCGCGCACGAGCAGGCGGCAGCCGATCCGCTGTTCAATCAGTCCCTGGAAAAAGGGCTGGCGGTATTGCAGGCGTTTCAGGCCGGTCCGCGTGTGCTGACGCTGGGCGAGCTGGAGCAGCGCACCGGCATGACGCGCAGTTCGGTGCAGCGCTCGGTGCATACGCTGCAGCGGCTGGGTTACCTGCAGAAGCACCCGCAGCGTGGCTTTTGTTTGCTGCCCAAGGTGGTGTCACTGGGCTTTGGCTATCTGGCCACACATCCGCTGGTGCAGGCTGCGCAGCCCTACATGGCCGAGCTGTCGCGCCAGACCGGCGAGACGGTGACGCTGGCGCAGGCCAGCGGCGTCGAGATGGTCTACATCGCGCAGCTGACGACGCCCCAATACATTCCGGCGCACACCCCCATTGGCACCAGCGTGCCGATGTATTGCACCAGTTGCGGGCGAGCCTACCTGAGCGGCCAGTCCGACGAGGAGGTCGAGCGCGTGCTGGCGCACTCGCAGCTCATCCGGCGCACGCCGCATACCCTGGTGGATCGGCAGGCCATTCTTGCGCGGGTGCGCGAGTGCCGCCGCGATGGCTTTGCGCTGAACGTGGAGGAGTTGTTTGCTGGGGACATGGGCGTTGCCGCGCCCCTGGTGGACCGGCAGGGCGTAGTGGTGGCCACCATTCATCTCGCGCCGCCGAGTAGCCGCTGGAGTCGCAACGATCTGCGCAAGAAGCTGGGGCCGCTGGTCAAGGGCTGCGCCAGGGCCATTGCCAGTGCGTTGCCGACCACACTGTAGCGCTCAGCGCCGGCTGCAGATTTGTCATCAATATATCGTTAATCGATACACAATCATCGATTGGCACGCAAATTGCACATTCGGAACTGTCCCTTTACCCGACGGAGAGTTCCATGCACCGCTTCCCCACGACATTTCCGCACCTGAAAACCCTGGGGCGCCTGGCCGCCATCGCATTGCTCGGCGCAGCCTGCAGCACGGCTGTGCTGGCGCAGGAGAAGGTGCTGCGCATCGCCATGACGGCCGGCGACATCCCGCGCACGTCCGGCCAGCCTGACCAGGGCTATGAGGGCAACCGCTTCACGGGCATTCCGATGTACGACGCGCTCACGCAGTGGGACCTGAGTTCGGCCACCGAGCCGAGCGTGGTGATTCCGGGCCTGGCCGTGTCCTGGGTGGTCGATGAGAGCGACAAGACGAAATGGATCTTCAAGCTGCGTGAAGGAGTGAAGTTTCATGACGGCTCGGACTTCAATGCCGACGCAGTCGTCTGGAACGTCGGCAAGGTGCTGGACAAGTCAGCGCCGCAGTTCGACGCGGCGCAGGTGGGCGTGACTGCCTCGCGTATGCCGACACTGGTCAGTGCGCGCAAGATCGACGATCTGACCGTGGAGCTGACCACCAGCGAGCCCGATTCCTTCTTGCCTATCAACCTGACCAATCTGTTCATCGTCTCGCCCACGCACTGGCAGGCCAAGTACGACGCGCTGGCTTCCGTGGCCGATCCCGTCGAGCGCAGCAAGCAGGCCTGGGCCGCGTTTGCCGAAGATCCCTCCGGCACCGGCCCCTTCAAGGGCGACCGGCTGGTGCCGCGCGAGCGCTTCGAGATGGTCAAGAATGACCAGTACTGGGACGAGAGGCGCCGCCCCAGCATCGACCGCGTCGTGCTGCTGCCGCTGCCCGAGGCCAGTGCGCGCACGGCAGCGCTGATGTCGGGCCAGGTCGACTGGATCGAGGCACCAGCGCCGGATGCGCTGGATGCCATCAAGGCGCGCGGCTTCAAGGTGTATTCCAACCTCCAGCCGCACCTGTGGCCGTGGCAGTTCTCGTTCCTGGAGGACTCGCCATTTACCGACATCAAGGTGCGCCACGCGGCCAACCTGTGCGTTGACCGCGACTCGCTCAAGATGCTGCTCGGCGGCTTGATGGAGCCGGCTACGGGAATTGCCGAGCCGGGCGATCCGTGGCGTGGCAATCCTACCTTCCAGATCCGCTACGACGTGGCCGCTGGCCAGAAGCTGATGCAGGAGGCGGGCTATTCGGCCGAGAACCCGGTCAAGGTCAAGGTGCAGACCTCGGCATCGGGCTCGGGCCAGATGCAGCCGCTGCCGATGAACGAGTTCATCCAGGAAAGCCTCAAGCAGTGTTACTTCGATGTCGAGTTCGACGTGGTGGAGTGGAACACGCTCTTTTCCAGCTGGCGCCTGGGCGCCAAGGATCCCAGCGCCAACGGCGCGCACGCCACCAACGTCAGTGCCGCGACGATGGATCCGTACTTTGCGATGGTGCGCTTCGTCAGCACCAAGGCCCACCCGCCGGTGGCGCAGAACTGGGGCTACTACAGCAACCCGGAGACCGACCAGCTGGTCGAGACGGCCCGCACGACCTTCGATGCCCAGGCACGCGATGCCGCGCTGGCGCGGCTGCATGAACGCATTGTCGACGAGGCGCCGTTCCTGTTCGTGGCCCACGACGTCGGGCCGCGGGCCATGTCGCCCAAGGTCACCAACGTGGTGCAGCCCAAGAGCTGGTTCATCGACATTGCCACGATGAAGCTGGAGTGACGGCGCGGCGGTGAGGTGGTGCGCGGCGCAGCCAGACCGTGCCAGCGCTCGCCCCGATCACCGCGTGGCCATGTGCGTGCGGGCACGCCCCGCCATTTCACCATCTAGAGGAGCCCCCACGATGCTCTCCTACCTTCTCAGGCGCCTGGGCTATGCGTTGCCGATCATGCTCGGCGTGTCCTTTCTGTGCTTTCTGCTGGTCCATCTGGCCCCCGGCGATCCGCTGGTGTCCATCCTGCCGGCCGATGCCTCCATCGAGCTGCAGCAGCAGATGATGCAGCTGTACGGCTTCGACAAGAGCCTGCCGGAGCAGTTCGTGCACTGGATCTGGCGGGCGCTGCACGGCGATCTGGGCACCTCGATCGCCACCAGCAGGCCGGTGACCACGGAAGTGCTGACCGCCGTCGTCAACACCGTGATGCTGGCCGTGCTGGCTACGGTGATCGGCTTTTTCCTCGGCAGCCTGTTCGGCTTTGTTGCGGGGTACTTTCGCAATTCATGGGCCGATCGCACGGCGTCCTTCATTTCCATCATCGGCGTGAGCATGCCGCACTACTGGCTGGGCATGGTGCTGGTCATCATTTTCTCGGTCAAGCTGATGTGGCTGCCGCCCACCGGCGCGGGGCCGGGTGGTTCGTCGAGCTGGGCCTGGGACTGGGCGCACGTGCAGTACATGATCCTGCCGGCCATCACCATGGCCTTCATCCCGATGGGCATCGTCGCGCGCACGGTGCGCGCGCTGGTGGCCGACATTCTTTCCCAGGAGTTCGTGGTGGGCCTGCGCGCACGGGGCCTGGGCGAGTGGGAGGTCTTCAAGCATGTGGTCAAGAACAGCGCGCCCACCGCATTGGCGGTCATGGGGTTGCAGCTGGGCTACCTGCTGGGCGGCTCCATCCTGGTGGAGACCGTGTTCTCGTGGCCCGGCACTGGCTTTCTGCTGAACCAGGCGATCTTCCAGCGCGACCTGCCGCTGCTGCAGGGCACGATTCTTGTGCTGGCGATGTTCTTCGTGCTGCTGAACCTGCTGGTGGACGTGCTGCAGACGCTGTTCGATCCCCGCATCGAGAGGAGCTAGAGGCCATGAGCAGTTTCACAGCGGTTTCACCATCTGGCGCGGTGCAGCCGGCGTCCACGCCGCTGGCGCGCTCGCCCAGCCACCTCGCCAACGTGATGGCGCGCCTGGTGCGCAATCCCGTGGCGATGGCGGCGGCGGCCGTCATCGCCATCCTGCTGCTGGTGGCCCTCTTGGCGCCGTGGCTGATGCCTGCCGATCCGTATGCCACGTCGATGCTCAACCGTCTCAAGCCCGTAGGGACCGAAGGCTACCTGCTCGGCACCGATGAGCTGGGGCGCGACATGCTCTCACGCCTGATGCTGGGCGCACGCCTATCGCTTTTCATGGGCATCGTGCCGGTGATTCTGGCGTTCGTCATCGGCAGTGCCATCGGCATTTTGGCGGGGTATGCCGGCGGCTGGCTGAACACCGTGGTAATGCGCTGCATTGATGTGCTGTATGCGTTTCCATCCGTGCTGTTGGCCATTGCACTGTCGGGTGCGCTGGGGGCGGGCATCACCAACTCGCTGATTTCATTGACCGTGGTGTTCGTGCCGCAGATCGCACGCATTGCCGAGAGCGTCACCACGCAGGTGCGGCGCAGCGATTACGTGGATGCCGCCCGCGCTTCAGGTGCCAGTGCGTTGACGATCGTGCGCCGCCATGTGCTGGGCAACGTCATCGGGCCGATCTTCGTGTATGCCACCAGCCTGATCTCGGTGGCGATGATTCTGGCCTCGGGGCTGTCCTTTCTGGGGCTGGGCGTCAAGCCGCCGCAGCCGGAGTGGGGGCTGATGCTCAACACGCTGCGCACGGCGATCTACACGCAGCCGCTGATTGCCGCGCTGCCGGGCGTGATGATTTTCATCACCTCGGTGTCGTTCAACATGTTGGCCGACGGTTTGCGTTCGGCCATGGAGGTCAAGTCATGAGCAAGGTCGTCACAGCGCCCGAACCCGTTGATCTGGGTGGGCCGGCGCAGCCACTGCTGATGGTGCGCGGTCTGAAGAAGCACTTTCCGCTCAAGCACAAGGGCTTGGGCTTCCTGAGCAGGCGCGGCAAGCCCGCGGTGCGCGCTGTCGATGGCATCAGCTTCGACATCCTCAAGGGCGAGACGCTGGGGGTGGTGGGCGAGTCCGGATGCGGCAAGTCCACCACCGCCCGCTTGCTGATGCAGCTGACCCAGCAGGATGCGGGTGAGCTGGTCTTCGACGGGCTCGGCGTGGGCAGCGCGGCGTTGCCGCTGCGGGACTTCCGGCGGCAGACGCAGATGGTGTTTCAGGACAGCTATTCATCGCTGAATCCGCGCATGACCATAGAGGAGTCCATTGCCTTCGCACCGGCCGTGCATGGCGTGCCGCGGCGCGAGGCGCTGCAGCGCGCCCACGGCCTGCTCGCGCGCGTGGGGCTGGAGCCAGCGCGCTTTGCGGGGCGTTATCCGCACGAGCTCTCGGGCGGGCAGCGCCAGCGCGTGAACATCGCGCGCGCGCTGGCCTTGCGCCCGCGTCTGGTGATTCTCGATGAGGCCGTCTCGGCGCTGGACAAGTCGGTCGAGGCGCAGGTGCTAAACCTGCTGCAGGAGCTCAAGCAGGAGTTCAATCTGACCTACGTCTTCATCAGCCACGACCTGAATGTGGTGCGCTACATCTCCGATCGGGTGCTGGTGATGTACCTGGGGCAAGTGGTGGAAGTGGGCCCTGCCGAGCAGGTCTTCGAGAGCCCGCTGCACCCCTATACCCAGGCGCTGCTGCGCTCGATTCCAAGCACGAATCCCCTTGAGCGTACCCGCGAGGCGCCTCTGTCGGGGGATCCGCCCAACCCCATTGATCCGCCTGCGGGCTGTCGCTTTCACCCCCGTTGCGCGCTGGCGCAGCCCGTCTGTGCCCAGGTGCCACCACGGTTTGCGCAGGTGGCCCACGGTCGGCAGGTCGCGTGCCTGCGCCATGAGCCGCAATCGGGCTATGTCGCCGCGCCCGCACAGCTGTCGCAGGAGGTCTGTCATGCGTGAGCGCCATCCAGCACCATGGATGGTGCATCTGCAGGACTTCCAGGTCGCGTTCCATTCCGGCAGCAAGCGCATCGCCGCGGTCAACGGCGTGGACCTGCAGGTGCGCCAGGGCGAGGTCATGGCCTTGATCGGCGAGTCTGGCTCCGGCAAGAGCGTGACGCTGCGGGCGCT
The DNA here is from genome assembly GCF_001005215.1 of Lampropedia cohaerens. Lineage (GTDB taxonomy): Bacteria > Pseudomonadota > Gammaproteobacteria > Burkholderiales > Burkholderiaceae_C > Lampropedia > Lampropedia cohaerens. Next base: position 189,135 of record NZ_LBNQ01000009.1, read on the forward strand.
GATGCGCCTGCATGACGAACGCACGACGCGCTACGGTGGCACTGCGCTGGTGGCGGGGCAGGATGTGCTGGCGATGCCGCGCCGTGCCCTGTCGCGCCTGCGCGGCAAGACGGTGGCGATGATCTTTCAGGAGCCGCTGCTTGCGCTCGATCCGGTCTACACGCTGGGCCAACAGATCGTCGAGACGATCATGCGGCACGAACCCGTTTCACGCGCCCAGGCGCGGGCGCGGGCACTGGCGCTGTTCGAAAAGGTGCGCATTCCCAGCCCGGCACGTCGGCTCGATGCCTATCCGCACGAAATGTCCGGTGGCATGCGCCAGCGCGCCATGATTGCCCTGGCGCTGGCCTGCAATCCGCAGATTCTGCTGGCCGATGAGCCCACAACGGCGCTGGATGCGACGGTGCAGATCCAGATCCTGCTGCTGCTGCGTGAGCTGCAGCGCGAGCTGGGCCTGTCGATCATCTTCGTGACGCATGACATCGGCGCGGCCGCCGAGGTGGCCGACCGCATGGCTGTCATGTATGCCGGTCGCATCGTCGAGCAGGGCAGTGCCGTCGAGTTGCTCACCCGGCCGCAACACCCTTACACGCAGGCGCTGCTTGGCAGCCGCAGCCATGGCGCCATGCGCCGTGGCCATCCGCTGGAGACGATCGGTGGCGCGCCGCCCGACCTGGCACGGCTGCCCGCCGGCTGCGCCTTCGCCGAGCGCTGCAGCTACACCACCGATGCCTGCTTGCACGCGCCGCCGCCGCCCATTGCGGTGGGGCGCCAACACCTCGTGCGCTGCGTGCGGGTACAGCCGCATGCGGCGGCCCACGTGGCATGACGCCGAGCGCACTTTTTCCTCGGACTCAGGATGCATCACCCCATGTCGGACAACGTTTTCTGCTTCATTCCCTATCCGCCGGTCGAGGTGCCCCATGCCGCGCACGGCCCATTGGCCGGGGTGCGTATGGCGGTCAAGGACATCTACGACGTCGCCGGCTATCCCAGCAGCTGGGGCAATCCGCATGTGCTGGCCATGTCGGGCATCAAGACCCGCACCGCGCCAGCCATTGCCGCGTTGCTGGCTGCCGGTGCGCAGATGGTGGGCAAGACCGTCACCGACGAGCTGGCGTTTTCGATGACGGGCAAGAACGCCCACTTTGGCATGCCGCGCAACGGTGCCGCGCCCGATCGCATTCCCGGCGGCTCCAGTTCGGGTTCGGCCTCGGCCGTCGCCAACGGCCTGTGCGACTTGGCCATCGGCTCGGACACGGGTGGCTCGGTGCGCTGTCCGGCCAGCCACAACGGCATTCTGGGCATACGGCCCACCCATGGCCGGATCGCCCTGGATGGCTGCATGGCGCTGGCGCCCTCGCTGGATACTTTGGGCTGGTTCGCCCGTGACATGGACGTGTTTGCGGCAGTCGCGGACGTGCTTCTGGGCGAGGACTCGGCACCGCTGCCGGCCACGCCGCGCCTGCTGGTCGCCCAAGACGTGCTGGCTACGCTGGACGCGGCCGTCGGTGACGCCTTTGCAACGCAACTGGCGCAGCTGTGCACGCATCTGGGCGTCAGTGCGCAGCCTGTTGACGCCTGGCTGATGCCGCCAGAGCAGCTTTACTGGGCCTTTCGCTTCATCCAGGGCTATGAGGCCTGGCAGAGCCATGGCGCACTGATCGCGCACTATGGCCTACAACTGGGGCCCGGCGTGCGTGAGCGCTTCGAGTGGTCGCGCGGCATCAGCGCCAGCGATGTCGAGCCGCACCACCGCCTGCGCGTGGAGTTCTCGCGTGCCATCGATGCGCTGCTTGGGCAGGATGGTGTGCTGCTCATGCCGACGATGCCGCAGGTGGCCCCGCTGGCTGCGAGCGATGACGCTGCGCATGAGGACTACCGCAACCAGTCCATCCGCCAGCTGTGCGTGGCCGGGCTGGCCAAGCTGCCACAGATCTCGCTGCCAGTCATGGCCATCGAGGGGGTGCCGCTGGGCCTGTCGCTGATCGGCCCGCGCGGCAGCGACCGGTCGCTGGTGAAACTGGCCAAACGCATTTACCACTGACTTGACTGACCAAGGAACATGGACACCATGACCGATACCGCTGTACTTGAAACCGCTCCTGCCGCTGCATTGCGCATCAACGGCGAACGCCTGTGGCAGACGCTGATGGACCATGGCCGCATTGGCGCAACCGCCAAAGGGGGCGTGTGCCGTCTCGCACTCACCGAGCTGGACCGCCAGGGGCGCGACCTGTTCGTGCAGTGGTGCCGCGACGCCGGCATGCAGGTGCGGGTGGATGCCATCGGCAACATCTTTGCACGCCGCGAGGGCAGCGACCCCACCCGCGCGGCCGTGGCCATGGGCAGCCACATCGACACCCAGCCCACTGGCGGCAAGTTCGACGGCATCTTCGGCGTGATGGCTGCACTCGAAGTCGTGCGCACGCTCAATGAGCGCGGCGTGACCACGGCTGCGCCGCTGGAGGTGGTGGCCTGGACCAACGAGGAAGGCTCGCGCTTCGTGCCGGTGATGATGGGCTCGGGCGTGTTTGCCGGGGCGTTTACGCTGGAGCACGCGCTGGCGGCGTCCGATGCACAGGGCCTCTCGGTTGCGCAGGAGCTGGCCCGCATCGGCTACGCTGGCGTGCAAACGCCTGGCGTGGTGCCGGGCGGCATGTACGCGGCGTACTTCGAGGCGCACATCGAGCAGGGACCGGTACTTGAGGCCCACGATCTGGTGATCGGCGTGGTGCCGGGCGCGCTGGGGCAGCGCTGGTACGACGTGACCATCACCGGCGTGGAATCGCACGCGGGCACGACGCCGATGGACCTGCGCGGCGATGCGCTGCTGGCGGCCGCACGGCTGATCGAGGCCGTCAACCGCATCGCCCTGCAGCGGGCACCCTACGGGCGCGGCACGGTCGGCCATCTGCAGGTGCTGCCGAACTCGCGCAACACCATCGCCGGAACCGTCCAGTGCAGCGTGGACCTGCGCGCCCTGGAGGATGCCGATCTGCTGGCCATGCAGGAGGACCTGATGGCCTGCGTGGCAGAGCTGCAAGGCCGCAATCCGCGCCTGCACATTGCCGTCAAGCCGGTGGTGTACTTTCCGCCCTGCCATTTCGATGCGAAGTGCATTGCCAGTGTTCGCGAGGCCGCCGCTGGCCTTGGCTATCAGAGCATGGAGGTCGTTAGCGGCGCAGGGCATGACGCGGTGTACGTCGCCAACGTGGCGCCCGCTGCGATGATCTTCGTGCCCTGCAAGGACGGCATCAGTCACAACGAGGCCGAGTGGGCCGAGCCTGCGCATCTGGCAGCCGGTGCCGATGTGCTGCTGCATGCGGTGCTGCGCTACGCCAGCTAGCGTGCCTGCCGCACCTCTGCGCCCGTGTCAGACTAGGTGCGGCCTGAACGAAAAAAGTCGCCCGGCAGGCCTTGCCGCCGGGCGACTTTTTTGCGCTCCGCTACTGCCCCGTGCGCTGTGACGCGCAGGGCCTGCGGTTGGTCGCTACTTGCCGAACTTCGGCAGGTTGAACTGCGGCGGCACGCCCATGCGCACGTTGATGAGCCACTGCTGCGCAATCGAGAGGATGTTGTTGGTCAGCCAGTACAGCACCAGGCCAGCCGGGAAGAAGAAGAACATCACGCTGAAGGCCAGTGGCATGATCCACATCATCTTGGCCTGCAGGGGATCTGGCGGTTGCGGGTTGAGAGCCACCTGCAGCAGCGAGGTCAGCATCATCAGCAGCGGCAGGATGAACCAGGGGTCAGGCACCGAGAGATCCTGAATCCAGCCGATCCATGGCGCATGGCGCATCTCGACGCTGGACAGCAGCACCCAGTACAGCGCGATGAAGAACGGCATCTGGATCACGATCGGCAGGCAGCCGCCCAGCGGGTTGACCTTTTCCTCGCGGTAGATGCGCATCATCTCCTGCTGCATCTGCTGCGGATTGTCCTTATAGCGCTCACGCAGCTGCGTCACGCGCGGCGCAACCGCGCGCATCTTCGCCATGCTGGCATAGGCCTTGGCGTTGAGCCAGTAGAACGCGACCTTGAGCAGGAACACCAGCGCGACGATGGACCAACCCCAGTTGCCGATGATGTCGTGCAGGTGGCTGAGCAGCCAGTACATCGGCTGCGCCAGCACCTTGATCATGCCGTAGTCCTTGAGCAGCTGCAGGCCTGGCGCGATGTCGGCCAGCTCGCGTTCGACCTGCGGGCCGGCAAAGAAGAGGGAGTCGATGGCCTGCGATGCGCCCGGCTCGATCGGCGGGAAGCTGGCGATCATGCCCACCGAGTACAGCCCCGCGCCGGGGCGGCGCACGAAGTTTTCGCGCGCGATGCCGTCCGGCAATATCCAGGCCGAGGCAAAGTAGTGCTGCACCATGGCCACGTAGCCAGTGTCGCTCAGTTTCTGGAAGCTGTTGCTGGCCTTCTGGTAGTTGCTTTCGATGTCCTTGAACGGCACCTTCTGGAACTTTTCCTCGTCGGTGTAGATGGCCGGTCCGGTGTAGGTGCCGGTAAACATCACCCCGCCCGGGACCTCGCCACCGTCCCGCACGATCTGCTCGTACAGCTGCGGGGCCACCGGCGCCTGCCCGTGGTTGATCACCTCGTGGCGCACCTGAATGTCGTACCTGCCGCGTTGCAGCGTCCAGGTCTTGATGAGCTGCACGCCATCCTGCACCGGGGACTCGAAACGGATTTGCAGCGTATCCTGGCCGTCGCCCAGCGTGCGCGGGCCATCGGCGACCTTGAGCAGTGTCTTGTGGTTGGGGAAATTGCCGCCGATCAGGCCGGTCTGTGCGACGTAAGCGCGGTTGGCACTTTGATCGAGCAGCACCACCGGGCCGTCGCGGCTGTCGTTCTCATAGGCGAGCAGCTCCGCGCGGATGAGCGAGCCGCCCTCTGTACTGAAGGTCAGACGCAAGACGTCGGTGGTGACGACAAACTGCTCGGCCTGGGCCGCCGGCGCTGCGGCTGCGGCACTGGCGCCAGGCACGTCGCCTGCGCCCGCCTGGCTGAGCTGCTGGCTGGCGGCGGGAATGTCCGGTGCCGGCGCAGCGGTTGGTGTTGCGGGAGGCTCTGGCGCGGCTGCGGTCTGCGTGGCCTGTGGAAAAAACAGCGCAGGCCGACCATTGTGAATCTGCCAGCGATCCCACAACAGGATCAGCGAGAACGCAAAGATCACCCACAGGATGGAGCGGCGGATATCGTTCATGAGGACTTCTCGGAAGACGAGGACTGCGCAGGCTGCGCGGTGGTCAGCAGGCGGGAAAACAGGTTCTGCGGCGGCTGCTCGGGCACGGGATCATGGCCGCCGGCACACCACGGATGACAGCGGCACAGGCGACGGACCGTCAGCCAGCTGCCGTGGGCGGCGCCATGGCGCTGCAGGGCAATCAGGGCATAGTGCGAACATGTCGGAGTGAACCGGCACGCGCTGCCCAGCCATGGGCTGAGCAGCAGGCGGTAGGCCTTGACCAGAGCAACGAGCAGCGTGCGCATCATAGCTGTCGTTGCAGATCTGCGGCCGTCACGGCCATCAGCCTGGCACGTGCGAACAGGGTCAGCAGTTCCTGGCGCACGGCTGCACGCAGCGGTGCCGAGGCCGCACTGCGAAACACGGCAGCAGCGGAGTCGGTGGCTGCGGGGCTGCCGCCACGCTGGCGCGTGCGCGCGTGAAAACCGGCACGCAGCCGCACAAGGATGGCAACGGGTTCGGCATCAGTGGCGCGCGCGCGCACCGCCTCAAGCGCCACCGCATAAACCTGGCGGCGCAGTAGATTGCGCGTGGCCGCACGCCTAGCCCAGCGTTTGGGCAGCATGGCGCCAACTGCCATGGACGCGGAGGACGCGTTCGCTCCCGCGCTAAGCCCAAGCTCCGCCTCTGCCAGTTCGGACAGTGGCAGCAGATGCAGGCAGAAATGAGCGGTTCGTGCCACCGGCGGGTGCCCCAACAGGATCTGGAATTGCTTGCGCGTCTTGATGTGCCGCAGCGTCATGCCAGCTACCGGTGCGCGGTGCAGTCAGGTGGCGCCGGCATCGGGCTTGCCAAGGCAGGCCCTGGGCCCGGCAGGATGCGCAGGCGCCCGCGCAATCAGGACAGACCCAGACGCTTGCGACCCTTGGCGCGGCGCGCGTTGATCACGGCGCGGCCGCCGCGGGTCTTCATGCGAACGAGAAAGCCGTGGGTGCGGGCACGACGGATTTTGGAGGGTTGGTATGTACGTTTCATGAAACTCACCTTTGGTCAAATGCAAATGCCAAGTTTGCACAAACCCCCTGCAGGCCGCAGATCCCGGCAAGCAAAAGGGCAACGCGCATCCCGAAAACCCAGTCAAATTCCGGGGCCGGGCCAAAGCAAACCGCAGATTATCGCACGCGCTTGCCGCTTGTGCCAAATTGGGGTGCTAAGGACATGCCAACGTGGCGCTGCGCGCCGTCCATTGTGATGCGTGGTGGTCCGCTGCGGCGGTGCGTCGCGTCCCCGTCTGGGCTGTGGATAACTTGGGTGAGCGAGTGGCCCGCGCCTATAATCGAGCCCTTTTTCTCCCTTTGCGCGCCAATCAGCCCAGCTGGTCGCTCGGCTTGGCCAGAGCTGGTCGGTTTGGCTTGATGGGCCAGCGCGGCACAGCGGTGCAGCCTTGGTCGCTGCCGGCCCTGGCCATAGTCATTTGCCGCAAGGGGGAGGCGCTTTAAGCGCGTGGCGGGCGCCAATAGTAGTCTGATTGCGGATGGGAATGGAACAAGATTTTGCAGCGGCCGTGCCGCATGGCACGGAAGATGGTATCTGGCAGCTTTGTCTGGATCGGCTGGCCCTGGAAGTGCCGCCCCAGCAGTTCGGCACGTGGCTCAAGCCGCTGCAGGCACAGTACGCATCGTCCGATGGGTGCCTGCGGTTGCTGGCACCCAACCGGATTGCGCTGGACTACATCCGGGGTCGCTATCTTGAGCGCATCGGTGCGCTGTTGCGAGAGCTCAGCGGCCAGCAGTCCCTGCGCATCGAGCTGGGCGTGGCGCGCCGGGCGACTGGCGCAGGGGGTGTCGCGCAACGCGCAGCGCGCGTGGCGGCAGTGGCCGCCTCCACTACCACTTCGGCACAGGGGCTGGCCGCACAGTTCGGGACCCAGCTGCGGGCCCGTGAACAGGCCCAGGGGCATCTGAATCTGACCAGGCAACCGGTTGCGCCGCTGCATGCTGCGGCGCAGGCGACCTATGACGACGCCAACGGCTATGGCATGCAGGCTGGGCTGGATCTGCCGGCCCCGCCTGCTGATGCGCAGGATGAGGCGACGGCAGCCGGACCAGCGTCAGCGCCGCCGTCGCGGCTGAATCCGCAGCTGACCTTCGAGACCCTGATTGAGGGCTCGGCCAACCGCATGGCGCGGGCAGCGGCGCTGCATGTGGCGCATGCGCCCGGCCAGCTCTACAACCCGCTGTTCATCTATGGCGGCGTCGGCTTGGGCAAGACCCACCTGATGCATGCGGTGGGCAACCAGACGCTGGCCGACAAGCCGGATGCGAAGGTGCTCTACATCCATGCCGAGCAGTTCGTTACCGACGTGGTCAAGTCCTACCAGCGCAAGACGTTCGATGCGCTCAAGCAACGCTATCACTCGCTGGATATCCTGCTGATCGACGATGTGCAATTCATCGCAGGCAAGGAGCGCACGCAGGAGGAGTTCTTCAATGCGTTTGAGGCGCTGCTGTCGAAGAAGTCGCACATCGTCATGACCAGCGATACCTATCCCAAGGGATTGACGGACATTCATGAGCGGCTGGTTTCGCGCTTTGACGCCGGGCTGACGGTGGCCATCGAGCCGCCCGAGTTGGAGATGCGCGTGGCGATCCTGATCAACAAGGCCAAGGCCGAGGGCATTGCGCTGTCGGAGGATGTGGCCTTCTTCATCGCCAAGAACGTGCGCTCGAACGTGCGCGAGCTCGAAGGCGCGCTGCGCAAGGTGCTGGCCTATGCACGCTTTAATGGCAAGGACATCTCCATTCCCGTAGCGCGCGAGGCGCTGCGCGACCTGCTGTCGATCCAGAACCGCCAGATCAGCATCGAGAACATCCAGAAGACGGTGGCCGACTTCTACAAGATCAAGGTGGCCGACATGTACAGCAAGAAGCGCCCGGCCAGCATTGCGCGCCCGCGCCAGATTGCCATGTACCTGGCCAAGGAGCTGACCCAAAAGAGCCTGCCCGAGATTGGCGAGATGTTCGGCGGGCGTGACCACACCACGGTGCTGCACGCGGTGCGCAAGATCGGCCAGGAGCGCCAGCAGCAAATCGAGCTGAACCAGCAGCTGCACGTGCTGGAGCAGACCCTCAAGCGTTGATGCCGTTGCCGAGATGCGGGCTTTTCTCAACAAAAACACGGGCTTGCCCGCGTTCTGTGGCCAACTGCCAAGTGGCTGATTTTTCGTAGAAAATAGGGTCTTTGCCCGTTTGTGGCAGAGAGTGGTCAGGCACCAGTGCTGCCGGTTTCCCACCCGCAACCCGAACCCGATACATGGAGTGACAAGGTGATTGTTTTCAAAGCCCCCCAGGACACGGTCCTTTCGGTTCTGCAATCCATCGCGGGCATCGTCGAGCGCAGGCACACGCTGCCGATTCTGGCCAACGTGCTGCTGCGCAAGACCGGCAATACCCTGCAGCTGACCACCAGCGATCTGGAAGTGCAGATTCGCACCAGTGCCGATCTCGGTGGGGATGCCGCAGCGGACTTTGCCACCACCATCGGCGCGCGCAAGCTCATCGAAATCCTGCGCACCTTCCAGCCGGATCAGACTGTTACGCTGGAGTCCTCGCAGGACCGCTTTGTCCTCAAGGGCGGCAAGAGCCGCTTTACCCTGCAGTCGCTGCCGGCAGCGGACTTCCCGCTGGTGCAGGAGTCGCCCAACTACGGACCGGCGTTCTCGATTCCGCAGGCGGTGTTCAAGCACCTGCTCGGGCAAGTGGCCTTTGCGATGGCGGTGCAGGATATCCGCTACTACCTCAACGGCATCCTGTTCGTCGCCGAAGGGCGCACGCTGAGCTTGGTGGCGACCGACGGGCACCGGCTGGCGTTTGCCAGCGCGACGCTGGACGCGGACGTGCCCAAGCAGGAAGTGATCCTGCCGCGCAAGACGGTTGTCGAGCTGCAGCGCCTGCTGCGCAACGTGCCCGAACCCAAGGACACGCGGCAGAGCGACACCGCCGAGCCTGCTGAGGCACCGGCCATGATCCAGTTCCAGTTTGCCAACAACCAGGCCAAGCTGAGCTTCAATGGGCTCGAATTCGTCACCAAGCTGGTCGAGGGCAAGTTCCCGGACTACAACCGGGTCATCCCCGTGGGCTATACCAACAGCGTCACGCTGGGCCGCCAGGCCCTGCAGGCCAGCCTGCAGCGCATGACTATCATGACCAGCGACAAGTTCAAGGGCGTGCGCCTGAACTTCGAACCAGGCGTGCTGCGCATCAGCTCCGCCAACGCCGAGCAGGAGGAGGCGCAGGACGAGCTGGAAATCGACTATGGCGGCCCAAAGGTCGAGTCCGGCTTCAACGTCAGCTATCTGCTCGACGTGCTGGGCAACATCTCGCAGGACATGGTCAACTTTGCCTTCGAAGATGGCAGCAGCTCGGCACTGATCAGCATCCCGGGAGATGCCAACTTCAAGTACGTGGTGATGCCCATGCGCATTTGATTGATGGCAGAGATAGGTGGTAAATGCTTGTTTTTCAAGGATTCGCCACCATGTCTACAGATAGAGATATCCATAAATAGAGTTCACCGCACGGCTGCACAGGGTTCCGGTGCAGCAGGTGTTTGGGGTCAGACCAAGAAGTCGCTGGATTTTGCGCGCTGGCCTTGCAGTAGAAAGCCGATATGACCGATTCCACCCGCCCCGATTCCGCAGCAACCCCTGAAGGCGTGGCCACGCCAGCGGCGTCCGCGGATTACGGGGCCGGCGCCATCCAGATCCTCGAGGGGCTGGAAGCGGTGCGCAAGCGCCCGGGCATGTACATCGGTGACACTTCCGATGGCACGGGGCTGCACCACCTGGTGTTCGAGGTCGTCGACAATGCCATCGACGAGGCGCTGGCGGGTTTCTGTGACGACATCCAGATCACCATTCACGGTGACGGCTCGCTGTCCGTGCAGGACAACGGTCGAGGCATTCCGACCGCGGTGAAGATGGACGACAAGCATGAGCCCAAGCGCTCGGCTACCGAAATCGCCTTGACCGAGCTGCACGCCGGTGGCAAGTTCAACCAGAACAGCTACAAGGTCTCCGGCGGTCTGCACGGCGTGGGGGTTTCCTGCGTGAACGCGCTGTCATCGTCGCTGACGGTCACAGTCTGGCGCGATGGCAAGGAGCACCGCCTCGATTTCTCGCGCGGCAAGCTGGTCGATCGCGTGATCGAGGTGGTTGACGGGGTGGAAGTCTCGCCGATGCGCGTCGTCGGCGAGTCCGACCTGCGCGGCACGCGCGTGCACTTTCTGCCGGATACGGAGATCTTTCAGCAGAACAACGAATTCCAGTACGAAGTTCTCGCCAAGCGGCTGCGTGAGCTGAGCTTTCTCAACAATGGCGTGCGCATCCGCCTGCTGGATGAGCGTACCGGGCAAGAGGACGACTTCGCCGGAAGTGGTGGCGTCAAGGGATTCGTTGAGTTCATCAGCAAGGGCAAGCAGGTCCTGCATCCGACCACGTTCTACGCTGCCGGCAGCCGTCCCGCCGACAGCTATGGTGGCATTCCCGGCACGGAAATCGCCGTGGAAGTGGCGATGCAGTGGACCAGCAGCTATACCGAGACGGTGCTGTGCTTTACCAACAACATTCCGCAGCGCGATGGTGGCACCCACCTGACGGGCCTGCGCGCGGCCATGACGCGGGTCATCAACAAGTACATCGAGGAAAACGGCCTGGCCAAGAAGGACAAGGTCGAGGTCACTGGCGAGGACATGCGCGAGGGACTCAACTGCGTACTCTCGGTGAAGGTGCCCGAGCCCAAGTTCAGCAGCCAGACCAAGGACAAGCTGGTCTCCAGCGAGGTGCGGGCACCGGTCGAGGACATCGTGGCCAAGGCGCTGACCGACTTCCTGCTGGAAAAGCCGAGCGATGCCAAGTTGATCTGCGGCAAGATCGTCGAGGCTGCCAAGGCGCGCGAAGCGGCGCGCAAGGCGCGCGAGATGACGCGCCGCAAGGGCGTGCTCGACGGGATGGGGCTGCCCGGCAAGCTGGCCGACTGCCAGGAGAAGGACCCGGCGTTGTGCGAAATCTACATCGTCGAGGGCGACTCGGCCGGTGGCTCGGCCAAGCAGGGGCGTGACCGCAAGTTCCAGGCCATCCTGCCGCTGCGCGGCAAGATTCTCAACGTGGAAAAGGCGCGCTACGAGAAGCTGCTGTCCAGCAACGAAATCCTCACGCTGATCACGGCGCTGGGCACCGGCATTGGCCGCAGCGGCGGCAGCGAAGACGGCAAGACCAGCGGCGCCGACGATTTCGACGTCAGCAAGCTGCGCTACCACCGCATCATCATCATGACCGATGCCGACGTGGACGGTGCGCACATCCGCACGCTGCTGTTGACCTTTTTCTACCGGCAAATGCCCGAGCTGGTCGAGCGCGGCCACATCTACATCGCCCAGCCGCCGCTGTACAAGGTTAAGGCCGGCAAGGAGGAGCTCTACCTCAAGGATGCGCCGGCGCTCGACGAGTTTCTCACCCGCATTGCCTTGCGCGATGCGTGCGTTTACCCGCGCGAAGGCGCCGAGCCGATCACCGGCGAGGCATTAGAGAGCCTGGCGAAGACCTACCAGAAAGCGCAGGCCACTATCACGCGCCTGTCGGCCTACATGGACCATGAGGCGCTGCAGGCCGTGGCCAACGGCGTGCACCTGTATGCTGACTCGCTGCAGGACATGCAGCGCAGTGCTGCTGAACTGCAGCAGTATCTCAACAGCCGCACCCGCGTCACCGAGGAGGCAACGGTCGAGGCGGTCGTGGACCCCCGCACCGACAAGCCGGTGCTGCGCATCAGCCGCTACCACCACGGCAACGTCCGAAGCAGCCTGATTCCGCAGGATTTCGTCAAGAGTGCCGACTACCAGACGCTATCGGCAGCCGCGCAGGCCTTCAACGGCATGATGGGAGAAGGGGCCATGGTGCAGCGCGGCGAAGGCGAGCGGATGAAGGAGCAGCCGGTCAAGTCGTTCCACGAGGCGATGCAATGGCTGCTGTCCGAAGCCGAGCGCACCACCAGCCGCCAGCGCTACAAGGGGCTGGGCGAGATGAACGCCGAGCAGCTGTGGGAGACCACCATGGATCCAGCCGTGCGCCGCCTGCTGCGCGTGCAGATTCAGGACGCGATTGCCGCCGACCAGGTGTTCACCATGCTGATGGGCGACGAGGTCGAGCCGCGCCGTGACTTCATCGAGACCAATGCCCTGCGTGCAGCGAACATCGACGTGTGAAGTCCGGCCTCGCTGTCCCTGATAGATTCCCGACAGGCTCTCAGGCGGCGTGGCGTCTGTCGTAATCACGCTGGGCCTGTAGCACCTTCTCGATATGGGCCTCTGCCCATGCGGCCAGCGGCTCGATCAGCGCCGAGAGCGCAGAGCCTAGCTCTGTCAGCGCATATTCCACAGTCACTGGCACGGTCGCAAATGCCGTGCGGCTGACCAGCCCGTCGCGCTCGAGCTTCTGCAAGGTCTGGCTCAGGGACTTGGGGGATACCCCTTCTATGTCGCGGCGCAGCTGATTAAAGCGCTGCGGCCCTTGCGTGAGCCGCCGCACGATCAGCAGCGCCCACTTGTCTGCCAGGCGGTCGAACACCATTCGCGCCGGGCAATCCTTCCTGTATACGTTGTACGGTGCGGCAACTTCGGCCCCCGTGGTTTGCGTCTGCATGCCATTCTCCAGTAGCCAGTTGCCACATGGTAACTTCTTGTGGTGTTGATATCAAATATATACCATCGGCTGCCTGCGTGTGCATGCGCGCATTTCCATGACTTTCAGGAGTGACTGATGACGAATGCAGTGATTGTTCATTTTTCAGGCGATGGCCACACCAAGCGCATCGCCGAGGTGGCCGCTCAGGCTTCCGGAGCCGCGTTGATTGAGATCGACAGCGAGGGCAATCTGCCCGAGCCCGCATGGGCCCAGCTTGATGAGGCCAGGGCCATCCTCTTTGGCACACCGACCTACATGGGCAACGTGCCCTGGCAATTCAAGAAGTTTGCCGACGCAACGTCGAAGAAGTGGGGCACGCGCGCCTGGAGTGACAAGGTGTTCGGTGGCATCGTCAACAGCGCTAGTCTCAACGGCGACAAGCACGTGTCCATGATTTACCTGCAGACACTGGCGTCCCAGCACGGAGGGGTCTGGGTCAGCCTGGGCCTGCTGCCTGCCAACACGCAGGCGGCCACCCGCAACGATGTCAACAACCTCGGCGGCTCGGTGGGGGCGCTGGTGCAGTCGCCATCGGATGCCGGGGCAGAAGCCATCCCCGAGGGCGATCTGGAGACGGTGCGCCAGTACGCCAAGCGCGTGGTCGATGTTGCCAGCCGCCTGCATGGCTGAGCGCGACATTCCTGCCGCAGCCGCCGTGGCCGCCTTGGCGGTGCCCCGCGGCAGGGGGGGCTCCCATGCTGCCATTGCGAGACATAGATGGTTAAGATCCTGCACTACGTGTTTGATCCGCTGTGCGGCTGGTGCTATGGTGCCAGCCCAGGGCTGAATGCGCTGGCCGGGGTTCCGGACGTTCGTGTTCGACTGTTGCCCAGCGGCCTGTTTGCTGGCAGCGGCGCGCGCGCCATGGACGATGCGTTTGCGGCCTATGCCTGGAGCAACGACCAGCGGATCGCGCGCTTGAGCGGTCAGCGCTTTACCGAGCGTTACCGTACGCAGGTGTTGGGCAACCATGCCCAGCGCTTCGACAGTGGCTTGGCCACGCTGGCACTCACGGCCGTCGCCCTGGCTGCGCCACAGCGTGAGCTGGAGGCGCTGGGCGCTATCCAGCTGGCGCGTTACGTCGATGGGCAGGATGTGACGCAGGTGCAGACGCTGCAAGCCCTGCTGCGCAGCCTGGATCTGGCCGAGGCGGCCGAGCGACTGCGTCAGCCCGATGCTGAACTGGAGGCCGCCAATCGCACGCGTGTGGAGTCGGCGCAGGCACTGCTGCGCAGATTCGGCGCGCAGGGGGTGCCAACGCTCGTGCTGGAGCATGCCGGGGGGCAGACCTTGCTGCCAAGCGGGGCGCTTTTCACAGATCCCTATGCGCTTGCAAACCAATTGGGACAGGCGTAATGCACACCTGCACCTTGCCTGCGCGTGGGCGTGACATGCCGCCGCGCGGAGACAGGCGCTGGTTCTCGCAGTCGAGCGCGCCGCAAGGCTGAAGATGGCGCGCTAACCTTAGCGCCCGCTCGATCGGCCCGATTCCCCTGTTGCGCGTGAGCACATGGATTGCGCAGTACAGCTTCTGCGCAGATCCGATGGATCTGGCCGTGATGCCGCAGCGCGTCAGCGATGCAGTTCCTGCACTACACGGCGCACGCCATCCTGCCACGCGGGCAGCAGCAGTCCGAAGGTCTGCTGAAACAGCGTGGTATCCAGCCGACTGTTGTGCGGTCGCGTCGCCGGTGTCGGGTATTCGCTGGAGGCAATGGGCGTGAGCTGCGCATCCAGGCCCTGAGCGCCGAGGGCCCTGGCTGATTCCAGCACATACTGCGCAAAGTCAAACCAGCTGGCCTCACCGGCTGCCGTGACGTGGTAGATGCCCGAGAAGGCCGGGCTTCCGGGGATGGCCTGGCGCAGCGCCTGTGCAGTGGCATCGGCAAGCAGCTCGGCCCCGGTGGGCGCGCCTATCTGATCGGCAACGATGCGCAGCTGCTCACGCTCGCCAGCCAGCCGCAGCATGGTCTTGAGAAAGTTCTGGCCGTGTGCGCCATAGACCCAGCTGGTGCGCAGAATCAGGTGGCGTGCGCCGCTTTCGGTAATGTGCTTTTCTCCCTCCAGCTTGCTCTGGCCGTAGACCGAAAGGGGTGCGGTGGGCGCGTCCTCGCGCCATGGCTCCTCGCCGCTGCCATCGAACACGTAATCCGTCGAGTAGTGCACCAGCCAGGCATCCAGTCGGGCGGCTTCCTCGGCCAGTACCTGCGGAGCGGCTGCATTGATGGCAAAGGCCTGTTCCGGCTCGGACTCCGCCCTGTCCACCGCGGTGTAGGCGGCCGCGTTGACGATGGCATCAGGGGCAACGGCGCGGATGGTTTCGCGCAGTCTTTCAGGCTGTGTCAGGTCGCCACACAGCGCGCCACCGTCGCGTTCTGGCGCAATGACCTCGCCGAGGACGGCTAGGCTGCGCTGCAGCTCCCAGCCGACCTGTCCGTTCTTGCCCAGCAGCAAAATTTTCATTGCAGATCTCCCCGTGTGCCTCCACGGCGTCACCGGTGCGCCGCGGGCTGAATGGAGCGATGGTAAACAGGTTCTGAGGATTTACGGCGCATACTGCCTGCGCAGCCAGTCGCGGTAGGCACCGGTGCGCACGCTCTCTACCCAGGCGGCATTGTCCAGATACCACTGGACGGTTTTGCGGATGCCGGAATCGAAGGTTTCGGCCGGTTGCCAGCCGAGCTCCCGCTGGATCTTGCTCGCATCGATGGCGTAGCGGCGGTCGTGGCCCGGGCGGTCGGCCACGAAGCGGATCTGCTCGGCATAGCTTTGGCCGTCGTGGCGTGGACGTAGCGCATCCAGCAGGGCGCAGATGTGGCGCACGATGGCGAGGTTGGTCATCTCGTTGTGGCCGCCGATGTTGTAGGTTTCGCCGGGGGTGCCGGCTTCCAGCACGCGGCGGATGCCGCTGCAGTGGTCCCTGACGTACAGCCAGTCGCGGATCTGCAGGCCATCGCCGTAGATCGGCAGCGGCTTGCCCTCCAGTGCGTTGAGGATGACCAGCGGGATGAGCTTTTCCGGAAAGTGCAGCGGGCCGTAGTTGTTGCTGCAGTTGGTGGTCAGCACCGGCAGACCGTAGGTGTGAAACCACGCCCGTACCAGGTGGTCACTGGCGGCCTTGGTGGCGCTGTAGGGGCTGTTGGGCTGGTAGGGATGCTGCTCCGTGAATGCAGGCGCCTGCGGCGCCAGTGAGCCGTAGACCTCGTCCGTAGAGACGTGCAGGAAGCGAAAGGCTGCCTGAGCCGCCGCATCCAGCCCGCTCCAGTAGGCACGCGCGGCTTCCAGCAGCCGGAAGGTGCCGACCACGTTGGTGTGCAGAAAGTCGCCGGGGCCGTCGATGGAGCGATCCACATGGCTTTCGGCTGCAAAGTGCACGATCGCACGCGGGCGGTGCCGCGCCAACAGCTGCGTCACCAGTGCCGTATCGGCAATGTCGCCGCGCACGAACGTGTGCCGAGCGTCGCCGTCGAGGCTGGCCAGATTCTGCAGATTGCCGGCGTAGGTGAGCTTGTCCAGTGTGACGATAGGCTCGTCGCGCTGGGCAAGCCAGTCGAGCACGAAGTTGGCGCCAATGAAGCCGGCGCCGCCGGTGACGAGGATCATGTCTGTACGGCCGGATCCAGGGGAATCAGTAGACCTCGGCTTCAGGGTTGGTCTGCTCCAGCTCGTAGGCGGCGGCCAGCATGGCCAGGCGACCGATGACACCGTACATGTAGAAGCGGTTGGGCAGCGCCTCGCCCGGATGGCCCTGCGCGTCGACGATGTGCTCGGGCTCGAAAGCCAGAGGCAGGAACGTGGCACCGGGCGCGTTGAGATTCTCGTCGGCGCCCTTGCTGGCGTGGGTGCGGTAGAAACCCCCGACGACGTAGCGGTCCATCATGTAGACCACCGGCTCGGCGGTGGCCCCTTCGATGGACTCGATGGTGGGCACGCCTTCCTGCAGGATGAGGTCGCTGACCTGCTGGCCATCCTTGATGACCGACATCTTGTTCTTGGTGCGGCGGTTGACGCTGGCCAGCTCGGCGGCATCCTGCACCATCATCACGCCCATGCCGTAGGTGCCGTTGTCGGCCTTGACGACGACGTAGGGCTTGTCGGTGATGCCGTATTCCTTGTACTTGCGGCGCACCTTGCCCAGCAGCGCGTGCACGGCATCCTGCAGCGCTTCGAGCCCCTGGCTTTCGGCGAAGTTGATGCCGCGAACGCCGCTGAACAGCGGGTTGATCAGCCAGGGATCGATGCCAAGCATCTTGCCGAAGCGCTTGGCCACTTCCTCATAGGCCTTGAAGTGGTTGGTCTTGCGGCGCACGCTCCAGCCTGCGTGCAGCGGCGGCAGCAGAAACTGCTCGTGGATATCCTCCAGGATACCTGGCGCGCCGGCTGACAGGTCGTTGTTGAGCAAGATGGTGCAGGGGTCGAAATGGTCGACCTCCAGCCGGTACTTGCTGCGGTTGACGGGCTCAAGCAGCAGTTCCTCCCCATTGGCCAGCTTGATCGTGGTGTTCTCGGTGATCTCCGGGCTGATGGAGCCAATGCGCACGTTCAGGCCGGCAGCGCGGAAGATGCGGCGCAGTTGCGCCACGTTGGCCAGATAGTGTGGATTGCGCGTGTGGTTCTCGGGAATCAGCAGCAGGTTGCGTGCTTCGGGGCAGATCTTTTCGATTGCGGCCATGGCCGCCTGCACGGCCAGCGGCACCATCTCGGGCGTGAGATTGTTCCAGCCGCCCGGAAACAGGTTGGTGTCGACCGGTGCGACCTTGAAGCCGGCGTTGCGCACGTCGACCGAGCTGTAGAACGGCGGGGTGTGCTCCATCCACTCCAGGCGGAACCAGCGTTCGACCGCCGGCATGGATTCGAGAATGCGTTGCTCAAGCTCGCTGATGGGGCCGGTCAGGGCAGTGACGAGGTGGGGGACCATAGATGTCCTGTATGACAAAAAACGAGACGATTGTAGAAGAGGCGTGTGACCGGGCGCGATTGTGGCACCCGACTCAGGCGAGGGAATGGCAACTGCGGCACCCGCTAGCGGCGTGACGCGCCAGTGCAGGCCATGCAGGCGCGTGCAGGATGGCCGAGGTGGGTGTGTCGTCAGCGGCGGGCGACCGTGCGACACAGCTGCATCAGCAGCCGTTGCAACGCGCCCTGAGCATCTTGGGGCCATTGCGGATCTTTCAAGCCCTTGCAGATGCCATCGACCACATGGGCCGATTGCACCAGCCGGGCCAGCAGCGGCAGGCGTACCTGGGGCAGCACACGCTCAAGCAGCTTCTCCTTCGGCCCCCAGGCGCGTGCCTGGCGCAACGCCTGCGGCAATGGGGCGCCGGCATCGAGCGCCTGGCGCGCGCGGTAGAGGCTGAGGATGTCGCCGGCAATCACAGTGTGCAGACGCACGGCAGGCTCGCCTTCTGCCAGCAGGCCATCAAGAACGCGCTGGGCGCGCAGCAGCTGTCCGCTCAGTGCAGCCTCGGAGAGGTCGGCCATGCTGTAGCGTGCGACATTGCGCACACTGGCCTCGATCTGCGCCAGCGACAGCGGACCCGGTGGGTAGAGCAGGCCGAGCTTTTGCACCTCCTGGTGCGCGGCCATCAGGTTGCCCTCGACACAGTCGGTAAAGAATGCGAGTGCCTGCAGCCCTTCTTCGCCAGCCGCGACATGCTGGCCCTGGGCCTTGAGCCGCGTTGCCAGCCAGGCGGGCATGTCGCGCCGCGCCACGGGATCAATGCGCACGACCTCGCCTGCGCGCTCCATCGCGGCAAACCAGGAGGTCTGCTGCATGGTGCGGTCGGCGCGTGGCAGCACCACGATCAGCAAGGTCGCGTCGGCCTGCTTGCTGGCAGCGGCCTGTTCGGCCAGACGCTCCAGCACCTGCGCCCCTTCCTTGCCGGGCTTGCCGGTGGGCAGGCGGATCTCAACGATGCAGCGCTCGGCGAAAAGACTCTGGCTGGCACTGGCGGCCAGCACGGCGGACCAGTCGAACTGCGTGGCCGATGCGACAAAGGCACTGCGCTCGCTAAAGCCTTGCGCACGCGCGGCGGCGCGAATGGCATCCAGCGCTTCCTGCTCCAGCAGTGGCTCGTCGCCATGCAGCACGTACAGGGGAGCAAGCGGGTCTTGCAGGCGCGCTGGCAGTTGCAGGTTCGTCACGGCCATGCGGTTGCTCCCTCAGGCAGCGTTGGCCAAAGCGGCCAGCAGTTGTTGGTGGATGCCGCCAAAGCTGCCGTTGCTCATGCAGACGATGTGGTCACCGGGCCGCGCCTGGGCGACGATGGCGTGCACCAGGGTCGGCAGGTCGGCATAGGTGGTGGCCTTGGTCCCCAGCGGCGCCAGCGCGGCGGCGACATCCCAGCCCAGTTGCGGGTTGTAGGCGAACACCAGATCGGCAGCCTGCAGCGCCGCAGGCAACTGGGCGGCCATGGTGCCCAGCTTCATGGTGTTGCTGCGTGGCTCGAACACGGCCAGCACGCGCGCGCCGTCCGCAAGGCTGCGGCGCAGGCCCTCCAGTGTCGTGGCAATGGCCGTGGGGTGGTGGGCGAAGTCGTCGTAGACCCGCACGCCGGCGGCCTCGCCGCGCAGTTCCATGCGGCGGCGCACGTTGCGGAACTGGCTCAGCGCCTGTGCTGCTGCCGCCGGCGGCACGCCCACGTGCATTGCGGCGGCAATTGCGGCCAGTGCATTGAGGCGGTTGTGGTGGCCGCTGAGCGCCCACTTTACCTTGCCGACAGGCCGGTCATCGAGCAGTACGGAAAACTGCTGATCGCTGCCATCGGCGCGCAGGCGAGGCACCTGCGACAGCGCAGGTGCCGCAGGCGAAGTGCGGCCAAACCACGCCAGTTCACTCCACAGGCCTTGTGCCAGCACGTTGGGCAGATTGGCATCCTCGCCGTTGACGACGATGCGCCCGCTGGCCGGAACGGTGCGGATCAGATGGTGGAACTGGCGCGCGATAGCGGCAAGGTCGTCGAAGATGTCCGCATGGTCAAACTCCAGGTTATTGAGTACCAGGGTACGCGGGCGGTAGTGGACGAACTTGCTGCGCTTGTCGAAAAATGCGGTGTCGTACTCGTCGGCCTCGATCACGAACAGGTTGCGCGCTTGGCCCGGTACCTGCGCGCCCAGCCGCGCGGAGACGGAAAAGTTCTGTGGAATGCCACCGATCAGAAAACCCGGCTGCAGGCCGTTGGCTTCCAGGATCCAGGCCAGCATGGCGCTGGTGGTGGTTTTGCCGTGAGTGCCAGCAACAGCCAGCACATGGCGCCCGGACAGAACGTGTTCGGCCAGCCACTGCGGCCCACTGGTGTAGGGGGCTCCCGCGTCGAGAATGGCCTCCATCAGCGGATAGCGTGGCGTGCCGCCCTCCAGTCGGGCGCGGCTGACGACATTGCCGATGACGAACAGGTCAGGCCTGATGGCGAGCTGGTCGGCGCCGTAGCCTTCGATCAGTTCGATGCCCAAGGCGCGCAGCTGATCGCTCATGGGCGGGTAGACCTGTGCGTCGCAGCCCGTGACAGTGTGACCGCTGGCCTTGGCCAGCGCCGCCACGCCGGCCATGAAGGTGCCGCAGATGCCGAGGATGTGAATGTGCATGGCTGCTGAGAACGAGGCTTTGCGGAAAATCAGGCGAAGGCGGCGAGGTCCAACCCGTCCAGCGTGTAATTCTGCGGGCCACGCACGGCGACCTTGCGCGCTGCCACTGCGTTGCCCAGGCGCGCGCAGCGGGCAAGGCCCCAGCCGCGTTCCAGCCCGTAGAGCAGGGCGGCACGCCAGGCATCGCCACAGCCGGTCGGGTCCACCGCCTCGGCCACCGGCAGTGCATCAATATGCTGGCGGCTGCCATCTTCCCAGACGTCGCAGCCCTGCGCTGCCAGCGTGACAACCAGACCCTTGACGCGGCTGGCGATGGCATCGAACGACCAGCCGGTGCGCTCGCTGAGCATCTGGCCTTCATAGTCATTGACGGTGACCCAGCTGGCCTGATCGACGAACTGGCGCAGCTCCTGGCCGTCGAACATCGGCAGGCCCTGGCCGGGATCGAACACCCACGGAATGCCGGCCTGCGAGAGCTGCTGCGCATGCTGCAGCATGGCCTCGCGCCCGTCGGGCGAGATGATGGCCAGTGCCACGTCGGCGGTGTTGCTGGCGTCGATGCGCAACTGGTGCGCCTGCATCATCGCGCCGGGGTGGAAGGCGGTGATCTGGTTATTGTCGCGATCGGTCATGATCATGGCCTGCGCGGTGTAGCTGCCCTGCAGCTGCAGAATGTGGCGGCGGTCGATGCCCAGCGCGTCAAAGCGTGCGAGGTAGTCCGCACCGTCCTGACCTACGGCCGCCATGGGGCGTGGTTCACCACCCAGCAGCTTCAGGCCGTAGGCGATGTTGCCAGCGCAGCCGCCCCAGTCCCGCCGCAGCGTGTTGACGAGAAACGAGACGTTCAGGATGTGCAGCTGCTCGGGCAGGATCTGCTCGGCAAAGCTGCCTTCGAAGTTCATGATGGTGTCGAACGCAACGGAGCCACATACCAGTACGGCCATGGGTAAGTCCTTTCAGAAAGCGGGATTCGGATCAATGGGGCGAGTCTGTCGGATCCGGGTAGAAGATCGTCAACTGGTAGCCGGCAATGGCCTGCGGCTGGACGGTCACCTGCAGCGCCTGCCGGCCCTGCCATGCGGCGCCGGGCGCCAGCATTGCGGGTCCTTGCAGCTGCGTCACATCGAAGCTACGGCGCAGCAGGGTCTGCCCTTGCGCATCACGCAGGCTCAGCATCAGGCTGGGCGTTTGCAGCCACAGGTCACTGCGGTTGCGCACTGACCAGGAGAGGGTAAAGAGGCCCGGGCCTTCCACTTGGAAGGTCGAGCCGTCCAGCACAAGCTGGTCGAGCTGCTGCAGGGGCGTGATGCGGCACTGCAGCCGCTCGCACAGGGCCTGCATGCGGGCCTGCCAGGCCGGCGAGCGTGCAGCAATGCGGTCGCGCTGCTGCACGACAAGTTGCAGCGTCAGCAGGGCCAGCAACACGAAGGCGGCCAGCCACAGCACGGCACGCACGGCCGGTCGGCGCCAGAAGGCCTTGCGCTCGGCCTCGCGCACAAAGCGCAGCGCCTTTGCAGCGTCGGTGCCGGCATCATCAGGATCCTGCGGTGGCGCAGCCGTTGCGTCTTGCTGCGGCTGCGGCGCACTGCGAGGCGCTGCACGATCAGACCGGACGGCCGCTTTTTCGTCGTGCGCGCCAAGCGTGCTGGCAGCGGCGACCGGCGCAATACTGGCGGGTGCGGGAGCGCTGGCGCCGGCAGTGTCGGCACTGGCCTTGCGCAGCGTCACGCCGGTATCTGGTGCCGCCATGTGTAACGGCGCAGCGGCGCGATCCGGAGCATCGGGGGATGTCGGTGCGGTGGTGATGGGTGGTAAGGCCTGTGGGGGGGCGCTGGCGGCTGTCTGTGCCTCACGTGCGCGCTGGGCCTGCCAGCGCTGCAACTCCTGCTCGAAGGAGTCCGCAGCATCGGGGCTGGCGGAAGGCTCTGGCGCCACATCATCTGCGTCGGCCGCAGGTAATCTGCTTTCTGGCGCGGGGGAGGCGGTGGGGCTGAAGGTCTCGCTCAGCTCCTTGAGCCAACGCTCGGTAGGGCGCTCGGAAAGCGCATCGGCATGGTAGGCGCGCCAGTCGAGTGGACCGGCATCGGCGGGATGCTCGAATCCCGGTGCGGTTCGTGCCGGCGAGGGCGCCTGGGTCGCGCCAGCCTCCAGGTGGCTTTGTGCATCGAAAATGCTGTTGCAGCGGCCGCAGCGCACCCAGCCTTCGGAGACGCGCAGCTGCTCAGGCGTGACCTTGAACTTGGTCGCACACGTGGGGCAGCGGGTGATGGCGTTCATGCGAGGTCAGAGAGGGCGCGCAAAGCCATCTATTGTGCCCGAGACACGGGCGCGGTGACAGGCGTGCTGCCGCATCGCCAGCACGCCGACGCCCATGGGGCAAAAGCGCCCGAACGGGTTCAGGCCGCCTGCTGCGCTGCCGCAGCCTGCTTGCGTCCGGTCATCAGAATCCAGCCGTCTTCCTCGTCGCTGACTTCGAGCGCAATCCAGGGCGCGTAGGCGGCCTTGAGCTGTTCGGCCTGACGCGCCAGAATGCCGGCCAACACTAGATCGCCGCCGTCACCGACGTGGCGGCACAGCAGTGGTGCAAGTACCTGCAGCGGGTTGGCGAGGATGTTGGCCAGCACGATGTCGTAGTGCGGCGCAATGATGTCGGGCAGGCCGCTGCGCAGTGCCACGTTGTTGTTCTCGGCATTGTGTGCGGTCGCGGCGATGGCGGCCTCGTCGATGTCGACCGCATCAACCTGGCGCGCTGCGAACTTGGCAGCGGCGATGGCCAGAATGCCCGAGCCGCAACCGTAGTCGAGCACGGAACGGCCCGCGATGGCGCCATCGCTCTCGTGGCGCGTGGCCAGCCAGCGCAGGCACATGCGCGTGGTGGGATGGGTGCCGGTGCCAAAGGCCATGCCGGGATCCAGCGCGATGGACGTTTTCGCCGCTTGCGGCACTTCATGCCAGCTGGGTACGATCCAGAACTGTGGCGTGATTTCCACCGGCGAGAATTGCGATTGCGTCAGGCTCACCCAGTCCATGTCCGGCACTTCCTGCAAGGGCTGGAACTGGCAGTCGCTGCAGAAGTCCTGCACGGCCAGCAGCTGCTGGGCCTCCTGTGCCTTGGCGTGCTCCGGGAACAGGGCGCTGATGACGCTGCGTTGCCAGGCCAGACGCTCTGGCTCCAGACCCGGCTCGCCAAACAGGGCCTGTTCATGGGGCGTCTGGGCGTCGGCGTCCTCGACCGAGACGCTGACGGCATCCAGCGCCTCCAGCGCTTCGGTGACGATGTCCACGCGCTCCTGCGGACAGAGCAGGGTCAAGGCGTACATGGTGGTTTCCTTTGCGCGGATCTGCGCGAGGTGGCTGGAATCACTGATGGTCAGCGCGCTGACTCAGCCATTTTTCCAGATAGTGGATATTGGTGCCGCCAGCCACGAAGTTGGCGTCCACCAGCAGTTCGCGGTGCAGCGGGATGTTGGTCTTGATGCCTTCGACCACGGTCTCCAGCAGCGCGCTGCTCATGCGCTTGAGTGCTTCCCCGCGCGTGTTGGCATGCACGATGATCTTGCCGACCATCGAGTCGTAGTTGGGCGGCACCGTGTAGCCTGCATACATGTGCGAGTCCACCCGCACACCGGGCCCGCCCGGCGGATGCCAGGCCGTCAGCTTGCCCGGCGAAGGCGTGAACTTGTAGGGGTCCTCGGCATTGATGCGGCACTCGATGGCGTGGCCCCGCACCTCGATGTCACGCTGGGTAAAGGGCAGGGGCTCGCCGGCGGCCACGAGGATTTGCGTCTTGACGATGTCGATGCCGGTGACCATTTCCGTGACCGGGTGCTCGACCTGCACGCGCGTGTTCATCTCGATGAAGTAGAACTCGCCGTTCTCGTAGAGAAACTCGAACGTACCGGCGCCGCGGTAACCCAGCTTGCGGCAGGCGGCGGCGCAGCGTTCGCCGATCTTCTCGATGAGCTTGCGCGGAATGCCAAAGGCCGGCGCTTCCTCGATGACCTTCTGGTGGCGCCGCTGCATGGAGCAGTCACGCTCGCCCAGGTGCACGGCGTTCTTGAACGTGTCGGCCATGACCTGGATTTCGATATGGCGCGGATTCTCCAGGAACTTTTCCATGTAGACGGCCGGATTGCCAAAGGCCGCCTGTGCCTCGCTCTTGGTCATCTGCACGGCGCTGAGCAGCGCCCCTTCGGCATGCACGACGCGCATGCCGCGTCCGCCGCCGCCGCCAGCGGCCTTGATGATGACCGGGTAGCCGATGTCGCGTGCCAGGGCGCGCAGTTCGGCCGGATCGTCCGGCAGCTCACCCGCCGAGCCCGGCACGCAGGGCACGCCAGCCTTGAGCATGGCCTGCTTGGCCGAGACTTTGTCGCCCATGATGCGGATGGATTCGGCAGTCGGCCCGATGAAGGCAAAGCCGCTGCGCTCGACGCGTTCGGCAAAGTCCGCGTTCTCGCTCAGGAAGCCATATCCGGGGTGGATGGCCTGCGCACCGCTGACTTCGGCCGCCGAGATGATGGCGGGCATCTGCAGGTAGCTGCCGGCAGCCGGCGCTGGGCCGATGCAAATGGCCTCGTCGGCCAGCCGCACGTACATGGCGTCGCGGTCGGCCTCGGAATAGACCACGACGGACTTGATGTCCAGCTCGCGGCAGGCGCGCTGGATGCGCAGGGCGATTTCACCGCGATTGGCGATCAGGATTTTGTTGAACATGGATGGGCCTCGTCAGCCTCTCGGCGGGCGGTTGATCCTATGCCAGGGGTTGGCCGGCGGTTTACTCGATGATGAACAGCGGCTGGCCATACTCGACCGCCTGCCCATTCTCGACCAGCACCTGCTTGATGGTGCCAGAGCGGTCAGCCTCGATCTCGTTGAGAATCTTCATGGCCTCGATGATGCACACCGTCTGGCCTTCCTTGACCTGGGTGCCCACTTCGACGAACGGATCTGCAGAAGGGTTGGGCGAGCGGTAAAACGTCCCGACCATGGGGGCGGTAATGGCTGCGCCGGATGCCGCGGCCTGCGGCTCGGCCGCGGGGGCTGCGGCGCTGGCTGCCGGCGTGGGCTGCGGCAATGCCGCCACAGCGCTGGCCTGCGCGGGCGCATAGGCCTGCACCGGGCCGGCCTGGCCGCCCTTGACGATACGCACCTTGCCGTCGGACTCGGTGATTTCCAGCTCCGTCACGTTTGACTCAGACACCAGATCGATCAGGGTCTTCAGTTTCCTCAAGTCCATGGCTGCAAGGCTCCAGTTGTGGGTTTGATGCGGACGGTGCGATTCGAGATTTGCATTAAATCTCTATAACGTCCGCAAAAATTCATGCATTTTACGTCAAAAACGCTTAAATGCATCAAATTGATGTTTGGGAGGGTGGTGCGGAGTCCGTCCGCGCTCACCCGGAAGATGTTGCGCGACAGACTTGCGCAACTGGCCGGTACTTCACTGCCGTGAAGGCCAAAGGTCGGGCATTCTAAGCGCAACTCACGCCATTTGCAGCCAGGAATCCAAGTCCTGGGCATGGATTTGTCCGGATTTCGTGGCGCGAATCCGCCCTGATGCGTCGCTCATCAGCGTAAATGGCAGCCCTCCAGTGCTGCCTAGCGACTGCGCCAGCTGCACCCCCTGGGCGCCCGCGATGCCAACGGGAAACTGCAGGGAAAACCGCTTGACAAAGCGTGCGACATTCTCGGGCGTATCCACCGCCACGCCGACGACGCGCCACTGCGGCTGTGCCTGGTGAAAGGCGTTGAGCAGCGGCAGTTCCTGCACGCACGGCGCGCACCAGGTAGCCCAGAAGTTCACGATGATCGGATGCCCCAGCCATTGCCGCATGGCCATCGTCTGCCCATCAAGCTGGGGCAGGGCAATATTCCATAGCCTATCGTCCACCGCATCGCTGGGCGCAGTCTGGCGTCGCAGGTGCCAGGCGCCACCAGCTGCCGCAGCGACACCGGCTGCCAGCGCGGCGGCAAGCCATGTGCGACGCTTGACGGGGGGGGATGCTGGCGCGGGTGTGGGAGAGCTTGTCATGTTTCTGATTCTGCCATGCGTGCCCGCAGCGCCTGCAGCGTGCCGCGCGGGCTCTGTCCGTCGGCGTCGGGCTGCAGGGCGCCACGCAACGCGCTGCTTGGATTGTTCCACAAGCATACGGGCACCGGACTCTCCAACTGGGGCTCATGGGTGGCAACTTGCACCACCAGCACCTCGGTGGACAAGCCATGCAGACCGCGCTGCTCTTGCGTGTCAAAGCGCCATCGTCTGTCCAACAGCCACATGGGTAGCGCCTTGGCATCGTCGCAGAACAGCTGCAGATGGATCGCGCTGTGCCGTGTCGCGGTGCCGCTCCAGACCGTACCGCCAAGCAGCGGCTGGAAGCTGCTGAGCTGCTGCATCCAGTGCAGCGCCAGCGCGCGCAGTGCGGCAAGCGCCTGCGGTTGCTCCTGCGCACAGAAGATCTGGATGTATTCACGCACGGCCGCTTCCAGCGTGCGGTTGTCTGGCAGGGGCGTGCCGCGTGGGGCATTCAGCTGGCGCAAGGCGCGTTGCTTGGCTGCGCCCAGTTCCATGCCTTCCTCGACCACCAGGGCGGCGGCGACCTGCGCAAGTTCCAATGTGAGTGGATGCATCCGGCGAGTATGCCCTGCCCACCCAACACCAGCATGGTGTGCGGCCTTTGCACCGGCTGCGAGCCGGGTGAGCGCTGGAATCGATGTGCGCGTGGAAAGAGCGCAGATACAATTGTGAAAATATTTTATAAGGCTGTTGGCCGGCGCAATGATGCCTGCAGTGGCTATGCAAGGATCCGAGGCCATTGCAGTGCGAGACTCTGTGGCAGGCTGCTGCAGCGATACGATGCGATGCTCCGTGGCACGGCAACCGGGATGAAAAGACAGGCGCCATGCACGACTACACGATTCTGTTTGCCGGGCCTGCGGGTGCGGGCAAGACCACGGCCATTGCCCGTATCAGCGAGACGGTGCCCACGGCTGCCGACCTTGCCGGCGTCGAATCCGTCGGCACCACGGGGCTGCTGCTCGAAAGCGGCCAACTGACGCTGGATAACGGCGACCGGCTACGGCTGTTGGGCGCACCGGGACACGCACGCTGCGATGCGCTGCTGCCCGTGCTGGCTGCCAATGCGTTGGGGCTGGTCATCCTGCTTGACAATGCACGCGCCGACCCATTGGCCGATCTGGCCTACTACCTCGACGGTTTTGCGGCACAACTGGCCGTGCTGCCCTGCGCCGTGGCGGTGGGCCGCCTGCCCGAGCAGGCCAAGCCCGATCTTGATGACTACGCCCAGTTTCTCCATCTGCGCGGCCCGGTGCTGCCGGTGCTGGCCTGCGACGTGCGCCGCCGCCTCGATATCGTGACGGTGCTGGAGACCTTGTTGGCGCAGGTGGAGGCCTTCAATCTGGGGCCACGGCCATGACCGGTCAGCGTGCGCATGTGATGCCGGGTTGGACGCAGTGCCCCTTGACGAATTCCTATGCATAGTTCTACAGATTCCAATCAGCAATGGAAGGCGCGTTTTGGCGCCATGCAGGCGGCCATTGACGAGCTGCCCGGGCAGTTTCCCGCCGTGCAGGGATGCGCGCTGGTGGAAGTGGCCAGTGGGATGGTGGTGCACAGCGTTGGCAGCCTGCTCAAGGGCAGCGCACTGGCGGAAGCGGCCAGCGACTACTGGCGGCATTACCAGCGCCACAGCAGTTTTTTCGAGGCGCTTGGACCTTTGCGTTACTGCGTGCTCATGCATGCGCAGCAGCGCATCACCATACTGCCGTGCAGCGAGGCCATGGTGCTGGTGCTGGTCACGCGCGATGGTGTGGCGATTGACTGGGCCAGTGCGTTGCAGCGCGCCGGGGAAATCGGTGCGCTGCTCAGGACGCTGTGAAGGGGCGCAGCCCTGCAAAGGGGCATAGAGCACACAGGGTCAGTGTTGGCGTGAAGCCGTACGCTGGCAGGCGCTTGGCGGGGCGCGGATAATGCGGGGGCATTTTTCTCTTCTGCGCAACCTGGCGTACGCCCATGCAACTGCTTTTCGTCATTGATCCCCTGGACAGCTTCAGGATTTACAAGGACACCACCTACGTGATGATGCGCGCGGCGCAGCAGCGCGGCCATCAGGTGGCTGTCTGCACCCAGCCGGCGCTGTACTGGCAAAAAGGCGGGCGTGTCAGCGCGCAGGTCGAATGGATTGCGCTGCTGGATGTCGATCCCGCTGCCTATGCGCGTGGTGAGATGGCGCCCTGGTGGCAGCTGCTGCGGCGCGAGGAGCGCGCGCTGGCCGATTTCGATGCGGTACTGATGCGCAAGGATCCGCCGTTTGACAACGAGTTCTTCTACACCACGCACCTGCTGGGCCAGGCCGAGCGCGAAGGCGCCAAGGTGTTCAACCGGGCCGCGGCGCTGCGCGACCATCCGGAAAAGCTCGATATTCTGGAGTTTGCGCAGTTCATCGGTCCGACCCTGGTCACGCGCGATCCGCAGCGCATCCGCGACTTCCATGCCGAGCATGGCGACGTCATTCTCAAGCCGCTCGACGGCATGGGCGGAATGGGTATTTTCCGTGTTGGCCCCGATGGACTGAATCTGGGCAGCATCATCGAGATGCTCAACGACCACGGTCGCAACAGCGTGATGGTGCAGCGCTACATTCCGGCGATCAAGGAAGGGGACAAGCGCATTCTGCTGATCGACGGCGAAGTGGTGCCGCACGCGCTGGCTCGCATCCCGCAGGGCAATGAGATCAGGGGCAACATGGCAGTGGGCGGCAAGGCGGTGGCGCAGCCGCTGAGCGCGCGCGATCGGGAGATCGCCGCCCACATCGGCCCCATTCTTGCTGAACGTGGCCTGCTGCTGGTGGGACTGGACGTGATTGGCGACTATGTCACCGAAATCAATGTCACCAGCCCCACGGGCTTTCAGGAAATTGCCAACCAGACCGGCTTTGACGTTGCGGCGATGTTCATCGACGCGGTGCAGCGACGCCAGCCGCACTGGTGACAACCCGGAGCTGGGCTTCCCGCGATGAAGTGCGTCATATAACCTGAGGTATTAAAAACTCAGGGACAATCCGTGCCATTTCGTGTCTCCCGCCTGCAGGCAGGCGGCGGCACGAACCGGCGATATCCCGCCAGCCGCAGCGGGCGATACGACAACCGAATCAAGAGCGCAAGCATGAGTGCATTCAACGAAGAGAAGGTGATCTCGATTCACCACTGGAACGACACGCTGTTCAGTTTCAAGACCACGCGCGATCCCTCGCTGCGGTTTTCCAACGGCCATTTCACGATGATCGGCCTCAAGGTCGATGGCAAGCCGCTGCTGCGCGCCTACAGCATTGCCAGTGCCAACTATGAGGACCACCTCGAATTCTTCAGCATCAAGGTGCCGGACGGCCCGCTGACCTCGCGTCTGCAGCACATCCAGGTGGGCGATACGCTGCTGGTGGGCAAGAAGCCGACGGGCACGCTGCTGTTGGACTACCTGCTGCCCGGCAAGCGTCTGTACCTGCTGTCCACCGGCACGGGTCTGGCGCCATTCCTGAGCACCATCCGTGACCCGGAGACCTACGAGCGTTTCGAGCAGGTCATCCTCGTGCACGGCACGCGCTTCGTCAATGAGCTGGCCTACCAGGAGCTGATCCATCAGACCCTGCCCGAGCACGAATTCCTGGGCGAGTATGTCAAGGGCAAGCTGCGCTACTACCCGACTGTTACGCGCGAGGAATTCCGCAACCAAGGCCGCATCACCACGCTGATCGAGACCGGCAAGCTGTTCGAGGATCTGGGCGTGCCGGTGATTAACCGCGCCGAGGACCGCATCATGATCTGCGGCAGCCCTGCCATGCTGTCGGATCTGCGCAGCCTGTTCGAGCAGCGCGGCTTCATCGAAGGCAACACCTCCACGCCGGGCGAGTTCGTGGTCGAGCGCGCCTTTGCCGACAAGTAAAGCGGCCGCGTGATGGTTCCAGACCGGCCCGTGTGGCCGGTTTTGTGTGTCGGGAGGCGCAGTGTTTGGCGGCCAGCATGCGCGATACGGTGTATGCTCGCCGCCCGCTGCGCGCGCCGGCGCAGTTTTGCGACCACCGCAGCGAGAACGCACCATGTTTCACTGGACCGAGAAATCCCCGCAGACGCTGGCCGACGGCGGCGTCATCGCACCTGATGAACGCCTGCCCTGGCCGCAAACGAGCGTGATGGGCATCCAGCACGTCATCGCCATGTTTGGCTCGACCGTGCTGGCGCCTTTTCTGATGGGGTTTGACCCCAACATTGCGGTGCTGATGAGCGGCATCGGCACGTTGCTCTTTTTGCTCATCACCGGCGGCAAGGTGCCGAGCTACCTGGGATCGAGCTTTGCCTTCATCGCAGTGGTGATTGCAGCCACCGGCTACACGGGCATCGGCATCAATGCCAACATCGGCGTGGCGCTGGGGGGCATCGTCGTCTGCGGGCTGCTCTACACCCTCATCGGTCTGGTTGTCCAGGCTGTTGGCACCGGCTGGATCGAGCGCTGGGTGCCGCCGGTCGTCACCGGGGCCATCGTTGCCGTGATTGGCCTGAACCTGGCGGCCATTCCGATCAAGAACATGGCCGCCAGCAATTTCGACAGCTGGATGCAGGCCTTCACCTTCGTCTGTGTGGCACTGGTGGCAGTGTTCACGCGGGGTATGCTGCAGCGCCTGCTGATTCTGGCCGGACTGGTGGTGGCCACGCTGGTCTACATCCTGCTGACCAATGGACTGGGGCTGGGTACGCCGGTGAATTTCAGTGGCGTCGCGCAGGCCGCCTGGTTCGGCGTGCCGCAGTTCACCGCGCCGGTGTTCACCTGGAATGCGGCGGTGCTGATTGCGCCAGTGGCGATCATTCTGGTGGCCGAAAATCTCGGCCATATCAAGGCCGTGACCGCCATGACCGGCCGCGACATCGACCGCTACATGGGGCGCGCTTTCATGGGTGATGGCGTGGCTACGATGGTCAGTGGCAGCGTGGGCGGCACGGGTGTGACCACCTATGCGGAGAACATCGGCGTGATGGCCGCCACCCGCATCTACTCCACCGCAGTCTTTCTGGTGGCGGCACTGCTGGCCATTGCGCTGGGTTTTTCGCCCAAGTTCGGCGAGGTGATCCGCGCCATCCCGCTGCCCGTCATGGGGGGCGTATCCATCGTGGTGTTTGGCCTGATCGCCGTGGCTGGCGCGAAGATCTGGGTCGACAACAAGGTTGACTTCTCGCAGAACAGGAACCTGCTGGTGGCAGCGATCACGCTGATTCTCGGCACTGGCGATTTCACACTGCACTTTGGTGGCTTCGCGATGGCTGGCATCGGCACGGCCACGTTCGGTGCGATTCTGTTGCACGCGCTGCTCAGACGCAGTGGCAGGTAGGGCGCCGCATGCCGTTTCCGGCAGCAGTCTGGCGTGTTCCCATGCTGCCAAAATGGTAAATTTTTGTGTCCCGCCCCAATGAAGTGGCGCGCTGCGCTTATGGATTCGGCGCCGTTTCTCATTTCCGGGTATGGTGCCGCCCGGTATTGGCCGCATTAGACGGGTTTTCCTTTGGCCGCCGCGCGCGTGGCCTGGCGTAAGCCGTACGGTCAGCCACCGAATCGGCGACCTGGCCTGCCCGTTGTGTTCCTCGGGAAGGCGGGGTATGCCGCAATCACCATAACAAGCAAGCCCCGCGCCGAATCAGCTGTGTCTCTATCCGTACCTGGTGGTACGGGCCTGGCAGGCCGTTCGGCGCCTGTGCATGGCGAAAGCAGGAGTCGAGACAGCATGTGGGTGGATAGTCGCAAGTCGCAGGTGTTGTGGGCACTGGTGGTGGCAGTCGGTGCTGCCATGCCTGCCGTTGGCTGGACGCAGGGCGCTGACGCCGAGCCGGGCGCAGCGGATGTGCCGACGCTGGATACCGTGGAGGTCACCGCCACGCGGCAAGGCGGTACGCTGCTGCAGACACCGGCATCGGTCCAGGTGGTCGAAGGCACCGCCTTTGCCAATGGCCTGCAGGTCAATCTCTCGGAAGCGCTCGGGCGGGTGCCGGGGCTGCAGGTGCAGAACCGCCACAACTACGCGCAGGATCTGCAGATCATCATGCGGGGATTCGGTGCCCGCTCCACGTTTGGCGTGCGCGGCATCCGCATCTATGTGGACGACATTCCTGCCACCATGCCCGATGGGCAAGGGCAGACCTCGAACATCGACATCACTTCGCTGGACCGTATCGAGGTCCTCAATGGGCCGTTTTCCTCGATCTACGGCAATGCCGCAGGTGGCGTGCTGCAGATGTACACGGCCGCCGGCACGAACCCTCCGAGCGTGACGGTGCACACCGCCGCCGGCAGTGACGGTGCGTTGCGCTATGGCGTGCAGGCGCAGGGCCGCCGGGACGTCGAGCAGGGTCTGGAAGACTACAACCTCAGCGCCACCCGCTTCGAGACCGATGGCTACCGCGACCACAGCGAAGCGCGCCGCGGCATCGTCAACGCCCGTCTGGGCGTGCGGCTCAATGACACCAACCGGCTCAAGCTCGTCGCCAACCATGTGGACATCCGGGCCCAGGATCCGCTGGGCATGACGCGTGCGCAGATGGAAACCGACCGGCGCGCGGCGGTTAGTCGGGCGCATGATTACAACACCCGCAAGAAGGTCAAGCAGTCCCAGCTGGGCGCGGTGTGGGAGTCGCACCTGAACGCCGACAACCTGCTGCGCATGATGGCCTACCATGGCCAGCGCGAGACGCGCCAGTACCAGTCCATTCCGCCGGCACCACAGCTGAGCAACCGCGGCCATGCCGGAGGCATCATTGATCTGGAGCGCCAGTACTCGGGGCTGGACGTGCGTCTGACCAGTGCGCAGCAGTGGCAGGGCAGGGACGTGCTGCTGATTGCCGGGCTGGCCTATGACCACCTGCGCGAGCAGCGCCGCGGCTTCGAGAATTTCATTGGCAGCGGCGCCCAGCAGCAGCTGGGCGTGCAGGGCGCATTGCGGCGCGACGAGACCAATACGGTATGGAACATTGACCCCTACGTGCAGGCCAGCATCGGCTTTGCGCCGGGTTGGAACCTGGACGCCGGGCTGCGCTACAGCCGCGTGCGATTTCGCTCGCGCGACCATTACATCGCCGAGCGCAATGGCGATGACAGCGGCAGTGCCCGCTACAGTGCCCTGCTGCCATCACTGGCACTGCGCAAGGACCTGACCGACGAGGTCAGCGTGTACGGCTCGTACGGGCGCGGGTTCGAGACCCCGACGACCAACGAGCTCTCCTACCGCCCGGATGGCTCGCCCGGACTGAACCTGGCGCTGCGGCCGGCCGAGAGCGACAACTGGGAGCTGGGGCTTAAGGCGGCCATGCCCTTTGATGGGCTGGCGACGGTGGCGCTGTTTCGCACCGACACCGATGACGAGATCGTCAATGCCGGCAGCAGCAATGGCCGCAGCAGTTTTCACAATGCGGGCAAAACCCGCCGCGACGGTCTGGAGCTGGCCTATAGCACCCGTTTTCTTGGAGAGGGTCGCATTGATGCCGCCTATACCTATCTGAAGGCGCAGTACCGCACCGGCAGCAATCGCTTCGCCAGCGGCGCATCGATTCCGGGTATCCCTAAGCAGTCGTTCTATCTGGGGGCGTCCTGGGCGCCTGCGCAGGGCTGGCAGGCGGGCGCCGAGCTGCGCCATGTAGGCCGGATATACGTCAACGATGCCAATTCCGATGCCGCCAGCGCCTATACGCTGCTGGGCCTGCACGCAGGGTATGTCTGGCAGCTCGGAGCCTGGAACCTGCGCAGCTTCGCGCGGCTGGACAACGCCCTGGACAAGAACTATGTGGGGTCGGTCATCGTCAACGACGGCAATGGGCGGTTCTTCGAGCCGGCACCGGGCCGCAGCTGGACGGCGGGCGTGACGTTGCGGCGCGATTTCTGACGGCTGCGCGCAGGCCGCGGCAAGGCGTGAGCGCAACAGGGCTGGAGGCGGCGCCCGGCGCCCACGACACGTTGGCTTGAGGGGCTTGGCGCGCTCGCGCAAGGCATGAGTGGTTGCAGGCGTGATGGCAGCGACGCGCGTGCAATTAGTTGTTCGTTCGCAGCCTTATCTGGGGAACCATGAAAAACGACAATCATGAGCCGGGAGCATGGGGGACGGTCTACCGTTACCTGTTTCTTGTGCTGACATTGGTCACTGGTCTGGTACTGGTGACGTGGGGGGCAAGCTCGTCAGTCTGGGCGGCAGCGCCTATTACCTGATCGCCGGCATCGCTTACCTGGCGATGGTGGTGCTGTACTTCCTGCGCCACAGGCTGGCGCTGTGGTTGTCTGCGCTGACGTTTGCGGCCACCGTGGTGTGGGCACTCTCGGAGGTGGGTTGAGCTTTTGGCTGCTGCTGCCGCGTCTGGTGGTGCCGGCGCTGCTCTTCATGCTCAGCCTGTGGCTGACGGGCCAGCTGCGCGGCGCTGCGAGCAAGGGCTGCTCGCGCATTGCCAACGGTGCGGGCGTGGTCGTTTTCGTGGCGCTGCTGGCAACGCTGGGCGCGGCATTCGTGCCACAAGGCGTGATTCGTAACGAGGTGGCACTGGTGCAGGATCCGGCGCTGGCGACGGAGAATCCGGAAAATCCTGCCGACTGGCGTTACTTCGGTCGCAGCGAGAACGCCACCAAGTTCGCGCCGTACTCGGACATCACGCCCGAGAACGTTGACAAGCTGCAGGTGGCCTGGACGTACAAGACGGGCCGCGATGGCCGGGGCAATGACGCCAATACGCTGCAGCAAATCGGTGGCGTGCTGTATTCGTGCACGCCGTTGAATGTGGTCACGGCGCTGGATGTCGACACGGGCGAGGAGCTGTGGCGGTTCGATCCCAAGATCGAGCCAAGAACCTCGCACCTGACCTGTCGCGTTGGCTATTACGACGCCAGCACGGATCCGGTGGTGGCCTCGCCGGCGTTGGTACAGCCCCTGCAGGATGATGCATCGTCGGTACCGGACGTGGCCGCCGCCACTGCGCCGACGCAGCAGCCATCGGGCGCGTGCGTGCAGCGCATCCTGCTGTCGACGGTCGATGCCAACCTGTGGGCGCTGGATGCGCAGACCGGCAAGCCCTGCGAGGACTTCGGCAACGGTGGTGTGGTCGATCTGAAGGTCGTCGGCATGGGCGAGACGCAAAACGGCCGCTTCTACCACCCGACGGCGGCGCCGACGGTGGCCGGCAATCTGGTCATCATTGGCGGCTGGGTCATGGACATTGCGCCAACGGCAGCGCCTGGCGTGGTGCGGGCCTTTGACGCGCGCACGGGAGATCTGGTATGGGCCTTTGACCCGCGCACGGGAGATCTGGTATGGGCCTTTGACCCGGGCAACCCCGAAGGAAACCGCCACGGTCCCGCGCCGGGTGAGACCTATACCATGGGCACGCCCAATGTGTGGGGGCCGATGTCGTTCGACCTGGATCTGGGCCTGGTGTTCATGCCCACCGGCAATGGGCCGACCGACTACTGGGGCGGCGCACGTACCGAGGCATCGGAGAAGTACGGCAGCGCGGTGGTCGCGCTGGATCTGGCCACGGGCGAAAACGCTGGGTGTTCCAGCTGGTGCACCACGATGTCTGGGACTATGACACGCCGTCGCAACCGACGCTGTATACGCTCAAGAACAAGCAGGGCGAGGATGTGCCGGCGCTGCTCCAGACCTCCAAGTCCGGGCAGATCTTCGTGCTGGATCGCCGCACGGGCCAGCCGCTGTACGACGTCGAAGAAAAGCCCGTCCCGCAAGAGGGGATGCTCGAAGGCGAACGCCTCTCGCCCACGCAACCCTTCTCGGTAGAGCTGCCCTCCATTGCCACGGATGAGCTGACGGAGGAGAAGATGTGGGGCATGACGAGGTTCGACCAGCTGTGGTGCCGCATCGACTTCAAGCAAACGGTCTACCAGGGCATTTTCCCGGTGCCGCAGGAGCGGCCCTATATCCAGTGGCCGGCGCTGCTTGGCGCGCTGAACTGGGGGGGCATCACCATCGACGAATCGCGCGGGCTGGCCTTCGTCAACTCCATCGAGATGGCGGTGAAGATGTCGCTCAAGCGCCGTGAAGATCCCACGGTTACCGAGTACGACTACAACGGCAACAAGATGCCGAGCTTCTATGGCACGACGCGCCCGCAGGATTCCGGTCCGTACGGCGGCCTGCGGGTGGACTTCTTCGAGTCGCCGCTGGCCGTGCCTTGCACGCGCCCGCCATTTGGCACGATGACGGCGATCGACCTCAAGTCCAAGCAACTGGTGTGGCAGGTGCCCCTGGGCACCGCCGAGGAGCTGGGGCCAACGCTGTTTGGCAAGAAGACGCGGCTGGGCATGCCGATGCCAATTGGCATGCCGTCCATCGCGGGCTCGACCGCCACGGCCTCCGGCCTGCTGTTCTTTGCCGGCACGCAGGACAAGTACATCCGCGCCTTCAACTCGCTGACTGGCGAGGAAGTCTGGCGCCATCGCCTGCCTGAAGGTGTTGCGGCGACACCGATCGTCTACCGCTCGCCCAAGACCGGCAAGCAGTACGTCGCGATTTCCGCAGGCGGCATCCGCAATGCCAAGCCGCAGACCGACGACATCATCGTCTTCGCGTTGCCGGATTAAGCAGCAAAGCCATGGGGCGTGCGTGATCCGCATGCCCCATTTCCGCTACGAATAGATCAAAAGCCCGCACCCGTGCGGGCTTTTTGCTGCCAGTAGCGGATGCGTGTTCGTTCAGAATCGCTGCTTGTACTTGAGCTGAACGAGGTTCAGCCCCGGGTTGGGACGCTTGATGCCGGCATTGGAAAAGTGCGAGAAGCGCACGCCGATTTCCTTGTCGGCACTAATCCGGTAGCCCACGCCAAGGTGGTCGCCGAACTGGAAGGCAGTGCTGATGGTCTTGTTGGCAAAGCGCGTGGTCGAAAAGAATGTCGCGCCAATGCCCGCCTCGGCATAGAAGCGCTGGCTGGCGCCGGGCCACCAGCGCAGCAATGGCGTGGCGCTGACTTGCCAGGCATCCTTGTCGGTGCGATTGCCGTCGGCGCGCCAATAGGCGATGCCAAACTCTCCCACGAGTGTCAGACGGCCCCAGCCGCTGCCCAGCGACGTCTGCCAAAGCGCAGGGGTCTCGTAATTGAGACCAGCGCGGCCGTAATGCTCGCCGATACCGAACTGCACGCTCATGGCGCCACGATCACCGCCCGCAGCCTCCTGTGCGAAGGCAGCGGGCGCGCAAAGGACGGCTACGGCAGCCCACGCAGCCATAGCGAATGGGGAAATTCTTGTTGGCATGATGCGAGAAAGAGAAATAGTGGGTGGCTGCGGTGCAGCGCTGCGGAAGACGCAATGCCAGGCCCCGGGCTGGGGCAAGAAACTGCGCAAACTCCCACTTCCCAGCCGCAGGCGGTTCGCATCCGAGGACGGAAGCAACTATAGCGCCTGCGGCAAAAACACGTCAGCGGTCGAAACGGGGATCGAAGCGCTCGGCGATTTCCTCTTCGGTAGGAGCCTTGGCCGCGCGCAGATGCGCATAGATGTCACGGATCAGAGCCTCGCAGCCCTCGCGTGCCAGCGCGGAAATCTCGTACACCGGCCCCTGCCACTGCAGGCCGTCGACCATTTTCTGGCGTATCGCCTTGCGGGCAGCGGCATCGAGCATGTCGATCTTGTTGAGCACTAGCCAGCGTGGCTTTTCGTAGAGGGCCTCATCGTACTTGCGCAGTTCCTCGGCGATGGCCATGGCCTGCGCAACGGGGTCGACGCTGTCATCGAAGGGCGCGACATCGATGATGTGCAGCAGCAGGCCGGTGCGCTGCAGATGGCGCAGGAACTGGTGGCCCAGGCCGGCGCCCTCGGAAGCACCTTCGATCAGCCCGGGGATGTCGGCAACGACAAAGCTCTGCTCCGGCGCCACGCGCACGACACCGAGATTGGGATGCAAGGTGGTGAAAGGGTAGTCGGCTACCTTGGGGCGTGCGTTGGACACCGCCGTGATGAAGGTGGATTTGCCGGCATTGGGCATGCCCAGCAAGCCAACGTCGGCCAGCACCTTGAGTTCGAGCTTGACGGACAGGCGCTGTCCCGGCTTGCCCATGGTCTTCTGACGTGGCGCGCGGTTGGTCGAGCTCTTGTAGTGCAGGTTGCCAAAGCCTCCGTCACCGCCCTTGGCGAGAATGCGTTTCTCGCCGGGCGTGAGCAATTCCATCAGCACCTCGCTCGTTTCCGCATCGCTGATGACGGTGCCTACCGGCACGCGCAGCGTCAGGTCGTCGCCTGCAGCACCGTACATGTCCGAGCCCATGCCATGCTGGCCGCGCTTGGCCTCATGCCGGCGGGCGTAGCGGAAGTCGATCAGGGTGTTGAGGTTGACGTCCGCCATCACGTAGACATGACCGCCGCGACCGCCGTCACCGCCGTCAGGGCCACCGAATTCCTTGTACTTCTCGTGGCGGAAGGAGGCGCAGCCATTGCCGCCGTCGCCTGCTGCGACCTCGATGTATGCCTCGTCGACGAATTTCATGCTGATCTCCTTGGGCACAGTGCGGTGTGCATTGCACCAACAAAACAAAAGCCCCGCAAGCGGGGCTTTTGAGGCACTGTGGAAAAAATCGCGCCGGGCTCAGGCCGCGGGCGTGATTTCCACGATGTGCTTGTTCAAAGCGCCTTTGTGGCGGAAGGACACGTGGCCGTCCACCAGAGCGTACAGAGTGTGGTCCTTGCCGGTACCCACGTTGGTGCCAGCGTGAAGGCGTGTGCCGCGCTGGCGCACGATGATGGAGCCTGCGCTCACCAGTTCGCCGCCGTAGGCTTTCACACCCAGCATCTTGGGCTTGGAATCCCGCCCGTTGCGCGTAGAGCCGCCGCCTTTTTTTTGTGCCATTTCAAATCCTTTCTTACCGTCGATTCAGACAGACTCAGACGGTGATATCGCCAATCTGCAGCTCGGTGTAGCGCTGGCGATGGCCTTGGTGCTTGACGTAATGCTTGCGACGGCGCAGCTTGAAGATGCGCACCTTGTCGTGCTTGCCCTGCGAGATGACAGTTGCCTTGACGCTGGCACCAGAAACCAAAGGTGTGCCCACTTTGAGATCAGCGCCACTGCCAATGGCAAGCACTTGATCGAGCACGATTTCCTGGCCCACGTCCGCAGCAATCTGTTCTACTTTAATCTTTTCGCCAGCGGACACGCGATACTGCTTGCCACCGGTTTTTACGACTGCGTACATGTTTTCACCTTGATCGAAATACGGCCTGGCCCGCAGCAAACGCTGCCAAAACCAGCCTTGGGAGAATCACCCGCACCACAAAGCAACTGTCTGTGAACGAAATGAACCGCACATTGTAGTGCGTGGCCATCGCCGATGCAAGTTTTTGCCCTAGGTTTCTTGCGGCGATACCACGTTGGGGCGGTGAAGTGCGGCGCCGTGCGGTTAGGCTGCTTCGGGCGAGTCACCCAAAGGCAACGAAAAAGGAGATGCCCATGCGCGAGGTTGTCAGCGACGCGGTCGTCAGCGACGCGGCCGCAACCGAGCTGGTGCTTTTCTGGCAGGCGGCCGGACCGCAGCGCTGGTTCAGCAAGGATGCGGCATTCGATGCCGTGTTTGCCGAACGGTTTCGCGCCGTGCATTTTGCAGCGGCCAGGCAGGAACTGGCGCACTGGCTGGGCGAAGCCGTTTCGGCGCTGGCATTGCTGTTGGCGCTGGACCAGTACCCACGCAACAGCTTTCGGGGCACGGCCCATATGTTTGCCACCGACTATCTGGCGCTGCATTGGGCCAGGCGTGCCGTTGACGAAGGACATGACCAGCGCGTTGCGCCCGCCTTGCGCAGTTTCTTTTATCTGCCTTTTATGCATTCGGAAACGTTGGCAGACCAGCAGCGCTGCGTGGCCCTGTGCGAGCCGCTGGGCGGGCAGACCCTGCACCATGCCCGGGAGCACCGCGACATCATCGCCCGCTTCGGTCGGTTTCCGCATCGCAACGCGGTGCTGCTGCGTACCAGCTCTGCGCAGGAGCAGGCCTATCTGGATGCAGGCGGATTTGCCGGCTGACGGCGCGCCGCTCCGGCCGCGCCCAGGCGCAATCGCTACAATTGCCCGCTCATCAGCCCATCCCGGCCCGCGCCATTCGGACGTGGCGGCCGGGCGCTTCGCATGAGGCACGGCATCTCGCATCTATGACTTTTGATACCCACTCATCCTCAAAGGCTGTGCCGCTGGTCGACATCCGCGACCTGCATTTCGGCTATGGCGAGCGCCTGATTCTCTCTGGCGTCTCGCTGCAGGTGCCGCATGGCAAGGTCACGGCCATCATGGGTGCATCCGGTGGTGGCAAGACCACGTTGCTGCGATTGATCAGCGGCCAGAACATGCCGCCGCGCGGTGCCGTCTTCTTTGACGGCACGGACGTGGGCGCGCAGGACCAGCAGGGCCTGTATGCACTGCGCCGCCGCATGGGGATGCTGTTTCAGTTCGGCGCGCTGTTTACCGACATGACGGTGTTCGAGAATGTGGCGTTCCCGCTGCGAGAGCACACCCAATTGCCCGAGAGTCTGCTGCGCGATGTGGTGCTGATGAAGCTCAATGCGGTGGGGCTGCGCGGTGCGCGGGATCTGTACCCCAGCGAAATCTCCGGCGGCATGGCCCGGCGCGTGGCGCTGGCGCGTGCCATCGCGCTGGATCCGGAGCTGCTGATGTATGACGAGCCGTTCGCCGGGCTGGATCCGATTGCACTGGGCACGACGGCGCGTCTGATCCGGCGCCTCAATGACGCACTGGGAGCAACCACGGTGCTGGTCTCGCACGATCTGGACGAAACCTTCCAGATCGCCGATCACGTCATCATCCTGGCCAATGGCGCCATTGCCGAGCAGGGCACCCCTGCGCAGATCCGCGCCAGCAGCGATCCGCTGGTGCGGCAGTTTGTGCGTGGCGAGTTTGATGGGCCGGTGCGGTTCCATTACCCGGGCCCGACTTTGCAGCAGGATTTCGGCGCGCAGCGCGCCGCAGGAGGTCATCCATGATGCGCAGCTGGCATCCCGCCGAAGTAGGGTTTCGCACCCGGCGCCTGCTGGCGAACTGGGGCTACGCGGCGCGGTTGTTTGGGCGGCTGTGGCTGCCGGGTCTTGCCGCACTGGCGCGCTTTCGTCTGGTCAGTGAGCAGATCTTCTTTCTGGGCAACCGTTCGCTGACCATCATTGCCGTCTCCGGCTTTTTCGTCGGCAGCGTGCTCAGTCTGCAGCTGTACTACATTCTGCAAAGCTTCGGCTCGGCAGAAACGCTGGGCATGGTTGTGGCGCTGGCGCTGGTGCGTGAGCTCGGCCCGGTCATCACCGCGCTGCTGTTTGCAGGCCGTGCCGGCACATCCCTGACGGCAGAGATCGGCCTGATGCGTGCGGGCGAGCAGCTCAGCGCGATGGAGATGATGGCGGTCGATCCGGTGCAGCGCATTCTGGCGCCCCGGTTTTTCGCCGGCATCATTGCGTTGCCGCTGCTGGTGGCACTGTTCAATGCGGTTGGCATCTTCGGCAGCTGGTTGGTGGGCGTGGTGCTGCTGGGCGTCGACAGCGGCGCGTTCTGGGGGCAGATGCAAAGCGCCGTGACGGTGTTTGGCGATTTGCGCCAGGGCTTCGTCAAGAGTCTGGTGTTCGGCGTGGCGGTCACGTTCGTGGCGCTGCTGCAGGGGTATGTGGCGCGACCCACGCCCGAGGGCGTCTCGCAGGCTACCACGCGCACGGTGGTGTTGGCCTCCGTGTGGGCAGTGCTGGCGCTGAACTTCCTGCTCACGGCGGTCATGTTCACGCCTTGAGGCGCTACGGTCCACCGATACTGGAGAGAAACGAAAATGCAGAAATCGAAGTCGGATGTGTGGGTTGGCCTGTTCGTGATGATCGGGTTTGCGGCGATCGCCTTCATGGCCATGCAGGCAGCCAATCTGCTGCAGATCAACTGGCATAGCAATACCTATCAGGTCAGTGCGCATTTTGACAACATCGGCGGGCTCAAGCCGCGGGCGGCGGTGCGCAGCAGCGGGGTAGTGGTGGGTCGCGTAGCAGCGATCGGCTATGACGATTCGGTCTACCGCGCCAAAGTGGTGCTGGAGCTTGACGACCGGTACCACTTCTCGCGCGACAGTTCGCTCAAG
The DNA here is from genome assembly GCF_001005215.1 of Lampropedia cohaerens. Classification (GTDB taxonomy): domain Bacteria; phylum Pseudomonadota; class Gammaproteobacteria; order Burkholderiales; family Burkholderiaceae_C; genus Lampropedia; species Lampropedia cohaerens. The sequence goes on from NZ_LBNQ01000009.1 coordinate 231,797, forward strand.
ATCCTCACCAGTGGGCTGCTGGGGGATCAGTATGTCGGGCTCGAACCCGGTTACGAAGACGAGAATCTGCGCGATGGCGACGTCATCACGCAGACCCAATCGGCACTGGTGCTGGAGAATCTCATTTCTGCGTTCATGTTCAATTCCGCATCACGGGCCGGAGGGGCGTCGTCCGCCGGCGCGAATGCCACTTCCGATGACGCGCAGGCCGGGCAGCTGCCTTGATGCGAGCTTGCCGGCTGTCCCCACCACATTCCATTGCTAGCCCTGAGTGACAACCATGCCAACTGAACCGACACGTTTCTCATTGCCAGCGCCGCGTGCCCTGCATCTGTGTGCAGCCATGGGCACTGCACTGACATTGGCTGCCTGCTCGACCACCGGACCGCAAGGCCAGCAGTACGGTCAGACGCCGGGCGATCCTTTCGAGTCCTTCAACCGCAGCATGTACAGTCTCAACGAAGGCCTGGACCGAGCAATTCTGCGACCGGTAGCCACCGGCTACCAGACTGTGGTGCCGGAGCTGGCCCGCAAGGGGGTAGGCAACTTTTTTGGCAATCTCGGCGATGTCTGGTCCTTTGCCAACAACGTGGCGCAGCTCAAGGGGGAGGCGGCCATGAGCAGTTTCTTTCGCGTCGCTGTCAACACGACGTTTGGTCTTGGCGGGTTGCTCGACGTCGCCAGTGAAATGCGGCTGCAACGCTACAAAAGCGATTTCGGTCTGACCTTGGCGCACTGGGGCGTGCCCAGCGGGCCTTACCTGGTGCTGCCGCTGCTGGGGCCGTCCACCGTGCGGGATACGGCGGCGTTGCCTGCGGACATTTATGGCAATCCGCTGTCTCATCTCAATCCCAGCGAACACCGTTACGGACTGCGCGCACTGAACATCGTTGACACCCGTGCGCGTTACCTGCGCGCCAGCGATCTGCTGGATCAGGCCGCGTTCGATCCCTACGTCATGGTGCGCGATCTGTATCTGCAGCAACGCACGGGCAGCACCACCGGCGATGGCGCCGTGGACGAGGACGGCTACATTCCCGATTACGATGAGGAGATGGGAAGTGGCTACGTCCCGGAAGTGGATGAAGCGCCGTTGCAGTAGCCAAGGGGCAGCCTGCGCGATGGCGCCATCTGCTGACAGCGTGCGCAGGAACTTTCCGCCACACTAGGCGACTCAACGGTTATGCCGTTTTTCAGCGCTACGAGAACCACGAAAGAGGAATGGACGTGATGATGAAGAATTTGCTGCACAAGCTGCTCGGCGCCACGGTGGTGGCAGTGGCCGGCCTACTTGCGGCTGCGCCTGCCGTTGTGGCCGCGCAGGACATGGCGCCCGATGCCATGATCAAGAAGGTGACTGACGACGTGCTGCGCGAGTTGCGTGAGAACAAGGCGGTGCAGCAAGGCGACATTGCGGCGGCAACCGATGCCGTCAACCGTATCGTGATGCCGCACATCAATTTCACGCGCATGACGGCCGGTGCGGTCGGCCCCGCGTGGCGCAACGCGACCCCCGAGCAACGTCAGCAGATCATCGAGGAATTCAAGGCCATGCTGATCCGTACTTATGCGGGCTCGCTGGACCAGATCGGTGATCTGGAAGTGGTGGTGCTGCCCATGCGCGCTCAGCCTGACGCCAATGACGTGCTGGTGCGCTCGGAAGTGCGCGGCGGCGAACAGCCCATCCAGCTTGACTATCGACTGCAGAAAACTCCGGGTGAAGGGCTCGGATGGAAGGTCTATAACGTCAACGTGATGGGGTCGTGGATCGTTGATTCGTACCGCAGCCAGTTCCAGCAGGAGATCAATGCCAACGGTATCGATGGCCTGATCCGCGCGCTGCGCAGACGCTCTGCGGAATGAGCAGTTCCTAGTCAAAGCGCGCTGGCGAAACCAGGGAGTGCCTCTGACACCGTGCCTTTGGTATCCGCATCGTCTTGCCACCACAACAAGAAATTCGAGCATCATGCCTATCACCCTGCCATTGCCAGCCCGCCTTACCCGTGACGAAGTGGTGACCTGGGTGCGCAGCGTACAGCCGCAGTTCCAGCAAGCCAAGGAGCATGCCGAGCCTATCCAGGTGGACGCTTCCGCATTGAAGCAGTTCGACTCCTCGGCGCTGGCAGCGTTGCTGGCAGTGCGCCGCGAGGCGCAGCAGCAGGGCGTGGTCTTTGCCGGTGTGGTGGGGATGTCGGCCACGCTGCGTTCGCTGGCCGACGTCTATGGCATCGACGAATTGCTGGACGAAGGCCGGGAAAAGCCGTCTGCCGGCCGCTGACCTCGGGCCCGGCGCCGCGCTTGCGGGGTGTTGCGCATTGCCTCGCGTCCCATGGTGCAATGCGCCATGCGAGAACAGGTTCTTAGATCAGTACCAGGTTGTCCCGGTGCACCATTTCCGGCTCGGCAATGTAACCTAGCAGGTGCTCGATGTCCTCGCTGGAATGCCGGCTGAGTTTGCGGGCTTCCTCGGCGCTGTAGTTCGCCAGGCCCCGGGCGATCTGTGTGCCCGATTCATCCTCGATGCCGATTACCTCGCCGCGCGTGAAGCTGCCCTTGACGGCCACGATGCCGACCGGCAGCAGGCTTTTGCCTTCGTCGCGGATCTTGCGTACAGCTCCCGCATCCAGTACCACTGAGCCGTGCAGTTGCAGGTGGTCGGCGATCCACTGCTTGCGGGCCTGCAGCTTGTGCATCGGGGCGTAGAGCAGTGAGCCAAGATTGTGCTCGCCCGCCATCAGCCTGGGCAGAATGTCCGGCTCGCGGCCCCAGGCGATGATGGTGGATGCCCCTGAGCGCGCGGCGCGCTTTGCGGCGAGGATCTTGGTCAGCATCCCGCCAGTGCCGATATTGGTGCCGGCCCCCCCGGCCATGGCTTCGAGCGCCGGATCGCCCGCGCGGGCCAGGTGCACCTTGCGCGCTTGTGGGTCCTTGCGCGGATCGGCGGTGTAAAAGCCATTCTGGTCGGTCAGGATGACCAGCAGATCGGCCACGACGAGGTTGGCAACCAGCGCCCCCAGCGTGTCATTGTCGCCAAAACGGATTTCGTCATTGACAACCGTGTCGTTCTCATTGATGACGGGCACGATGCCGCGTTTGAGCAATGTCAGCAGCGTCACGCGCGCATTGAGGTAGCGCTCGCGATCGGCCAGGTCGGCGTGCGTGAGCAGCACCTGCGCGCTGCCGAGCTGGTAGTGCCGCAGCATGCTCTCGTACATCTGGATCAGGCCCATCTGGCCAACGGCCGCCGCGGCCTGCAGTTCATGCAGTTCGCGGGGGCGCCGGCTCAGACCCATGCGCTTCATGCCCTCGGCAATGGCGCCACTGGAGACCAGGATGACTTCACGCCTGTCGTCGCCTGCGCCATGCACGATGTGGCTGATCTGCCGCGCCCATTCGCTGATGGCCTGCGCATCCAGCCCCTGGCCCTGGTTGGTTACCAGGCTGGAGCCGACCTTGACAACAATGCGCCGTGCGCGGTGCACGCTGTCCCATGGGGAGGCGTCTGTAGGCAAAGAGCAGACCATCTTGCGTGAGCCCAATCAGTAAAACCCGTAATTCTCGCACGCCGTGGCGAATACGGGCGCTCGGGCATGCCGTGCGCGTGCTACGCTTGCCGCAGCCCAGACTGGCCGTCTGCGCAAGGTGGGTAACGCTGTCCGGTGCGCTTTTGCCTGGCTGTAGCATCCATGCGAAGATTGCAAACAGACTTTCGGTGCCGGGCAGGGATGAGAAAGAACGCTACCAGATGCGCATGAGAAATCGGATGAGACCCACAACGCCCCTGGAAAGGACGCGTCCGCTGCGACGTCGCAGCGTGGTGCGGGGTCTTCTCATCGGCGCGGCCGTCTGGCCGGTGACGCTCTGGTTGAGCGGCTGCGGACGCCAGGAGCTCGGTCAGCGCGTGCCGGCAGGAGCGACGGTGCTGGTATTGGGCGATTCACTGGCCGTGGGCGTTGGGGCGCCGCCGCACCAGGCATTTCCGCAGCTGCTGGCGCAGCAGACCGGCTGGAATGTGGTCAATGGCGGGGTTTCCGGGGACACTTCGGCACAGGCGTTGCAGCGCCTGCCGCAGCTGCTGGCAGGGCACCGGCCTGCGCTGGTCATTGTCAGCATCGGTGGCAATGATTTCCTACGGCGGGTGCCGGCGACGCGCACGCGGGCGCAGATAGACCAGATCGTGCAGCTGTGCCAGCAAGCGGGCGCACAGGTATTGTTGGTCGGCGTGCCGGGGTTGAACGTGTTGGCGGCCGCAGGGGTGCTGCGCGACCATCCGCTGTATGACGAGATCGCCGAGGAGCGCGGTGTGCCGCTGCTTGCCGACGCATGGTCTGTCGTACTTGCCAGCGAGGATCTGCGCTCCGACCAGGTGCATGGCAACGCGCAGGGCTACGCCCTGTTTACGCAGAAACTGCTGGAAGGCCTGCGCAGCGCAGGCATGTTGTAGCAACCGGTTGAAAAGTAGCGGCGCATCTACGCATGCCTGCGATGTTTGTGAACGCGTGCCACGGGCGCGAACGGCCCGGCGCAAAAGCAGGTCGTCAACCGGCGCCTGCTGAAATTGCCACTGCGCGATGGCCGGGCAGGTCAGAAGGGATGGCGCCGCATGGGACAATCGCAGCCCATGACCCCACAGCAGTACGTAGAACAAAAGGCGGCCGAGTCGGGCAGCAGCTTTTACTACGCCTTCAAGTTTTTGTCCCCGCAGCGACGGGCTGCCATCACGGCGTTCTACGCGTTCTGCCGCGAGGTCGATGATGTCGTCGATGAAGTCCATGACTCCGGCGTGGCGGCCACCAAACTTGCCTGGTGGCAGGCTGAGGTGCAACAGGCCTTTGCGGGGCGGCCAAGCCATCCTGTGACGCAGGCGCTGGTGCCATTGGCTCCGCAGTTCGGCATCGAGATGCCGCACTTGCTTGCAGTCATTGAAGGCTGTGAGATGGACCTGCACCAGACGCGCTATCTGGACTTTGCCGGCCTCCAACGTTACTGCCATCTGGTGGCCGGCGTGGTGGGGGAAGTGGCTGCCCGCATATTCGGCCAGCAGCACCCGCAGACCACCCAGTACGCCCACACCCTGGGATTGGCCTTCCAGCTGACCAACATCATCCGTGATGTCGGCGAGGATGCGATGCGCGGGCGTATCTACCTGCCGGTCGACGAGCTGCAGCAGTTTGATGTGCGCGCCCATGACATCAGCAATCGGAGCTACTCCGAGCGCTTTACGGCGCTGATGCGATTCCAGGCCGAGCGGGCGCACCGTCTGTATGACCAGGCGCTTGATCTGCTGCCAGCTGCCGACCGGCGCAGCCAGAAACCCGGATTGATGATGGCGCATATCTACCGCACGCTGCTGCGCGAGATCGAGCGTGGCGGTTTTCAGGTGCTGCACCAACGCATCCATCTCACACCCGTGCGCAAGCTCTGGCTGGCATGGCAGGTGCAGGCCCTGGGCCGGATGCCGCGATGAGTGCGCGGACGCACGCCAGACGCGTAGCCGTCATCGGCGCCGGTTGGGCCGGCCTGGCCGCTGCCGTGCATGCCTGCCAGTTGGGTGCGCAGGTGACGCTGTTCGAGGCGGCCAAGGTGGCGGGAGGGCGGGCGCGCACCGTGCACCTGCTGCGTGCCGATGGCAGCAGCGTGGCGCTCGACAATGGCCAGCACATTCTGATCGGGGCATACCAGGCCTGCCTGGCGTTGATGGAGACGGTCGGTGTGCGCCCACAGCATGTGTTGCAGCGCATGCCACTGGACCTGCGCGACGCCCACGGTCACGGTCTGCGCGTGCCACCCTGGCCGCGCCGGCCGCAGCTGGCGGGCCTTTATGGCATCGCGCGTGCGTGCGGTTGGACATGGCCGACACGGCTGGCCCTGCTGCGCCTGCTCGCAAGCTGGCAGCGCAGCGGCTTTGCGTGCCCGCCGGGTACCACCGTGGCGGCGCTGTGCCGGCATGCGCCGGTGCAGTTGATGCAGCAGTTTGTCGAGCCGCTGTGCGTTGCCGCCCTCAACACGCCGGTGCAGGAGGCGTGCGGTCAGGTTTTTTTGCGCGTGCTGCGCGACACGCTCGCGGGAGGACCCGGCAGCGCGGACCTGCTGCTGCCCACCAAGCCGCTGGGTGCACTGCTGGCTGAACCCGCGCTTGTCTGGCTGGCGCGCCATGGGGCGCGCATCCGCTTGGGCGAGCGTGTCACCGCGGTGACGCGCTCGCGATCTGCTCCCGTCAGGGCCACAGAGCACAGCCGGCCCGGTTGGCAGGTCATGGATGAGCCGTTCGATGCGGTAATCATTGCCACACCCGTTTGGGAAACGCGGCGCCTGCTCCATGGTTTGGCCGAAACCGCCGAGGGCATGGGCGATTGCCATGCGCTCGAGCGCTGGTGTGAACAGGCTGGAACGTTGTTTCACGAGGCCATTGGCACCGTCTACTTGGAGCGGGAGGCAGGCCGAGCCGCCACGCAGCCACTGCTGGAGCGCCCCATGCTCGCACAGCCTGGGGCGGTGGCTCAGTTCGCATTCGATCGCCAGCAGCTCACCGGTGACGAGGGGATTACAGCTTGGGTAGCCAGTGCATTGAAGACGGACAAGAATGCGTTGCAACAGGCAGTGCTGGCGCAGGCGCAAGCGATTTCTGCCGATGCCAGTAACTGGCGCGTACTGGCTACCATCGTGGAAAAGCGCGCGACGTTCGTGTGCCACGCGCAACTGCACCGTCCACCAAGTCAGCCACTGACACGCTGGCCATCCCTGGCCGTTGCCGGCGATTACGTGGCGGGCCCCTATCCGGCGACGCTTGAGGCTGCCGTGCGCAGTGGGGCGGCGGCGGCAGGTCGCGTGCTGGTGCATACCATGCGCGTTTGACGGCTTGATTCGTAGGTATTTGGTGTCAATGCAACAACTCTGTCACAGTTTGCGACTTATCGGCGCCCGTACGCTGACGCAGCCTGCACGCGGTGGATAATCAAGCCGATAATGAAAAGTGATCCGTAGTCGGCTGGCGACTGTTTTTTCTCGGCAGCGTGTGTTCCTGTTGCCTTACTGACAGCCCTATACGGATGAAGTGCCGGCTCAGTTTATCAAGTGTCCAGGCGGTTGCTGTGCCATCGGCAGGTCACGCTTGTGCTCGTACCACCTACGGCATATGGCAGGCCCATCGTCGGGCAACCGTGGATGAATGCTATTCGGCCGACTGTGAGGGAGGTGGCTGCTTGCCCCATGATGACGCGCATGCATTCTCAACCTGTTGATCCACCACGCCTGACGATTGCAATCCTGACCTTCAACGAGGAGCGTCTGATAGGACGTTGTCTGGAGAGTGCGGCATTTGCGGACGAAGTGGTGGTAGTGGATTCCGGCAGCACCGATAAAACGGTCGAAGTTGCGCGATCCTATGGGGCAAAAGTCTTCGTCCACCCTGATTGGCGCGGATTCGCCGTGCAGCGCAATCGGCTGCTTTCGTACTGCACGGGTGACTTCGTCTTCTTCCTTGATGCCGATGAAGTCATTTCACCAGCGTTTCAGCGCGAACTGCAGGCTGTGGTTGCAGCGGATGACCGCCGCGCAGTCTGGTGCGTCCGGTGGCAACTCGTTGCCTTCGGGCGGGTGTTGCCGCGCACAATGTCCAAGACTTGTGTCGTACGTCTGTTTCCTCGGTGCTTGATCGATCATTTCGAGGGTGTCGTGCATGAGGAGGCCTCATTGACGCAGTCCGGTGTGCCGCGTCGCATGATGCGGGAGCTGCTGGTGCATTACACCAATCCGGACGTTGCGACATCGCTGGCCAAAATGGTGCAGTATGCAATGCTGGGGGCATGCAAACGCAAGGCCAGCGGCAAGCGAGGGGGCGTGTTGCGTGGTTTGGCGGCCGGAGGCGTCGCCTTCACCCGCCACTACGTCATCCGGCTGGGTTTTCTAGGCGGGGGCGCGGGCTTTCTTTATTGCCTGTTCAAGGCGTTGGAGAGTTTTTTCCGTTATGCGGCTCTGCGATACGACTATGAGACGCTCAGTGACGACGTGCAGCGCCGCAATGGTTGAGATGTGTTCCGTGCCGCAAGGAACTGGATTGGCCAAGGCTACCAGCGTGTGTGCGTTTATGGTTCCGGGCCTGGCGCTTTGGATGCCTTCCGGATACTCCTGGGGGGCTTTGTTGCTGCTTGTGTTAGCGTTGGGCAGTGTGCATCGCTGGCTACCACGGTCTTTTCACACCGTTGACACAGGCACTTGGTTGCTCGGCGCCACGATTCTAGGGATAGGGCTGATTTGGATCGTTCAGAGCGATCCTTCGCTCGGTGCTGCGCGGTGGGATCGTTTTTCCAAGCTAGCGCTCTCGTTGCCGTGTCTGGTGTACGCGGTGACCTACGCGCCCTCGGTGCGCTCTGTAGTGTGGGGAGTGGCGGTGGGCTGCTGGGGCGCAGGGTTGATCGCCATGTGGCAGGTGTATGGACTGGGCTTGCCCCGTGCCAATGGGCATACCAATGCGATCCAGTTCGGCAATCTGGCATTGTTGCTTGGTGCGCTCGCCGCCATTTTCCTTCTGTGTCTATACCAGTATCTGGGCAGGGTACTGCGACTGGGGCTGCTTCTGGGAATCGGGCTTGCCGCGCAGGCATCACTGCTCTCGCTGAGTCGAGGTGGCTGGTTGGCACTTGTCTTCCTGCCAGTACTGGCATTTCCGAGTTTGGCATTGGTCGGCTGGCGATCGTTGAAGGTCGCCGTGCGTCGGCACTGTGTACTTGGACTTTCCCTGTTGGTGCTGGTGAGCGTGCCCATCGTGCTGAACGTGCCCCAGCTGCAAACGCGCATGGCTGCGCTGAATGCGGAATTGGCTGCTTATCAGCAATCCGGGGATGCCAGCACTTCCATCGGTCATCGCCTGGAGCATTGGCGCCTGGCTTGGCACATGGGGCTAGAGCGACCATGGCTAGGTTGGGGGGATGCCGGATACTCCTTGCGTAAGCATGAACTGGTCGCTGCAGGCCAGTTCGATGCATCCACGCTGGAGTTTGACCATGCGCACAACGAAATGCTGGATATGTTTGCAAAACGAGGTGTGGCCGGATTGACAGCTCTGATGGCGCTGTATCTGGTTCCCCTTGCATTGTTCTGGCCCGGCGCAGGCTGGCGCAGACGCTGGCAGCAGCATGGCCTGCGCACGCGGGTTGGCGCGGCAGCTCCGGCGCTGCGACTAGGCGGCGTGGCCATTGTCCTTATGTATGTGGGCTTTGGTTGGACGCAAGTATTTTTCGCGCATAACAGTGGCGTGATGTTCTACGTTTTTATGCTGATCCTCTTCTGGGCGGCGCTACGTTGCTTGGAGAAAGCCTCAGTCTCGACAGCCGGGCAACGGAATCGGCCTGGGCCTGTCGATGTGGTCGACACAGTGCCATAATTGCCCGGATTTGCAGGCCTTGGACGGCCGTTTCGCTGCCACTGCTGGGTAGCTCTAAGCAAGAAGGATGTATGACCATGACGCAAGCGACAGCCTCCTCCCCCGTGGCCCGTGCAGATGTTGAAGTGCTGGCTAAGGATCTGAACGAGAACGGTGGAATTTTCTGCCCCAGCCCTCTTGCCGGCATGCAGCTGTGGAATGGCCATCCGCGCGTGTTTCTCGATGTCGCACAGACTGGCAGCGCACGCTGCCCGTACTGCGGCACCGTCTATCGGCTAAGGGCGGGAGAGGTGTTTAAAGGTCATTGAGGTGCGCCTTCCCGCTTACCGGGCGATTATCCAATGAGGGCCTTGGCTGCTGCGCCGCTGTCGTCGGTGAAGGTGCAGGGTGTTCAGACCGTTGTGCGTCGAGCGCGCGTTCTGCATTTTGTCACCGGAGGATTCTCAGGCGCCACGCAGGTCGCGGCAGATCTGGTGCGAGCGCATCGTGACAACCGTATATTTGAAGCGCGATTGGTATTGCGTCAGAAACGGCACACCGATCCCCTGCGTATTGAAGCGTTGCGCCGCGAGGGTTTGGAGGTCGATGTCGTCACCGATGCGTTGCATAGCCTCACAATGTGGCAACTGCGCAGACTTTGTCTGCAGTGGAAGCCAGACATTCTGGTTGCTCATGGCTTCAGCGAGCATCTGTGGGGACGGTTTGCCGGTCTGTGGGCGGGTGTTCCGCACCTGGTGCACGTCGAACACAACAGCCGCGAACGTTATACCTGGTGGCGACTGGCACAGGCCCGATGGCTAGCTTCGCGCACGGATCGCATCATTGGTTGCTCTGAGGGCGTGAAAGCGTCGCTGTTGGCGCTGGGTATGCCGCCGGAGAAGACCATCGCCATTTCCAATGGCATCAAGCTGGAGCCGTATCGGGAAGCTGCCCTACGACCCCTCGCCCAGCGTGAGCCGGGTATTGTGATGGCAGCGCGTTTTGCCAGGCAAAAGGACCATACAACGCTGCTGAAGGCGTTACAGGTACTGCGGCAACGTGGGCTAACGCCGACGTGCTGGTTGCCAGGAGGTGGCCGCACGCGCGTGCGTGAACGCATGGAGCGTCTTGCCAGCAGACTGGGGGTGCAGGAGCAGGTGCGCTTCCTGGGGTTTCATGGTGACGTGCCAGGCTTGCTAATGCGCAACCGCATTTGCGTGCTTGCCAGTCATTACGAGGGCATGCCGCTGTCGCTGATCGAGGGCATGGCAGCTGGCTGTGTTGTGGTTGGCAGTCAAGTACCTGGTGTCCAGGAAGTCGTGGAGCATGGACGCAACGGCTTGCTGGTGGCCCACCAGAATGCAGCCTCATTAGCCGATGCCCTGACATTGCTGCTCAGTGACGATGCGTTGGCCCAAAGGTTGGCCCAGCAGGGCATGCAAGACGCCAGCGCGTTGTACAGTCTGGAGCGGATGACGGCCGCTTATGAGCGAGAATTTGCCGCGATTCTGGACGGGCAGTTGCCACTGCGGGCGGAGGCGAACTCGTCGGCGGAGGCCAAGGTATGCTGATGACGGGAGATGGCGGCCGACCTTGGTTAAGCGTGCTGATACCGGTCTACAACGTTGCGACTTATCTGCGCGAATGCGTTGAATCGGTGCTGGTGCAGGCGGATCGGGGCGTCGAAATTCTGCTGCTTGACGACGGCTCCACCGACGGCTCTGAACGCATTGCGGCCCATCTACAGACGCATTGGCCGCAGCAGATCACGCTGCTGCGGCATGCCGACAATCAAGGGTTGAGTGCAGCGCGTAATTCTTTGATGGCTGCTGCGCGAGGCAGATATTTGTGGTTTCTTGATTCGGATGACTTCCTTTTGCCGGGGGCCATCGGGCAGCTGCGCGCCTGCATTCAAAGCCATGCGCCAGAACTGGTGCTGTGTGACTTTCAAATGTGGCGCGCCAGGCCGCGTTTGAAGCATCGCCTCCGCGGCGAGTCACACCGCCGCAGTTTCGCAGGTCCGGCAAGGCAATTGGCGCACGATCGCGTACAACTCTTGCGAGGCTTGATGTTGACTGGTCAGATGCATGCGTGGTCCAAAATTGCCAGTCGCACGCTGTGGCAGCGCAGCGGCCTGCAGTTCCCGCGCGGCGCGTACTATGAAGACATGGCAACCATGCCGCGTCTGGCGCTGGCCGCCCGCAGCTTCGCGTACGTGCCAGAGCCTTGGGTGGCTTACCGCCAGCGTGAAGGCAGCATTCTTTCTTCCACTTCCTTGGTCAAGGCCAGCGATCTGGCTTCAGCTTTGCTGGCATTTTCCGCCGACTATCAAGGGCATGTCGCACACGATGGAGTGTTGCGCAATGCCGAGCTGGAGTTCGCCATTGCGCACTTGGCTACACGCAACTTCCTTGGCGCCATGCGTGCTTTCTCTGGCTTACCGCCTGACCAAAGGCGGGAGAATCCACAAGTGCCGGAACAATTTCTTGCGTACTACCAGACCATCAGTCCGTTGGCTCCACGGGCTTTGTTGCGCGCATACTTACGCCGGGGCTGGTGGTTGCGCTATTGGAAAGTACGGGGTTGGTTGCAAACGATGAAGGCGCTGTGATGGTGGTGCAACACGATCGCATGCATTGGCGCGTTCGGGCGGAACTGCAGATAGCACGCGGCTTGTTAGCATGGCGTCGCCATCGAGCACCTTTCTTGCCGGAGTTCGTACTGCCGTCGCCGCGTTTGGTACAGGTGGGAAACAATCTGTCAGGTGAGGGCGGCGCGTCGTCAGCCATTCCCAAAATAATATGGGCATACTGGCATGATGGTGTGCTGCCCCCTCTGATTGCGCGCTGTGTGGCTGGCTGGCGACGTCTGCATCCCGATTGGCACATTCATGTGCTGAATGCGCGTACGGCTCGCGATTTCGTGCCCGATTGGCCGGACAAGCTGGCGCAGGCAACCGTGCATCAGTTGGCTGATTGGTTGCGCCTTTCTTTATTGCATGCTCATGGTGGTATCTGGCTGGATGCCAGTACGGTGCTGACGCAGCCGCTCGACTGGGTTTTGCAGGCGCATGCCCAGTTCAAGGTGCAGGCGCTAGGGCTGTATCTGGACCGTTTTACCAGCGAGCCAGATTATCCGGTGCTGGAGATTGGGTTGCTGGCAGCGCCGCCACATACGCGTTTTTTCGCCGATGTCTTGCAGGAGTTTGGTTGTTGGGTGATTGAGCGAGGTGCCCAGGCGTATGTTGAGCATCTGCGGCAACTTCCCAATTACCTGAAGCTGCGTCAGCGTATTGACGTGCCGCAATACCTGACCACGCATTTGGCAATCCAGCGGACTTTGCAATGGACGGGAGCTAACTACCGCTTGGCCATGTGGCGCTCTGAAGATACCGGCTACCTCTACCATGTCCAGGCTGGTTGGAGCCGTGCGCGTCTGAAGGAGCGGTTGTTTCTCATGCGCGTCGGTAAGACGGTCTCACCGCTCATCAAACTGCGCGGGCCAGATCGGCGCAAGCTTGATGCCTACCTAGACGGTCACGTCTTTCTGCCCGATAGCCTAGCGGGGCTGCATTTGCAGGAGCTGGCGTGAACGCATTCACTCTCTTGTCGCACGTGTTACAGATTGGCCTTGGCTTACTGTTGGCGATCGCCTTGGCGGTAATGGTCTGGCTTCGGCAATGCAGCCGCCTAGCGCCATTGCCAGTGCCTCAGCAACGGATCTTAGGTCGTGGCGCGCAATCAGGCGAACTCGTGCGTGACGCCATTCCCAAAGTGATCTGGACGTATTGGCACAGCGAAAGTTTGCCGCTGGTCGTGCAATGCTGCATCCAGGGCTGGCGACGACTTCATCCACATTGGCGCATCGAAGTGTTGCATCCGGGGCGTGTGCATGAATTCCTGGATGCCATTCCTGCTGGCCTCACGCGCCTGAACATCGCCAAGCAGACGGACTGGATTCGCCTGGCTTTGCTGCAGCGCTACGGTGGCGTCTGGATAGACGCATCTATTATTCTCACGCGACCGTTGGATTGGGTGGAGCAATTACGCGCACCGCAGCAGGCAGATTTCGTCGGGTTTTATCTGGATGGCTATACGATCAAACCGGATTACCCGGTGATAGAAAGCTGGTTTTTAGCTGCCGTTCCGGGAAGCGCTTTTGTCACGCAATGGCTGGCATTGTTTCAGCGCGCAGCGATTGATGGGAACACAGAAGATTATCTAAGCCGCTTGCGTAACGAAGGGCGCTATGCCGATCTGATCCAGCGTATTGGCGAACCAAGTTATCACACAATTCACGTGGTGGCGCAGGACGTTCTGCAACGTCACCCTGCAGATCGTGGGCCGTGGCAGCTGGCGCTGTTGCGCGCTGAGGAAAGCGCCTACTGGCTGCAATGGCAGTCGCACTGGAAACGCAGGCCGCTGTTTGCCAAGCTGCTCTGGGCAAGAGGTGATGATGGGCTCTGGCCTGCCTTGGTCAAACTACGTGGCGGCGAACGCAGCAAGCTGGAATTCTGGTTACAGCGCGGTTGGTATCGCAAGGGTAGTCTTGTTGATCTGGCGCTGAACGCAATGAGCAGGACTTCCTTGAAAAAGCGCTGATGGAATGGATGATTGGATGAAGGTTCTATCGTGAATAATGAAATAACGATTGTCACCGCATTTTTTGATATCAGGCGAGGAGGATGGGGGAGCTTTGGGAGGAGTGGCGATAGGTATATATCTTATTTCAAACATTGGGCAAGGATAAAAAACAATCTTGTTGTCTATGTTGATGCATGCTATGCAGAAGAAGTGAAGGCTATTCGCAGTGCCTTTGGTTTGCTCGATAGAACGATCGTTGTGCCAGTGGATGAGGTGGAGCAGTGCGATCGAGATATTCTTCTGCGCATTGAGACGGCGATGCGTAGTCGGCACGCCTGGGTGTTTAGGCGGTGGCTGGATAATCCGGAATCGTGGAGTGTAAAATATAATTACATTATGTTGATGAAATATTATTTCATCAATGAAGCAGTCAAGAAAGGGCTCGCGTCAGGGACCATTGCGTGGATGGATTTTGGCTTCAATCACGGAGGGGAGGTTTTTCCAGTGGCGGAGGAATTTGATTTTGAGTGGAATTATCCATTCTCGCCAAAAATTCATGCGTTCTTGAATCGGTCGGTAGATGAGTTGCCGATATTTGAGATAGTTAGAAACATGAATGTGTATATCAAGGGAAACCTCCTTGTCGCCGATGCTGGAAGTTGGTCGGAGTTGTGGCACCTTTGTCGTTCTGCAATGGTCAGCTTGACGGCATGCGGTTTTGCAGATGATGATCAAACGCTGCTTTTGATGGCTTACCGTGAGCGGCCGGATCTTTTTGAACTGCATGAAAGTGCGCAGTGGGGTGACGCATTAAAGAACTTTGGGGGTGGACACCTGACTATGAATGACGTGTCGCCTGAAGCACCAGAATCTCGTGGCAAGAGATGGAGAAGGATTCTGAGGGAGAAGTACATCGATTGGCAGCTGTACAAACGAAAGGGGTCGGCTATTTATGAGCAATACAAGCGCTAGTCTCTGCAATGCTGCATGTCATCGCTGATTTCGAATCGGAACTGACACGGTTCATCTTCGATGGGGTGGCTCGGACAGATGTGCATCTGATTTGTCTGCCTCCGCGTGCACGAGGATTTGACGTACTCAAGCGCGCCGCCGAGTGCACACTGCCGAATACACGGCTCGATTGGCTGTATTCCGCGTCACTGCTTGAGCAGTTGGCGCAAATTCGCCCTGGCGATCACGTGTTGTTGTTTTCCATCTTCAACCCCAAGAACTTGCAGGTGCTGGGCAAATACCTGCGCAAGGCGCAGGTGCATGTGTTTCTCTGGAATCCATTGCGGGAACATGGCGCAGATCCGCGCAAGGCCGAGCGCAGGCTGCAGGCGGTGCGAAGGTTGACGCCGCATATCGCCACCTTCGATCCCGAGGATGCCAAGGCGCACAAATTGAGGTTGGTGCCGCAGCCCTATCGCGAAGTCCCAGCACCAGCATATGCGGATTGCACGGTAGATCTCTGCTTTATCGGGATGGACAAAGGGCGTTTGCCTTTTTTAATGCGGCTTGCTGACGTCGCAGAGCAAGCTGGGCTGCGGTGTTTTATGCATGTGTTGCCGGATAAAGGCCAACGCTACACGCCGAGGCAACGGGCCTTCATGGCGCGAGGCTATCTCTCGTATGCAGAGAATTTGCGTCATGCCATGCAGGCGCGATGCTTGCTGGAGGTGGCTCAGGTGCATCAGGCCGGAGCCACTTTGCGCAGCGTGGAGGCGTTGTTTCTGGCGCGAAAATTGGTGACGACCCGTCAACATGCGCGCCACGAACCGGACTTTGATCCTCGGCGGGTCTTGCTCATGCTTGAACCGGATGCAGATGTGTTAACGGAGTTCTTGAACCAGCCGTGTCCCAGAGTTCCTCAGGAAACGCTGCGTCGCCACGAGATCAATCAATGGCTTGAAAACTTCTGCTGATCGTCAGTGGGACGAATGGGTTGTGCTGTTATACCCGTCTGGATTGTTTGATTGCCACCGCCACGCATCCCTGAGCATGTCTTCCAGCGTATGGGTGGCGCGCCATTGCAGTTCCTGCTTGGCCAATGAAGGATCGGCCCAGAAGGCGGGCAGGTCGCCGTCGCGGCGGGGGGCGATGCGGTAGGGTACGTGCGCACCGGTGACGGCCTCGAATGTCCGCACGATTTCCAGCACCGAGGTGCCGCGGCCAGTGCCGAGATTCCAGGCACGCAGGCCGGCCGGAGAATCATGATCGGCGGTAAGTGCATCCAGCGCGGCCAGGTGACCTCGCGCGAGGTCGACGACATGCAGGTAGTCGCGAATGCACGTGCCGTCAGGGGTTTCATAGTCACCGCCGAAGATGGCCAGTTCCTCGCGCTGGCCAATGGCAACCTGCGTGACGAATGGCAGCAGGTTGTTGGGAATGCCCTGCGGGTCTTCGCCGATCAGACCGCTGGGATGTGCACCGATGGGATTGAAGTAACGCAGCGCCGCCGCGCGCCAGCGTGTATCGGCCCGGCACAGATCCACCAGCATGCGCTCGACCATGATTTTGCTGTTGCCGTAGGGATTGGAGGCCGTGCCCAGCGGCATGTCCTCCCGATAGGGGACCGGGGCATCCGGGCCGTAGACGGTTGCCGAGGAGCTGAACACGAAGGTACGCACGCCAGCAGCGTCCATGGCCTTGAGCAGGCTGAGGCTGCCGGCCACGTTGTTGTCGTAGTACGCCAGCGGCAGGCGTACGCTTTCGCCGACGGCCTTCAGGCCAGCAAAGTGGATCACGGCGTCAATGCCGCTGCCCTGCAGCACGGCCTGCAGGGCTGGGGTGTCGCGCACGTCCATTCGGAAAAAGGCGGGTGTGGTGCCGGAAATCGCACCGATCCGGTCAATGGCCTCGGCATGGCTGTTGCAGAGGTTGTCGACGATGGTCACCTGGTGGCCGGCGGCAAGGAGTTCAACGGCTGTGTGGGCGCCGATATAGCCGGCGCCTCCTGTGACGAGGACGTGCATGCGAGAAACAGGTGAAAGTGTCTGGGCGGGAAGGTCGCGCGCAATGGCTGCGCAGGCGCGCGACCACTGCCGATACTGTAGCGGAAACGGCTGTCAGCAATTTTTGGGCAGTCGCAGCACGAACACCGCGCCGCCGCCTTCGCGCGCTTCGCAATGCACGCTGCCGTGATGGTGTTCGGCAATGCTCTTGACCAATGACAGGCCCAGCCCCACGCCGCCCGAGCGCTCGCTCGCACCGGGTGCGCGGTAGAACGGCTCGAAGATGCGCTGGCGCTGCTCGGCCGGCACGCCGGGACCGCGGTCGGCCACGCGTATTTCGATCGTGGGGCCGCTGCGCTGTAGCGTGAGCGTAATTGGGCCTGCGCTGTAGCGGCGGGCATTTTCAAGAAGATTGCGGATGGCGCGGCGCAGCAGCTTGGCGTCGGCAAGCACCTCCAGCGCCGCCACGGCATCCTCGTGTTCCGCGACGGCTATGTCCAGCTCCGCGCCCACACGCGCCGTCTCTTCCGCACACAGGCCGATCAGGTCCACGAATTCGCGTTGCGTGGCAACGTCCTCGGCGAGGTCCAGGCGACTGGCCAGCAGGATCTCGTCGATGAGTTGGTCGAGCTCGGCGATGTTGCGTTGGATTTCCTGCACCGCTTGCGGCGATGGTGGGCTGTTTTCATGCAAGGCCAGCCCCATGCGGATGCGTGCCAGCGGTGAGCGCAGCTCGTGCGAGGCATTGGCCAGCAGCGCCTTATGCGAGCGCACCAGCGTTTCAATGCGCGCTGCGGCGGCATTGAACTGCCCGCCCAGTTCCGCCACTTCATCATTGCCGGATACCGGAATGCGTACCGAGAGGTCGCCCTCGCCGAACTTCTGCACTCCCAGGCGCAAGGTCTCCAGCCGCTTCATCAAATGGCGGATGATGGGAAATACACCGATGATGACTGACAGGCCTACCAGACCCAGCAGCCAGAGGTAGCCAAACGGTGGCGCAGTCAGAAACGCCCATCCCTCCGAGGGGCGGGGGCGCCGCTCCTGGGGGGCAAAGCGGGCAATGTACTCGTGCCCATGTTCTGTCGTGATGCCCAGCGAGAAGCCCGGTTCGGAAGTCGGGATGAACACCGACATGGCGCGGATGTCCGGTGCTGGCTGGTCGACGCGGTGAATAACGACTTCCCGCGGCACGATGACACGCTCGCGCTCGCTGCGCTCGTCTGCCACCTTCCAGGCCCATGCGACAAGCAGCATCAGCAC
Organism: Lampropedia cohaerens; assembly: GCF_001005215.1. Lineage (GTDB taxonomy): Bacteria > Pseudomonadota > Gammaproteobacteria > Burkholderiales > Burkholderiaceae_C > Lampropedia > Lampropedia cohaerens. The sequence goes on from NZ_LBNQ01000009.1 coordinate 249,958, forward strand.
CGCTACGCAGCCGACCACGGCCAGCCAAATGCGCAGGTACATGCGTTGCGAGAAGGGATTGCGCAGGGCCATGGTGCGTGGTTTGGGCGGCGTGCGAGTGGCGTAGTTCAGTCCTGCTGCTTGGCGAAGACGTAGCCGACACCGCGTACGGTCAGAATGCGGCGCGGATTCTTGACGTCGGCTTCGATGGCGGCACGGATGCGCCCCATGTGCACGTCGATGGAGCGGTCGAACGCCTCCAGCTCGCGTCCGCGCACGGCCTCCATGATCTGATCGCGCGTGAGCACGCGTCCGGCGCGTTCGGCCAGCGCCACCAGCAGGTCAAACTGGTAGCTGGTCAGCTCCGCCGGCCGCCCGGCGACGGACACCGTCCGGGCGCTGCGGTCGATCTCCAGCGAGCCAAAGCGCAGGACGTCGCTGTCTGACGCAGCCAACGTGCCAGCCTGCTGACGCCGCAGGATGGCGCGCACGCGCGCCAGCAGCTCGCGGGGCTCGAAGGGTTTGGGCAGGTAATCGTCGGCGCCGATTTCCAACCCGATGACGCGATCCATCGGGTCGCCCTTGGCAGTAAGCATCAGGATCGGCACACGCGCAATGGGCCCTTGGGTGGCGCGGATCTGGCGGCATACGTCCAGCCCGTCCATGTCAGGCAGCATCAAGTCCAGGATTACCAGCTCCGGCAGTTGCTGCCCGAGCCCGCGCTGCAGCAGCTCCAGGCCCGTCTTGCCATCGGGCGCGTGTACGATGGCAAATCCCGACTGGCCCAGATACTCGCGCACCATGCTGGCCAGGCGCTCGTCGTCCTCGATCATCAACACAGCAGTAGTCATAGGCGTCGTCAAAATGGAGTAGGGTCACGCTGGCACAGCCACCTCTGACAGCATGGTGCGGCGTTGCGGCGCGCCTGCGCCACTATCGCCAGCAAGTGGCCGCGTCGGCATGTCGCAGAGGTAAACCGCAGGTAAAGCGTTGCCATGGCATGCGCGCGCGAGGCTGCTCACGGCTGCGCGCGCTTGACTGTCAGCAGGCCGGCGCCGATGGCCATCAGCAGGCTGCCGAAGATGCGGTTTTGCCACAGCTGTGCGCGGTAGCTCTTGAGCCACTGTGACAGCAGGCTGGCGCTGGCAGCGTAACTGTTCATGACGATGGAGTCGACCGCGCACATCGTCGCACCGAGAACAAGCAGCTGCAGCCACAGCGGGCGGGCCGGATCGATGAACTGCGGCAGCACCGCGACCATGAAGAGAATCCCCTTGGGATTGGTGGCGTTGGTGAAAAAGCCCGTCAGCACGCGCTGCTGCCAGGGCAGGGTGCCGGTGCGTTGCATCGCCTGGCGGTCGGCCGTCAGTGCAGGCTCGGTCTTGGCGATGTCCTGCGGCGAGGAGGGCTTTTGCAAAAACTGGCGCACACCCAGATACATCAGGTACAGCGCGCCGACAACCTTCACGGTCAGAAAGGCCATCTCCGAGGCGATCAGCAGCGAGCCAACGCCAGCGCCGGCGACCACCAGGATCAGCGCCAGCCCAAGCTGCAGGCCGAAAACGGTGGGCAGGGTGCGCCGCCAGCCATAGCCCAGGCCGTGGCTCATCGACAGCACAGCGCCCGATCCTGGCGAGATCGCAATGACCCAACAGGCGGCGAAAAAGGTCAGCCAGACATGCCATTGCATGGTGTGGAATCTCCAGGTACGTGAAACAAAAAGGATGGGCGTCAGCAGGCGTTCAGAGGTACTTCACCAGCACCTTGCTCTTGCGGTCCCAGTTGTACTTGTTCTTGCGTGCCTGCGGCAGCCAGTCCGGGTCGACTTCCTCGAAGCCGCGCTTGATGAACCAGTGCATGGTGCGCGTGGTCAGCACGAAGATGCTCTTGAGGCCCATGGCGCGGGCGCGCTGCTCGATGCGCTTGAGCAGCTTCTCGCCATCGCCCTGGCCTTGCGAGTGTGGCGAAACGGTGACGGCGGCCATCTCCCCGGTGCTTTTCTCCAGATACGGATACAGCGCAGCGCAGCCGAAAATCACGCCATCGTGCTCGATGATGGTGTAGTTGTTGATGTCGCGCTCGATCTCCGTGCGGCTGCGCTTGACCAGCGTGCCATCCTGTTCGAACGGCTCAATCAGCTGCAGGATGCCGGCCACATCGTCCGGGGTGGCCTGACGCACCTCCTCCAGCCGCTCGTCCACCACCATGGTGCCAATGCCATCGTGCACATAGATTTCCAGCAGCACCGAGCCATCGACCGCAAACGGAATGATGTGGCTGCGCTCGACGCCGCCCTCGCAGGCCTTGATGCAGTATTTCAGATAAAAGCCCGTGTCCGTGGGCTTTTCCGCTTCCGGAGCGGCGCGAAACAGGGCCTTGGCGTCGGCCAGCGTCATTTCGGTGATGATGGGATTGTCCTCGCCGGCCGGCTGATCGTGATTGCGACGAATACCCGGGACCTCGCACACATAAATCAGCTTATCGGCCTTGAGCGCAATGGCAATGGAGCTGGCCACTTCCTCCATAGCCAGATTGAACGCTTCACCCGTGGGCGAGGAGCCAAACGGCGAAAGCAGCACGATGGAGTCCATCTCCAGCGCGCGCTGGATGCCTTCGGCATCGACCTTGCGCACCTTGCCGGTGTGCTGGAAATCCACCCCGTCCAGAATGCCCATGGGCCGTGCGGTGATGAAGTTGCCCGAGATCACGCGCACCTTGGAGCCGGCCATCGGCGTATTGGGCAGGCCCTGGCTGAAGCAGGCCTCGATCTCAAAGCGCAGCTGCCCAGCTGCTTCCTGCGCCGCATCCAGCGCGGCGGAATCGGTGATGCGGTTGCCCTTGTAGTACTGCGACTGCAAGCCCTTGGCCTGTAGCTGCTCGTTGACTTGCGGGCGAAAACCATGCACCAGCACGATCTTCACGCCCATGCTGTGCACCAGCGCCAGATCCTGCACCAGATTCTGCAGCTTGCCCGCGGCAATGGCCTCGCCGCAGACGCCGACGACGAAGGTTTGGTGCCGAAACTTGTGGATATAGGGCGCAACGGAGCGAAACCACGGCACGAAGGTGAAGTTGAAGACGGTGGACATGGAAGGGGATTTGCAATGAGCTCGCTCAGGCGCGCAATGGCGTATTTTGCGCCAAAGCACTCAGGCGTGACGCGCTTGGCGCCGGTTCTCGATGCGCGGCAGGTGTGCGCCAGCGCCTCGTCCAGGCGGCGCGCGGCGTGCCGGTCGATGCATCGGTGGCCGAAGGCCAGGTGGCACTCGGGTTCCAGCAAAGGAGCGAGCTGATCCAAGGGCCCGCAATCGTGGTGCTGGAGCCATGGCCCACAGCTGTTGCCATCGATACCGTTTTTTCCGCTGCCATTGTGCGTGGCAGTACCCGGGTGCCCCGCTGCGCGGCAGTTGCTGGCATTCATGGCCTCTACGCAGGCCGATGCCGCCAAGCGGCGCGAGGGGATGATGCCCGTCTGACCGCGCCTAACGAGCGATGCTCGGGGGGCACGCAGCAGCCGTGCCGCATCCCGCAGTTTTGCAGCCTTTTTTCTCAACCAGAACACAGGAGACATTCATGACCCAGACAGACATGCTGATCGGCGGAACGCGCGTGCAGGCCGAAGGCGGCAGAACCTTTGAGCGCAGAAACCCCATCGATCAGCAGCTGGCGACGGTGGCCCCCGCTGCCAGCGTGGCGGATGCCCGCAAGGCCGTCGATGCCGCTGCGGACGCATTAGGCGCGTGGGCGGCGACGGGACCGGGGGAGCGCCGCGCCCTTCTGAACCGGGCGGCGGACGCACTGCAGGCAAGGCATGCGTCGCTGACGCGGGCCATCATGGCGGAAACGGGCGCTTCAGCCATCTGGTCTGACTTCAATGTGCGTCTTGCGGTCAACATGCTGCGCGAGGCCGCCGCCCTGACCACGCAGATCCAGGGCCAGACCATTCCGTCCGATACGGCGGGTCTGCTGTCCATGGCGGTGCGCCAGCCTGCCGGCGTCGTGCTGGGTATGGCGCCATGGAATGCGCCGCTCATCCTGGGGGTGCGTGCCCTGGCCGTGCCGCTTGCCTGCGGCAACACCGTGGTGTTCAAAGGCAGCGAGGTGTGTCCTGCCACACACGCTGAAATCGTGCAGGCGTTTTGCGACGCGGAGTTTCCCGCCGGGGTCGTGAACTTCGTCACCAACGCCCCTGCGGACGCTGGCCCGATCGTGGAGGCGATGATTGCCCATCCGGCGTTGCGACGCGTCAATTTCACCGGCTCGACGCGGGTGGGGAAAATCATTGCCGCAACTTGTGCGAAATACCTCAAGCCGTCCGTGCTGGAGCTGGGCGGCAAGGCGCCGGCGCTGGTGCTCGACGATGCCGATCTGGACGATGCAGTCAATGGTGTCGCATTCGGCGCCTTTGCCAACTCTGGCCAGATCTGCATGTCCACCGAGCGCATCATCGTCGACCAGGACATTGCCGATGCCTTCATCGAAAAGCTCGTCGCCAAGGTCAGGGGATTGCCGCAGGGCGATCCGCGCAACGGGCCCGTCGTGCTCGGATCGGTCGTGGACATGGCGACAGTGGAACGTTGCAACCGCCTGATCGACGACGCCCTGGCCAAGGGCGCGCGCCTGCTGTGCGGCGGCAGCGCCGATACCACCTTGATGCCTGCCACTTTGCTCGACCATGTCACGGCCGAGATGGCGATCTATCACGAGGAGTCGTTCGGGCCGGTCAAGCCCATCGTGCGGGTTCGCGGCGAAGCGCAGGCCATCGCATGTGCCAACGACAACGCCTATGGCCTTTCTTCCGCCATCTTCACCGGCGACCTTGCGCGCGGCTGGCGGGTAGCAGGGCAAATCCAGTTGGGCATCTGTCACGTCAACGGAGCGACAGTCCACGACGAGGCCCAGATGCCATTCGGCGGCGTCAAGGACAGCGGCTGGGGCCGATTTGGTGGTCAGGCCGGCATCGATGCCTTTACCGACCTGCGCTGGGTCACGCTGCAAACCAGTGCCCGCCACTATCCGTTCTGAGCACCTGTTCAAAGTTCCTCCACACATGGCGCAATAAGGCAAAAATGCGGTGTGTGCCGCTGCTGGGACATTCTTGCATGGCATCCCTAACGGTTGAGCCGCGGGCGGCGCACGGACCGACAACAGTCAGACGGACCCGATACGCCAACGCGTACGCGCAGCGGTGTAAATCAGGTCAGGCTGGTATCGACCTGCCGCTTTTCCAGGCTCAGGTATTCCTGTGACTGCATTTCGTTCAGGCGCGAGACGGTGCGCGGGAACTCGTGCGCCAGCGGGCCCTGCACGTACAGTTGCTCGGGCGGCACCTGTGCGGAGGCAATGAGCTTGACGCTGCGGTCGTAGAGCACGTCCACCAGCCAGGTGAAGCGCCGTGCCTCGGAGGCCAGGTTCACCGACATCTGCGGAATGTCCGAGACCAGCACGGTGTGGAACTGGTTGGCAATTTCCAGGTAGTCGTTCTGCGAGCGCGGGCCACCGCACAGCTGCTTGAAGTCGAACCAGATCACGCCACCGGCGCGGCGCCGTGCCGGGATGGTGCGCGATTCGATGCGCATCACCGGCTCCTCATCGGGTGCCTCGGCCAGCTGGTTGAACGCGGCTTCCATCGCGGCATCGGCGGCAGCGCCGGTGGGTGTGTGGTAGAGCTGCACATGCTGCAGCGTGCGGCGGCGGTAGTCCGTGCCATTGTCGACGTTGACGACCTCCATGCGCTCGTTGAGCAACGCGATCGCGGGCAGGATGCGATCGCGGTGCAGGCCATTGGGATAGAGCTCGTCGGGCTTGAAGTTGGATGTGGTGACGAACCCGACCCCGTTGTCAAACAGCGCAAGCAACAACCGGTAAAGGATCATCGCGTCCGTGATGTCGGCAACGTGGAACTCGTCAAAGCAGATCAGCTTGTAGCGCTTGGCGATGCGCGCGCCGAGCACGTCCAGTGGGTCACGCGTGCCTTGCAGACCATGCAGCTCCTTGTGCACTTCACGCATGAACTCGTGAAAGTGCAGCCGCACCTTGCGTTCGATCGGCACTTCCTGGAAAAAGCATTCCATCAGCAGGCTCTTGCCGCGGCCCACGCCGCCATACATGTAGACGCCTCTGGGGATGTCGGGGTGATTGACCAGTTTCTTCAGCCGATTGGAGCGTTTGGACTTGTAGGCGCCCCATTCTTCGGCGCAGCGCTGCAGCGCTGCCACGGCGCGCAGCTGGGCGGGATCTTCCTGATAGCCGCGTTCGGCGAGTACCTTGCGGTAAGCGGATTCAACACTCATGGTCGGGTTTGCCTGGTTGTTTGGCTGCACGGGGCAGGCGCTGAATTAAGCGCTGGTCTAAGAACCTGTTTACGATCTTTTCATGCGCCTTTGCCTGGCTGCCCTTGGGGTTGCCTCGCCAGACGCACGCTGCGGCGTTGCCAATCCTCGTCGGGCCACCAGTCCGACTGCGGTTTGCGCCTTGCTGCGCATCCCCTGGTGAGGCCACGCGGTGCATGAAAAGATCGTCAACAGGTTCTAAGGCCAAAAGGGCGATTGTCGCCGCATAGGCTGTCAAGGTGCCGCAAAGGAGAAATCGGCCACCAGCGGCAGGTGGTCGGACATGCGCCACCAGATTCGTCCGCGCGGCACGAACACCGAGCGCGGCACCAGGCGGCGCACGAAGATGCGATCAAGCTGCACCACCGGCAGGCGCGATGGATACGTGAAGGCACGGTGCCCGTCGTATTCGGTAAAACCGGTCTCGCGCAGCAGCATGCCGGTCTGGTCGCCCCAGTCGTTGAAGTCGCCGGCGACGATCACGGCCGCATCGGGCGGGATTTCCTCGCGCACGAACTCGCGAATCATCGCGACCTGCCGCAGTCGGCTGATGTGGATCAGGCCGAGATGCACCACCAGCACATGCACGCTGCGACCGGCAACGTTGACCTCTGCGTGCAGGATGCCGCGCTGTTCCAGGCGGTGGTCGGAGATGTCGCGCTGCTGCGAGCGCAGCACCGGCCAGCGCGTCAGCAGGGCATTGCCGTGCTCACCGTGGCGGGTGACCGCATTGGTGTAGTAGACCGCCTCGTAGCCTTCCGGTGCCAGGTACTGCGCTTGCGGCAACTGCGGCCAGTCTCGAAAGCGCGCCTGGCCCCAGAGGTTTTGCTTGCGCACCTCCTGCAGGCAGATGATGTCAGCGTCCAACTGCTCAATGGCCAGCCCCAGGTTGCCGATCTCCAGCCGGCTCAGCGGCCCAAGCCCCTGTACACCCTTGTGGATGTTGTAGGTGGCAATGCGCAGCACATCCGGTACAGGCGCATCCTCGGCGGCAGAGGTGTCGGGGAGCGCACCAGCGACTTCAGTCATGAGGGGCATTCTGCGGGTGGGCGCGTCGTCAGTATCGGCGCGCCCTGTACAAGCTGCGAGCGTCAGTCTTGCGAGGCTGCAGCATCGGTTGCCGGTGCTGTCGTGGGCGCCGGTGCGCCAGGTTGTATGCGCACCGCGGTGACGCGTTCGACCATCTTGCCATCCATCTCCGAGACAGTGAACCGCCAGCCCTCCCATTCGATGGAGTCGCCCACCTGTGGAATCCGTTCGAGCAGCAGCATGAACATGCCGCTGAGTGTGTTGTAGTGGCCGCGCTCTTCCTCCGGCACGGCGTGCAGTCCCAGCCGATCCTTGAGCTCGACATTCGGAATCGTGCCGTAGAGCAGCCAGCTGCCGTCCTCAAGCTGGCGGGCCCAGGCATCGTCAACGTCGCGCGAGGCGAATTCCCCGGTCAGCGCCTCGGTCACGTCCTGCAGGGTGACGATGCCTTCGGTTTCCCCGTATTCATCAACCACAAAAGCCATTTGCAGGCTGTTGGCGCGGAACTGCGCCAGCAGCGCCATGCCCGTGAGAGTCTCAGGTACGTACAGACAGGTGTGCAGATCGCGTGCGAAGTCCGGGCGCTGACCACTGGCCACGCGGGCCAGGACCTGCTTGGCGTGGATGTAGCCCAGAATGTGATCGAGGCCGCCGTCGCAGACCGGGAAACGCGTGTGGCCGGACTCGATCATGGTCTTGAGGTTGTCGTCGTCGCTGTTTTGCAGGTCGATGTAGACAATCTCGGTGCGCGGTGTCATTAGCGAGCCGACCTCGCGGCCATCGAGCCGGAACACGTTGCGCACGATGTCGTGCTCGCTCTGGTCGATGGCGCCAGATTGTGAGCCCTCGGCCAGCATGGCGTGGATTTCCTCCTCTGTCACGCCACCGCCGGCCGCCTGCTTGGCGCCCAGCATCTTCAGCAGTGCATTGGTGGAAAACGACAGCAGCCACACGAACGGGCGGGTGATGGCCGCCAGAATCTGGATCGGGCGGGCGACGATGCGCGCGATCGGCTCCGGCGATATCTGGCCGAGCCGCTTGGGCACCAGCTCGCCCACGACGATGGAAAAGTACGTGACGCCCAGCACCACGATGGCCGTTGACACCACGCTGGCCGTGCCTGCTGGCACACCCAGCGCGCCCTGCATCCAGATTGCCAGCGGGCCAGCCAATGCGGCCTCACCGACGATGCCGCTGAGCAGCCCGATGGAGGTGATGCCGATCTGGATGGTGGAGAGAAAGCGGGTCGGATCCTCGCCCAGCTTGAGCGCCACCTTGGCAGCTTTGTCACCCTCTTCGGCGCGCGCCTGCAGTCTGGCGCGGCGGGCCGTTACAAGAGCAATCTCGGACATGGCGAAGATGCCGTTGAGCAGAATCAGTCCGATGAGGATCAGCACTTCCATGGTGTGCCTCCTTGCTGCAGCGCGCAGGCCAGAACGTGGCTGGCAGGAAGCGCGGACGCTGTTCCGGACCGCAGGCGTAGCCGGATGGACGCCGCGTGCAATATGGGGTTGGCAAGAAAAGAGTCAGACCGGCAACTGGGAGGTTCCATGGACGGATGTCGGGCAGCGCGCAAGCTTCAGGCCGTAGTGGGCGATTACCACTTGGCGCCTGGGGTGCCCAAAGTTGAAAAACATATCGTAACGCAAACGGCGCCGCATGTGTCGGCGCGTTGTGCCGTGGCGTCACTTTGCGCCCATGCGAATGGCGCCATCAAGGCGGATGACTTCGCCGTTGAGCATGTCGTTCTCGATGATGTGGCGCACCAGACGGGCAAAATCCTGCGGCGTGCCCAGGCGACTTGGAAATGGCACGCTGGCAGCCAGCGCATCCTGGACCTGCTGTGGCATCCCAAACAGCATGGGGGTGCCGAAAATGCCCGGCGCGATCGTCATGTTGCGGATGCCGTCGCGCGCCAGGTCGCGGGCGATGGGCAGCGTCATGCCGACGATGCCGGCCTTTGACGCGGCATAGGCGGCCTGACCGATCTGGCCTTCATAGGCCGCCACGCTGGCCGTCGAGATCAGCACGCCGCGCTCGCCGGTCTCCTCCGGCGTGTTGTGCACCATTGCTGCCGCAGCCAGCCGGATCATGTTGAAGCTGCCGATCAGGTTGATCGCTACGGTGCGGGTAAAGAGTTCCAGCGCGTGCGGCCCCTGTTTGCCCACGGTCTTGCACGCCGGTGCGATGCCGGCGCAGTTGACCAGCCCCGCCAGCCGCCCCAGTGCCGTGGCAGCTGCCACGGCGGCCTGTCCGTCGGCCTCGGAGGTTACATCGGTCTTTACGAAGGTGGCGCCCAGCTCTGCGGCAAGCGCCTCTCCCCGTTCCTGCTGCAGATCGGCGATGACGACCCTGGCCCCTTCGCCGGCGAGCATGCGCGCCGTCCCCTCTCCCAGCCCGGAAGCGCCGCCGGTGACGATGAAAACGTTATTCCTGAACTGCATGGTGTCTCCTGGTGGTTTTTTGATGGTGCTCGGTGCGCTGCTTGGCAGCGCATCAGGCATGCACGGCGCTCTGCGGCATCGTGGTGGCCAAGGCCCTTTGTGAAACTTTAGCGGAAAGTGCTGGGCATGGGTAATGGCCGGGTTTCCTGATGAAGATGACGTTTGCGCAAATGCCTTTGTTGGTTGGCAGGACCTCATGCAGGTGGTCTGGCTGGAGAATCAGGCAACTTCACGCTTGAGAGGACTGTTTGAACATGCGCATGCGGGACATCGTGCTGATTTCCGCGCTGTATGCGTTCGTGCTCGCGTGGTGGGAGGTGGCCGCGTCTGTACGCGCGACCCGAACCTGTTCAAAGGGCGCGCGCGCCCGCATCGCCGCTCGCCGCGCGTGCTGTCCCGGGGTGTCAGCCGTCAACCTGACTTGATGATCCGGCAAGGCTTGGATTGCGTCATCAAGGGTAATCACCCTGTGTGAATGGAGGCGCATGGCATAAAAAAACAGTCTTGCTTCTGATTTTCGGGAGATATGCCATGACCATCACTCGCCGCATATGGATAGCTGCTGCCGCAGTGGCAGTGTTCACTCTTGCCCCAGGCACAGGGGCGGCTCAATCAGATTATCCGAACCGCCCCATCAAATTGCTGGTTCCATTTGCAGCGGGTGGTACGACGGACATCATCGCGCGCGCCATTGCCGAGCCGCTGGGGCGTGAACTGGGCCAGTCCGTCGTGGTTGACAACCGTGGCGGTGGTGGTGGCGTCATCGGTGCAACGGAAGCAGCCCGTGCCGAACCGGATGGCTACAACCTGAGTGTGGCTACCGTGTCCACCACCGCATCCAACCCGGCCATCAATCCCAACGTCAGCTACGACCCGATTGAGGACTTCACGCCCATCATCAATATTGCCGCCACACCCAACGTGGTGGTGGTGCACCCGTCCTTTCCTGCGCAGAACTATGCGGAGTTCATCCGCGAGGTGCAGGCCAAGCCTGGCCAGTACTCCTACGCGTCATCGGGCACTGGCGGCATTGGCCATCTGCAGACCGAGCTTTTCAAGTCGCTGGCGGATCTTGATATGCAGCACATTCCCTATCGGGGCGCGGGTCCGGGTCTGAATGACACGGTCGCTGGGCAGGTGCCGATCATGTTCGATAACCTGCCTTCGGCACTGCCCTTCATCACCAGCGGGCGCCTGCGCGCCATCGTCGTTGCGGCGCCCGCACGCGTAGCTCCTCTGCCGGACGTTCCCACGTTTGCCGAAGTGGGACTGGAGCCGGCCAATCGCATGGCGTATTACGGCATCCTCGGACCCAAAGGCGTGCCGGATGCCATCGTGCAACGGCTCAACGCAGCGGTGAAGAAAGTACTGGAAGACCCCGCCGTGCGTCAGCGCATTGAAGGTACCGGCTCGATCGTGGTGGCCAACTCCCCGGAGGAATTTGCCGAACAGATCCGGCAGGAATACGCGGTTTACAAGGATGTGGTGCAACGGCAGCAACTCAAGCTGGAGTAGCCGCTGCGCGGCTGGCGCCAGCGCCGGTCGTCGCACCTGAGCCGGTTTGCGCTAACCTTGGCAGCTTCGCTACCGGAGTACATGCCCTTGCCAAGTTCTGCCATGCCTTCTGCGGAGGACAATCAGGCGTTGATTGACCGCTTCATTGATGCACTGTGGCTGCATGAGGGGCTGGCGCGCAACACGCTGTACGCCTATCGCAAGGATCTTGAACTGTTTGCCCAGTGGCTGGCGGCCGAGGGCGGAGCCAGGCCGCTGCTTGCCGTGTCCGAGCAGGATGTGCATGCCTACTTCGCAGCGCGCCATGACGCCAGCAAGGCCAGCACCGCCAACCGGCGGCTGACCGTCTTCAAGCGCTTCTTCCGCTGGGCCTACCGCGAGGGACTGCGCACCGATGACCCGACGGCGCGCGCCCAGGCGGCGCGTCAGGGCGTGCGACTGCCCAAGACCATGACGGAAGCCGAGGTCGAAGCCCTTCTGGCAGCGCCGGATGTGGCTACGCCGCTTGGCCTGCGCGACCGCGCCATGCTGGAGCTCATGTACGCCAGCGGGCTGAGGGTCAGTGAGCTGGTGGCGCTCAAGACCTACCAGTTGCGGCTGACCGATGGCGTCTTGCAGGTCACCGGCAAGGGGCGCAAGGAGCGTCTGGTGCCATTTGGCGCAGTGGCGCAGCAGTGGCTTGGCCGCTACCTGGCCGATGCGCGGGGGCAGATCCTGGCCGGTCGCACCAGCGACGACATGTTCGTGACCGTGCGCGGCCAGGCGATGAGCCGGGTGATGTTCTGGCTGCTGGTCAAGAAATACGCCCTGCAGGCGGGCATCACCAAGCCGCTGTCACCGCATACGCTGCGTCATGCGTTTGCCACCCATCTACTCAACCATGGCGCGGACCTGCGGGCGGTACAGCTGCTGCTCGGGCATACCGACATTTCCACGACCACGATCTACACCCATGTGGCGCGCGAGCGCCTCAAGACGCTGCATGCGGCGCACCATCCGCGAGGCTGACCGCTATGGCGCGGCGGACTGGTTGGCAGGCGCTGCAGCGGTAATGGCCGCACGCAGCGCGCGCAGCTGACTTTTGACGCGGCGCGCATTCTCCGGCCCCATGCGCACCAGGATTTTCTGGCCGGCCGACAGGGCTTCGAGCTGCGGATCCTCGAATTCGTAGCGCACCCAGGGTTGTTGGGAGACGATCTCGCCGCGCACCGGCATCAACCGCACGCGCGGAGCAACGGGCTCGGGCGCCTGGAGAAGGTGGTCGATCACCGCAACCAGGCGGTCGTTGAAGTAGCGGTCGGGATAGCCGAGCTCCTCGTAGGCCTGCTGAAACAGGGGGTAGTAGCGGCGGTACTCGCGCGCCAGCTGCTGCATGTCCAGCCGCGTGAACAGCGCCACCGCAGGGGCATAGCGCGCACTGTTGGCAGGGGCGATGAAGGTGTCGGCCTCGCCGCCACTGTCATCGACCGTAAAGCGCGGCGCGGTCGGGTGCACCGGCCACATCTGCGTGGGCGCGCGCTGCGAGGGCAGGTTATCTACCGTGGCGACGATGCGCCGCACGAGCTGGTCGCCGCGAACCAGCGTGGCAACGCGCGTATCCCCTGCCAGGCGTGTGAGGGTGGCTTGCAGATCGCCATCGGATGCCTCTAGCGGCGGCAGCGCGGCGGCAGTGGATTCGGCGGCAGGCGCCTGCGCCTCCAACGGTTCCAGCGGATGCAGGGGGGCAGGGTTCTCGGGTGCCTGCGGCAAGGCGGCATCGACGGTTGCCTGCGCAGCGGGCGCCGCGGCGTTTTCGGCGGTTGTGACGGGGCCGGGCTGCGCGGGCTCCTGAGTGGCAAGACCAAGGCTCTGTTGCACCGTCTCGACGATGCGGGTGCGCCACTGCGGCGCCTGCCAGAGCCACCAGGCTGCCGCTGCAATCACGATGACCACGATGGCGGCGATCCACCAGCCGGTGTGGAGGCCGCTGTCGCGGCGTTCGTGCGATGCATTGGCATTGGCTCGGACTCTGTTTCCCATGGCGATTCCTGCGGTGTCTATGTCGTCCTGTAGCGCGCTATGTTAGTCCCGTTCCTCGTCAAGGGGATTGACGGGCTCGGCGGTTTGCCCCGGTGTGTCGAGCTGGCTGCGTGCAATCACGTAGATGGGGGCGAAGGCCTCGGCCTGGGTGATCTCGATGAGCGTTTCCTTGGCCAGCTCCAGCATGGCGATGAACGTTACCACCAGCACGGCCATGCCCTGCTCGGGGCGAAACAGCGCCTCGAAAGGCACGTAGGGCTTGTGTTGCAGATCCCGTAGCACGTGCGTCATGAACTCGCGCACGCTCAACTTTTCCCGCGTGATGGTGTGGTGCGCTACCAGTTTGCTGCGCTGCACGATGGCCTGCCAGGCGCGCCGCAGATCGTCCGGGTGCACGGTCGGCGGCATTGTCGCCACCTCCAGTGCCAGATGCGCCTGGCTGACCCAGAAATCGCGCCCGCGCTGGGGCAGCGCGGCCAGGGACTGGGCGGCAAGCTTGGTCTTTTCGTACTCGATGAGCCGACGCACCAGCTGCGCGCGGGGGTCTTCGGCCTCCTCCTCCTGCACGCTGGGGGGGCGCGGCAGCAGCATGCGGGACTTGATCTCGATCAGCATGGCCGCCATGAGCAGGTACTCGGCGGCCAGTTCGAGGTTGCGGTTGCGGATTTCCTGCACATAGCCCATGTACTGCTGCGTCAGCGGCACCATGGGAATGTCGAGAATGTTGAAGTTCTGCTTGCGGATCAGGTACAGCAGCAGGTCCAGCGGGCCTTCGAAGGCTTCCAGAAACACTTCCAGCGCATCGGGCGGGATGTAGAGATCCGCAGGCAGCTCGAACAGGGGCTGGCCGTACAGTCTGGCCAGCGCAGCCGCCTGGGCCTGTTCGGCCTCCTCGATGGCTTGCAGGCGCTCAACGACGGCAGCACTGCCATCGGCGTGCTGCGACGCTTCATCCGGAAGCTGCTCGGTGGGCGTCACGCGGCTTTAGGGCAAGGCACTCAGCTCGGCTCCGCGCTGCTTTCCTGCACCGACTCTGGCTGGTAGGGGTAGGGCTTGGGAGGAACTTCGGCGGCGCGGTACTCACGCCAGATGCGTGGGTTGACATCCTTGTCCCACAGCAGGGCGCGGCCTTGCTGCTGTTGCTGGTCCAGGTAAGGCCGCTCCTTCTTGAGATGTTCGATGAATTGGGTGACTTCCGATTTGTAGTGGGGCCGTTGGAAAATGGACATAGACTTCACCGGGTTGTTTCATCGTGAGAGCCCGCACCGGCACTGCTACTGCCAGGGCTCTGGATCACCAGAAAGGGGTTGTGGGCGATGCGCATTGTAATGGCCGCGAATTATTGGCGGAGAACCAGCCGACTGGCAGGCGCTGCGGTGGCATTCGCACTGACACTGGCGCTGGCGGCATGCGATCCGATTGCGCTGGACAAACTCAAGGTTGGCGAATCGACCGAGGCGGATTTGCGTGATGCCATGGGCACGCCCGACATGGTGTGGGACGATGGCGCAGGCGTGCGCACCTTTGAGTACAACCGGCAGCCGGCAGGCCATGTGAACTACATGATCACGCTTGACGCCAACGGCCGGCTGCAGCAGGTGCGCCAGGTGCTGACCCCAGAGGAGTTCGCCAAGGTCCGGCCGGGCATGCACTACGACCAGGTGCGCCGCATGCTGGGCAAACCGGCTCGCGATGTGTGGTATCCGCTGGCGCAGGAGCACCACGTCAGCTGGCGTTATCGCCCGGATCCGACCAGCAGCGGCATGTTCACCGCCGTGCTCGATGCCCGGCGCGTCGTGCTGCGCGCCTCCACGGGGCCGGACCTGGATGAGTTGAACCGCTCTGGCGGTCGGCGCTGAAGCGGTTCTGCGCCATCACGCCAATAATCGGCGCTAAGCACATGATTTTCTGAAGCAATTCCTGGTTGTCCACGAAACATGTGGATAACTTTGTGGACAAGGCGTGCATGTGCGTGACAAATGCATGACCGACAAGCGTCGGAGATGATTTGCTGCATATTTAGGCAGTGGTCACCATTGCGGTGCCATTGAGTTGAATCAATGACTTATGCGCGTGCGGCGGAAAGCCCTGCTGGGGGATGCCGGGTCGGCGTACAGACGGCTGACGGTTGCACGTGCTGGCTACGGATGTGCATAAGTGCGTCAGTCTTTCTCATGTGTACGGTGGGCCATACCGGGGGCGCGGCTCCTGGCATCACCCGTAGTCACGCAGGGCTGCTGCGTCGAGTACCCGCAGCCCGCCATACTCCAGCATGACCAGTCCCTGCTTTTGCAGCCGCACCAGCGCCACGTTCACGCGCTGGCGCGACAGTCCGATCAGCTGGGCCAGTTCCTGCTGGGTGATGCGCAGCGTATTGCCAGGCGCTGGTGCCAGCACCGGATGCACCAGCGCAGCCAGCGAACGCGCCACGCGCGCGTCGGTGTTGGCCAGGCGGTCAATTTCCATACCGCTGATGAACTGGCCGACACGCTCGTTGAGCTGCAGCATGATGAAGCGGTTGAAGGCGATGGAGCGGTTCACCAGCTCATGAAACGCCTCCAGCGGCAGCGCCGCAATCGTACTGGTGCGCAATGCCAGGATGTCGTAGCGGTAGGCCTCACGCTTAAGGCAGGTGCCTTCGCCGAACCAGGATCCCGAGGGCAGGCCGGCATAACTGATGCTGCTGCCGTCGGCGCGGCTGTTGCTCATCTTCAGTAATCCATCAATGACGCCCAGCCAAGCCCGCACGGGCTTTCCCGCCATGCAGACGAAATCGCCCTGACGCACCTGGCCGATTTCCAGGGCGCGCTCGGCCAATCGCTGCTCGGTCGGCTTGAGCTGACTGAACCAGGCAATGGCGTGCAGTTCGCCAGGGGTGGCATGGCGGCGGGTTTGCAGCATGCGCTGCAGCGGTGCGCAGGCGGTTGGATGCATGGACTTTCGGGTGTGGAACAGTTTGGCGCTGTTGTTTGAAAAAGGCAGCAACGTAGCGGGAGGCACTCTGCAGGAAACCACTCCGCCAGGAAAGGCGGGTTCACGTCGTCCGCTGCTGTGCGACAACCGTATAACGGACGCTGGCCTGCGGTGCGCCGCACAAGGGTAAAACCTGTCTAGGGTTTTCCCATGAATGTCGCTATAAGGACAAAAAAACGTCAAAGCGCTTCCTACCATGGGGGCATGCTGCTCGAGGCGGCGCTTGCGCCCCCGGCATCGGTCCGACGCAGATCGGACGGCGGCTCACATGAAGAAAGGCAGGGAACATGGAGACAACCTTCCCGCGGCTGCTGGCACAACACGCCAGCCAGCGCCCGAATGATCCGGCAATCCGGGAGAAGGAGTACGGCATCTGGCAGACCTGGAGCTGGGCGGAGGTGGCGCAGTGCGTGCGGCAGATGGCCTGTGGCCTGGCCTCGCTGGGACTGACGCAGGGCCAGAATCTGGCGCTGGTATCGGGCAACCGCCCCTATGCGTACATGAGTTTTCTGGCGGCCCAGTCGCTGCGCGCCGTGCCGGTGCCGATGTACCAGGACGCGGTGGCAGCCGAAATGGCCTATGTGCTGGCGGATACGGGTGCCACGATCGTGCTTGCGGAAGACCAGGAGCAGGTCGACAAGATGCTGGAAGTGCGCGCCAGCTATCCTGATCTGGCGACCATCATCTACGACGACCCGCGTGGCCTGCGCGGCTATGACCAGCCGGGGCTGCTCAGCGTGCAGCAGCTGCTTGCGCTGGGTGCAAAGTGGGATGCGGACCATCCCGGCGCATTGGATGCGCTGGTGGCCGCTGGCGATGCCGATGACGTCTCGGTCATTCTCTACACGTCCGGGACCACCGGAAAGCCCAAGGGTGTGTGCCAGACGCACCGCGCGTTCGCCTCCGCCGCCGCTGGCGCAGCGCAAGTGGACGGCTTACAGCCACGCGACAACGTCATCTCCTACCTGCCGCCGGCATGGGTCGGCGACCATCTCTTCTCGGTGGCGCAGTGGCTGGTGGTGGGCTACACCATCAACTGTCCGGAGTCCTCGGCCACCGTGCAGATCGACCTGCAGGAGATCGGGCCAAGCTACTACTTTGCACCGCCGCGGGTGTTTGAAGGGCTGCTCACCAGCGTATCCATCCGCATGGAAGACGCGGCGCGGCCCAAGCGCTGGATGTACGCGCAGGCGATGGCACTGGCGCAGCGTGTCGGCGCAGATCTGCTCGATGGCAAGCCGGTGGCCCTGCTCGACCGGCTGAAGTACTGGCTGGGCAACTTCCTCGTCTATGGACCGTTGCGCAACGTCATGGGCTTTTCGCGCATCCGCGTGGCCTACACGGCCGGCGCAGCCATCGGACCGGAGCTGTTCAAGTTCTACCGCTCCATCGGCATCAATCTCAAGCAGTTCTACGGGCAGACGGAGACCTGCGCCTACGTGTGCCTGCAGCGCAACGGCCGCGTCAAGCTCAACACGGTGGGCGAGGCCGCACCCGGCATGACGCTGCGGATTGCCGACAGCGGTGAGGTGCAGGTCAAGGGGGTGTCGGTACTCAAGGAGTACTACAAGCGCCCGGATGCGACCGCCGAGGTCATCAACGAAGAAGGGTGGTTCCTGACCGGTGACGCCGGGGTGCTGGACGGCGACGGGCAGCTGCGCATCATCGATCGCGCCAAGGACGTTGGCCGCCTGCACGGCGGTGCCATGTTTGCGCCCAACTATATTGAGAACAAGCTCAAGTTCTTCCCGCAGATCAAGGAAGCGGTGTGCTGGGGCCACGATCAGGAAGCGGTGTGCGCCTTCATCAATATCGACTTTGAGGCGGTCGGCAACTGGGCGGAAAAGCGCGGTCTGCCCTATGCGGGCTACGTGGACCTGGCGGGCAAGCCTGCGGTGCTGGAAATGATCGGAGAGTGCGTGGCGCAAGTCAACCGCGAACTGGCCAGCGAGGAAGGCATGGCGGCAGCGCAGGTGCAGCGTTTTCTCGTGCTGCACAAGGAGCTCGATCCGGACGATGACGAGCTGACCCGCACGCGCAAGATCCGCCGCAAGTTCGTGGCCGAGAAGTACGCGGTGTTGATCGAAGCGCTCTACAGCGGCAAGCGCGAGCAGTTCATTGAGACGCAGGTGAAGTTCGAGGATGGCCGCACCGGCAGCGTCAGCGCCAATCTGGCGATTCTGGATGCGCCCACCTTCGCGGCAAGCAGCAGAAAGGCGGCCTGAGCATGCAGCGCAGACACATCGGTGACGTCATCCTGGATATCCGCAACATCGCCCTGCGCTTCGGTGGTGTGCAGGCGCTGACGGACATTTCCTTCGACGTGCGCGAGCATGAGATCCGCGCCATCATCGGCCCCAACGGTGCGGGCAAGAGCTCCATGCTCAACTGCATCAACGGCGTCTACACGCCCACCGAGGGCCGCATCACGTTCCGAGGCAGGACCTTCTCGCACATGAACCCACGGCAGGTCGCGGAAATGGGCGTGGCGCGCACCTTCCAGAATCTGGCGCTGTTCAAGGGCATGAGCGTGATCGACAACATCATGACGGGGCGCAATCTGCAGATCAAGAGCAACATCTTGCTGCAAGCCCTGCGTATCGGCCCAGCCGAGCGCGAGGAAATCAGGCACCGCGCATTTGTCGAGAAGATCATCGATTTCCTGGAAATCCAGGCCTGGCGCAAGACGCCCGTGGGTCAGCTGCCCTATGGCCTGCAAAAACGTGTCGACCTGGGGCGCGCCCTGGCGATGCAGCCGCAGGTGTTGCTGCTCGATGAGCCGATGGCAGGCATGAACATCGAGGAAAAGCAGGACATGTGCCGCTTCATCCTGGAGATCAACGAAGAGTTCGGCACCACCATCGTGCTGATCGAGCACGACATGGGTGTGGTGATGGACATCTCCGATCGTGTGGTGGTGCTGGACTATGGCAAGAAGATCGGCGACGGCACGCCCGAGGACGTTCGCAACAACGACGACGTGATCCGAGCCTATCTCGGCACGGCGCACTGAGCGGGAGCAAGACCATGGGATTTTTCATCGAAGCCGTGCTCGGCGGGCTGATGACCGGCATGCTTTACGCGCTGGTGGCGCTGGGGTTTGTGCTGATCTTCAAGGCCTCGGGCGTATTCAACTTCGCGCAGGGTGCAATGGTGCTGTTCGCGGCACTGACGATGGCACGCTTTTCCGAATGGATTCCAGGCTGGTTCGGCGTGGCATCGAGCTGGTGGACGCTGCTGCTGGCCATGCTGATCGCCATGGCCGCGATGGTGGTGGTGGCCTGGCTGATTGAGCGGCTGGCCTTGCGCCACCTGGTGGGGCAGGAGCCGATTGCGCTGTTGATGGCGACGCTGGGTATCGCCTACTTTCTTGATGGGCTGGGCCCGCTGCTTTATGGCAGCGGGGTATACGGCATCGATGTGGGCATGCCCAAGGATCCGGTGTTCATCTTCGAGAACCTGTTCGAGGGCGGTGTGATGGTCAACAAGGAGGACCTGTACGCCGCGCTCATCGCTATGGTGCTGGTGGCCGTGCTGTCGCTGTTCTTTCAGAGGACGCGCACTGGCCGGGCGCTGCGTGCCGTTGCCGACGACCATCAGGCGGCGCAATCCATCGGCATTGCGTTGTCGCGCATCTGGGTCATCGTCTGGGCTGTGGCTGGCGGCGTGGCACTGGTGACCGGCATCATCTGGGGCTCCAAGGCGGGTGTGCAGTTTTCGCTGTCATTGGTGGCCATGAAGGCGCTGCCGGTGGTCATCCTCGGTGGCCTGACATCGGTGCCTGGCGCGATTGTCGGCGGACTCATCATCGGGCTGGGCGAGAAGCTCTCGGAGATCTACCTCGGGCCGTTTCTCGGCGGAGGCATCGAGAACTGGTTCGCGTACGTGCTGGCGCTGGCCTTTCTGCTGATCCGGCCGCAGGGGCTGTTTGGCGACAAGATCATCGACCGCGTTTGACGGGCAAGGGAGCACACCATGTTCTATCGTGAAAACGGCCAGTTCAAGACCAGCTACCGTGCCGATCAGCAGATCTTTCCCGTCGCGCAGGACCGCTATGCGATGCTGTTGCTGGTCGCTGCCGCATTCGTTGGCGTACCGCTGCTGGCCACGAACTACTTCTACCAGGCAGTGTTGATTCCCTTTGTGATTCTCGCCCTGGCGGCGCTGGGCTTGAATATCCTGGTGGGGTACTGCGGGCAGATTTCGCTGGGCACCGGCGCCTTCATGGCCGTTGGCGCCTATGCCGCATACAACCTGCAGGTACGCATCGATGGCATGCCGTTGCTGGTGTGCATCCTCGGCGGCGGTTTCGTCGCGATGCTGTTCGGGGTGGTGTTTGGCATTCCCAGCCTGCGTATTCGCGGTCTGTATCTCGCGGTGGCCACGCTGGCGGCGCAGTTCTTCATGGACTGGCTGGCTAGCCGCGCGGCCTGGGTCACCAACCACTCATCGTCAGGCTCGGTCAGCGCGCGCGAGCTGCAGGTGTTGGGCTGGCACATTCATACGCCGATGGAGAAATACCTGTTTTGCCTGGCCATCCTGTGCGTCATGGCGCTGCTGGCGAAGAATCTCGTGCGCGGCGCCATAGGCCGTGAATGGATGGCCATCCGCGACATGGATGTGGCCGCGGCCGTCATCGGCATCCGCCCTGTCTACGCCAAGCTCAGTGCGTTTGCTGTCAGTGCCTTCATCGTCGGTGTTGCTGGTGCGCTGTGGGGCATGGTGCACCTCGGTGCATGGGAGCCTGCCGCTTTCAATCTGGACATGTCGCTCAAGCTGCTGTTCATGGTCATCATCGGCGGGCTGGGCTCGATTGCCGGTGCCTTCTTCGGCGCGGCCTTCTTCGTGATGCTGCCACTGGCGCTGACGCTGCTGCCGCATGCGCTGGGTGTGCCGTTGTCAACGGCGACGCTGAGTTATCTGGAGCACATGATCTTCGGTGCCCTGATCGTCTTCTTCCTGATCGTCGAACCGCACGGCCTGGCCAGGCTGTGGGGCACGGCCAGGCAGAAGCTGCGCGTCTGGCCCTTCCCGCACTGAGCGGACAGTGCCGACGTGACGTGCACGGCGGTCGGCATGCATAGCCTGCCGCGATGCAACCAGCCGCAAGGCTTTGGCAATGGAGTTCGACAAGGAGACAAGACATGCAATGGAGACACCGCATCATCGCCGCAGCTGCCACCGTGGTCTGCGCTCACGGGTTTCTGGCCACCAGTGTCGTGGCGCAGGAGCAGTACATTCCGGCACTGGTTTACCGCACCGGGCAGTTCGCCCCGCTGGGCGTGCCCTGGGCCGACGGCAAGCTGGACTACTACAAGCTGGTCAACGCGCGCGGCGGCATCAACGGCGTGCAGATCCGCTACGAGGAGTGCGAGACCGCCTACGACACCGCGCGCGGCGTCGAGTGCTATGAACGCCTGAAGGATCAGCATGGTGGAGCGCCGGGTTTCGACACGCAGTCAACCGGCATCACATTCGCCGTCAGCGACCGCGCGCCCGGTGACAAGATGCCGGTGTTCACGCCCGGTTACGGCCTGTCGCAATCCGTCGACGGCAGGGTTTACGAGTGGAACTTTCCGCTGCTTGGCACGTACTGGACGGCGGCCGATGCCATGATTCAGGACATTCTGAAGAAAGAGGGCGGCAGCCTGCAGGGCAAGAAAATTGCGCTGGTTTACCACGACTCGCCCTACGGCAAGGAGCCCATTCCGCTGTTGCAGGCACGTGCGAAGAAGGAAGGTTTTGAGCTGATATTGCTGCCGGTTACCGCTCCCGGTGTCGAGCAGAAGTCCACCTGGCTGCAGATTCGCCAGCGTCGCCCTGACTACACATTGCTTTGGAGCGCTGGCGTGATGACGCCCACCGCCGTGCGCGAGGCGCAGGCCACCGGCTATGCGCGTGACAGGATCTATGCCATCTGGTGGGGCGGCTCCGACCATGATGTGCGCGAAATCGGGCAGGGCGCCAAGGGTTACAACACCGTGACGCTGCACAACACGGCTGCGCGCGGTCCGGTGCACGACGCCATCAAGGCAGAGCTTTATGACAAGGGGCAGGGCAGTGCCGCGTCAGCGGATATTCTCGGTCAGCTCGCGCATACGCGCGGCATGGTCATCGCCATGCTTCAGGTCGAGGCCATCCGCACCGCGCAGGAAAAGTTCGGCACCAAGACCGTCACGCCCGAGCAGGTGCGCTGGGGTTTTGAGAACCTGGATCTGACGCAGGAACGCATCCAGGAGCTGGGTTTTGACGGCATCGTCCGCCCCTTCAAGACCAGTTGTGAAAACCACCTGGGCGAGGACTGGGCGCGCATCGCCCAGTGGGATGGCAGCAAGTTCGAGGTCGTCTCCGACTGGTACCAGGCCGACCAATCCATCGTTGGGCCGCTGGTCAAGGAGTATGCCGAGCGCGACGCCAAGGCCAAGAACATCACGCCGCGCGACTGCAGTGCAGTGGAGTGATTTACCTCGGTGTGTGCCGCGGTCCGGCACACACCGCAACTGCTGGCAGCGCTGTCCCTGCGCAATGCCTGCGCCCTTAACGGCTGAATGAGGAAACGCCATGCCCCATGCGGAATCCGTCCCCGATCGATCCAAAGCCCAGACTGCTCCCATCCTGCAGGTCAATGGCATCGAGGTGATCTACAACCACGTCATTCTGGTGCTCAAGGGCGTGTCCCTGCAGGTACCTGAGGGTGGCATCGTCGCGCTGCTTGGCGGCAATGGTGCGGGCAAGACCACGACGTTGCGGGCCATCTCCAATCTGCTCAAGGCCGAGCGCGGCGAGGTCACCAAGGGCACCATTGAACTGCGCGGCGAGCGCATCGAGAACCGCTCGCCCGCCGATCTGGTTGCGCGCGGCGTCGTGCAGGTGATGGAGGGGCGCCATTGTTTTGCCCACCTGACCATCGAGGAAAATCTGCTGACGGGCAGCTACACCCGCAGGGACAAGGCAGAAATTGCCGCCAATCTGGAGAAGGTCTATACCTACTTTCCGCGTTTGAAGACGCGCCGTAACTCGCAGGCGGCTTATACCTCGGGGGGCGAGCAACAAATGTGTGCCATTGGCCGGGCACTGATGACCAATCCCTCACTGGTGTTGCTTGATGAACCGTCAATGGGGCTGGCACCGCAGATCGTCGATGAGGTTTTTCACATCGTCAAGGATCTCAATGCCCGCGAGAAGGTCACGTTCCTGCTTGCCGAACAAAACACCAACATGGCCCTGAAGTACGCCGACTATGGCTACATCATGGAATCCGGCCGCATTGTCATGGACGGCCAAGCGCAGGAGCTGGCGGGCAATGCAGATGTCAAGGAGTTCTACCTCGGCATGGGGGGAGACGGCCGCAAGAGCTTTCGCGATGTCAAAAGCTACAAGCGCCGCAAGCGCTGGCTTGCCTAAGAACCTGTTTACGATCTTTTCATGCGCCGCGCAGTCAGGCAAAGGCGCGGCGGGCAAGGCGCCTGCCGCAGCCCAGACTGGGCGTCTGCGCAAGGCGAGCAACGCTGTCCGGTGTGCCTTTGCCTGGCTGCCCCCTTGGGGTTGCCTCGCCAGACGCACGCTGCGGCGTTGCAAATCCTCGTCGGGCCACCAGCCCGACTGCGGTTTGCGCCTTGCATCGCATCGCCTGGTGAGGCAACGCGGCGCATGAAAAGATCGTAAACAGGTTCTAAGCCGCGTAGCGGCGCGACTTGTCCTCCCACATTGGAGCCTTCAATCCCATGATCCCCTCCCTTGACGCCCTGGAAACCCGCGCACCACAGGAGCGCGAGCATGCGCTGATGGCGGCCCTGCCCACTCAGATCGCCCATGCACAGCGAAACAGCCCCGCCATGGCGGAAAAACTGGCAGGCATCGACGCCGCCAGCATCAGCAGCCGCGCAGCCTTGGCGCAACTGCCGGTGACGCGCAAGTCACAGCTGCTGGCGCAGCAGAAGGCGCGTCGTGCCAGCGATGCCTTCGGCGGCTTTGCGGCCATTGGCTTTGGCCCTGCCATGCCGCGTGTGTTCGCCAGCCCCGGCCCCATTTATGAACCAGAGGGCGGGCGTGCAGACTACTGGCGCATGGCACGCGCTTTGCGCGCGGCGGGATTTCGGGCAGGCGAGCTCGTGCATAACTGCTTCAGCTATCACTTCACTCCGGCGGGTGCGATGATGGAAACGGGCGCGCATGCGCTTGGCTGTACCGTCTTTCCAGGTGGCACGGGCCAGACCGAGCAGCAGCTGCAGGTCATTGCCGAGCTGCGTCCTGCAGGCTACGTCGGCACACCCAGCTTTCTGAAACTGCTGGTGGAAAAGGCCCAGCAGATGAACGCGGACACCACGAGCCTGCGCAAGGCACTGGTATCGGGCGAGGCGTTTGCGCCGTCCCTGCGCGACTGGTTCTCGCAACACGGCATCGCCGCCTACCAGTGCTACGCCACCGCCGACGTGGGCCTGATTGCGTACGAAACCGAGGCGCGCGAAGGTTTGGTGCTGGATGAACACGTCATCCTTGAAATCGTGCGCCCGGGAACGGACGATCCGGTGCCGGATGGGGAGGTTGGCGAGGTCGTGGTCACCACCCTCAATCCAGATTACCCGTTGATTCGCTTTGGTACCGGTGATCTATCGGCCATCCTGCCCGGCGCCTGCCCGAGCGGGCGCACCAACACCCGCATCCGCGGGTGGCTGGGCCGTGCGGACCAGACCACCAAGGTACGCGGCATGTTTGTGCATCCGGAGCAGATCGCCGAGATCGTGCGGCGCTTTCCACAACTGGGCAAGGCCAGGCTGGTGGTCAGCGGAGAGATGGCCAGCGACCGGATGGAACTCCAGGTAGAGACCGAAGAGGGCGGCGACACGCTGGCGGCGCAGATCGTCGACGCGGTCCGGGAAGTCACAAAACTGCGCGCCCAGGTCCAGTTCGTGCCGCCTGGCACCTTGCCCAATGACGGCAAGGTCATCGAGGATGTGCGCAACTATCAGTGAGCAGCGGCTCAGACGCCTGTTCACGGGTGCTATCTGAGGAAGGTCCATGCCCTGTCAGCATCTTGCTGGCTTGTGGCTGCAGCAACGCATGAAAAGAGGATGGACAGGTTCTCAGAAGTCGTGCGATCACTCTGCCGCGCACGTCGCTTCTGGGCGCGCTGCCGTGGCGGGTTGCAAGGCGCTGTTGCGCAATTGCCCCACTGAGCGCAGCTACCCCTTTCCCCAGTCTGCTCAGAACACACGTATCGTGTGTGGCGTGCCCAAGCGCGTGAACTGGTTCAGGATCGCCGCGCGCACCTGAAGCTGCGTCACCTGGCGGTCGAAATCTCGGGCCATGACCCGCTCGCCCAGCAACTTGAAGCAACCCATCTTGGTTTCCACCAGGCTGCGCCGGTGGTAACCACTCCATTTCTTCCAGATCGTCCGGCCCAGGTGCCGGGTTGATCGCAAGGTTTCGTTGCGAGCCTCGACGCCCGCGCTGCTGCCTTTCCAGGTCTGCGCATTCTTGCGGGTCGGGATCACGGCGGCGGCTCCGCGTGCCGCAATCGCGACATGACAGGCCTTGGTGTCATAGGCACCATCGCCGCTCACCGTCGCCACGGCTTCAGTTGCCGGGATCTGCGTCAGCAGCTCAGGCAGCATCGGCGCGTCGCCGATGCG
>NZ_LBNQ01000010.1 GCF_001005215.1 Lampropedia cohaerens
CGCATCGGCGACGCGCCGATGCTGCCTGAGCTGCTGACGCAGATCCCGGCGACTGAAGCCGTGGCGACGGTGAGCGGCGATGGTGCCTATGACACCAAGGCCTGTCATGCCGCGATTGCGGCACGCGGAGCCGCCGCCGTGATCCCGACCCGCAAGAATGCGCAGACCTGGAAAGGCAGCAGCGCGGGCGTCGAGGCTCGCAACGAAACCTTGCGATCAACCCGGCACCTGGGCCGGACGATCTGGAAGAAATGGAGTGGTTACCACCGGCGCAGCCTGGTGGAAACCAAGATGGGTTGCTTCAAGTTGCTGGGCGAGCGGGTCATGGCCCGAGATTTCGACCGCCAGGTGACGCAGCTTCAGGTGCGCGCGGCGATCCTGAACCAGTTCACGCGCTTGGGCACGCCACACACGATACGTGTGTCCTGAGCAGACTGGGGAAAGGGGTAGCTGCGCTCAGTGGGGCAATTGCGCAACAGCGCCTCCGCAAACTGTGTCTACGCGCCGGGCAGCGCGAACGGGTTGAAGCCGCTGCGCCGAAAGCCTTCCGCCTGGGCAGCGTCATCGAGCACCAGCGTGGCCAGATCGTCGGCCACGGTTTCGGCAGCAGGCTCGCGCTCCTGCGAGATGACCTTGAGATAGCTGGTGCAGGCGCCACAGGCTTCTGCGCGCACGGCCGCCTCGGCGGTATCGAAGCTGAGGTAATCCAGGTCCCCTGCCTCGCCGCAGTTGGTGCACTTGGCGCGCACCATGTGCCACTCGCATTCGCACAGTGCGCAGTGCAGATAGCGCAGGCCCTGCCGCTCGCCCGTGTGGATGCGGCTGGCCACCGGCGCGCAGCCGCACATGGGGCAGTGCGCCGTTTCGCCGTCGCGCATCTGCGGCAGTGGCACCCGTCGCGCCAGCTGCGCCACTTCACAAGACAGGGCGGCCCACAGCAGTGGCGCAATGGCGGCATCGACGGCGGCGAACTCGCCTGCCAGTAGCTGCGCACCGGCTTGCCGACGCACAGCCAAGGGCATCGCCGCCAGCGCATCAAGATGAACTATTACCGGCTGCGGTGCACGCGGGCGCAGGTGCGCGCTCAAGGACTCCAACAGCACGGGCCAGCGCCCTTCGGCAGCAATCCGTGCCGTGTCCAGCGGAAGATCCGTGGCGACCTCCTCGCCCAGGCACAGCGCCTGCCCGTCCACGATGTCGGCGGCCAGACGCAGGTAGTCGGCCAGTTCGTGGCCTTCGGCGAGCTGGCGCAGGCGCGCGGCCCGCGTGGCGTAGCGCTCGGCCAGATCGGGCCGCAGAATGGGCTCAAAGTGGCGCGTGGCTTCTTCCAGCGGGATGGGGCCGCGCAGCGGCGCCTCGCTCATGCCTTGCCCCCGCGGGCCTTGGCTTCCTTGGCCTCCAATTCATCGGCCCAGCGGTCGTGATGCTGGCGCACCCAGGCCCGCGAAACATAGCCCGTCACCATGCCAGTGATGGAGCCACGCACCCAGATCGCCAGATAGATGTGGCCGAGGATCAGCAGGATCAGCCCGATGCCGGCAATCGAATGAGCCAGGATGGCCAGCCGCAGCACCGGTATCGAGAAGAACTCGGCAAAGTAGGCACGCCACATGATCAGCCCCGAGACCAGCAGGACCACGATGGACAGCATGATGAGCCAGAACAGCACCTTCTGACCGGCGTTGTACTTGCCGATCTTCAGCGGCTGCGCGTGGTTGTTGAGGATGACGCCCTTGACGTTGCGGAACCAGATGCCATCGGTCCTGGCTGGCAGGTTGTACTTGACGAAGCGCACGAACATGAAGCACAGACCGACGAATACGGCAATGCCCAGGAACGGATGCAGCACGCGGGCCATCTGCGGCGTGCCCAGGAAGGCGCTCAACCACGAGAAGGTTGGGAAGAACCACGACAGGCCTGAGGTTGCCGCAAGAAAGAAGCAAAACACGATGGCCCAGTGGCACAGCCGCTCGGGCAGCTTGGTGCGCAGGATCTTGTCACGGTTGGAAGAAGGAATCTGGCTCATGCTTGGCTCCCGGGTTCCGTCTGATTGTCCTCATCGGCCGTGCTGGCCTTGGCGGCTTCCTTGCGGCGAATGCCTTCCGGCGCACCACCGCCAGGGTGTGGACCTTCCTCGGTGGTGTTGGGGCCAACGCCGATGAAGTGCGCCGCCATTGCGCCCACTGCCACGGCGCCGACCACGGCCGCTGCGGGCTTGAGCACGTCCTTCCAGCCCTCGACCACGGCGCTGATCTTGGGCTCCTTGGGCAGACCAGCATAGCGCTCAGGGTCATCCGCGTGCTGCAGCACGTACATCACATGGGTGCCGCCCACGCCCTGCGGGTCGTACAGGCCGGCATCCTCGAAGCCGCGCTCCTTGAGCTCGGCCACGCGCGAGGCGGCCAGATCCTTCATCTCCTCCTTGGAGCCAAAGGAGATCGCACCGGTCGGGCAGGTCTTGGCACAGGCCGGCGCCTGGCCAACGGCCAGCCGGTCCGAGCACAGCGTGCACTTGTAGGCCTTATTGTCTTTCTTGGAGATGCGCGGTACGTCAAACGGGCAACCAGCCACGCAGTAGCCGCAGCCCACGCACAGGTCGGACTGGAAGTCCACCACGCCGTTGGCGTACTGCACGATCGCGCCGGGCACCGGGCAAGCCTTGAGGCAGCCGGGGTCCTCGCAATGCATGCAGCCATCCTTGCGGATCAGCCATTCGAAGACGCCGGTTTCCTCGTCCTCGTGTTCGGTAAAGCGCATCAGCGTCCAGCTATCGGGCGAGAGGTCACGCGGGTTGTCGTAGACGCCCACGTTCTCCTCGATCTCGCCGCGCAGGTCGTTCCACTCGTTGCAGGCGACCTGGCAGGCCTTGCAGCCGATGCAGGTGGTCACGTCGATCAGCTTGGCGACCTCCATCTGGTGGTCGCGCACATGCGGCGCCGGTGTCAGCGCGTTGGTGGCCGAGCGGCGCACGATGTTTTGCGAATTCATGCCAATGTTCCTTCCAGCTTCTCGACGTTGACCAAAAAGGCCTTGAATTCAGGCGTCTGCGAGTTCGCGTCCCCCACCCCCGGCGAGAGGGTGTTGGCCAGATAGCCCTTGCGCGTCGCGCCTTCGAAGCCCCAGTGGCAAGGAATACCGATCTGCTGCACCTGCTGCCCGGCGACATTGAGCGTGCGCATGCGCTTGGTCACCACCGCCTTGGCGGTGATGTAGCCGCGCTTGGTGGTGACCTTGACCGTGTCGCCATGGCGGATGCCTTTCTCGCTGGCCAGCTGCTCGCCGATCTCAATGAACTGCTCGGGCTGCAGCATGGCGTTGAGGTGGCTGTGCTTGGTCCAGTGCCTGAACAGCTCGGTGACCGAGTAGGTCGTCGCTACATAGGGGTAGTCGTGGCGGTTGCCCATGCGCTCGAGATCGTTCTGGAAGATGCGCGCGGTGGGGTTGTGCGTGACCTCTGCGTGCAGCGGATTCTTGGCAATGGGGCTTTCCACCGGCTCGTAGTGTTCGGGGAAGGGGCCGTCGTTCATGCCCTGCGCCGAGAACAGCCGCCCCATGCCTTCGGGCAGCATGATGAAGGGGGCCGCCGGCGCACCCGGGGGCACCGTGGCCGGGAAATCCGGCACATCCGCGCCGCTCCAGCGCTTGCCGTCCCAGTGCAGGATCTGGCGGTCCGGGTCCCAGGGCTTGCCGTTGATGTCCATCGAGGCGCGGTTGTAGAGAATGCGCCGGTTGGCCGGCCAGGCCCAGGCCCAGCCCGGGGTGTTGCCCAGGCCCGCATCGGTGTTGTCGCGGTTGGCCATCTGGTTGCCGCGCTCGGTCCACGAGCCGGTAAAGACCCAGCAGAAGCTGGCCGTGGTGCCGTCATCGCGCAGCTGCGAGAAGTCGTCCAGCAGCTGGCCCTTGCGCAGAATCTGGTTGCCGGCTTCGTCGAACACGTCCTCCAGCGCATAGCCGTTGGCCTCCTTGGCCATCTCCTCGGGATGCGGGAAATACGGGTCGTGGTAGGTATCGTGGTCCCACGTCATGTGCAGCACCTGCTCGGGGCAGGCGCCGCCTTCTTCCTTATAGAGGCGACGCAGCTCCATCATGATGTCGCCCAGGATCTTCGGATCGTGGCGCGCCAGTCCCGGCGGCTCCTGCCCGGCAAAGTGCCACTGCAGCCAGCGGCCGGAGTTGACGATGGCGCCATCTTCCTCGGCAAAGCAGTTCGACGGCAGGCGGAACACCTCCGTCATGATCTCCTCGGTCGGCACGTCGTTGAAGCGGCCCTCGTTGCGCCAGAAGTTGGAGGTCTCGGTGGCCAGCGGGTCGATGACGACCAGGAACTTCAGCTTCGACAGCGCCTTGGAAGTCTTGTTCTTATCGGGCATCGCCGCCAGCGGGTTGAAGCCCTGGGCAATGTAGCCGTTGACTTTGCCCTCGTACATCAGGTCAAAGTAGGCCAGCATGTCGTAGCTGCGGTCCCACTTGGGCAGCAGGTCGAAGGCGAAGTCGTTGTCCTTCGTGGCATGCTTGCCGTACAGGTTCTTGAGCAGCGAGATGAAGAACTTGGGGGTGTTCTTCCAGTAGTTGACCTGGCCGGGCAGCAGGTCCGATGGTGTGGTCTCCGCCAGATACTGCGCCAGCGTCTGCTGGTTCTCCGAGGGCAGGTTCATGTAGCCCGGCACGCGCAGCGACAGCAGCCCGAGGTCGGTATAGCCCTGGATGTTGGAGTGCCCACGCAGCGCATTGACGCCGCCACCGGACATGCCGATGTTGCCCAGCAGCAGCTGGATCATCGCCGCACCGCGGATGATCTGCGCGCCACCGGTGTGGTGCGTCCAGCCCAGCGCGTACAGCCAAGTCAGCGTCTTGTTCTTGGCCGAGCAGGAACCCATGATCTCCGCAATGCGCAGGAAGTCCGCCTTCTTGACACCGGTGATCTCCTCGACCATGTCCGGCGTATAGCGATCCACATGTTTTTTCAGCAGCTGCAACACGCAGCGCGGATGCGTCATCGTCGGATCGCGCAGCACCTGGCCATCGGCATCGCGCTCGTATGTCCAGGACGACTTGTCGTAGGTCTTGGTCTGCGGATCAAAGCCCGAGAACACGCCTTCGTCGAACCCGAAGTCCTCGCGCACGATCAGCGTGGCATTGGTGTAGTCGCGCACGTACTCGTGCTGGATCTGGTCGGTCTGCAGCAAATAGCGCACCACGCCCATCAGGAATGCCGCATCCGAGCCGGCTCGGATCGGCGAGAAGATGTCGGCCACTGCTGCCGTGCGGTTGAAGCGCGGATCGACCACGATCACCTTGGCCTTGTTCTTGGTCTTGGCCTCGATCACCCACTTGAAGCCCACCGGGTGCGCCTCGGCCGGGTTGCCCCCCATGACCACCACCACGTTGGCGTTCTTGATGTCCACCCAGTGGTTGGTCATCGCGCCGCGGCCAAAGCTCGGCGCCAGCGCCGCCACCGTCGGCGCATGGCACAGCCGCGCCTGACAGTCCAGCCCCAGAATGCCCAGTGCCCGCGCGAACTTGAAGTCCAGCACGCCCGTCTCGTTGGAGGCCGCGGACGACGCCAGGAAACCTGTCGTCAGCCAGCGGTTGACGAGCTGGCCCTTCTCGTTGCGGGCGATGAAGTTGGCGTCACGGTCATCCTTGATCAGGCGGGCGATGCGCTTGGTCGCTTCCTCCCAGGAGATCTTCACCCACTCCTTGGCCCCGGGCGCGCGGTATTCCGGATGCGTCAGGCGGCTTTTCGAATGGATCATGTCCAGCAGCCCGGCGCCCTTGGGGCACAGCGAACCGCGACTGACCGGGTGATCCGGATCACCCTCGATGTGGAAGATGCGTGGCTTGGCGTTCTTGGCGCCATCGCCCAGCGAATACATCAGGATGCCACAGCCCACCGAACAATAGGTGCAGTTGTTGCGCGTCTCCTTGGCGCGCAGCAGCTTGAACGGGCGCACCGCCGCAGGCACCTGCGCCTCGGCCGTAGAAAGGCCCATTGCCGCAGCAGACAGGGCCGCCGCACCGGCGCCGAGGATCTTGAGGAACTGTCGGCGCCCAGGATTGAGTTTCGTACCAGACATGGGAACTTCACCATCCCTTTGTTGATGCACGACAGGCGCGAAC
This sequence comes from Lampropedia cohaerens, assembly GCF_001005215.1. Taxonomy (GTDB): domain Bacteria; phylum Pseudomonadota; class Gammaproteobacteria; order Burkholderiales; family Burkholderiaceae_C; genus Lampropedia; species Lampropedia cohaerens. Next base: position 6,121 of record NZ_LBNQ01000010.1, read on the forward strand.
ATCCATCCGCCGCCATGTCACGCACGGTCCATCGACCCCCCGGGACATCAAAGCAATTCCCACAACAAAAACGGCGGGATGCCTGGGGGCATGCCGCCATTCGTGGAACCTCTCATTCCACGGTCTGGTTCATTGATTTTTCATCGGGGGCGCATTTTTATTGTTTGCTGCCTGTGACGCACGCACCACAGGTCAGACACGCCCGCAATTTTACCGTCCCAGGGCAAGTCCGTATTGGCACGAAACAAAGCCTGACAGGTATCGTCAGGTAGCGTGATGGCGACGTGTCCGTCAGGGTGCGGAGCGGAGCGGGATCGGCGGCTCACCGTCGCTGATCTGGTAGCGGCGCATCTTCTCCCACAGCACCTTGCGGCTGATGCCCAGTGCGTCCGCCGTGGCCTGGCGGCGCCAGCCGTTGGCTTCGAGTTGCGCGATGATGTGGTTGCGCTCCTCCAGGTTCCAGTTCTGGCGGTCCGTTGCCGCTACCGCGTCCTCCTCCGGTGCCGCAGCAGAAGACGCTGTCGCCAGTGACGCGGCGGCGATGCGCTGCGCCTGCTCCAGGATACGCGTGGTGGCATTGTTGGCGTTCCAGTCACCGGTCTGGCGCACCGTCACGCCGATGCGCTCGGCCAGATTGCGCAGCTCGCGCACGTTGCCGGGAAAGACCATCTCCGCCACCGCGTCCATGATGAAGAACGGTGGCTCGCCCAGCTGGGCCAGGCGCTCCTCGCCGATGACCTGCTCCAGCATGCTGCGGAAAATCGCCAGCTTGTCGGCCTCGCCGCGCTCCTCCAGGCTGGGAATATGCAGTTCGATCACGGCCAGCCGGAAAAACAGATCGGCCCTGAACTGCCCTTGCTGCACCAGCTCGCGCAGAGAGCGGTTGGTTGCCGCCACCAGACGGAAATCCAGCCGCACCGGCGTGGTCGAGCCCAGCCGCGTGATGCAACGCTCCTCCAACACCCGCAACAGCTTGACCTGCTGGTATAGCGGCAAATCAGCGATCTCGTCCAGGAACAGCGTGCCGCCATTGGCCTGCTCGAAGTAGCCGCGATGCGCTGCCACCGCACCGGTGAACGAGCCCTTGGCGTGGCCAAAGAACAGCGACTCGAACAGCCCGTCGGGAATCGCGCCACAGTTGACCACCACGAACGGCCCCTGCCCGTAGCGGGAGTTGCGCTCGTGCAGGCGTTCGGCCACGCGCTCCTTGCCCACGCCCGTCTCGCCGGTGATGAGCACGCTGTGCTCACAGTCGGCAAAGGTATCGACCTCGCGCAGCAGGCGCTGCATGCTTTCGGAAACCGCGATGATGTCGCCCGAGCGGCTGGCCTCGCGCCGGCTGCCCTGCAGGCGCTGCAGGATGCGCACCAGCATCGCGCGCAGCTCGGCGCCCGTGAAGTCGAACGGCAGTACGTGCGAATACTCCATCGCATAGGTGCCGGGGCTTGCCTCGCGCGGATTGGCGCTGACCCACAGCACCGGCATGCCAAAGCGCCCCTCAATGCCCTGGCGCGTAAAACGCGCGCCTTCCAGCACCGTCACACTGACCACGGCAATCGCCATGCCCAGGTCGTCGCTGTCGGTCGTCAGGTTCAGCCCGTCCGCCCGCACCACGCCCACACCCAGGCTGGCCACGCAACGCTCGACGCGGTCGGCGATGTCGGCCTGGCCTTCCCAGACGTAGATGACGAGTTCTTCGAGATTCACTGTGGGCGTCCTTTTTGCAAATCGAAATTCTCTTATTAAACTGGATTAATAAACAATATGCGCATTATTGCAACCAATGGATGTCACACGCACATCATTCACACCAAGCTCAACACCCAACAAATCCCCAAGAATCGGTCCCGCCAACAAGTTACCAATTGGGTTAAGAATAGCCTCCAAAACATCCAAAAGAGGGCTAAGCAATACCTGCAGGAAATTTGGCCGAGAATCTGGAGCTTCTAAAAGCGCCTCTTTAAGCTCTCTCTCAACGCATCGATTGAAACGATCCACGTCCTCAGCAGTTCCCGCAGATCCAGCCGTCACCCAACCTTCAGGAGTACTGCCCCAACAAGCACGCCCCGAAAGTACATTTGCAGACTCAATATCCTTAGCCCACGCATCCCATTCATTGTTTTGCCAACAAAGAAAAGGCAACAGAAAACACGACTGGGTAGTGCGGTCAATATCGGCTTTCAAGCGATCACGAAGTAAAGAAACGTCATAAATCCCAACAGGACCGCGAATCAGCCCAAAGTCGAGACTCTGATTTTTTGGAATAGCACCGGCGGGATGCCCCGGAGAACTTTTGCCGAGATAGTAATCCGCCAATTTTGACGCCGACTCTTCATTCTCGGACTCCGACCATTCACCATTTGTTGGAGACCCAAGCAACTCTCCGAGCAACCTCAGGAGTTCATCCACCAAATCCGAAACCGTATCACCCAAATTCAAACCATTCCCTGGCGAGCGCCAAGTCTCTCCCGCCCGCATATCCGGAGAAAGGTAATCATCCTGCAAAGCATTTATGTTAATCCTATTATTAATCTTAACCAATCCTAAAACACTAACAAGCGTCTCGTTATCAAGCGACTCACAAATAGGAGTACGCGTAGAGAAAGGATTCCCCGCTGCTCGACCAACACAAACATTGGCAACAGAAGAATCCAAACCTACTCTTACAGTACTATCACCTCCTGGCACCCTACAAGTCAAATCTTCGATAGTCCCCTTGGTACGAACAACATCAACAAAAATTGGGAGATGAATTCGCGTACCCAGAAGGTTCAACAAACCACCAATTAAGTTAATTCCTGAATCAGTATTATAAGTATCCACATCTATATAGAGCCGGACCTGTGCATTATACGCAGTAGCCCCCACCCCACCAATGCCAATAGATGGCGGCTCAATAATACCAGCCTCAATCGTCAGCACATCAGGTAACAGGCCGGGCACTCCAACACGAGAAACATCCAAGCTTATTCCTCGCCCCGAAGTTCCAACACCTATTGCCGCTGTGACTATATCCAAAACGTTCACTTGAACATCCAGTGCAGATGCAGTCGTTCCATCTGGCGCATGAATGCTGGCGAAGATCCCCGGTCCATCCGGGCCTGCCCCAAGCGGTATCTCAATATTCAGCGCCTCAATACCCAGCCTAGCTTCAATAAGACTCAACAGCTCAGCATTCAAGCCAAGCAATTCTTCGTGCCCGCCTAATGTTAGAGCAGTATCCAAAAGGAACCCAAGAGAAACCTTCTCCGCCGCAAGCAAATTATTAACATCCACAACAGTCAAATCAGCTTCGAGTGGAAGTCCGAGTGCCTTGAGGAGACCACTCGCTGACACCTGCGCTCCCACCAACCCTTCGTACCCCCCAACGGTTACGCAAGGGTCTCCAACACCCACGACCCTCAGAAGCTGTACCAAGGGAGCCAATTGTTGATGACAGCCCACACTAACAAGAGTTGTTCCGACAGAGAAAACAGCCAGCGGATTCTCCCGTTTCGCAACAGCCTCAGCAACGACAACTCTGCCCCAAGGCCCTGGAATAATAATAGGAGAACTTCCTTGAACCCTGACATGTGCGGCATTCAATAGATCCAAGTTCGTCGTCTCAATAAAATGTCTCTGCGGATCACTCGCATTGCTTACATCCCAATTACCACATTTAACAAACGTTTCGCTATTTTTGGCGATTGCAATCGGCCAATTGTTTTCAATCGACTCAAGCCCGCCATTTACACAATTCCCCAGAGGATCCCCCTTGCCGTAATCGATGTTCTGCACCGCCTCAATCGCCGCCAGGTCGGCAATGCGCTGCAAATCGCGCTTGGCGTAGTACATGTAGCCGATGTCCACGATGCCGAGGATGGTCACCAGCAGCGCCAGTACCAGAGCAAACTGCACCAGGATGCTGCCACCTTGCCGTGGCACGACACGTACAGGTGCTGAACGCATGCGATCACTACTGGGGGTCATGGCGTCTCTCCTTGCGCAAGGCTGAACGCGATGCGCGCGCGCGATTGCAGGGTGGCCGGCTCGACCAGTGCCCATCCGCCCAGCCCGGCGGCGTTGGACGTTCCATCCGCGCTGCCACCGAGCAGCGCAGGCAGGCGGTAGGTCACGCGCAGCAGCGCCTCGCTCTCTCCCACGGTCAACGTGACGGAGGTGTCCTGCAACGGATTGCCGGGAATGCCGCTGCCCGCCAGGCTGCGCTGGACGACGGTGGCTGCGGCGGCCTCGATGGAAGCGGGGTCGGTGATGGCGTAATCCGGCAAAGCACCATAGATCAGGTTCTGCACGATGCGCGCGCCATCACCTGTGGCACGGGTCACCGATTGCTGCGCCTGCAGCACACGCCAGTACACCAGCATGCCCAGCAATATCAGCACCATCAGCGCGGCAATCATCGCAAATTCGATGGAGGCCACGCCCCGCTGTCGGTGCTTGCAGAGGGCTGAGAAGGTCACACCTGCCATGTCACAGCCCTCCGCGATCAACGAGCACACTGGCGCTGGCGTGCATGGTGTCAGGATGCAGCAGCTGCATGCCGAACATTTCCAGCCCCGGAGTCAGGGGCGCCGCGCCATAGGGGACGGTGAAATCGACCTGCACCACGCAGCGCTCGGCGACAGTCATCCCGCAGGACTGCTGCGGCGAGCAGATGCCACTGCCAACCTGGCAGATCTGAATGCGGATCGCCTCCGGCGCGGGCTTGAGTGCTGCTGGCAGCCAGTCCAGACGCTCATTGAGGATCAGGTTGCGGGCATGCTCAAAGCGTGCTTCGAGTGTGGGCTGATAGCGCAGCACTGCTCTTGCCCCATCCTCGGCGGCCCACTGCATCGACTCGCGCACCAGAAACGTCAGGCCATAGCTGATGATGGCGTACAGCAGCATGAAGAACACCGGGAAGATGATCGCCCACTCCAGCGCATAGACGCCGCGCTGGCGGCTTCGGCCGGGCAGTGTGCGGAAGCGGTGCGGGAAGGGGCGGCGGGACATGGGTCAGTGACTCCTGGTGCAATCAGGCGTAGCGATGCTCAGTCGCCCACACCGGTATCGATACCGGTCTCGAACTGCTCGGGAATCTCGGTCTCGAAGCTCTTGAGGTAGCGCGCATAACTGCGGCTGGCCTGCTCGCCATCGATGGGGCGCGGGTAGGCGCCTTCGCTGGCGCGCTGCAGCGCCAGCAGGTGGTCGGTGGCGCGGCCAATGTCCGTGCGCTCGGAGGGTGCGCGGCGCGTGATGGGCTGGCGCACACCGGCCGGGTAATCACGATCGCCAGCAGCCGGCCAGTGGGTCATGGCCGCCTCCGCAGCGGTGGTGGAGGGGTGGTCGGGATCCACGGCCTGGGCGTGCACCGCCGCGTGGCCGAGCACCATGAGGACGGTGCCGGCAAGACCGCCGCGCACTGCGGCAGGCAGGATGGAGTGGATGCGGGTCATGGCTGCTCTCCTAAATCGTCTGACAGGGCTGGGCCCGTGGGTACGGGCGGCAATGGGGGTGGCAGGGGCGGCAAGGGTGGCGGGCTGGCCTGCGGCATCGCCGATGCAGCGGCAGGCAACAGGGCGGCGGGTGGAGTCGGCTGCGCGGGCACCGCAGCCGGTGCCGGTGCAACCGGGGGCGGCAACGCAGGCAGCGGCTCGGCAGGCGCTATTGGCACAGTCGGTACGGTCGGCACTGGCGGTGCCACCTGTTGCGCCGCGCGCTGCGCCACGGCCTGCATCACCTGCGCGTGCTGCTGCTGCAGCGTCAGGATGGAGGCCTGGTCGATCAGCGGCTTGGCACCCTGGGTCTGCGGGGTCGAGAGGCGACGCAGCAGCGCGTTGGCCTGCGCGTTCTGGCCCGTGGCCAGCCAGTACAGTGCCAGATTGAGCTGCACACGCGCGTCATTGGGCGCCAGCTGCGCGGCTTGCAGCAGCGGCACGCGCGCGGCCTGCGGCTGCCCATCGAGCAGGTGCGCGTAGCCGATGTCGGCCAGCACCGTCGCATCAATGGGGTTGAGCGCACGCGCCAGCTCCAGCTGCTCGATGGCGGCGCCATAGTGGCCTTCGGCGGCGTACAGCAGACCCAGGCCCCGGCGCGCGCGGGCGGTCGTGCCGCCCTCCAGCAGGGTCAGGTAGATGGCGCGGGCGGCCTCAAGCTGCCCCGTATTGCGCAGCGCATCGGCGCGCAGCAGGCGCGACTGCGGGCGGGCGCCGTGCTGCTGCTCGAACGCCTCGGCATGTGCGAGCGAGGCGTACCATTGGCCGTTTTCCTGCATCTGCGCGATCAGGTCCAGATAGGTCTGCACGGTATCGACCGTGGTGGCCTGCTCGGCGGCCTGCAACTGCTGCTGCGCCTGCGCGGCGGTGCTCTGCGCCGCCACACCGTAGCCTTGCGGCATGTTGGCCGCGCAACCAGCCAGCCCGGCTGCCAGCAGCAGGCCGCAAGACAGGCGCGCCGCGCGGCACGATCCCGTAACCAGATGAAGAAACCGTCGTCTCATCCATTGCCTCCCATGCTCGATAGCGAGCGAATCACTGCCAGAAAGCCCGGCCCGGCGGTGATGACCAGCAGCGCAGGCAGCAGCGTCAGCACCATCACGCCGGTCATCTTCACCGTGATCTTGCCGATCTTTTCCTTAAACGAAGCCTGGCGCTTTTCGCGCAGGCGAACGCTGAACTGCGCCAGCGGCTCCTGCACGGCGCCGCCATGGCGGTCCACCTGCACCAGCAGCCCGACCACGGCGGCCATGTCGTCGTCGGCGCTCAGGTGCGTCAGGCGCTGAAAGGACGCTTCGCGGCTGCGGCCGCTGGCATACAGCTGGTTGGCCAGCATCAGCTCGCCGCTGAGGACGCGCAAAACGCTGCCGAACTCCGTCGCAAGAATCTGCAGGCTCTGGTCGATGCTCAGGCCCACCCCCTGCAGCAACCGCAGCAGATCGACAAACAGCGGCAGCTCCTCGACCACCTGCTGGCGCCGCTTGGCCGCGCGCGCCCGCACGTACCACTTGGGTGCCATCAGTCCCAGGCCGAAGCCAAAGAAGCCCACCATCAGCAGTTTCAGGCCCTGCGGCTGCAGCAGCAGGATCGCCAGCACCGGCAGCGCCAGCGCCAGCAGTGCGCGGCTGAGGATGTACCAGGTGCTGCCGTCGCGCAGCGAGATGCCGGCCTGGTCGAGCAGGCGGCGGTCCTCATCGGCGAGCAACGCCTTGGCAAAGCCCGTTTGCAGCCACGCCGGCGGCTGCAGGCGTGCGGCAAGCTCCTGCGGCGTCTGCGCTGCCGCGCTGGCGCTGCCCTGGCCAGCCATGGCCAAGGGATTGAGCAGCTGGCTGTCGCGCCGCAGGTTCAGGCCCGCGCCCGGCCCGGCCTGCGCCGCCTGCGCACTGGCCATCCGCGGCGCATCGGCCAGGGTAGGCTCGACACGCGCTGCTGGCGGACGCGCCTGCAGCGCCTGCCCGACACGGCGGCTGGCGCGGTCGATGCGGCGGCTTTGCCACAGCATCACCAGCGCCCATAGCGCGATGCCCAGCGCACCGGTTGCAGCACTCAGGGTCAGCAGCGTTTGTGCGTTCATGCCGTCTCCCTCATTTCAGCCGCGCCAGGCGGTACAGCAGCAGCGCGCCAAACGCCTCCAGCCCCGCAGCCATGAAGATCATGTTGCGTCCGCTCGGGTCCTCCCACATGCGCAGGAAGTAGCCCGCGTTGAGCACCATGATGAGCGCGCCCACGCCGATCGGCAGCAGCGCCAGAATCCAGGCCGAGAGGCGGATCTCCGCCGACATCGCATGCAGTTCCATCTCGGCCGCCTGCCGGTCGCGGATATAGGCCGAGACGCGCTCAAGCACCAGATCGGCGCGACCACCGTAGCGCACACTCATGCGGAACACCGCCGCCAGCAGGCCGAATTCGGGCAGGCCCCAGCGGCGCTCCAGCTGCGCCATGGCCTCGCCCATGTCGGGGTTGACGCTGACCATCGCCGCCGCCTGTTGCAGCGCATCGCCCAGCGGAGCCTCGAGGTTCTTGACCGCCAGCTGAAACGCCGCGTGCGGCGAGTTGCCAATGGAGATCAGCCGCACCATGTTGTCGAGAAAGCCCGGCAGCTGCTGCAGCACACGCGCGCGGCGCTTGGCCAGCCGGCGCCAGATGAAAAAGGCGCACACCATGGCATAGACGGCCAGCGCCAGCACGGCCAGCGCCAGGCCGCCCTGCATGCCGGCCACCACGGTCAGCAGCACGGCGCCCCCTGCCAGCAGGGCCAGCATCGCCGGCGCAATACCCCAGGCCTGCACGCCCAGCCAGCGATCAAGCGTGCGCAGCCAGGGCGTCTGCCACGCCGCGGAGGCAGGCAGCGCCGCGCCCGGCTGCGCGGCACCGGCCGCCTGAGGCGCTGCTGCGGCGCCCGGCATCGCCATTGCCGGTTTCGCGCCAAGGTTGCGCTGCAGATGCTGCTGCACCGACTGCAGCTGCTCCTTGCGGCGCGCGCGGGCAAACAGCCACAGCGCCAGTGCCAGCAACAGGCAGGCCAGCGCGACCATGAACAGCACAAGGCCCAGCCGGCTCATGGCCTGCCTCCGGCAGTGTCAGTGCGGCATGGCGCCGCCATCGCGGATCTGCGCTCAGCCATTCCAGCCTCCTGCGGCGGCCTGCTGCTGTTGCATGCGCCACCATGCCTGCAGCTTGGGCGAGTGGGGCGAGATGCCCAGCGACACCCAATGGTCATGTTCCTGCCCGTCGGCGCCCACGTACGGCTCGTAGCGGTACAGCTCCTGCATGGAGATCATGTTGTCGGTCATGCCGGTGACCTCGGTCAGCGACAGCAGCCGCCTGCGCCCGTTGGACAGGCGCCCGATCTGCACGATGAAGTCCACCGCATTGGCGATCTGGCGGCGCAGGCTGACCTCGCTGCCCTGAAAGCCTGCAAAGCCCGCCAGCATCTCGGCGCGATAGAGGCACTCGCGCGGGCTGCTGGCGTGAATGGTGCCCATCGAGCCGTCATGCCCGGTGTTCATGGCCTGCAGCAGCTCCAGCACCTCGCCGCCACGCACCTCGCCAACGATGATGCGGTCCGGCCGCATGCGCAGGCTGTTGCGCAGCAGGTCGCGGATGCTGACCATGCCGCCGCCATCGAAACCGCCGGGGCGGCTCTCCAGCCGCACCACGTGGTCATGGTTGAGCGAAAGCTCGGCCGTGTCCTCGATGGAGACGATGCGCTCCGTATGCGGGATGAAACTCGCCAGCGCATTGAGCAGCGAGGTCTTGCCCGAGCTCGTGCCGCCGCTGACAAGAATGTTGCAGCGCGACTGCACCGCCATCTCCAGGATGCGGCAGATGTCCTCGTTGAAGGTGCCCAGCGCCACCAGCTCCGGCGGCGTCAGCGGGTCCTTGCGGAACTTGCGGATCGATACCGAAGGCCCGTCGATGGCCAGCGGCGCAATGATGACGTTGATGCGCCCGCCATCGGGCAGGCGCGCATCGACCATCGGGCTGGATTCATCCAGCCGCCTGCCAATGGGCGCGAGGATGCGCCGCACGATGCGCAGCACGTGCTCGTCGTCGCGAAAGCGCACGTTCTCGCGCTGCAGCATGCCGCCGCGCGAAACATAGACGTTGGCATGCCCGTTGATGAGAATATCCTCAACCTGCGGGTCCTCCAGCAAGTCCTGCAGCGGGCCAAGGCCTGTCAGCTCGCGCGTGAGCGCCCGCGCCACCGTGAGTGCTTCCTGCTCGTTGACCGGCACCGAGTGCAGACGGATGAAGCTGTCGAGCTCCAGCAGCACGAACTGTGCAATGGCCGACTGCGACCAGCGCCCGAACTCCGCGCCCAACTCCTCGATGCGGGTAAGCAGGTGGTCATAGGCACGATCCTTGAGCTCGGCATACAGCTCGGTGGCTTCGAATGCGCTGGCCTGGCGCTCAGCAGGTACGTCAAAAGGTTCGGTCGTCATGGGACGTTCAGCTCCTCAGGCTGGGGATCAATCGGCCCAGCAGACTGCGCTTGGCAGCCGGCGCAGCCAGTTCGGGATGGTGCGTGCGCAGCAGCTGGTCGGCCAGCTGCCCCACTGCCTGCACGTAGGGGTCGCGGTGCCGCTCGGGCGCCAGCAGCTGGCCCTGGTTGACTGCCTGCGTCAGCGCCAGCCGCCGCTCGGGAATCACCGCCAGCAGCGGCAGCTGCAGCTGGCGCGCGACCTGCTGGGCATCGAGCTCAAGCCGCTTGTCGAAGCGGCTGACGATCAGCTGAATCTTGCTGCGGTCGATCTTCTGCTCCAGCAGCTGGCGCACCAGATCGGCGGTGGAGACCACGCTGGCCACGCTCTGGTCACACACCACCCAGACGGTGCTGGCGCGCATGGCCACGCGGGCAGCCAGGCTGCTCTGCTGCACGGCGCCCAGGTCGGCCACGACATGGCGAAAGTACTGGCGCAGGCGCAGCACCAGCAGATCGGCATCGGCGTAGGAGACCTCGCGCAGCTCGCCGGTGCGCGGCGGCAGGCTCAACAGGCGCAGCCCGCTCGCATGGCGCAGCAAGGCGGTGGAGACCATGCGCCGGTCAAAGCGGCGCAGGTTCTGCACGGCCTCGATGAAATCAAAGCCGGTGCCGACATCCAGATATAGCGAACCGTCACCACCGGGGCTGCCCAGATCGAGCAGCAGGGTCTGCAAGGCCTGTTCGTCATCCTGGCCCGTTGCCGGCCCCAGCAACGAGGCTGGCGCGTCATCGTCCTGCACCAGTCGCTGCTGCAGGTACCAGGCCAGATGCGCGGCCAGCAAGCTGGTGCCCAGCCCCGCGCGGGCCGACAGCACGGCCGTCAGCGGCGCACTGTCCTGCGCCTCGGGCGCTATGCCAGGACTGCGGCTGACCAGCTCGCGCACCAGCTTTTGCGCCACCTGCGGGGAGCCATCAAGGTCCAGGAAGTCCTGCACACCCGCGCGCAGCGCGCCGAGCGTGACTTCCGGATTCTTCATGCGGCCCACGGCGATCAGTGGCAGATGCGGGTGCGACACGCGCAGCTGCTGCACCAGCCGCTTGGCCAGCTCCAGCACCGGCAACTCGAAGTGGATGAACACGGCATGCGGCAGCAGCAGCTGCACCTGCTCATCCAGATTGTCCTGAAAGCGGGCGGTGTGCAGCCGCGCGCCATCGAGTACGCGGCGCATCCAGGTTTGCGCGAGCGCACTCTCCGGCGTGCCGGCATGCACCAGCAGCAACTCCGCATCCAGATCGGCGCAGGCGGACTCGCGCGCCGGCATCGCCTGCAGTACTTCCATGGCTGCCGGCGTCTGCGCTGGCGCTGGTGGCTTCGCTGGCACGGGCGCCGGGCGGGGCGCTGAAGCAGCCAGCAGCGCTTCCAGCGACGGCAGCGGCGAGGCCGCCGGCGCCGGGCTGGGCCGCGTATCGCCAAACGGCGCGTCGGCAGGGGCGAAGGGGTTGTTCATGGCAGCGTTGCGTTTCAGGAAAAGCCTCAGTAAGAGAATCCGGGCAGCGCCGCATCCGGCTTGAGGCCGCCGGCGATGAACGGCTCCCACACCTGCGAGGCATAGGGCCGCTCCGACGTTGCACCCGGCAGCAGCGCCTGCAGGTCCGTGCCCGCCGCCAGCGGATGCACCAGATGCGGGGTCACCACGATGGCCAGTTCGGTCTCATCCTGTGAATAGGCCATGTTCTTGAAGAAGGTACCGATGATGGGCAAATCGCCCAATACCGGCACCTTGTCCACATAGGAAGATGTTGTGCGGCTGACCAGCCCGCCGATGATGAAGCTTTCGCCATCAGCAAGCTCCACCATGGTGTCGGCACGCCGTGTGCGAATCGCTGGAACCACAACGCCACTGACCGCAACGCCGTTGCTGAAGTCGAGGTCACTGGCTTCTGGCGCGACCTTGAGTGCTATGCGTTCGTTGGCAAGAATGGTCGGCGTCAGCTGCAGCTTGACACCAAACTCCTTGTACTCAATGGCCACATTGCCGTCATTGCTTGGCACGGGAATGGGGATTTCTCCTCCAGCCAGGAAACTGGCACTCTGGCCGGTGTGCGCCAGCAGCGTAGGCCGCGCAAGCACGCGCGCAAGACCGTTGTTTTCCAGGAAGCCGAGCTGCACGCCTATGCCTGCACCACTGAAAGCGTTGCTGAAACCGAACACCAAATTCATAGCACTGGCAATCGACGCGGAAATGCTGCCGCTACCAGTGACGGCGGAGTTTGCGGCGCCATTTACCGCACTGCTGACCGCACTTCCGACTGCTCCGCCGATGGTTCCCGTTGCGCTGTTGCTGAAACCCGTGCTGCTGTTGTAGTTAGCGGTCGCAGATCCTGAAGCATTCAGATTGCCGTTGACGCTATTGGAGAAATTGCTACTCAGGTTTTTGCCCGAACTATTACCTATGTTGAAGTTCGCCGAAGTCGTCGTCCCCGGAGTGAACACACCAAAACTAAAGCCGTGGTTGTTGGCTCCGCCACTGAAGATATTGATACCGGCCTGCTTCATCGCAGACTTCTTGAACTCGACAACGTGCACTTCTACCTGCACGGTGTTGCTCTTGACCGCCACGGCCGAGCGGTCCACCAGCGGGGTGTCGGCCGGTGCGGTCAGCTGCAGCGCGGCCAGGGCCTGGGCATGTTCGGGCACGCTGCCAAGGCGCCGCTCCAGCATCAGCATCTGCGCGCGCACCTGCACCGGCCAGACCTGCGGCTGATCGCTGCCGCGCGGCCAGACCATCAGGCTGGTCGTGCCTGGCCCCTTGGCCGTCAGCAGCAGCTCGGCTGGCGGCGCGCTCTTGCCTTGCCCCTGGCTGGCGCGAAGCACCTTCACGTCCAGCACCTGCGGATCGCCCACCGCCACGCGGGTCACCGATGTGCCCGGCTGCAACAGACGCTGCTGGCCCGCCGTCAGTCGCAGCGGCGTGACCGCCGATTCGGCAGCCAGCGGGTCGATGGCGACCTGCCAGCCTGGCGCATCCTGCGCGGCGTCGGCCTCCTGCACTGCGGCGGCCTGGGTGGCCGTGGATGCACGGGCAGTGGGCTCCGCCACATTCACAGCCACCGTGCGGGCTGCTGCCGGCATCAGCGGCAGACTGGGCTCCTGCAGCGGCTGCAGCGGTTGCTCCGGCACCTGCGCCTGCAACAGGGTCGGCGCGCTCAGCGCCAGCGCGGCACAGCCGTGGCAGAGCAGCTGCACGGCGCTGCGCAGCGCAGCATGGGATGGTGCTAGGGCCTGATGATGGCGGGGGGCGTGTGGCATGGGTCGGTTCCCTCGATGTTCGATTGCTTGGCGGGCCATGGCGCTGCCTCTGTCTCAATAGCGCACGGTCTGCACGTCACTGCCGACGTGCACCTGCACGTCGTAGGTGCGCGGCTGTGGTGGTGGCGGGCGCGGCACGGGCGGCGGCGGCAGCAATGGCGCAGCGGCGCGCTTGCGGTTCTTGCTGTCCCCACCTGTGGCCAACGCATCGAATTGCAGCCCGGCCACGGCGCGGTCCATGCCCTGCAGCACCTGCCCCTTGGCCAGGCGGGTGGCCACGGGCTGCAGTGCCGTCGGCAGCGCGGCAAACAGCGATGGGTCGGGCAATGCCTCGTCATCGGGGTGGCGCAACGCCAGGGTCAGCTGGCCGTATTTCTCGGCCAGCGTCAGGCGCTCCACATCCTCCAGCGGTACGGCCAGCACGGCAGTGCGGGCGTTCTCGGGGCGGGCGCTGGCATCCTCGCGTGCGGCGGCGCTGCTGCGCCGGCTGCTGCTGGTCACACCGGCGCTTGCCTCTTGCGCCTGGGCCTGCTGTTCGCGGCGCTGGGCATCGGTCAGCGGTGGGTTCTCGACACTGGCACCGCCGTAGGCCAGCACCCGGCTGCGCGCCAGCAGCAGGCGGGTCTGCGTATCCACCGGGGTCTGGCTGCTGCTGCCATCGAGCGTGAAATACACATCGACGAAGTCGCCAGGGCGCACCCGGTGGCCAGCGGCCATGGCCTCGCTGACGGGTATGGAGACGGCGCGCTGGCCCGGCTCCAGCTGCAGGGCCAGACCCCGGATGAGGTGCTGCTCGAACAGCGGCGCCTGCGCCGGCAGTGCCAACGCCGTGGTCTGGCCCACCAGCACGTCGGCATCGGCAAAGCTGCCGGGCACCGGCGCGCCCATCTGGGCGACCTTCAGGTCCTCGGCGGTGATGCGGTGGCCAGCTGGCAGCGGCTGGGCCGTCACCACCACGTCATGCAACTGCACCGGCTCAGGCGGTGCTGGCGCGGGGGCTGAGGCGGTGCTGGCGGTTGGCGGCGGTGCCACGGGCCGCTGCGGCTGGCGGCCCACCATCCAGGCCAGGATGCCCAGCCCGATGGCCAGCACCACCAGCAGGCCGGCAAGAATCTTGGTGAGGGTCATGTGTGATCTCCGGCGAAGTTCTGTTCCGAGAAAGGGTTGACGGGTTGCGCATGCACGGCCGCTGCGGCAGACGCTTTCCTGTGCAGGCCCGCAGCCCGGCACCGGCACAGGAAAGCATCTGCAGGCGGCCTGCGCCCGGCCATTGCAGCGCGCTTCATGCGGCCGCCCTGGCAAGGGATGCGGCGCGGCCCCGCTCGCCCTGCGCCGTGGCAGCGGACGGGCGCAGCTCAATGCCGTGCTGCCGCATCAGCTGCGCGAGGCTGAGCATCTTGCGGTATTCGGTCACGAACGATGGCCTGAGGCCCAGCGCACGGCAGAAGTCCTTGGCGTCGGTGCCCGCGAGCTCGTCCGCATGCATCAGCACCTGCAGGTGCAGCGTGGCGATCTTCTTCTTGTCCGGCGCGGCCTTGCGCAGTTCATCCTCGATGCGTTCCTTGATCTGTTCCAACATGGTGTTCTCCCAGGCAGTGACAAAGGTTGAGCGGTTGGGGCCCGGCCATCACAAGGTAGGCCCGGTGGTATAGGCGACCCAGATGGCGCACAGCGCCATGTAGCCCGCATACGGAATGGAGCGCTGGCGGTGGCGGCTGGCAAAGCGCAGGTTCAATGCCTCACCGGGCGCTGCCGCGTGGCGCGCCAACAGTGGCACATGGGCCTGCAGCCACAGCCCGAGAGGCTGGCACTGCAAGACGCGCCAGCCGACTACCGCAATAGCATGGAGCCCCGCCAGCAGGCTGCCGCCCAGCCAGACCACCAACAAAGCTGGTGACAGGCCAAACCACAGCCCAACGACGGCGGCAAACTTGACGTCTCCGGCTCCCATCCACCCCAGCGCATAGAACGGCAGCAGCGCAGCAAAGGCCACCGTCATGCCAAGCAGCCCACCCCAGGGCGAGACCTGGAATGGCTGCCCGCCGCTGAACAGTGCCACCAGACCTGCAGCGAGGCCCAGCAGCACCATCCAGTTGCGGACTTTGCGGATGTTTAAGTCTGTGGCGGCGATCACCACAAGCCAAAGGAGCCAGCAAGTCAAGTTCCACAGCATGGCTCAAATTAGTTGGCAGCAGTACCGCCCAGAGCTGTCAAAATTTCGTTGAATTTCTCCTTGATCTGCGTTCCGAGCCCAGTAACAGCTCCAATGATCACCACCGCAATCAACCCCGCAATCAACCCATACTCGATCGCCGTAGCGCCTTCTTCGTCTTTCCAGAAGTTCTTGATGATGTCGGTCATGGCATCTTCCTTTCGGTTTGCAAAACGCCCATCGGGAGGAAAGGCAGCTGCTGACGATGGGCAAACCAGCTGCTGCAGAAAAAACTCGTGCTACCACCAGCCTGCGCGCTGTACGCCGTCCGCACCCGGGCTGCGTGCCAGCTGGCGCTCGGCGCGCAGCCGCATTGGCGGGCGCAGCGCCACATCAACAGGCGCGCTGACCAGCTGCTGTACAGGCTGACCCGGCGCGGCCTGCGGCATGCCGGGGGTAAAAAACAGCGCCGCCAGCCACTCGCCCTGCACGCCAAAGGGCAGCAATTGGCCGGTGGTACGGGCCAGCTGCAGCTCGGCCAGCTGCAGGTCGTAAAGCGCGTCGGCCTGCTCCAGCAGCAGGTTCTGCAGATCAAGCTGGGCATCAAGCACCTGCGAGAGGTTGCCGCGCCCGGCCTCGTGCAGGCGCCGCCGGCCCTGGAAGGCCGCTTCAGCCTCGGCGACGGCGCTGGCCAGCTCGGCAGCGCGGGCGCGTCCGGCCTGCACGCGGCTGTAGCCGGCACTGGCAGCCTCCTGCACCTGGCGGCGCACGCCCTCCTGGGCCGACTGCTGCGACTGCAGCTCGGTCAAAGCCTTGCGCACGCGGTCGCGCAGCTCGAAGCCGTTGCCGAAGTTCCAGTTCAGCTCCACGCCATAGCGGGTGCCGTCGTTGCTGAGTACGCCCTCGGGGTCATACGCATGGCTGACCACCGCCTGCACGGTGGGAAAGCGCTCGGCCTTGGCGCGGTCCACCTCGGCCTGGGCTGCGGCGATCACGCCATCGAGCTCGCGCAGCTCCGCGCTGTTGGCTTCGGCAGCCTGCTGGGCCTGGGCCTCATTGGCCGGCAGCCATTGGCTGGGCACCTGCAGCGCGGGCAGCCACTGCGGCTGTGGCGTGAAGCGGAAGTAACGCGCAAAACGCGCCTGCGCCTCCTGCCGCAGCGACTCCATGGCCAGCTGCTGCGCGCGCGCGCTGGCCTGGCGCGAGGCGGCCTGGCGCAGGTCATTGCGGCCCACCGCGCCCAGTTGCGCGCGGCGCTCCTCGATGCGGGCGAGCTGACCGACGATGTCGGCGGACTCTGCCGCAATGCCGGCCTTACGTTCGTGGCGCTGCAGCTCCAGCAGCGCCGTGAGGGCTTCGAGCAGCACGTTCTGGCGCGTGCCATGCATGACCTGCAACTGCGCCTGCTCCGATGCTTCGGCCGAGCGAATGCCAGCGCTGATGGCACCGGCATCGAGCAGGTTCAGCCGGGCTTCGGCATTGAGGGCGTTGTAGCTTTCGCGCCCGCGCGGGGTCTCGATGCTGCCGCTGTCCGTGCCGATCTGGAAGCTCGGCCAGCGCTCGCCCTTGGCGGTGTCGATGTCGTAGCCCGCGGCCTGCAGCGCGGCGCGCGCCTGCTGGATGTCGGGGTGCTGGTCCAGCATCTCACCGAGCGCGGCCAGCAACTGCCGGCGCGCAGCGTCATCCGCCAGGGACGTGACCGTCAGCCGCGTGGCCAGCTGCAGCGAAGGCGCTGCCTGCGCCTGCACGACACCGGCCGTCAGCGCCAGCGCCCCCACTACGGCGACTGCACGCATCTGTTCATGAAGCATTTTCGGCAGCAGCATGTCAGGGCTCCCGGAAGGCTTCGGCCCCGACGCGCAGCACGGGGCGCAGCAGGTACCAGATGAAGGGCTCGTGCCCCAGCAGCAGGTCGACTTCAGCCTGCATGCCGGTGGTGATGCGGTTGGCGGTATTGCCGACCCACGGCTGCGCGAGGCTGGCCTGGATGCGGAAGTACGATGGTGCACCCGGCTCGTCGGAGTCGCGGTCGGCGTCAGCCGCCACCAGCGTGACGGTACCGGGCACGCTGCCGTGGCGCAGGAAGTCGTAGGCGGTGATCTTGACCTTGACGGGCTGGCCTTCGCTGACCAAACCCCGATCAGAGGGGTTCAGCCGCGCCTCGACGATAACTTGGTCGTTGTCCGGCACGATGTCCAGAATCGGCTCGCCGGGGCGCACCACCCAGCCGGCGCCGCCGCTGCGCAGCCCCTTGACGATGCCGCTGGTGGGCGCCAGCACGATGGTGCGGGTGCGCTGGCTGCGGGCGCGGGCCAGATCCTCGCCGAGGGTTTGCAGCTCGCGCTCGACTTCGGCCAACGCGTCCGAAGCGCGGCTGCGGAATGCGCCCTGCGTCTCGACGATCTTGGCTTCGGCCAGCGCAACCTTGGCCTGGGCTGCGACCAGCGCCTCGCGCGCGGCGGCGAGCTGGCTGCGCACCTGTTCGAGCGCGCGTTCGTTCTCGATGACTTCCAGCTGGCCGATGAGCTGCTCGGCAGCCAGCTGGCGGGAAATCGTTGCCTCCTGCTCGTGCAGGCGCAAGCTGGTCTGCAGGCCGGCGATGCGTGCGCGCGTTTCCGCAACTTCGCCGCGCGCCTGGTGCAGCGTGGCGTTGGCGGCGGCCATGCTGCCCTGGTGCTCCAGCGCGCGGGCCGCAAAGGCGCCGAGCTCGGCCTGCACCACCTGCCGATCCAGATCGGCGGGAAAGTCCTGCTCGCTGAGGGGGCGCCCCTGGCTTTCGGCCAGCAGGCGGGTCTTCATTGCCTGGGCCGTGGCATAGCGTGCGGTGAGCTGTTCCAGGTTGAGGCTGGCACCGCCGAGGTCAATTTCCAGCAGGGGCTGGCCTTCGACCACGGCCTGCCCTTCGCGCACATGCACGGCCGTGACGATGCCGCCTTCCAGATGCTGCACGGACTGCACGCGATCGGACGGGATGACCTGCCCAGCGGCAACGACGACGTTTTCGACCGGATAGAACAGGCCCACCGGCACAAGGATGCACAGCGCAACGACCAGCAGGCGACGCGGCGTGATGCGCCAGCGTCCGGCCGGCGCCGTCGCCACCTCGGGCTGCGCAGGCTGGCGCAGCACCTGGGGCAAATCCTTGCGGGAGGCAGCGAGCGTGCTCATGCGGCCTTCTCCCGGGTTGTGGTGGCGGCTGCCACGCCCCTGCCATCCTGCACGGCAGCACCGAACAGGCGCGGCAGCAGCTGCTGCGGCGTGCCACGCTCGATGCTGCCGTCGCCCGGCAGGTGAATGATGTCGTCCGCTGCCGCAGTCATGCGCGCCGAGTGCGTGATGACGATGACAGTGTGCTTGCGCGCGATCTGCCGCAGCGTGAGGATGAGCTGGCTCTCGCTGGCAAAGTCCAGGTCATTGCTGGGCTCGTCGAGCACCAGCACATTGGGGTTGCGCAGAAACAGCTGCGCCAGCGCGAGCTTGCGCAGCTCGCCCGCCGACAGGCCGGCGCCGCCGTCGGACAGTTCGGTCTGGTAGCCCTGCGGCAGGCGGCTGATGAAGGCGTGTGCGCCGGCGAGCTGGCAGGCGGCGACGATGGTGGCATCGTCCGCATCCGGGCGCACCATGCGCAGGCCCTCGATGAGCGGGCCGCTGAACCAGTAGACCTGCTGCGCCAGACAGCCAATCCACTGGCCGATGTCGGCACGGGGGAACTGGGCCAGATCGTATTCATCGAGGAATACGCGGCCGCTGTCGGGCCGGTACAGGCCGGCGAGCAGCTTGCCCAGCGTGGACTTGCCGGCACCGTTGTGGCCGACGATGGCGTGCAGCCCACCGGGGCCAATGCTGAGGTCGGCCTCCTCCAGCGTAGTGCGCCCGCCTGGGTAGGTGAAGCTGACCTGTTCGAGCCGCAACACGCCGCGGGGGCGCGGCAATGCGACTTTGCCGGGTTCGGCCTCCACAGGCTCGTCGAGCACGGCCTGCAGGCGGCGCGTGGCCTCGTTGGCGCGCGCCAGCGCCCGCCAGCTGCCTGCCAGTTGCGCAATCGGCGCCAGCGCCTTGCTGGCCAGCAGGTTCACCGCCATCAGGCTGCCGATGGTCATCCACTGCGAGTGGATGGCCACCGCGCCGACGGTGATGACGGCAATGGAGAAAAAGGTCAGCAGCACGGTGGTGGTCTCGCGCGCGTTCTCGATCTCGCCGTTGCGGCTGAAGCTGGTAGCCAGCCAGTGGTCGTAGCCCGCCTGCCACTGCTGGCGCACGGCGCCGTCGTAACCCAGCACCTTGAGCGTGGCGCGGGCGTTGCAGACTTCGGCAGTGTGGCGGTCCAGGTCGCGCGCCTGCGCCAGCTCCTCGATGCGGCCGCTGCGCACTTCATCGGCCCACCACCAGGCCAGCACGCCCAGCACCACCATGGCCACGAGGATTACGGGCAGCACCGGCAACGCGATGATGCCGATGACGATCAGCGCCAGCAGCGCCATCGGCATGTCCAGCACGGCCGACGCCAGCCCGCCCGAGAGTGTGCTGCGCATGGCGCCAACGTCGCGAAAGCATTGCAGCCACTGGCTGGCCGGACGCTGCTCCAGCACCAGCAGCGGGCGCCGCAGCATGGAGTGCATCAGCGCCTGGGACGTGCCCCGGTCAATGGTGGCGCCAGCCTCGCGCAATGCGCGGGCACGCTGGCGGCGCAGCCACCACTCCAGGCCCAGGATGCAAAGCACGCCAGCCACCATGGCGATGAGCGTGGCCATGCCGCCGCGCATCAGCACTCGGTTATACACTTGTAACAAAAAGATCGACGGAATCAGACCGAACAGACCGATCGGCAAGGACAGCCAGACCGCACGCAGCAGAAACGGATGCGCCTGCTGCGAAGCCGCACGAATCGCGCCAGAGTAAGGGCCGCGCGCCAGCGCATCCGGCGTCTCGGTGGGAGACGTCAGCAATCGGCGGGGCAGCAGGTAGCGAATCATGGGAGGCGTCCAAGCAAATTTCTGAATACTTGTGACATAAATGCAAGCAAATATATCAACTATTCTTCCAATTGTTAAAACATTGTCATCGGTCAGGTCTTTCCGGATGAATAATCGCTATTCCACGATACGGAAATGTTCCCGCAACGCCTGTATCACCAGTGCCTGACTCAGCCTGGCGCCGCCGACGATGAGCACGGTGTCGCCGCGCTGCAGCGTGCGCCGCAGCGACTCGCTGAGGTGGCCCAAATCCTCGTACCACTGGATACGGGCATCGCCACGCGCCATGGCCGTCAGCGGGCGCAACGGCTCGCCCCACAGCAGCACACGCCGCGCCTGCGCTGCGGCTGCCGCCCCCTCGCGCAACAGGGGCCCAACGAAGGATTCCTCGCCCGTTGCCGCGCACAGCACGATCAGCCTGCGCTGGGGCTGCGGCGCAATGGCCTGCAGTTGCGTCAGCGCGCAGCGCCAGGCCACGCAATGGCGGGCCTGACTGTGGTCCAGCAGCACGACGTCATCGTCCAGCCGCTCAGTCAGCCCCGCACCTGGCATCGGCTGCCAGCTGCCGAGCCTGCGCGCTGCCGCAGCCAGATCGGCCTGCAGCGCCCAGACACCTGCCAGCGCCATGGCGGCGTTTTCCAGCAGGTGTGCGCCCCCCTGCGGCAGGCTGGCGAGGATGTCGCCCTCATGGCCAGGCACCCGCATACGCAGCGCCGCCTCGCCGACAGCGGCGGCCGACAGCGGCTGCCAGCACAGCTCGGCGGCCGCATCGGCCGCACAGGAAAGCAGGCGCAGGTGCCGCGCGGCGGCCAGCTGCCGCACCGCCGGTGAGGCCGCCACTCGCAGCGGCGCAATGACCGTGGCGCCGCGCTTGATCAGTCGCATCGCTCCCAGCAGTTCGTCACACAGGGGCGGTGCATCGTCGGCGCCATCGGCCGGGGCCAGATGCGTGACGACCACCACGTCCGGGCTGACAAGGGCGATCTCCGCCGCCACGGCCGGGAGCGCCAGCTCCACCATCACGGCGCTGGCGTGGTCGCTGGCGTTGACCAGCTGCAGTGCGGCACTCTGGTGCAGCAGTGCGGCACGGCTTTCGTCCACATCCTGCCCCAGCAGGTGCTGCAGCATGTGGATGCAGGTACTTTTTCCCGCGCAGCCCATGACGGCGACAACGGGCGCGAGAATGCGCTGGCGCGCCGCCAGCGCCAGTTGCACCAAGGCCAGCGATACATCCGGCACCTGCAGTGTCGGGCGTGGATGCGATGGCGCCGGGCCGGCGGTATCCGACAACAAGGCCGCTGGCGGCGCTGCCAACTGCGCGTCGCTCTCCGGGCGGTCACCGCTGCGCAGCACTTGCGCCGCGCCCGGCCACGCGTGGGGACGATGGATGTGCACGCCGCGCACCTGCCGGTGGCCCCCCTGGCAATCCAGATGGCGCCAATGGCCACCGGTCAACTGCGCCAGGCTGTCCATGTCCCACGCCATCGGCGCGCTGGTGGGCGCCAAGGACGCCTCCATGGGCCGCGTGGGGGACTGCGCAGGCGAAGGCGCGTGGTCGCTGCGCAGCAGCTGCTGTGCCTGCACCCCTACCTGCCAGGCGATGCAAGCGTCGGCCCACCAGACGGCAGGACGCTCTACGCGCGCGTCTGGTGCGGCCGCCCCATCTGGCACGGCGAAAACAGCCTGCCTCGCTGCCGCACGCAGCGGCGGGGACAGGTAAACAACGTGTTCGGGCCAGGCGGCTGCAGCCTGCAACTGCAGGGCGCAGGCGCGTGCCACCTCCAGTTGCGCATCGCCTGCGCGCGACGCATTACGGTCACGCTCCTGGGGCTGGCTGGCGAGCCAGCGCAGGCATTCGCCCCAGCCCATGCGCAGGGCGAGCCCGACTGGCTGTTGCAATTGGTGAAATAGCGTCAAGTTCGCGCTGCGACGCATGAATGCGGCAATGGCAGCGGGTGTCCGCGGCAGGGGCTCGGCGCTCAGGGTGTCCACCAGCGCTGCGGCAAGTGCGGCAACCAGCCGAGCGGCGCGCAGTTGCTGCCAGGACTCGGCCGCGGCGTGGCTGGCCAGCGCGCGGCGCGCCCACTGCGCGGCCAGCACTCCGGCCTGATGGCGCAACGGCGCGGGCGCCGGCGAGCCGGATGCGGCCAGGCGCACCAGCAGCAGTGCAATGGCGCCCGCTGCCAACCTGTCGGTCGGCTGGGCAGCAACTGTGAGCTGCTGCACCCACTGACCAGCCTCGGCCAGCACATCCCGCGCCGGCAATACCTGCGCAGCGGCCAGCAGCCACTTTGTATACCAGCAGCCGACCTGCGCGGCCACCGGGCCCGGTCGCACCGGGGCCATCAGGTGCGCGGCAGCCGCTGCCAGAGGGTGCCAGCCGCCGGTGGCCAAGGGCATTGCCAGTGCGGGCCTGGGCAGCGCCACAGGATGCGCGCCGGGCGTGCAGCACAGTCCGCGCAGGCGCAACTGCAGCCATGAATCCTGCGCACTGGCATCGGCAGCCGTCAGCGGGTTGTCCGATTCTGCCGCATCGGCACGGCGCCTGACCGACACCATCCGACCTGCCCGGGCCCAGCCCTCGCCGTGAAAATAGGGCCCGGCCAGCAGCACATGCGCAAAGCGCCGGTCGATCCAGGCGTGCCGCACGTCCTGCCCTGGCATGCGGACTGCCTCGGATGGTGCCAGCACATCTTCTACCCAATCGATGCGCAGCGTTACCGCGCTGGCCCGCTGACGCCACACCCAGTGGCGCACACGCCGCGCACCGGCGCGCCAAGCCTGCGCCAGGCTGTCGCCACAGACATGAAAGACGTGGACTGCGCTGTCGTCTGTCGCCATGGAGAACACCAGAATGGCGGCCGGCAAGGGCTCGGGCAGTGGCGCCTGTGCATGCTGGCACAGCCACTGCCAGCAGCGCGCAAGCTGCCGCTCCAGCTCGGGCAGGCCGTTGTCCCCGTGCTCCGGCAGGATCGCCAGACGACTGTCAGCCTGCAAGGCGGGGCGGGTCACCATATCGGGCGTGCCGCGGCTGCGCATCGCGTCAGCGGTAATCGAACTCGACGCGCCGGTTACGCTGGTGGGCCTGCTCGGTCATGCCGGTGTCCAGCAGCCGCTCCTTGCCGTAGCTGACGGTCTCGATACGGGATGGCTGCACGCCCAGCATCTGCAAGGCCTGCGCTACCGACTGCGCCCGGCGATGGCCCAGCGCGAGGTTGTATTCCGAGCCGCCACGCACGTCGGTGTGGCCCTGCAGCACGACGCTGCGATCAGGGTTCTGCCGCATCCACTCGGCGTGCCCTTCGACGATGGGGCGCTCGCTGGGGCGGATGCGATCGTCGTCGTAATCGAAGTAGACGATGTGGGTCAGATGCTGCGGCCCCTGCCCGGGCTGAACGGCATCCACCGTCACCGGTGCCACTGTCTGGCCAGCCGGTTGCGGCTTCTGCCCAAAGGCATAGAAGTGCTCAGTCCTTGAAGAACTGCCTGGCGATGACGCGCACGCAACCAGCAGACCTGCCAGTGCGACGCTGCCAATCCAGCGGAAATGGGTCATGTTCATGGCGATGAGGAAAGAAGAAGGTTTCGGAAGGTGCCCGGCCGGCACGCCGCAGCTGCGACGCGACCGATCCGGGCAGCGGTGCTTACAGCCAGTGCTGGCTTTGTTGCTGCTGGGCAAACAGCGATGCCCCCGCAGCGTCTGCGGCACTGTCGTCCGCCTGACTGCTGACCGCCAGCGCCACCGGTTCGAAGCCAGCATCCGCAGCCGTGAACGCCGCAGCGCTGCCACCACCAAGCAGTCCGCCGAGCAGGCCACCGCCAGCGCCGCCGCCCAGTAGCCCCCCCACCAGACCGTTCTCGCCAAGCACGCCGTCGAGCAGCCCGCCCACCAGGCCATCCGAGCCCAGCAGACCGTCCAGCAGTCCGCCGTTGGATTGCCCTGCATCTGCCGTGCCGTCGCCCAGCAGGCCAATGCCCAACAGGCCGCCAAGCAGGCCATCGTTGCCGATCAGGCCGCCCACCAGCCCGTCCGAGCCGGTGATCGGGCCCAGCAGGCCGCTATTGCCAGTCAGATCACCCAGCAGGCCGCCGTCGGCCAGGATCGGATCGAGCAGCCCGGCGTCTTCTCCACCACCGAGCAGGCCACCACCCAGCAGACCACCCAGCAGCCCTTCCTCGCCGAGCAGACCGCCCAACAGGCCACCTTCCCCGCCGCCAAGCAGACCACCGACCAGGCCGTCCTGACCCAGCAGACCATCGAGCAGCCCCGAGCCGCCTTCGCCATCGCTGACGCCATCACCCAGCAGGCCAATGCCCAGCAGACCGCCAAGCAGACCATCGTTGCCGATCAGGCCACCCACCAGCCCGTCCGAACCGGTGATCGGGCCCAGCAGGCCACTGTTGCCAGTCAGATCGCCCAGCAGGCCGCCGTCGGCCAGGATCGGATCGAGCAGCCCGGCGTCTTCTCCGCCACCGAGCAGGCCGCCGCCCAGCAGACCACCCAACAGCCCTTCCTCGCCGAGCAGACCGCCCAACAGGCCGCCTTCTCCGCCGCCAAGCAGGCCACCACCCAGCAGACCACCGAGCAGACCGCCCAGCAAACCATCCTCACCCAGCAGGCCACCCAACAGCCCGTCGCCACCCAGCAGGCCGTCGAGCAGCCCGCCGCCGTTGCCGCCACCGAGCCCTCCGTCACCGCCGAGCAGGCCACCCAGCAGACCACCGAGCAGACCTTCGTCGCCAAGCAGCCCGGCGAGCAGGCCACCTTCGGTGAGGCCACCGAGCAGCCCGCCACCACCGAGCAGGCCACCCAGCAAGCCGTTCTCGCCCAGCAGGCCGTTCAGCAGGCCGGCAACCAGATTCTCATTGCCTGCACCGCCGAGCAGACCGCCCAGCAAACCGTTCTCGCCCAGCAAGCCACCCAGCAGGCCATCCTCACCCAGCAGGCCGTTCAGCAGTCCTCCTTCAGTCACGCCACCGAGACCGGACAGCAGCGAGGTCAACACGCCGCCCTCACCAATCAGGCCGACCAGCAGGCCACCGATAAGGCCATCCTCACCCAGCAAGCCCTGCAGCAGGTCATCGCCAAGGGCGCCACCAAGCACGTCGGAGCCAAGCAGCCCCGTCAACAGGCCATCGGGGCCTGCCAGTGCGCCAAGCAGCTGACCGACCGGGCCATCACTGCCAAGCAGCGCACCGAGTGCCGCATCACCGATCAGGCCATCCTCGCCCAGCAGCGCGGTCAACGCACCGTTCTCGCCCAGCAGACCGTCCAGAAGGCCGGAGACCAGGCCATCCTCACCCAACAATCCGTCCGTGAGTTGTTCCAGCTTGAGATCATTCAGCCCCAGTGCCGCACCAAGATCACCAACCAGCGGCTGCAGTACACCTTCTAGCGCGCCCAGCACACCACCCAACACACCCGAGGAGCCGAGCAGAATGCCCAGCAGACCGTTCTCATCAAGCAGCAGCGCGTTGGCGAGGCCATCCTTGCCCAGCAAACCACCCAGGCCACTTTCCGTCAGCGCCCCGCCCAGCAGTTGACCGAGCAACGAATCGTCGGCCAGCAAAGCACCCAGCAAACCGTTGAGCGCGCTGCCTTCGGCAAGCAGGCCACCGACCAGGCCATCCTCGGCCAGCAGCTGACCCACCAGACCGTTCTCGCTGAGGATTTGTCCCAGCGCACTGTCTTCGCTGAGCAACAGACCCGTCAGCAGGCCGTTTTCAGCCAGCAGCTGACCCAGCAGCGCATCCTCATTGAGCAGGTTGCCCAGGATGGCATCGAGCTGCCCCCCTTCGCCAAGCAGGTTCTCGAGGGTGTTGCCCAGCCCCAGACCGACCAGCAGACTGCCGACAAACCCTTCTGTCAGCGCATGCACGACCGCATCGGTCGCGAAGTCCACCTGCAGCCCCAGTGCCTGGCCGATCTCTTGCAGGGTACCTTCAGGCAGCAGCCCATTCAGTGCCGGCCCCAGTAGGCCAGTCAGGTTATCCACAACGCCTGCGACCGTGTCATCCAGCGCGTCCAGCCCGTTCGGATCGTTCGGATCGAACTCGGCGCCCAGCAGGGGGCTGAGTGCATCACTGAGAAGGTCGGTCAACGCTCCGGTGGTTCCGACGAGCGCCGTGAGCGCTCCCGCTTCAAGCCCCAGCGACTCTTCCAGACCTTTCAGCAGCGATTCTGCGGCCTGTTGCCCTGGATCCAACAGTTGCGCACCATCATCGTCGGAGTCTGCATCGGAGTCCGAATCGCTGTCCGAATCCGAGTCACTGTCGGAGTCCGAATCGCTGTCCGAATCCGAGTCACTGTCGGAGTCCGAATCGCTGTCCGAGTCCGAGTCGCTGTCCGAATCCGAGTCGCTGTCCGAATCCGAGTCGCTGTCCGAATCCGAGTCGCTGTCCGAATCCGAATCACTGTCCGAATCCGAATCACTGTCCGAATCCGAGTCACTGTCCGAATCCGAGTCACTGTCCGAGTCCGAATCGCTGTCCGAGTCCGAGTCGCTATCGGAGTCCGAGTCGCTGTCGGAGTCCGAGTCACTGTCGGAGTCCGAGTCGCTGTCGGAGTCCGAGTCGCTGTCCGAATCCGAGTCACTGTCGGAGTCCGAATCGCTGTCCGAATCCGAATCGCTGTCCGAATCCGAATCGCTGTCCGAGTCCGAATCGCTGTCCGAATCGCTGTCCGAATCGCTGTCCGAATCGCTGT
>NZ_LBNQ01000011.1 GCF_001005215.1 Lampropedia cohaerens
CGCATCGGCGACGCGCCGATGCTGCCTGAGCTGCTGACGCAGATCCCGGCGACTGAAGCCGTGGCGACGGTGAGCGGCGATGGTGCCTATGACACCAAGGCCTGTCATGCCGCGATTGCGGCACGCGGAGCCGCCGCCGTGATCCCGACCCGCAAGAATGCGCAGACCTGGAAAGGCAGCAGCGCGGGCGTCGAGGCTCGCAACGAAACCTTGCGATCAACCCGGCACCTGGGCCGGACGATCTGGAAGAAATGGAGTGGTTACCACCGGCGCAGCCTGGTGGAAACCAAGATGGGTTGCTTCAAGTTGCTGGGCGAGCGGGTCATGGCCCGAGATTTCGACCGCCAGGTGACGCAGCTTCAGGTGCGCGCGGCGATCCTGAACCAGTTCACGCGCTTTGGCACGCCACACACGATACGTGTGTCCTGAGCAGACTGGGGAAAGGGGTAGCTGCGCTCAGTGGGGCAATTGCGCAACAGCGCCATCACACACTACCACCGTCAGGAATGAACGGGTGTCACGGCAGCTTTATCCTCCGCGTAATCAATACACATCCCGCAAATACCGCTTGTCCTTGCGCAGTTGGTTGACGTAATCAGCAGCTTTTTCTTGGGGCATGCCGCCGTGCTCGGCGACCAGCTGGTGCAGGGCTTCGTCCACGTCGCGGGCCATGCGGGTGGCGTCGCCGCAGACGTAGAAGTGACCGCCTTCCTGCAGCCAGGCGTAGAGCTCGGCGCCGTGGGCGCGTATGTGGTTTTGCACGTAGATTTTCTCGGTCTGGTCGCGCGAAAAAGCCAGATCCAGCCGCGTCAGGTGGCCGCTCTTGTGCCACTCGGTCAGTTCGGCTTCATAGATGAAGTCGTGCGCGCGGTGCTGGTCGCCAAAGAACAGCCAGTTGCGGCCCTTGGCGCCGGTGGTGGCGCGTTCTTGCAGGAAGGCGCGAAACGGCGCGATGCCGGTGCCGGGGCCGACCATGATGAGCGGTGCGTCCCCATCCTTGGGGGTGCGAAAGCCCTTGTTGGGCGAGATGAAGATGGCGGGCTTGTCGCCACGGCCCACGCGGTCGGCCAGGTAGGTGGAGCAGACGCCGCCACGCGTGCGGCCGCCTGACTGGTAGCGCACCGCAGCTACCGTGAGGTGCACGGCGTTGGGATGCGCCTTCTGGCTTGAGGAGATGGAGTAGGCGCGGTGCTGCAGCGGGCGCAGCTGGGCGACGAATTCCTGCACGCCGATGGGGTGGGCGGGATCGAGCAGCAGCAGGTCCAGGATGTCCTTGCCCCACAGCCAGGCGTCCAGCGTGTCCCGGTCGTCGTGCTGAAGGATGTGCCGCAGCTCCTCATTGCGCGTGCTCTGGCCGATCCAGTCCAGCAGCTTGCGCGACGGCTGCGAGATTTCGAACTGGGTGGTCAGCAGATCGCCCAGGCTTTGCTCGTGGCCGGGCACAGGCGTGTCGTAGGCGACGTTCAGGCGCGCCAGCAGCAGGTTGACCAGCTCCGGGTCGTTGACTGGGATGACACCCAGCGCGTCGCCGGCTTCGTAGGTCAGGCCGCTGCCTTCGAGATCGAACTCGAAATGGCGGATGTCCTTGGCCGACTGCGCGCCGGACAGGCGCCGATTGGTGGTGAGCGCCGCCGCATAAGGGTTCTTGCGGCTGGTGCCGGGGATGGCGGGCTTGGCAGGCGGTGCCGATGCCAGCGAAGCGTCGGCGCTGCCGCTGCTGCCGGCAGTCTGGGCAAACAGCGCGATGGTGGAGGCGATCCAGGCGTTGGCGGCCTCCTCGTATTCCACGTCACAGTCAACGCGCTCGGCCAGGCGCTTGGCGCCGAGCTGTTCCAGTCGCATGTCGATGACACGGCCGGACTGGCAGAAGCCGTCGTAGCTGGTGTCGCCCAGCGCCAGCACGGCAAAGTGCATCTGCTCCAGCCGCGGGGCGGTGCTGGCCGAGAGCGCCTCCCAGAACAGCTGGGCGTTGTCGGGCATCTCGCCTTCGCCGTAGGTGGAGGTGACGATAAGGACGTGGCGCATGGCGGCAAAGACTTCCAGGTCGACTTCCCCCAGCGCCTGCACGACCGGTGCCATGCCCTTGGTACGCGCGGCCGCTGCTGCGCTTTGCGCCAGCGCCTCGGCGTTGCCGGTCTGCGAGCCATAGAGCACATGCAGCTTGATGGCCGCGGGCGCATTGGCGGCGGCAGCGCCGGGCTGGCTGGCACCTTCCAGCACCAGCAGGCGCGAGTGCAGGCCGGCGAGAAAGCCGGCCAGCCAGGATTTCTGGTCGCCGCTGAATGGCGCGTCTTCAGGAATGAAGGGTAGTTTCATGATGGATGGCACAAAGCGGTAATCGGTAGGGAGCAGGAGCGTTATGAAAATCAGCCCTGCCGGATCAGGCTGGCAGCCAGGTCGGGCAGCGCAGCGCGCGCAAACAGTTCCTCGAAGTCGGGCAGCCTGCCCAGCGTGGCAAGGTTGGTGCGGTCCTGATCGAGAATCCAGCCATAGGTGGCCGGCGCGTCGATGCTGCGGATGTTGCGCTGGGCCAGCGCGCTCTTGTAGTCGGCCAGGCGCTTGGCGGCAATCAGCGCGGCCAGCTCCTCGTCGCTGTACTGCTCGATGGCGGCACGGGCGTGGCGCTGCAGCTTGCTCATCAGCGCGAAGTCCTCGGTCATCACCAGGTTGCGCACCGCTTTCTGCGCGGCCGCATCCTCCACCCGCGTGCCTTTGGGCAGACGCGCCAGCGCCAGCTGCTGGGCGGTGTTCAGCACGGTGTAGTTGTTGAGCAGCACCAGCATTTCCTTGGTGTCGCTCTCGCCATAGCCCGGCACGGCGCCAGCGCCAATGGGCTGGCCATTGCGCCAGGCGCGCTTGAACTTGGCGAGCTGGTGCGTGGCCAGCGCGGTGGAGAGTTCTTCAAGCAGCTCCTTGCGCGGCTTGGCCTTGAGGATTGCGCCGGCGTCCTGATACAGCAGCAGCGCGCGCGGCATGAGGTAGACGAAGTGCGCGCGCTCGGTCTCCCAGTGTTCGAGCAGCCAGGCGGCCTTTTGCGAGCCGGTGGCTTCCAGGTGCCACTGCAGCAGCAGATGCACGGCCTGGGCGTGGGCGCGGCCCATCTCGCTGTCCTCGGCGATGGAGCCAGACAGCACGGAATCGCCCGCAGCATGCTGCGCCAGCGTGCCGTAGGGATCGTACTGGTAGGCGAAACCGCCGCTCATGCCGTTGCCAAAGCCCTTGCCGAAAGCGCCCAGGTTGAGCACGGCGCCGTTGGTCATGTATTCGCAGCAGAAGTCGCCCACGCCCTCGACCACGGCGGTGGCGCCGGAATTGCGCACGGCAAAGCGGTCGCCCGCCTGGCCCTGCACAAACAGCCGCCCGCCGGTGGCGCCAAACAGCGCGAAGTTGCCGATCAACACGTTGCCGCCGGGCTCGGGCGAGCCGCCACCGGGCGAGAGCACGACAATCTCGCCGCCGCACTGGCCCTTGCCGACCCCATCGTTGCAGGTGCCGACGTGGCGCAGCAGCATGCCGTCGTTGCAGAACACGCCGTAGGATTGGCCTGCCGAGCCGCTGGTGGAGATCACCACCGAGCGCGGCTGCAGGTAGTGGCGGCCACGGTCATCGCGCAGCACCGCGTTGGCGCCCTGCAGCTGCTCGGCATCAAGGGTGTGGTTGAGCAGGCGCTCGATGTCGATGGCCAGCTGCCCGCCCACGCTCTTGTGGCGGTTGTTGAGCACCACCCCGTCGCCCAGCTGCACGCGCGCGGCCTGCTGGCCGATCAGCGCCTGGCGCAGCGGTGCCAGCCAGGATTCATCCAGCGCGTAATCCTTTTCCAGATAAACCGGGTTGTCGATCTTCACCTCGGGCACGACGGCCAGCATGGCGCGCAGATCGAGCTGACCGACTTCCCGCTCGTGCGTCATCAGGTGCAGCAGGTCACTGCGCCCGCGCGCCGCGCGCAGTGAGGGCAGGCCAAGGCGAGCGAGAATCTCGCGCACCTCGTGGGCCACGTTCATGAAGTACTGCGCGAGCTGGCGTGGATCGCCATCGAAGGCCTCCGCATTGGTGGTCAGGCCCGCCGGGCACTTGACGTTGCAGTTCTTGGCCATCACGCACTTGAGCATCATCAGTGCAGTGGTGCCGAACTCGAAGCTGTCGCCACCCAGCAGCGCGGCCTTGACCACGTCCGAGCCGGTCTGCATCGCACCAGAGCAGCGCAGGGTGACTTTTTCGCGCAGGCCGTTGGCGCACAGCGCCTGGTGCACTTCGGCGATGCCGATTTCCGCCACGCGGCCGGTGTATTTCAGACTGGTGACCGATGCCGCGCCGGTGCCGCCCGTGTTGCCGGCAACGTTGATGACGTCGGCGCCGGCCTTGGCCACGCCCACGGCGATCGTGCCAATGCCTTCGGACGAGACCAGCTTGACGATGACGCGCACGCGCGCGGCCTTGCAGTCGTGGATCAGCTGGGCCAGATCCTCGATGGAGTAGGTGTCATGGTGCGGCGGCGGCGAGACCAGCTCCACGCCGGGCGTGCCGCCGCGTGCAGCGGCAATTTCCACCGTCACCTTGGGCGCGGGCAGCTGGCCGCCCTCGCCGGGCTTGGCGCCCTGGCCGATCTTGATCTCCAGCTCCTGCAGCATCGGGTCGGCGAGGTAACCGGCCCAGACGCCAAAGCGCCCGGACGCCAGCTGCTTGATGCGCGAGGCACGGATGGTGCCGTGGCGCGAGTAGTGCTCGCCACCTTCGCCGCAGTTGCTCATGCCGCCGACCATGTTGGTGCCGTGGGCCACGGCCTCGTGCGCGGGCGCGACCAGGGCGCCGTGGCTCATGGCGCCGGAGGCAAAGGTGCGGGTAATCTCATGCGCCGGCTGTACGGCATCCAGCGCGATGCTGGGCGGTGCGGCAAACAGGCGGCTGAGGTAGGAGGCAGCAGCGCCGTGCGCGTGCAGATGTAGACGCTCGCCCGCAACGTGTGCGGACTCGATGCTGCTGCCAAAGCGTGCACGCAGGGCCGTGGCAAGTTCTCCCAGGCGGGTGGCCTCGTCCTTCAGGCCGTCGACCGCGTCGGTCAGTCGCAGTGAGAAGTGGCCGGCCATCTCGCTGGCATCTGCCGCCTTTTCACAGACCAGGCCGCGCACCGCAAAGCCGTTGTTGCAGAGCGCATAGCGGCCCAGCTTGCGGGCGAACTCGGCCGCGCTGTCGACGTGGGTCACATCAGCCGGAAAGGCCAGGATGTCGCGCAGTGCGGCAGGGCGGCGCTTGCGCTCGGTCTGCAGCAGGCTGGAGAATTCGCGGTAGTCCGGTGTGATCTGGAAGGCGTCGATGACGGCGTCGGGCAGGCGCTCGAAGCTGCTATTGCGGTAGGCATCGGCCTTGAGCGAGAAGGCATCATCGAGCCGCGAGAGCGTGAGCAGACGAAAGAAGGCATCCTCCTCGCGCGGCTTGTCGGCAAAGCGCACGGGGTGTTCCGTCATGTCTACGAAGCCGCGCACACTGGTGGTGCCATAGGAGTGACCGGCGCCTTCGGTGCGCTCCTTGAACAGGCCGAGCAGGGGCAAATCGGCTTCACTCTGGACGTTCATCGCGCTGGCGTGCCAATCCGCTGCCATTTGCGCAATGTCCTCGAAGCGGGCGCCGCCAACCGGCGTCTTCAGGTTGGGAAAATACTTGCGCAGCACCGGGTCGTTGGTGTCGAGGAAGTTGGGCTCGAAGAATTCGCCACAGGAGTAGCTCTCCACAGTGCACAGACCCACCTTGCCCATGGTCTTCATCAGCGCCTTCTCGGCGGCCTTGGCATAGCGCTTGAAAGCCTTGATGGCTTCCTCGCCCTCGCCGTACTTTTCTTCCGCGCGCATCTGCACGCCCAGCGGATAAATGGCCGATGCGCCGAAGCCGAGCGTGGCCGCAACATGGTGGGAGGAGACGATCTGACCGCTTTCCACCACCAGCGACACATCCAGCCGCAGCCCTTCTGCCACCAGCTTCTGGTTGATGGCCGAAACCACCACCAGCATCGGCATCGCAGCCCGCCCGCGGGCATTGTGTCGGTCGGTGAGGACGGCGATACCGCCCTGGCTGCGGGCGAAGTCGGCCACGTCCTGCGCCAGCTGATCGATGGCCTGCTCCAGGGCCTGCGCGTTGGCGCGCCGGGCGCTTTGGTCGCGGCCGAGCACGGGTGTGTACAGCATCTCGAAAGCCTGGTAGGGCGTGACGGTCTGCTCGCGCAGGCGCAGCATGTCCAGATGCGTCAGCAGGGGGCTGTCGACGACGATTTGCTTGCCCTTGCTGCGCCCCAGGTGGGGCTTGGCGCCCAGTGCCACGCGCAGCGTCATGCCGTCGGCCTCGCGGATGGAGTCGAGCGGCGGGTTGGTGACCTGCGCGAAGCGCTGCGAGAAGTAGTGCGCCACGCCCCCTTCGTGGTCGGACAGCGCATTGATGGCGTTGCCGTAGCCCATCGCGGAGATCTTCTCCGCGCCTGTGGCCAGCATCGGGTCCATCATGAACTTGAAGCTTTCCTGGTTGTAGAAGTAATCCACGTAGCGTTGGTAGCGGTTGAGGTCACCGCGGTAGCGCTGGGGCGAGCCCTGCTGTTCGGGAGCGATTTCAGGCAGATCGTGCAGGTGTACCCGCGCTGCCGCCAGCAGGGCCGGATAGTCCTTTTGTGCGGCGAGTTTCTCCAGAGCCTGTTGGCTGGTGTAGCTGCGCCCTTCGCGGTGGTCGAAATACAGCATGCCGCCGGCCTCGATGCGCCCGCGCCGGATCACCGTCTCGGCAGGAAAGGCAATCTGTCCGGCCTCGGACATGGCGCCGAGGTATTCAGCGGTCTCGACCGTGCGCAGGGGCCGCAGGCCCAGGCGGTCCAGCCGCGCGCCGATGACCTGGCCGTTGCCAAAGATGAAGGCGGCCGGGCCGTCGTTCTTTTCCTCGTAGAGCGAGAAATACTCCAGCATCGACCGCACGGCGGGAGAGAGTGTGCGGTCGTTCTCCCACGCGGGCGGCATCATGGCCACGGCCGCCTCGATCAGATCCAGCCCGTCTTCCATCAGGCGGCTGTGCAGGGTCTGATCCAGCCTGGCACTGTCGGACTGGCCCTTGGGCCGGATGATAGTCTTGCCACGCGCCAGCGCCAGCGCGTTTTCGGCAATGCGGTTCTTGCGGTCGGTGTTGAGTTCCCCGTTGTGCGCCATCAGCCGGAAGGGCTGGGCCATGGTGGTGTGCGGATCGGTATTGGTCGAGAACCGCGTATGGAAGAACAGGTCGCGCACCGCGTGGTCTGGGTCGGTCAGATCCTTGAAGTAGGGGATGACCTCGTTGGAGTTGAGCCGGGCCTTGAAGACCTGGGTGCGCGAGGACATGGACAGCGGATAGAGTCCGCCAAACCGCGCATCGTCCGTGAAGGCCTGGGCCTCAATGGCCAGCAACGCCTGGTAGATGTGGCGCTCGAATGCATCCTGCTCGGCGATCGCATCCGGGCGGCCGAACACCCACTGCACGATGGGCAGCTGAAAGCGCTGCGCTGCTGGACGTGTGACGGTGTGGTCCAGTGGCATCTCGCGCTTGCACAGCACCGGCAGTCCTGCCCTGGCAAGTTCGGTCTCCACCAGCTGCTCGGCGTTGTCCCGCTGCGCCGCATCCCTGGGCATGAAGAAGTTGCCGACGCCAAATGCGCCGGCCTGCAATTTCAGTCCCGTGATCTTGCGAAAGAATGCCAGCGAAAGATCGACATTGACGCCAGCGCCATCGCCCACACCCTCAGCGGACATGCCGCCGCGATGCGGCACCGTGCACAGCGCTTGGTGGGCCAGCTGCAGCACTTCGTGGGTCTGCACGCCGTCTTTGCGGGTGAGAAAGCCCACCCCGCAACTGTCGCGGTGATCGGCGGAGTTGTACAACCCCGTGGGATGTTGGACCGAGTTGGAACGTGTCATGGAAGTCTCTGGCGGGCTGGTGCGTCTGGCGCTGCGGCTGCACCAGCTTGGCGCACTATGCATGGGTTGGGGCCGCAAGGTTAATGAGTAGATGCAGCACATGCAAGAAAAATAAATGGGGACGTATACCAATAGAAATTCGCATCCTAAGGTTAAAAATATTAAGGGACAGATATAAGGTTGCAACGACTTCCACTTCGGGATCTCGTCTTCCCGGAACAGTTGGACGCCCCTAGGTATCTAAGAATCTGCTTACGATCTGTTCATGTATCGCGCAGTTGGAAAAAGTGCGGCGGGCAGAAGGCCCAGGAGGGCATTCGGGACGATGACCGGCAGGGTCCGTTCGCGCTGAGTTGAAGGATGGGATGGCGTGTCTGATTCTGCTGGATACAATTTACCCATGCTTGATGACCGTGCCAGAGTGCTCTTGACGACGTTGATCGAACGCTACATCGAAGATGGGCAACCGGTCGGCTCGCGCACGCTGGCCAAGTCCTCGGGGCTGGAGCTGTCAGCAGCGACGATCCGCAACATCATGGCCGACCTGGAGGACATGGGGTTGATTGCCAGCCCGCATACCTCGGCGGGGCGCATCCCCACGCCCAAGGGCTACCGCCTGTTCGTCGACAGCATGATGGTGGTGCAGCGTAATCAGCTGAAGGTGCAGGCACCGGCGCTCAATCCGGACCAGCCCCAGCGCGTGATTGCCAATGCGGCGCAGATGCTCTCGAATCTGTCGCAGTTCGTGGGCGTTGTGGTTGCTCCGCAAAAGAGCACGGTCTTCCATCACATTGAGTTCCTGCGGCTTTCCGCGCAGCGGGTGCTGGTCATCATGGTCTCGCCCGATGGCAATGTGCAGAACCGCGTGATGCTGACCGAAGCCGACATTGCGCAGGATGACCTGACCCAGGCGAGCAATTACCTCAATGCTCACTATTCCGGCCTGTCCATCGATCAGGTGCGCGAGCGTCTGCGCAACGAGGTGGACCGCCTGCGCGGGGAGATCGCCAAATTGATGGAGGCGGCTGTCAGCGAACCCGCCAAGGAGGGCGATGCGGCAGAGCAGGACGTGGTGATATCCGGCGAGCGCAACTTGCTGGCTATCAGCGACCTGTCCAAGGACATGGACAGCATTCGTCGCGCTTTCGATTTGTTCGAGCAGAAGAATCAGATCCTGCAGCTGCTGGAAGTGACCGGTCAAGCCGAAGGGGTGAAGATCTACATCGGTGGCGAGAGCCAGATTGTGCCAATCTCGGAGCTCTCGGTCGTCAGCGCACCTTACGAGGTGGATGGGCAGGTCGTGGGAACGCTTGGCGTCATCGGTCCGACCCGCATGCCGTATGACCGCATGGTGCAGATCGTCGACATCACGGCCCGCCTGCTGACCAATGCGCTGAGCCGCCCGCAGTGAAGGTGTGTCCGGGAAGCGGTTCTCGACAGTCCATGATTGCGGTGCGGCCAGACCGGTTTCGGCGCGCGCACGTAAAGCGTCTTGGCGACGCTGCCTTGCCCTACAATCAGCCCCTTGTTTGCTCTCGCATGAGGGCAGAGGATTGGGGCGTTAGCTCAGTTGGTTAGAGCAGGGGACTCATAATCCCTTGGTCGCAGGTTCGAGCCCTGCACGCCCTACCAGAGACAGCAAGGCCTGCACGCGCGTCGGTGTGCAGGCCTTTTCGGTTCCTGGAAGGCTTTCTGGCGCACGAAGCGTTCGTGGGCCTAGCGGCCAGCGGCGGAAAGCTGGTTGGCAAGGGCTTGCGACAACCCCAGAACCGTCGGTCCGCTGGTTGCCCTTTCCGGTGCAGGTGTGCTGCGCCTTGCGTGCGGGCGGCGCAGACGCCCTTGCAGGGCATCGGCTGCGGCGCTGACGCTGTCAATGAGAGGAAGCGCCACGCCGGGCTGGATGGCCTGCGCCATGCCAGCCAGTGCGGCGCCGCCGATGATGATGGATTGCAGCGGGGGAGCATGCTCGATTTCCGCCTCGCGCTGCAGCTGCATGCAGGCCTGCATCAGCATCGTTTGTGCGCGTTCCGGCTGTTCGCGCAGCTGCGCCCCCGTCAGACTGACCGTGTGTATCGGCGGCGCGGGGTAGCCAAGCGCCAGGGCCAGCCGCTCAAGAATGGGGCGCCAGCGCGCACCGCCTGTCACGATGCCAAAGCGTCCGCGCCTGGCCGCCTGCTCGAATGCGGCTTCTGCCAGGCCGACGACCACCTGGCCGCTCAGTTCCCGCAGGGCCTGCAGTCCGGGGTCCCCGAAGCAGCCAACGAGCACGGCATCGACTGGTGTGGCAGGCGATTCCACCGCGTCTGCCCAGGCATCCAGTACGGCGTGTGCGGCAATGGCGTACGAGGCCTCGCAGGCAATGTAGCTGGCGCCAAATCGGGCGGTGGCGCACTGCCACTGCAACGCCGTGCCCACATGCGCCTGCAAGTGCTGATGCAGCACTGCCGTGACGCAAGCACTGGTGTTGGGATTGATCAGCAGCACCTTGGAGGGAGAAAGGGGCTCCTTGTCGGACGCTGACGGGGCGGGCGCAGCCATGCTTACTGCGCTCCTGCCAGTACGGTTTCCAGATCGGTGTGCGCGACGGCGACGGGAAACACCAGCGAGGATTGCAGGTCAAGCAGATGTTCCTGCATGAGCAGCTGAGCGGTTGCGGCATCACGCAGCGCGATGGCGTCCACCAGCCGGTCATGGCATTGGCAGGCTGTGCCACACGAATGGGGTGAACGCTCACCCGGCTTCGCGCGGCTGCGTGCACTGCCGTAGAGCATCAGGATCAGGGATGTGCGCGAGACCAGATCGGCGAGGATGTCGCGCAGCGTCTGCTGGCGGGCACAGTCCGCGATGTGCATGTGGAATTGCCCGGAAAGCCGGACGGCGGTGGCATGGTCGCCGCGCGCCAGGGCCGCATGTTCATCGTGGATGCACTGGCGCAGCTGCGCGATTTCAACATCGGAGGCCCTGGTCGTGCAAGCCTGGACCAGGCGCGGCTCGATCAGGCTACGTGCCTCGAACACCTCGTGCGCCTCGGCTTGCGTAGGCCTGGCGACGGTGGGGCTGCGCCTGGGGCGCAGTTCCACCAGACGCTCCTGCGCCAGACGCACCAGCACCGGGCGCACCCGGGTGCGCGAAACGCCGAACACCTTGGCCAGATTCTCTTCGGCGAGCTTGGTGCCCGGCTGCAGCCGATGCTCCAGGATGGCGGTGAGCAGCCGCGCGTACATGGCATCGTCACTGATGCCCGCAGCGGCATGGTCTTCAAAGCCTGCGTCTGTCGAGGCTTCGTGGGAAGTATCCAGCATATTGATTCTAGGTTGGGGTGCGCCTCAACGTCGCATGGGCCTGCGGCGAGCGCGCAACGCCCAGGCCAGCAGCAGCGCAAGCCCGATGGCCACGAAGGAGACCAGGGTAGTCACCGTCCCGAGCGCATAAATGGCCGGACTGGTGACGGTAGTGGTCAGGCCCTGAAGCTCAAGTGGCAGCGTGTTGACCGAACCGATGGCCTGCGAAGTGCGCGCGATTTCATCCCAGGACAGCGTGAAGCCGAACATGCCAATGCCCACCACGGATGGGGCGATCAGCGGCAGCACCACGTGCACGAAGCGCTGCCAGGGCGAGGCGCCAAGGTCATTGGCGGCTTCTTCGTATGCGCGGTTGAAGCGGTTGAATACCGCGAACATGATGAGCAGGCCAAACGGCAGCGTCCATGTCAGGTGCGCGCCCAGTGCAGAGGTGAACAGGCCCAGGCTGGTGTTGAAGGTTTCCAGCTGACTGGTCCAGCCCGTTGCGGCGAAGACCTGGCGCAGCCAGCCGTCAATCAGCCGGAATTCCAGCGCAATGCCCAGCGAGACGATGATGGAGGGCATGATGAGGCTGGCCACCACGGTCAGAAACAGGACGTTGGCGCCTCGAAAACCGCGTCGAAAGGCCAGGCCCGCCATGACCGACAGCACCACGGTAATGAGCATTACGGCAGTGCCCAGCGCCAGCGAGCGCCGCAGCGCTGCGCCGATATCGACCGAACCGAGCCCCTGTGCCAGCTCGCGGAACCAGTGCAGGGAGACGCCGCGCATCGGGAAGGTCAGGCCGCCCTGCGGGCCTTGCAGGCTGAGCAGGAAGATCACGAATGTCGGGCCATACATGAACAGCACGAAGAGCGTGAACACCGCAGCCAGCAGCCAGAAGCTGGCGGGCCGTTTATCACCTGGGCGCATGGGACGGGCTCCTTACAGTTCTTTGCGGATGTCCACCAGACGCGTGAGCGCCCAGATCATCATCATGACTACCGCCAGCAGGATGACTGCATTGGCAGCGGCCAGTGGAAACTGCAGGTACTGCGTTTGCACCTGAATGATCTTGCCCACCGAGGCGATTTGCTGGCCGCCCATCACACCGATGGTGACGAAGTCGCCCATGACGATGGTGATGACGAAGATGGAGCCGATGATGATGCCGCTCCTGCTCAGCGGCACGATCACGTTGACGAGGGTCTGCCAGCCCGATGCGCCTGCGTCATTGGCGGCCTCGATGAGGCTGCGATCAATGCGCATCATGCTGTTGAAGATGGGCACGATCATGAACATGGTGTAGAGGTGCACGAAGGCCAGCACGACGGAAAAGTCGGAGTACAGCAGCCACTCGATCGGCGCATTGATGATGCCCAGCTCCATGAGCCACTGGTTGACCGCGCCATTGCGTCCGAGCAGCGGCATCCATGAAATCATGCGGATGACGTTCGAGGTCCAGAATGGAATGGTGCAGAGGATGAACAGCAGCATTTGCACCGTGCTTGATCGCACATGAAAGGCCAGAAAGTACGCAACCGTAAAGCCCAGCACCAGCGTGATCGCCCATCCCAGCACGCCGAACTTGAGCGTGGACCAGTAGGTGCGCAGCGTCACGCACGGGTCGCTCAGGTCCGCGCAGCCACGAAAAATCTGCGCGTAGTTGTCCAGTGTGAAGCCTGGCAGTAGCTCGTACTGGTTGTAGTGCCAGAAGCTGACCATCACGATCAGCGCCAGCGGCACCACAAAGAACACGAGAAAGACGAGGCCGATCGGCAGGGCCTGAAGCCATGCCGCCACCCCCGGCTGGCGCGCAGGAATGCGGGCTGATGATGGCAAGGGGGTGGGTGCGTTCGACATGGGATCCCGTGGGCGCGTTAGGTCAGTGAGGCAGCGTCATGCGGCAACAAATTCGTTCCACTTCTGCACCATGTAGTTGTTCTCGTCCATCACTGCATTCCAGCAGGCGATGGCGCCCATGCGTTCTGCGTAGCTGCCGCCATCGCGTACCTCTCCGGCCTTGGCAATGACCACGCCCTGC
The DNA here is from genome assembly GCF_001005215.1 of Lampropedia cohaerens. GTDB lineage: Bacteria > Pseudomonadota > Gammaproteobacteria > Burkholderiales > Burkholderiaceae_C > Lampropedia > Lampropedia cohaerens. The sequence continues at coordinate 13,242 of NZ_LBNQ01000011.1, forward strand.
GGGCTCTTGATGTCCTGGGCCGCGGGCTGGCCTTCCATCCAGTAGGCCCACTCATAGGGTTCCATGTGCGCCTTGGCGGTCTCCAGCACGGCGCTGTAGTAGCCCTGCCGGTTCAGGTAGGCGCCGGCCCAGCCGTCCAGGAACCAGTTGATGAACTCATAGGCAGCGTCCAGCTTGGCGCCTGACAGCGTCGCAGGAATGCCAAAGCCCGATGCCCAGGCGCGATAGCCCTCCTTGAGTGGCTGGAAGCGGCAGTCGATGCCCTGGCTGCGCACGGCGGTAACGGCCGGGCTCCACATCGACTGGATCACGACTTCGCCCGAGGCCATCAGGTTGACCGACTCATTGAAGTCTTTCCAGAGCGCGCGGAACTGGCCCGCGCGCTTGGCTTCGATCAGGGTCTTGATGGTCAGGTCGATCTCCTCGCGGGTCATGTTGCCCTTGTCGCCATAGGTGTGGATGCCCATGGCCTCGACCACCATGGCCGCGTCCATGATGCCGATGGAAGGAATGTTCAGGATCGAGGCCTTGCCCTTGAACTCAGGGTTGAGCAACTCGGCCCAGGATTCGACGGGCCGGCCAATCAGGTCGGGCCGGATGCCCAGCGTATCGGCGTTGTAAGTGGTGGGAATCAGCGTCATCCACTCGGTCGGCGCGCTGGCAAAGGCCTTGCTGCGTTCGCCTTCCAGGAAGATCACCTTCTTTGGGGCCGTTCCCTGATCGCCCACGGCCTTGCCGTTGACGGTGCCGGTGGTGAACAGCGAGGTGATCTTGTCAGCGTTCTTGACGCGCTTGACGTCAATGCCCTTGAGGTTGCCGGTAGGGACGATGTTGCGCAGCGAAAAGTATTCGGTGTCGATGAGGTCAAAGCTGTTGGGCTGCGTCACGGCGCGGCGCGTCACCTCATCGGTCGTTACCGCCACGTACTGCAGCGTGATGCCGGTGTCAGCCTGGAATTTCTCTGCAATCGCCTTGTCCTGGTTGACGGCGGTGCCCAGATACCGCAGCACTGGCTTGTCCTGGGCATGGATGGCCGGGAACATTCCGGTAGCCAGAATGGCGGCCGTGCCTTGCAGCACGGTGCGGCGTTTGAGCGAAAAGGTCTTGGGGTCGGACATGGCAAGGAACTCCTTGGGTTAGCGGGTGGAGAAACGCTCGGGAAACGAGGCAGGCTAGGCAGCGAGACGGTGCGCCTGTTCGGGCCGCCACTGCATCACGCCGGGTTGCCCCACGTTGAAAGGGGCGTCGACAAAGGCCGCTTCCGGCACCATGGCCGAGAATTCGGCTGTGGCATGTGTGGTCAGGGTCTTGCCCTGCTGCTGCAGGCCCAGCAACACATGGGTGCCCTGGTATTCCACATCCGTCACGACGATGGGGATGCTGGCCTGCGTGGCGTCGCGGGGGCTGGAGTCGGCCAGGATCTGCACGCGGTCGCAGCGCACCGCGACCTTGCCCTCGCCGGTGTCAATGATGTTGTGTCCGCCCATGAAGCGGGCCACGAATTCGCTGGCGGGGCGGTTGTAGATCTCCCAGGGCGTGCCTACCTGTTCGATGGCGCCATGATTCATGACCACCATGCGGTCGGCCAGCGCCATCGCCTCTTCCTGCGAGTGCGTGACGTGAATGAAGGTCAGTCCCAGCTCTTGCTGCCAGCGGCGCAGCTCCGCGCGCATTTGAATGCGCAGGAATGGATCCAGCGCCGAAAGCGGCTCGTCGAGCAACAGCGCGCGCGGGCGGGTGATCAGCGCCCGCGCCAGTGCCACGCGCTGCTGCTGGCCTCCGGATAGCTCGCCGGGTTTGCGCTCGGCCAGATGGCCCATCGCCACGCGCTCGAGCAACTCCTGCGCACGGGCGCGGCGCTCGCCCCTGGCGACGCCGCGCATCTTGAGGCTGAAGGCCACGTTGTCCACCGCGCTGAGGTGCGGAAACAGCGCAAAACTCTGGAACATCATGGCCGTGCCGCGCGCGGCCGCGGGCAGGTCGGTGATGTTCTTGCCAGCCAACAGAATGTCTCCGCTAGTAACGCTCTCGTGCCCGGCAATCATCCGCAATGTGGTGCTCTTGCCGCAACCCGATGGACCCAGCAGGCAGCAGTAGCTGCCACCTTCCACATGCAGGTCAATGGTGTCCACGGCGGCGGCGCCTGGGCCATAGCGTTTGGTCAGGGCCACCAGTTCAATGGCTGCAGGTTGCGAGTCTCGTGTGGTCATGCACACGGCTCAGCAAAGTCCGTGCCAGTCTCTTACACACTAGGAGATGAAACTGTGTACGGGATTTACTGTATGTGTGCGCACGTTTTTCGTGCGCGATGTGCCGCCGATGCACCTGCGCGTCGACTAAATTGGTGCGCCCCCAAGCTTTGCGGGTGGAATATGCCAGTGCAAGGGGCCGCGAGGTTTAGCGTTGGGTGCGCACGGCACCGCACCGCACAAAATAACAGCCGCGTGCCAGGGCTGGTCACGCGGCTGTTGTTGTACTGCCAAGGTTTGCTGCCAGCGCCAGATTCTGGCGCGACACAGGCAGAGGTATCTGCCCCGCGGAGGGGGGCAATCCGTGCCCGGGGCCTTATTGCGCTGCGGCTGCCTTGGCCTGCTCAATCCAGCCGTCGAATGTGGCCTGATTGGCCTTGATCCACGCGTCTACGTGGCGCTCGATGGCGGCCTGGCTGTTTTCGCCTTGTTGCATGCGCAGATTCTGGGCGTTGATGTCGGCAATCGGCAGATGCATGACTTCGAACAGCTTGGCTGCGGCAGGGTTGGCTTCGGCAAAGGCACGGTTGGCCACGATATGCTGCGTATTGACCGGGAAGCCGTAGTTTGAGCCATCAGGCAGCTTGGTTTCCACGCCGGCCTGCTCACCGGGCAGGGAGGTGAAGGGCACCTGCAGCCAGACGACGTCCACGCCGGGCTTGAGCACGCCGGAGACCCAGTACGGCGTCCAGGTGTAGTAGAGGATGGGCTGGCCCTGCTGGTAGCGTGTGATGGTGTCGGCAATCAGGGCGGAATAGCTGCCCTGGTTGTGCACGACGGTGTCGCGCAGCCCGTAAGCATCTAGGTGATGCTCGATCACGGCCTCGCAGCCCCAGCCTGGCGTGCAGCCGGTCAGGTCGGCTTTGCCGTCGCCATTGGTGTCGAACAGCTTGGCAATTTCAGGCTGCTTGAGCTGCTCGATGTTGGTGATGTTGTGCGCCTCGGCGGTCTTCTTGTCGATCAGATAGCCCTGCAGCGAATTGTTCACATAGGTGCCCTGGCGGTAGAACTTGGCATCGCCGCCGGCATTCTTGTAGAAGTCATCATGCAGCGGCACCCAGTTGACGGCCAGGAAGGTAGCGTCGCCGTTGGCCAGGGCGGTAAAGCCGGTGGCGTACTCGGTTTCCTGGATGTCCTTGACGTTGTAGCCCAGTTGCTCAAGCGCGCGGCTGACCAGAAGGGTCTGGAAGGTTTCCTCGGCGATCGAACTCTTGATAGGTTGAACATCGATGCCCTCGCCGGGCAGATCTTGCGCATGGGCGCTGCTCACTGCAAGGCCAAGCAATACGGCGCCAGTGAGGCGGTGCAATGCGGTCGGTTGGGTCGTTGTCATGGTTCTCTCCTGAAGTTACAAGGGTTGGAGTGGCAATCGAGGGCGGATGGCCGGGGGCCACCATTTACCGGTCCAAGAGGCCGCCGCGTGGGCAGCCCATCGGTCACTGTGCGTGGGCGGCTTCGCGTGCTTGTGCCAGCCAGCCATCAAAGGTCGCCTGATTGGCGGAGATCCAGGCATCGACGTGGCGCTCGATGTCATTGCGCGAGCCCTCGCCTTGCTGCATGCGCAGGTTTTGCGCACTGATGTCGCCAATGGGCACCTGCATGATCTCAAACAGTTTGGCTGCCGCAGGGTTGGCCTGCGCGAAGGCGCGGTTGGCGACGATGTGCATGGCGTTGACGGGAAATCCGTAGTTGTCGCCAGAGGGCAGCTGGGTGTCGATGTCCTGCTGGGCACCGGGCATGGCGGAAAATGGCACCTGCAGCCAGACCACGTCTTCGCCGGGCTTGAGCACCCCGGAGACCCAGTAGGGCGTCCAGGTGTAGTAGAGAATCGGCTGGCCCTGCTCGTAGCGCGTGATGGTGTCGGCAATCAGCGCAGCGTAGTTGCCCTGGTTGTGCTGCACGGTCTCGCGCAGGCCATAGGCGTCGAGCTGGTGTTCCACCACCGGCTCGCAGCCCCAGCCGGGATTGCAGCCGGTCAGGTCGGCCTTGCCGTCGCCGTTGGCATCGAACAGTTTGGCGATGGCAGGGTCCTTGAGCTGATCAATCGAGCGGATGTTGTGCGCATCGGCGGTCTTTTTGTCGATCAGGTAGCCCTGCAGGGCATTGGCCACATAGGGACCTCCGACGCGGTAGAACTTGGCGTCGCCACCTGCATTGGCGTAGAAATCATCGTGCAGCGGTTTCCAGTTGATGGTCGTGAAGGTTACGTCGCCGTTGGCCAGCGCGAGATAGGCAGCGGCGTAGTCGGCCTCCTGAATCGGCTTCACGGTGTAGCCCAGTGCCTCGAGCGCGCGTGCAACAATCAGTGTCTGGAAGGTTTCCTCCGGAACGGAGGTCTGGATGGGTTGCACGGCGATGCCTTGCCCGGGTTGCATCTCGCTGGCGTGGGATGCGGCCATGCATAGTGCGGTGGCCGCGCAGGCGGCCAAGGCCTGGCGAAGGCGCGGTGGCACGCGCAAAGATAGCGGGGACTTCGAGGCAGTTTGATCGGTCAAATGCATGCGTTGGGTCGCTCCTTATGAATGGCTATGGGTGAAAAAAATGGGGGAGAACACGTACAGGCCCGGTAATTCAGGAAGTCTGCAAGTCGCTCGAATCCGGCGTCTTGCGCGACTGCGATGCCCCGTCGGAGGAGGGGGGGGCGACCGTCCTGGTTGCCTGTGCTGGCCCCGGCTTGCTGGTGATGAGGCGGCGCACCAGTCCGATCGGGCCGCCGTCGAGCCAGGACTGGCCACCCCGCTTGGGCTGGCCCATGGCCTGCGTGATGCGGTCGAGCATGATGGCCAGCAGCACGATGCCCAGTCCGCCAACCGTCGCCAGGCCCATGTCTAGTCGGCCGATGCCGCGCAGCACCATCTGCCCGAGGCCGCCGACGGCAATCATGGAGGCGATCACCACCATCGACAGTGACAGCATCAATGCCTGGTTGATACCGGCCATGATCGACGGCATGGCCAGCGGCAGCTGCACCTTGGCGAGCATCTGCAGCGGTGATGCGCCATAGGCCTTGGCGGCTTCGATCAGGTCTGGACGTACCTGGCGGATGCCAAGGTTGGTCAGCCGCACCAGCGGCGGCAGGGCAAAGACGATGGTGACGATCACGCCCGGCACGTTGCCAATGCCAAAGAGCATCACCACCGGAACCAGGTACACGAAGGCAGGCGTGGTCTGCATGGCGTCGAGCACCGGGCGCATGATGCGCTGGGCGCGGTCACTGCTGGCCAGCAGGATGCCCAGGGGCAGGCCGATGAGCATGCAGAACACCAGCGATGTGAGCACCAGCGCCAAAGTGACCATAGCTTCCTGCCAGACACCCAGCATGGCCACGACCAGCAGCGAGATCAGCGAGCCGATGGCAATGGCGCGGCCCGCAAACTGCCAGGCGATCAGCGTCAGCAGCGCAATCATGGCCAGTGTTGGCATGGTCTGCAGGCCATGCTGAATGCCGCTCAGAACGGCGTCGATGGGCGTGCGGATGGACTGGAAGAAGGGGCGGAAACTGGCGACGAACCAGTCCAGGCCGCTATTGATCCAGTCCTGCACCGGCAGGCTGCCATCCCACAGCTGGCTGATCTGAAAGCCTTGGGTGTCGGTGCCCTCTGGGCCTGGCGAGGCGGCTGACAGCCAGTCGCTGGCTGCTGATCCCGACTCCGATGCGTTGGAGGAGGCGGGCGCTGCCGTGCTCCAAGGGTTGTCGGCAGCGGGTGCCTGCTGTGCAGCGGGCGAGGCGGTGCTCGCTGCCCATGGATTGTCGGCCGCAGTGGTTGGCGCTGAAGCGTCCGATGGCGCTGCCGTGGCTGCCTGACTGGTGGCGGCCCATGGATTGTCGGTGGCGCTGTTTTGCGCAACCAGCGTGGTATTGGTGTTTTCGTTCATGGCATCTCCTCCTGAATTCAGGCGGGCGTCGCTTCGCCTGTCGGCGCTGCGGTGTGCGGGGGGTCGGCGGGAATGGGCGGCGTCTCACGATCGAGAAAACGCAGCAGCCGGGTGCGACTGACCACGCCCAGAAAGCGCCCGTCCGCAGCCACGACCGGTAATGGATAAGGCACCTGCGCGGCGCGGCCGAGCAGGTCGGCCACCAGTTCATCCTCACGCGCAACCACGACATCGGGCAGGAAGGCATCGCGCAACGGTTGCAAGCGTGTGCTGCCATCGCGCGCAGCGCGCAGCGAGTCGACCGACACCACCCCCTGGAACTGATGGCCGCGCGAGACGACGTAGCCGTATTCACGGTCCTGCTCCTGCAGCGTGCGCAGTGCGGCGCGCAGGCCTTGCCCCTGCTGCTCCTCCAGCAGCGGCTGGGTGAAGCGGGCGATGTCACTGGCCTTGAAGACCACCGAGGCGTCGACGCCCCTGGTGAAGCTGCGCACGTAGTCATCGGCCGGCTGGCGCAGGATTTCCTCCGGCGTGCCTACCTGCACCACGTGGCCATCCTTCATGATGGCAATGCGGTTGCCGATGCGCATGGCTTCGTCCAGATCGTGCGAGATGAAGACGATGGTGCGCTGCTTGATCTCCTGCAAGCGCAGCAGCTCCGACTGCATGTCGGTGCGGATGATTGGGTCAAGCGCAGAAAATGCCTCGTCCATCAGCAGGATGGAAGGATCTGCCGCCAGCGCGCGGGCCAGGCCCACGCGCTGCTGCATGCCGCCTGAGAGCTCATCCGGATAGCTGCTGCCCCATTCGCCCAGCCCGACCTGCTCCAGCGCAGCCTGGGCCGCGCGGTGGCGCTCGGCACGTGGCACGCCAGCGAGTTCCAGGCCGAATGCCGTGTTGTCCAGCACTGTCATGTGCGGCATCAGGGCGAAGGACTGGAACACCATGCTGATGTCCTTGCGCCGCAGGTCGCGCAATGGTCGGTCGGCCAGCGCATTGATGTCCTGGCCGTCGATCAGGATCTTGCCGCTGCTGGGTTCGATCAGGCGGTTGAGCATGCGCACCAGCGTGGACTTGCCTGAGCCGGACAGGCCCATGATGACGAAGATCTCGCCGGCCTCGATGCTGAAGTGGGCGTCATAGACGCCGATGGACTGGCCCGTCTGCGCCAGAATGTCCTGCTTGGAATAGCCTTGCTTTGCCAGCGCAATCGCTTGCTCGGGCTTGTCGCCGAACACCTTGAAGACGTGTTCGATCTGAATGCTTTTTGCCATGTTGCTGCAACTCCTTTCCGTTGTCAGAAGGGATGCGCGTGCGCACATCATCGGCAGCCTTGGCTGTAGTGATCCAGGAGGCTCACCACAGCCAAAGCCGCTATCGACGCCTTGGCAGCACCTGCGAGCGGCCCACCGGCCTGGCTGCGCAGTCAAACAACAAACGCTAAATCAAGCGAAAGCCATCAGTCCGACGCGGTGCCAGGGCACTGCGATCGGGCTGCCGGGAGCGCGCAAAAAGCCTTTGCGTGCCTCCAAGCGGACAGGTGCACAAGGTGCACGCTGCCGGGCATCGGGTCGGAAATCACGACCATCGGGGTGGCGGCAGGTCCATGGCGGGCCTGCCGACCGGTGAAAGCATCACGCCTGCCAAGCCGTGAAAGACTTTCAGCATGCGTGGGCGGAAATGGAAATTCCGGAATGGCACGTAATGCGGTGCAAAACTGCAACATTACCGGAAAAACTGCTTGCAATTATAACGTGCCTGGGATGATAGCGCCTTCGTGGGACGCGTCGCGCATGGACCATCTCTCCGCGTAAGCCGCAGGATTGGCGGCGGTGATGGAACTGTTGGCAGCGTGCGGCGCGCCATCGGCCATGCGCGGATGTCCCCATGGCGGCCGGGCTGGCACTAGAATTGCTGGCACCGTGATCAGGCCATCCTAGGCCCGATAATCTTCAGAGGAGAGAACATGCACATCAAATGGTTGGCGCTGGCGGTTGGCAGCGCAATGGCTTTCGCATCCGTCAGTGCCAGCGCACAGGACCTGCGTGTGGCGGTGGACCCGACGTATGAGCCGTTTGTCTACAAGAACGAGCAAGGCGAACTGGTCGGTTTCAACATTGATTTCTCTCACGCCATCTGTGAGGAACTCAAGCGCAACTGCGTGTTCGTCGAACAGGTCTGGGACGCCATGATCCCCGGGCTGCAAAGCCGCCGTTATGACGTGATCATCAGCGACATGTCGATCACCGAAGAGCGCAAGAAGGTCATTGACTTCACGGACCGCTACTACAAGACGCCGGGCACCATCGTGGTGAGAAAGTCTCTGGACTATCAGGGCCACGATTCGCTCAAGGGCCTGCGCCTGGGCGTGCTCAAGGGCAGTACCCACGAGCGCTATGCGGAAGGCGAGCTGGCACCCAAGGGCGCACAGATCATCAGCTACGAGGCGCAGGATCAGGTCTATCTGGACATCAATGCTGGCCGGCTTGACGGAACGGTGGCCGACAAGGTCGAGGTCACCGGAGGTTTTCTCAGCAAGCCCGAGGGCCAGGATTTCAAGACCGTAGGCCCGGACCTGCTGGAGGAGAAGTATTTTGGCGCCGGCATGGGCATTGCATTGCGCAAGGGGCAGGATGAATTGCGCGAACAGCTCAACGCAGCCATCGCCTCGCTGCGCAGCAGCGGAAAGTACCAGCAGATTGCCAGCAAGTACTTCGATTTCGACGTTTACGGCGAGGATTGACGTCCTCGCTGAGGACCGCCGCTTAACATAGCGGTGGATGGCTGCGGTAGCCTGTCTGCTGTTGCCACAACCGGCTTGGCGTGCGCCCACTGGCAGCGCCAGGCTTTTGTTTTTGCCTGCATGGATGGGCATTGCCGATGACGTTTCCTTTTTCTCTCGCTGCCCACTCCTGGCGGCACCTGACCGCATGACTGGCTACCACCTTTCCGTTCTTCAGGGCGCGGGCGTGACTATCGTGGTGGCGCTGCTGTCGCTGGTGCTGTCCGTGATCTTGGGGCTTCTGGGCGCGGCCGCCAAGCTTTCGCGCAACCGGCTGCTGATGGCCCTTGGCGGGCTCTACACCACCATCGTGCGTGGAGTGCCGGAGCTGGTGCTGATACTGCTGGTCTTCTACGGCGGGGCGATTGGTATCAACGTGCTGCTGGAGAAAGTGGGCTACAGCCAGGGGATCGTGTTCAACCCGCTGGCCGCTGGCGTGCTGACGATCGGCTTCATCTACGGCGCGTATATGACAGAAAACTTCCGCGGAGCGATCAAGGCGATCCCGTTTGGGCAGCGCGAGGCCGCGCTGGCGTTCGGGATGCGGCGCTGGCAGGTGTTTCGCCGCATCACCTTTCCGCAGATGATCCGCTACGTCGTGCCAAGTTTCACCAACTCCTGGATGGCGTTGCTCAAGGCGACAGCGTTGGTCAGCTTAATTGGTCTGCACGACATGACCTATCTGGCGACGCAGGCAGGTCGGGCTACGCGAGAACCTTTCCAGTTTGTGCTGATGACGGCTGTGCTCTATCTGGCCATGACCACCGTCTCGCTGTGGGTGCTGCGTTGGGTGAATGCGCGATACAGCCTCGGGCACGAGAAAGTCACGCTGTGATGCGGAGCAAGCCATGAACTGGGCCGTTCTTTTCGAACCCGACAACCTCGCCATGTATCTGCGTGGGTTGTGGGGCACATTCTCGATGCTGATGGGCCTGCTGGCCGCGGGCGGGGTAGCGGGCGTGGTGTTCGCGCTGATGCTGACCTCGCGCTCGTGGCTGCTGCGCAAGCTTGCGTCGATGTTCACGTATTTCGTGCGTGGCACACCGCTGCTGATCCAGATCTACCTGATTTATTTCGGCATCGCCCAGCTGGCCTGGGTGCAGGCATTGTGGGACGACATCTGGCCGCTGATGTGGTTCAAGAGTGCGCTGTTTTGTGCCATGCTGGCGTTCAGCATGAACCATGCCGGTTATCTGGCGGAGATCTTGGCAGGCGCCATCCGTGATACCGGCAAGGGCGAGATTGAGGCAGCCTACGCGATGGGCATGGGGCGCTGGCAGGTCATGCGCCGCGTGATCCTGCCTGGCGCGCTGCGCAGAGCACTGCCCGCCTACAGCAACGAGGTGATGCAGATGATGCACGGCACCAGTCTGGCCTTCACGGTACCGGGGTTGATGGAGCTGACCTCGGCGGCACGCAAGATTAACAGTGACTACTACCTCACCTTCGAGGCCTTTCTCTTTGCGGCGCTGCTGTATCTGGTCATCACCTTCGCGCTGATGGGGCTGTTCCGACTGGCCGAGCGCCGCTATACCCGTTACCTTGACCCCCGCGCGGCGTGAGCGCAAGCGCAAGCGTCCTATCCCTGTGCCGATGCACCCGCCACCTTCTTCCATGACCTCATTGCAACAAGCCCCCCAGAATTCCGCTGAGTCTGTGACCCTGAAATTGCAGGCGTTGGACCTGTACAAGCGCTACGGCGGCAACGAGGTGCTCAAGGGCGTGTCGCTGGCGGCACGCGCGGGGGACGTGATCAGCATCATCGGCAGTTCCGGCTCCGGCAAGAGCACGTTCCTGCGTTGCCTGAATCTGCTGGAGCGCCCCAATCGGGGCAAGATTGTGCTCACCGGTGAGCAACTGGAGCTGGAGCAGCGCGCCGATGGCGAGCTGCATGCCCGCGACCTGCGGCAGCTGCAGCGCTTTCGCACCAAGTTGGCGATGGTGTTTCAGCACTTCAACCTGTGGGCCCACATGACGGTGCTGCAGAATGTCATCGAGGCACCCGTGCAGGTGCTCAAGCAGCCGCGCGATGCAGCCATCGCGCAAGCCCGGCGCTATCTGGCCATGGTGGGCCTGCAAGATCATGAGGACAAGTATCCTAACCAGCTCTCGGGAGGCCAGCAGCAGCGCGTGGCCATCGCGCGCGCACTGGCGGTGGAGCCGGAGGTGATGCTGTTTGACGAGCCCACCAGCGCACTCGATCCCGAACTCGTGGGAGAGGTGCTGCGCATCATGCAGTTGCTGGCTCAGCAGGGTCGAACCATGGTGGTTGTTACGCACGAAATGGCGTTTGCCCGGGAAGTCTCCAACCATCTGGTGTTCCTGCACCAAGGTGTGATTGAAGAGCAGGGCGATCCCCGTGAGGTGCTCTCCAATCCCCGCAGCGAGCGGCTGGCGCGGTTTCTCTCGGGCAACCTGAAGTAGCGCTAGGCGGCGAGCACTCTGCACGCACGGACGCAGGCGTCGCGGATTGGCGCGCACGTGGGCGTTGGCAGGAGAGCGGGGTGCCGACACATGCCGGATACCCTGGGCAGGCAGGCAGGCAGGCAGCTCAGCGCCCGCGAACGATCGCATCGTGCGTGATGCAGCAGCGTTGTAACTTCTTCCTCTTTTCCGACGGCCAGCGTCGCGTGTGGGATCCTCGCCCTGTCTCGCGCGCGCTTCCTTCGGTGGGGCGCCGTGACGTTTGCAACGATCGTGAAGGGGGCTCAGTAGCGGGTGCTGGGCGAGGCGTTGCGCTTGACCTTGGGCCGCTGCAGGCGCTGCACAGCGTTGCCCTGTTCCTCCTTGGGGGCCTGATCGAGCCGGATGTGCGCCACCAGCCCGCCCGAGTTGGCATTGGTGAGGGCAAAGCGTCCACCCATGCGCGAGATTGTCTTGTCTACGATCGACAGGCCCAGGCCTGCGCCGGCAGCAGAGGTGCGGGCGCTGTCACCGCGGAAAAATGGCTTGAGCAGGTTGCCCAGATCTTCCTCTGGCACACCGGGACCATGGTCGCGTAGCTTGACAAGAACGTATTTGCCATTGGAGAAGGATGTGGCATAAATGTCGACGCGGCAGACGTTGGTGCCGGGCGTCTTGCCGTAGCGGCGGGCGTTTTCCAGCAGGTTGGTGATGACCCGCGCCAGCTCGACCTCGTCGGCATAGACGAACAGATCCTGCGGGATCTGCACGTGGATATCCATCTCGCCATGCTCCTGGACCGAGTAAACGCAGTTGGCCACCAGGTTGTGCAGGTTGACGCCAGTGCGCTTGGTAGAGACAGGCCGCGCGTAGTCCATGAACTTGTCGATGATGGCATCGAGCTGGACGATATCCGCCACCATGTGCTCACGGGCGATCTCGTCCGTCACGCTCATTTCAGTCTCCAGCCGCAGCCGCGCCAGCGGCGTGCGTAAGTCGTGCGAGATGCCAGCCAGCATGACCGCCCGGTCCTGCTCGACCTTGGCCAACTGCTCGGCCATGCGATTGAAGCCGATATTGAGTGCGCGGATCTCACTGGTGGCCACTTCCTCGTCGAGCTGGCTGTTGCCGAAGTCGCCGTCACGCAATCGAAATGTCGCCTGCGAAAGTTCACGGATAGGCTTGTTGAGTAGCCGCGTGATCAAGGCTGCCCCTGCGAGCGACAGCAGCATGGCGATGATGAGCCAGAACACCACCGTGCGGCCCTCCACAGGTGTGAGCCGCGAGCTGTCCATCAGCAGCCAGGTGTAGTCGTCGCCCAGCCGGAAGCTCACCCACAGGCCAGGCGTGCCATTGACGCTACGCGCTACCAGGGTCTCCTCGCCCAGGCGTTTGCGGATCTCCTGCGTCAGCTGAATGCCCAGCGGACTGTCGTTGAGCAGCTCGAACGTATCGGCTGGCTCATGCGGCTGGATGCGCATGCCCTCCTGCTCGGATAGGGCCTTGAGCAGGGACACGCGCGAAATTGGATCCGTGTGCATCAGCCCCACGCGGCTGAGGTTGACCATGGTGGCAATCTGCTGGGCCGTATGCAGCGTGCGCGGCTCGAACTCCAGCGCGCGAAAGGACAGCAGCCATGCCAGGATGGTGGTGATCAGCAGCGCTGAAAGCAGGATGAAGGTGCGCCAGAACAGGGACACGCGCAGGCGCCGTTGCCTGGAGCCTTCCTCCTGATCGGCACGCAGCAGGTCCGAGTCGCTGGGAACGTCGTAATCATCCATATCGATGGTCGAGAAAGCACTGCGCATCGTTTCTTCTTGTTATGCATCTGCCACGCGAGCGGTCTGATGGCGGCCAGCGGGCAAGAAAAAGGCAGCGCGGCCATCATAGCCGAGCTGCCGCAATGGGGATAATCCCGTGGCGGTTCAGTTGTTGCCGTCGGGGACAAAAACATAGCCCACGCCCCAGACGGTCTGGATGTAGCGTGGCGATGCCGGATCCTCCTCCACCAGCTTGCGCAGGCGCGAGACCTGGACGTCCAGGCTGCGGTCGAAGGGCTCAAACTCGCGCCCGCGGGCCAGCAAGGCCAGCTTTTCGCGCGAGAGTGGCTGGCGCGGGTGGCGCACCAGCGCCTTGAGCATGGCGAATTCCCCGGTTGTCAGCGGCAGCTCCTCGCCGTTCTTGCGCAGCGAGCGCGCACCCATGTCGAAGGTAAACGCTCCGAAGGTGACTACGGCGTTGTCGCCCGCAGGCGCTCCGGGCGCCTCCTGCATGGGGCGGCGACGTAGCACGGCGTGGATGCGTGCCAGCAGCTCGCGGGGGTTGAAGGGCTTGCCTACGTAGTCGTCAGCGCCCACCTCCAGTCCGACGATGCGGTCGACATCCTCGCTTTTGGCCGTCAGCATGATGATCGGTGTCCGGTCATTGCTGCCGCGCAGACGCCGGCAGATGGAAAGGCCATCTTCGCCGGGCAGCATCAGGTCCAGCACGATCAGGTCAAAGGTCTCGCGCAGCATGACGCGGTTGAGCGCCTTGCTGTCCTCGGCCACCATGACCTCGAAGCCCTCCTGCGTGAGATAGCGGCGTAGCAGGTCGCGAATGCGTGCGTCATCGTCAACGACCAGAATCTTGTCGCCTCGACCGGTCGTGGTGGCTTCGCCGGCATCTTCAATCAACACGGTTTCATCGGTGCTCATATGCGTCTTCTGGAAATGTGTAACAGCGCCATTGTTACAACATTTGGGCAGCGAGTGTCAATGTAAGGTGTTGATTTGCATAAATGTTACATTTATTGCGTCCTCGTCGCATGCGCAGCCTCAAGCCGTGAGGGAGTGGTCGACGACCATGTGGGCAAACCCTTCAACCCCCGTGAGCTGCAGGCGTACAACCAAGCCGTGGCGCGCACTGGCAGGGCGAACGGATATGCATAGGGCGAGTGGCGGCAGCAGATTTTCCGTCGCAGGCAAGTACACCGACGGCACCCCCGGAGCACCGGCCCCCAAGTGCTGGCGACAATAAAAAACCAGCCTGAAGGCTGGTTTCCTGAAATGCCGGATAACTGGCGGAGCGGACGGGACTCGAACCCGCGACCCCCGGCGTGACAGGCCGGTATTCTAACCAACTGAACTACCGCTCCCGGCAGCACATGATGTCGGCTTTTCGGCCTGCAGCATGCGTTGTAAATGGCGACCCTACGGGGATTCGAACCCCGGTACCCACCGTGAAAGGGTGGTGTCCTAGGCCTCTAGACGATAGGGTCAAAGAGCCTGAGATTCTAACCAGAAAAATCTGCCTTGAAACTCAAAAACTCCCTTAATGGTCGGCGTGGCGGGATTCGAACTCGCGACCCCTTGCACCCCATGCAAGTGCGCTACCTGGCTGCGCTACACGCCGGAAAGCCAGTGATTATAGCCAGCTTTAGGCGCCTTCCGGACAAAGTAACGCACGAATTTGCAAAAGTTGCTGGCGCAGCGTTGCAGGGGCTGCGGGCTCCTGGGCGAGCAACGGCTGTGGGTCGCCGGCAGGCGCACCGAAAGAGGCGGACGCGTTGGTCTGCGGCGCCTGGCTGTGCACTGCAGGGCTGCCGGCTGGCGCGGCAGCAGGCAGCGGCGCAAGGGGGTCACTGGTGCTGTTTTGCAGGCGGCTGCGCGCACCGCTGATCGTGAATCCATGCTCATACAGCAACTCGCGGATACGCCGGATCATCAGCACCTCATGATGCTGGTAGTAGCGACGGTTGCCGCGCCGCTTCATGGGCCGCAGCTGGGTGAACTCCTGCTCCCAGTAACGCAGCACATGGGGCTTGACGTCGCACAGTTCGGCGACTTCACCAATGGTGAAATAGCGCTTGGCGGGAATGGTTGGCAAGGAGGTCGACATGGCTGCAGTCAAACGTAAACAGGCGCATGCGCTGCGCGCTCAGGAGGAACGCTGGCAATGATACTCCGCTCGCTTTCACGGTATCTGGCTATGCGCTTTCATGCAGGGCGCTGCATGGGCGTGCACGGTCTTTGGCCGCGCGTTTCTTCCATAGGCAGGGACAGCCGCAGCAATATGCGGAAGATAGGCTGGCAAGCCTGCATCAGGCCTGCTGCACCTTCTCTTTGAGCTTGGTGCTGGCCTGGAAGGTGACGACACGGCGCGCTTCAATGGGGATGACCTCACCGGTGCGAGGGTTGCGCCCCGGGCGGGCAGCCTTGGTGCGCACCTGGAAATTGCCGAAGCCGGAGATGCGCACGCTCTCGCCGTCGATCAGGCGCCTGGACATCAGCTCGAAAAAGGCATCGACAATTTCCTTGGATTCGCGCTTGGACAGGCCGATGCGCTCGTAGAGCAGATCGGCCAGCTGAGCCTTGGTGAGTGAATTCGGCTCCAGGCTTTCGATATCGATGGGCAGCTCGGTCATGGTGTTGTGTTCCTGCTGTGAAGCGGCATGGGATGGGCGGATCAGCCGCGCAACCGCGCGCCGGTGGCGCTGCGCAGTGTTTCTAGCACAGTGCTGATGCTGGCGTCGATCTGCGCATCGGTGACGGCTTCGCCGCGGCCGTCCAGACGCAAGCGTATCGCCAGGCTTTTCTCGCCGGGGGCGACGGTGCCGCCGGTCTGGCCGGCCGCAGGGCGATAGATGTCGAACAGTTGGGCATCGGCCAGGGCTAGTGCCGGTCTGGCGCGCGCAAGTGCAGCCTGGATGTGGGCGAACGGCACGTCTTCGGCGACGACGAGGGCGATGTCGCGCTCGATCAGCTGGTACCTAGGCACGGGCTTGGCCGCGGGGATGTCGCGCGCGAGCACGGCTTGCCAGTCGAGCTCGAACAGCACCGGCGCATGGGCGAGCTCCCACTGCTGGCGCCACTTGGGATGAAGCTCGCCGATGATGCCGATGGGCTTGCCGTCGAGCAATATCGCTGCGCTGCGGCCGGGATGCAGTGCCGGATGGTCGATGGCCTCGAAGGAGGCCACCCGCGGCGCGAGCAAGGTTTCCACATCGCCCTTGACGTCGTAGAAATCCACGCGCTGCTCGGGCTGGCCCCACTGGCGACCATCGACGTCACCATAGGCGATGCCGGCCACGCGCATCGGTTGATCGACGCCTTGTACAGTGGTGTCCGTGGTGGCCACGCTGGCATCGCGGCGGAAGACGCGGCCGACCTCGAACAGCCGCACGCGGCTGGCGCGCCGGTCGAGGTTGAACTTGAGTGCATTGAGCAGCGAGCCCATCAGCGTGGAACGCATCACGCTCATCGGCGCGGCAATGGGATTGAGCAACCGGATGGGCTGGGTGTTGCCAGCCAGCTGGTATTCCCAGGCTTCTTCCACGAAGCTGTAGTTGATCGTCTCCTGGTAGCCGAGGCTGGCCAGCAGGCGTCGCGCGGCGAATTTGTCACGCAGCGCCTCGGACTGGCGCCGCACCGTGACCGGGGCCAGCGGGGGCGTGTCAGGCAGGCGATGAAAGCCGATGATGCGCGCGACTTCCTCGATCAGGTCTTCCTCGATGTGCAGATCGAATCGATAGGCAGGCGGCGTGACGTGCAAGGTCTCGCCTTCGGTCTCGAACGGCAGCTGGAGGCGGTGAAATGCCTGCTCGCACTGCGCGGTGGTGATCGGCATGCCAATCACCTTGGCCGCACGCGCGACGCGCAGACTCACGCGCCGCTGTGGCGGCAGCTGGAGAATCTGGTCATCAAGCGGACCAATCTGCGTGCTGCCCGTGCCGCAGATGTCCAGCACCAGCTGGGTGATGCGCTCGACCATGGCTGCCGTGCGGCAGGGGTCGACGCCACGCTCGAAGCGGTGGCCGGCGTCGGTGGAGAAGTTGTAGCGACGCGAGCGCCCCTGAATCGCCTCGGGCCACCAGAATGCGGCTTCGACGTAGATATTCTGTGTGCTGTCGCTCACGGCGGTGGCGTTGCCGCCCATGATGCCGGCCAGTGATTCGACCTGGCGGGCATCGGCAATCACGCCGACTTTGCCGTCGAGCGTGATGGTGGTGCCGTTAAGCAGCTCCAGCGTCTCACCGGCCTTGCCCCAGCGTACCTGCAGCTCCCCGTCGATCCTGTCGAGATCGAAGAT
The DNA here is from genome assembly GCF_001005215.1 of Lampropedia cohaerens. Classification (GTDB taxonomy): domain Bacteria; phylum Pseudomonadota; class Gammaproteobacteria; order Burkholderiales; family Burkholderiaceae_C; genus Lampropedia; species Lampropedia cohaerens. The sequence continues at coordinate 30,621 of NZ_LBNQ01000011.1, forward strand.
GTGGCTGGGCTGGCCGTACTCGAACATCACGTAATTGGAGATATCCACCAGTGCCGTCACGCTGCGCTGGCCGCAGCGGGCGAGCTTTTCCACCATCCACGCAGGGGTCTTGGCCTGCGGATTGACATGGCGGATGACGCGGCCTGTGAAGCGTCCGCAGAGATCTGGCGCCTGCACCGTCACGGGCAGACGGTCCGGCACGGTTGCGGCGACAGCGGTAATGGACGGGGTATGCAAAGGCGCGCCCGTCAGTGCCGAGAGCTCGCGCGCGATGCCGTAGATGCTCAGGCCATGCGCAAGATTCGGGGTGAGCTTGAGTGTCAGTAGCGCGTCATCCAGCCGCAGGTAGTCGCGGATGTTGGCGCCGACGGGGGCGTCGGCAGGCAGTTCGAGCAGACCGGCATGGTCTTCGGCAATCTTCAGTTCCCTGGCCGAGCACAGCATGCCGTGGCTGGCCACGCCGCGCAGCTTGCCGACCTTGATCTTGAACGGCTTGCCATCGTCGCCGGGCGGCAACTCCGCGCCGACCATGGCACAGGGGACCTTGATGCCCGCACGTGCATTGGGCGCCCCACAGACGATGGTCAGCGGCTGCCCGCCTCCGGCGGAACCGACGTCGACCTGACAGATGCGCAAACGGTCGGCATCGGGGTGTTGCGCGACGTCAAGAATGGCGCCGACCACGATGCCGGTGAACGGTGGCGCCACGGTTTCGATGTCCTCGACTTCGAAACCGCCCATGGTCAGTGTTTCGGCCAGTTCCTGTGTGGTCAGTTCAGGGTTGCAGAACTCGCGCAACCAGGATTCGGGAAATTGCATAGCGGGACGGTGTGCGTTGGTGATCGGGCGTGAGACAAGAGATGCTGCGTGCAGCCGAGCGGGTCGGCCGCACAAGCCACATTCAGGCGAACTGGCTGAGAAAGCGCACGTCGCCGTCGAAGAACAGGCGCAGGTCATTGACGCCATAGCGCAGCATGGTCAGCCGGTCAGGTCCCATGCCGAAGGCAAAGCCGATTGTGTGCTGGGGATCTAGGCCCATGTTGCGCACGACGTTGGGATGGACCTGGCCAGAGCCTGCCACCTCCAGCCAGCGTCCGGCCAGTGGGCCACTGGCGAACTGGATGTCGATTTCGGCGCTGGGCTCAGTGAAGGGAAAGAAACTGGGACGAAAGCGTAGCTGCAGGTCTTCGCGCTCGAAAAATGCCTTGCAGAAGTGGGTAAAGACGTACTTCAGGTCCTTGAAGCTGACGTTTTCACCCAACCACAGCCCTTCGCACTGGTGAAACATCGGCGAGTGCGTGGCATCGCTGTCAACGCGGTAGGTGCGCCCTGGCGCGATGATGCGGATGTCCGGCAACACGTCGCCCCTTTCGAGCAGGTGGCGGTATTTTTTGACGTGCTGGTGGGCATAGCGCACCTGCATCGGGCTGGTGTGCGGGCGCAGGTTGTAGTGGATGCCGTCCTCGTCCTTCAGATCGACATAGAAGGTGTCCTGCATCGAGCGGGCAGGATGGTTGGGCGGATTGTTCAGTGAGGTGAAGCTGTGCCAGTCCGACTCGATCTCAGGACCATCGGCCACGTCAAAGCCCATGGAGCCAAAAATCTGCTCGATGCGTTCCATTGTGCGGGTGACGGGGTGCAGCCCGCCACTCTGGCGCCGCCGCCCGGGCAGGGTGACATCCAGACGCTCGGCCTGTAGCTGGCGTTCAAGCTCCATGTCGGCCAGCTCCTGGCGACGTGCCTGCAACGCGCGCTCGATAGCCTGCTTGGCCTGGTTGATGGCCGCGCCCTGTGCTTTCTTCTCCTCGACGCTCAGCTGCGCCAGCCCCTTCATCAATGTGGTGATCTGGCCGCTCTTGCCAAGGTAGACGGCTTTGGCATCTTCCAGGGCAGCGGGCGTTACCGCTTCGGAGAACTGACGTTGGGCTGCCTCGATCAACGCTTGCAGGTCGGCACTCATGGTGTTGTGGTCCTTACGCGCATGCACACGAATTCAAAAGAAAAGGGCTGGTGCCCAGGGAATCTGCATGCAGATCCGCAAAGCCCAGCCCGGTGCGGGGAGTGTCCTCATCGCAGGACACTCACCTGATGGATTATGCTGTCAGTTTTGCCTTTGCCTGCTCGACCAGGCTGCCAAAAGCGGCTTTGTCGAACACGGCCAGGTCGGCCAGCATCTTGCGATCGATTTCGATCTGGGCCTTCTTGAGGCCATTGGTGAACTGGCTGTACGTCAGCCCCAGCTCACGCGAAGCAGCATTGATACGCGCAATCCACAGTTGGCGGAAGACGCGCTTCTTGGTGCGGCGATCGCGGTAGGCGTACTGGCCAGCCTTCATGACGGCCTGCTTGGCAACGCGATAGACGTTGCCACGGCGACCGCGGAAGCCCTTGGCCAGTTTCAGAATCTTTTTGTGACGGGCGTGAGCCGTGACACCACGTTTGACGCGAGGCATGTGCGTTTCTCCTTACTCTGTTACAGACCAGCGAATGGCAGCATTTGCGCCATGTGGCCGAGATTGGTTTCATGCACATTCGCTGCGCCGCGCAATTGGCGCTTGTTCTTGGTGCTCTTCTTGGTCAGGATGTGGCGCTTGAACGCCTGACCGCGCTTGACGGTGCCACCTGGGCGCACGCGAAAACGTTTTTTCGCGCTGCTCTTGCTTTTCATTTTGGGCATAACAGCTTCCTTGATTGATATTGTGTCTGTCAGGCGTGCCCGCCGCGTGAAAGCAACCTTGGCTGCTGTGCCGCGCGGACCCTTCTAGACCGATGCCTGCAGTCCACTTGTGATTTCCGCATCGCGCAGGCCATGCTGCAGATCGCGGAAAAGCCGTGCATTATACACGGCCTGGAGGAAAACCCTGCGCGGGCTACCCATGGCGCCGGGGCTGTTGGCATCCACCGCGGGCAATGGGCGCAACAGCAATGCCTGCTGGCCACCGGGTCAGTCGTTGGAGGCCTGCGTTTCCGCCTCGGACCTGGGCTTGGCGCCACCGCTGGCTTTCTTGCGCTGCGGTGCGATCATCATGATCATCTGACGGCCTTCCAGCTTGGGAAACTGCTCGACCACGATGGAGTCGGCCAGATCATCGCGCAGGCGGTTGAGCAATGCCAGACCGAGATTCTGGTGGGTGATTTCGCGGCCACGAAAACGCAGCGTGACCTTGACCTTGTCTCCCTCCTCGAGGAAGCGGCGGATGTTGCGCAGCTTGATGGCGTAGTCGCCATCGTCGGTGCCGGGACGGAACTTGACTTCCTTGATGTCGATCACCGTCTGCTTGGCCTTGGCCTCGGCGGCGCGCTTTTGCTCCTGGTACTTGAACTTGCCGTAGTCGATCAAGCGCGCCACAGGCGGTTTGGCCGTCGGGGCGATCTCGACCAGATCCACATCCATGTCGCCAGCCATGCGCAGGGCCTCCTGCAAGCTGACGATGCCGATGGGTTCGTTGTCAGGGCCGGTCAGGCGCAGCTCGGGCGCGACGATCTCGCGGTTCAGGCGGTGTTTGCGCTCCTCGCGGTGGCGGCGGTCACGGTATTCAGTAGCTATGGCTATCACCTTCTATGGTTGGTTTCGGAAAAGCACGCCACTGCTCATCTCATGCGTGCGGTGGCGATTTGTGTAGCGCTATGCAATTTCACGCCCTGGACTCGATTTTCTCGGTCAACAGGGCAATGAACTGCGCCAGCGGCATGACGCCCAGATCCTGATTGCCTCGGCCACGCACAGCGACCGTGCCGGCGGCCTTTTCCTTGTCACCGACGACGAGGATATATGGCACTTTCTGTAGCGAATGCTCGCGTATTTTAAAAGTGATCTTTTCGTTGCGCAGATCGGATGCGGCACGAATGGGCTGATGCGGCAGTGCTTTTTGGAGTTTTGCGACAATTTCGCGACAGTAGTCGGCCTGCGCATCGGTGATGTTGAGCACGCTGACCTGTTGCGGAGCCAGCCACACGGGCAGGGCACCCGCGTAATGCTCGATCAGGATGCCGATGAAGCGCTCCAGGCTGCCGACGATGGCGCGGTGCAGCATCAGTGGACGGTGGCGGTTGCCGTCCTCGCCGACGTATTCGGCGCCCAGCCGCTCGGGCATGGAGGGATCGACCTGGATGGTGCCGCACTGCCACTCACGCCCGAGCGCATCGCGCAGCGTGTATTCAAGCTTGGGGCCGTAGAACGCGCCATCTCCTTCCGAGATGCGGTAGTCGACGCCGATGGCCTTGAGGCTTTCGATCAACGCGGCTTCGGCCTTGTCCCAGCTCTCCTCGCTGCCGATGCGTTTTTCCGGTCGGGTGGCGACCTTGTAGATGATGTCGGTAAAGCCAAAGTCCCGGTAGACCTTCTGCAGGATCTCGGTGAAATGCTGCACCTCGGTTTGCAGCTGGTCTTCCGTGCAGAAGATGTGGCCATCATCTTGTGTGAAGGCGCGCACGCGCATGATGCCGTGTAGCCCACCTGACGGTTCGTTGCGATGGCATTGGCCAAATTCTCCTAGTCGCAGCGGTAGATCGCGGTAACTCTTGAGACCTTGATTGAAGATCAGCAGGTGGCCGGGACAGTTCATCGGCTTGAGCGCGTAGTCACGCTTTTCGCTTTCGGTGACGAACATGTTCTCGCGGTACTTGTCCCAGTGGCCGGTTTTCTCCCACAGGCTTTTGTCGAGGATCTGCGGGCCCTTGACTTCCTGGTAACCGTTGTCCTGGTAGACGCGGCGCATGTACTGTTCGACCTGCTGCCAGATGACCCAGCCCTTCGGATGCCAGAACACCGTGCCCGGAGAATGCTCGTCCTGATGGAACAGATCGAGTTCGCGCCCCAAGCGGCGGTGGTCGCGCTTTTCGGCTTCCTCGATGCGCTGGATGTAGGCATCAAGCTGCTTCTTGTCGGCCCAGGCAGTGCCATAGATGCGCTGCAGCTGCTCGTTCTTCGAATCGCCTCGCCAGTAAGCGCCGGCCAGCTTGGTCAGTTTGAAGGCCTTGAGAAAGCGTGTGTTGGGCACGTGCGGGCCACGGCACATGTCCACATACTCCTCATGGAAGTACAGGCCCATCTGCTTTTCGTCAGGCATGTCCTCGATCAGGCGCAGCTTGTAGTCCTCGCCGCGTTCCCTGAAGACCCGGATGACTTCGGCGCGCGGCGTCATGCGCTTGATGACGTCGTAGTCCTTGGCGATCAGCTCGCGCATGCGCTGCTCGATGGCGGCCATGTCCTCTGGCGTGAACGGGCGCTCGTAGGAGATGTCGTAGTAGAAGCCTTCGTCGATGACCGGCCCGATGACCATCTTGGCCGTCGGGTAGAGCTGCTTGACGGCGTGGCCGACCAGGTGGGCACAGGAGTGGCGAATGATCTCCAGCCCTTCGGGATCCTTGGGCGTGATGATCTGCAGGTGGGCGTCGTGGTCGATGAGGTCGCAGGCGTCGACGAGCTTGCCATCCACCTTGCCGGCAACCGTGTTCTTGGCCAGGCCGGGGCCGATGGCTGCTGCCACCTCGGCAACCGAAACAGGATGATCGAAGGCGCGCTGCGAGCCGTCAGGGAGCGTGATGTGAATCATGGAGGAAAGGTATTAACCGGGGGAAACAACAAAAAACGCGGCTGGGTGCCGCGGTTGGTCTGTCTGGCCGATCAACAAAAGCAGGCGGGCACGCTGTACATCCGTTAACGCAGTCGGAAATTGGCCAAGCGCATCGTTTTCGTGGCCGCAAAACCTGCTTGCATGCAAAACAAGGAAAAGGCGAATTCTCCCACAAAACACAGGGGAAAGATCGTCAACAGGTTCTCAGGCCCGGCTAGCGACCTTTTCATGGGAGGAGTTGCCCGCGCTAGCCGTGCATGAAAGGAACGCAAGCAGGTGCTTGACGCCTGCATGCGGTGCCGACTTTGCAAGGTGGAGCCACAAGAGGGCGGTAGAGGATGCTGGCGGTTATCCGCCGGGAGACGTGTCGCTGCTGGAGGACAGGCTGGTGCCGGCAACCATGCCAGTGCCGCCACCGCCGCCCATGCCGCCACCACCGCCACCGCCACCGCCACCGCCACCTCGGGCACCTTCGCTGCGCGGAGCGGCCCTGCTGCCTCCCGCCGATGCGGGGCGAAGCGGACCTTGGTTGGGGATGGACAGACTGGCTGGAATGGCTTCCAGATCCAGCACTTCGCGGATGAAGTTGCGCAGCGATACGACCAGTTCTGCAGTCTGAATCGGCCGGCCAGCGACCATATCATTGGCCGCCTGGGCTGCCAGTCGGACCTGGGTTTCGGTACCCAGCAGGATCACATCGGACAGCGCGGCTTCGACCGCGTCGCGCATCCGCCGGGCACGTTCGCTGCCCAATCCGGGCGCCGTTTCAGCGGCATCCTGCGGCAATACGCTAGCGCTGCCATTTGCGGCAGCATCGGTGTCGTTGGCAGGCACCGTCCGCGCCTGCTGGCGCAGGTCGCGCAAGTGGCGCGGATCGACCAGCAGATTGCCGGTGAATGAGCCGCCCAGTACCTTGTAGGCGGCAATCAGCGTTTTCAGCCGTTCGTTGATCTGGCGGTTGCCACGTTCGCGCCGCTGCTGAATGCTTTGCATCACCAGTAGCCGGATGCCCACGCCAATGAAGGTGATCAGGGTAACAAGCAGCAGCGTCGACATGATGCCCTGCCAGGAGCTGAAATCAAGGTTGCGCACGGAAAGCCTTCTTCAAACGCTTGTTGGACGGGGAAATGATGAACATGTCACGCATCGGCCATGGTCAGCGCGGCCTCCATGTCTACTGCAACGATGCGTGAGACGCCCCGCTCCTGCATTGTCACGCCGATAAGCTGTTCGGCCATTTCCATGGCAATCTTGTTGTGACTGATATAGAGGAACTGCGTGTGGGCGCTCATGCGCTTGACCAGCCTCGCGTAGCGCTCGGTGTTGGCATCATCCAGCGGAGCATCCACTTCGTCGAGCAGGCAGAATGGCGCCGGGTTGAGCTGGAAGATGGCAAACACCAGCGCGATCGCTGTCAGCGCCTTCTCGCCGCCCGAGAGCAGGTGGATGGTCTGGTTGCGTTTGCCCGGTGGCTGCGCCATGACCTGCACGCCGGCGTCAAGGATCTCGTCGCCGGTCATGATGAGCCTGGCCTGGCCACCACCGAACAGCTCCGGGAACATCTCGCCGAAGTGGCGATTGACGGTGTCGAAGGTCGCTTGTAGCAGTTCGCGCGTTTCCGCGTCGATGGTGCGGATGGCTTCTTCCAACGTGGCCATGGCTTCGCGCAGGTCGGTGGCCTGCGCGTCCAGGTAGGTCTTGCGCTCGTTGGCTTCGCTGAGCTCTTGTAGTGCGGCGAGGTTGACGGGGCCGAGCGCCTCCATCTGGCGCTGCATGCGCTCGATTTCCGTTTGCAGCCCGTCCAGGCGCACGCCGCTTTGCGCGATGCTGGCTCGCACGGCATCCTTGTCGGCCTCGGCCTGAAGCAACTGGTCCTCGAACTGCTGCCAGGCCAGCTGCGCGGCCTGCTCCTTCAGGCGCAGCTCGGTGATGCGCTGGCGCAGCGGCTCCTGCGCGCGCTCTTTTTGCATGCGCGCCTCGTCGGCCGCACGCAGTTGACGGCCCATTTCGTCGTAGTGCTGGCGCGCCGTGTGCAAGGCTTCCTCGCGTGCGGCCTTGATGGCTTGCGCCTGCTCCAGTCCTTCCATGGCGTCGGTTTCTGCAAAGCGCGCCAGCTCGGTCTGCGCATCGGTGAGCTGATGGCGCAGCGCCTGCAGTTGCTCGTCGGCAGTGCTGAGGTTGCGCTGCAACTCCTGGCGGCGGCTCTGAATGCTTTGTTGGCCGAACTGGGCTTGCTGCAGCTCGCGTTCAAGCGCGCGTAGCTGCTCGCGCGCATCGGCAAGTGACTGCTCGGCCGCTTCGACGGCATCATCCAGTCCCATTTGTTGCGACTGCAGCTCGGCCAGCTGGGCGTCCAGCTCCTCGAAGCGCGCCTCGGCATCGATGCTGCGGGTCTGCAATTCTTCCAGTGCTTGCAGCAATTCTTCGCGATCACTTTCCAGCCGGGCGTTGGCCGCGCGCATTTGTGCCGCTTCCTGCTCCAGGCGCATCACCTCGACATGCAGCTGGTGCGCGTGTTTTTGCGCCGCATCGGCGCTACCGCGCTGGTCCTGCAAGGATTTGCTGGCATGCTGATAGGCTTCCTGCGCCTGCGCCAGTGCGGCTCTGGCCTGCTGCACCACTGCGTCCTGCTTCGTACATTCGGCCTGCAGCGCCTCGATTTCCTGCGCGCGTGCCAGCAGCCCGGCCTGTTCGCTGTCCTCGGCGTAGAAACCCAGGCTGTGTCGGGTGACGGTGTGACCTTGTGCCAGCAGGATTTGCTCGCCCGGTTGCAGCTGCGCGCGCGCAGCGAGTGCGTCGTCGAGGTGGCCGGCACTGTAGCAACCATGCAGCCAGTCCGCGATGACGCTGTGCAATGCGGGATCGTCGGTGCGCACCTTGCTGGCCAGCGCTGGCAGCGTCAGTGCTGGATTGCGGTGGGCTTCGGCGGTGTCCTCGTTGGCATCACTAGCCGCATAGAACACCAGTTTGGTGGGCGGGCGGCGTTCGGCCGAGGCAAAGCCGCGCACGCTGTCCAGCCGGGAGACGGGCAGGGCGGCCATGCGTTCACGTAGCGCGGATTCGACGGCCTGTTCCCAGCCCGCGTCGACGTGCAGCTGTTTCCAGAGCTGCTCAAAGCCGGCCATGCCCTGGCTTTCCAGCCACGGTGCCAGCTTGCCATCGGCCTGGACTTTCTCCTGCAGCGCACGCAGGGCCTGCAGGCGCGCTTCCAGGCTGGCGAGCTTGCCGGCGCTGGTCTGCAGGCCATCCTGTGCGGCCCGGCGCGCATCGTCCAGCTGCGGAACCTGTACTTCCAGCTCCAGCAGCGCTGCTTGGGCCACTTCCGCCTCTTCGCGGGCAAGCTCCAGCGCCTGCTGCTGCGCGGCCAGCTGCGTTTCGTCGATCTGCGCCAGGCCCTTGCGCTCCTGCTCGATGCGCTCCAGGCGGGCCTGCAGTTGCTGGCGCCGCTCGGCCACGCCGCGCTGCTCGGCGGCCAGGACCTGCAGCTGCTGCTGCACCTGTTGCACCTGCAGGCGCAGCTGCTCGGCCTGGGCGCGTGCATCACGCACGGCCTGCTCCAGCGTGGGCAGCTGTGCGCTCTGCTCCTCAAGCTGGGCTGCAAGGATTTCACTGCGCTCCAGTGCAGTGGCATCGTCGCCTTCCAGGGCTTGCAGACCCTCTGCGGACTGGCTGGAGGTGCTTTCCCATTGCGTGATCTGTTGCGTCAGCTGTGCAATGCGTTGCTCGGCACGTTGCTTGCCTTCGAGGACGAATCGGATTTCTGCCTCGAGCTTGCCGACCTCTGCAGAGGCTTCGTACAGGGCGCCCTGCGCTTGGTTGACCTGCTCGCCTGCGGCGTAGTGCAGCTCGCGAATTTCTTCCAGCTGCGCGGTGGCCGCTTCGATATCTCCGGCATGGGCCTGCAGCGCTTGCACGGCCTGCTGGCCGGCGCTTTGCGCATCGGCCAGTTCCCGCTCGGCCTTGTCCTGCCGCAGCAGCCAGAGCTGCTGCTGCGCGAGCGTGATGCGGTCCTGCAGCGCGGTGTATTGCGCGGCGACTTCCGCCTGACGTTCGAGCTTGCCCAGATTGCCGCTGAGCTCGCGCAGAATGTCTTCGATGCGCGTGAGATTCTCACGGGTGTCGCGCAGGCGTGCCTCGGTTTCCTTGCGGCGCTCCTTGTATTTGGATACGCCGGCAGCCTCTTCGAGAAACAGGCGGAGCTCTTCGGGCTTGGACTCGATGATGCGGCTGATCGTGCCCTGACCAATGATGGCGTAGGCACGCGGCCCCAGCCCCGTGCCGAGGAAGACGTCCTGCACGTCCTTGCGACGCACCTGCTGGCCATTGATGTAATAGCTGCTGCTGCCTTCTCGCGTGAGGACGCGCTTGACCGCGATCTCGCTGTACTGGTTCCACTGCCCGCCAGCGCGGTGGCTGCTGTTGTCGAACACCAGTTCGACGCTGCAGCGGCTCGCAGCCTTTCTCTGGTTGGTGCCAGAGAAGATCACGTCCTGCATGGATTCGCCGCGCAGCTCGCTGGCCTTGGATTCGCCCAGCACCCAGCGCACGGCGTCCATGATGTTGGACTTGCCGCAGCCATTCGGCCCCACGACCCCGACCATCTGCCCGGGCAGCAGGAAGTTCGTGGGCTCGGCGAAGGACTTGAAGCCAGCGAGTTTGATGGAGTTCAGTCGCACAAGATGGAATGCAGCGCAGAAGGGGAAAGCGCCTGCAAAGGCCGGCGCAAAACCGGCTATGGTAAGGGAAAAGCTTTGGTATTCGGCCACGCGGCATTGACCGGGGCCGTTGCACCCGGCTGGCCGCATCGGAATGGCTGCATATGCAGTTGCGCAGCGCAACATGCCATAAAGTGCGGCGATACTGGTGAAGGCGTTCATTGAATGCCATTCAATACGGCCTGACGCAAGTGTGCTGCTGCGCTACCGTGCCTGCGGCTAGGTGTTCAGCATCCGGTCAGGCCGGCCTCAGTGGCATTCGTGGCACTCCTCGCGCAAGCCTCACCTCTGGAGCATATGCATGACGTTGATTCTTTATGCGGTGTCGGCCCTGCTGGTGCTGTTGACAGTGCTTCCCTTGTCCCTTGTCCCGTGCCAGGGTATGGTGGGTGCGTGTCTGGGATTTCCCGCGGGCGCAGTTGGCGGTGTTGCTGGCGGCCGTGCTGGTCTTGCAGGTATTGCTGCTGGATCGCGGTCATCCGGCCAACTGGGGTGTCATGGCCGCGACGCTGGCGGCGCTGGTTTACCAGCTTTGCTGGATCCTGCCCTATACCCGGCTTTGGCGACCGGAAGTGCGCCGCGCAGCGCAAGAGAATAAGGCCGGGCCGCGGCTGCGCATGCTGACCGCGAATGTCCTGACGCCCAATCGCAACGCAGCGGCGCTGCTCGCACTGGTGCGCGAGCAGCGGCCCGACATTCTGGTCACGCTCGAAAGTGATGCCTGGTGGCAGCAGCAGCTGGAGCCGCTGGAGCGCGAGTATCCCTATCGCGTGGTCTGTCCACTGGACAATCTTTACGACATGCACGTCTATTCGCGCCTGCCGTTGCATGGCGCGGAGGTGAAGTTTCTGGTCGAGCAGGACGTACCATCTGTGCACGCCAGCGTCCTGTTGCAGGAAGAGGGGAATGGCCAACCGCAGGTACGGGTGCGCATGCATTTTCTGCATCCTGCGCCGCCGAGCCCCGCCGAGAACGAGGCATCGACCGAGCGCGATGTCGAGCTGATTCTGGTCGCCAAGAGCTTGGAGAAGGAGCGGGGGCCTGTTGTGGTGACAGGCGATCTCAACGACGTGGCATGGTCGCCGACGACACGATTGTTTCGCAAGCTCAGTGGGCTGCTCGACCCCCGCGTGGGCCGTGGCATGATCAACAGTTTCCATGCCAGCTACTGGTTTGCACGCTGGCCGCTGGACCACTTCTTTCACAGTGATCACTTCGAACTGGTGCAGATTTGCCGGCTGCCAAACATTGGCTCCGACCATTTTCCAGTCCTGATCGAGCTTCAGTACCATCCGGCCAATCGTGACCTGCAAATCGGATTGCAGGCCAATGCGCATGACCGGCGTGATGTGGCCGAGGTGCTGAAGCTGGCCCCGCCGGGCGCCCCGAATCCGCAGGTCCCGGCACCGCCAACGAGTGCCCGCTGACCTGCGCGAATGCGTTCACAATGGCCGTGTTTTTTCACAAAATCCTCTGATGACCAGCCACGCGCAATCTGCCCCGCCAAGTGTGCCGATGCATGCCCGCAAACCCAGGCTGGGTTTGGCCCTTGGAAGCGGATCCGCGCGGGGCTGGAGCCACATCGGCGTCGTCCGGACCCTGCAGCAGGCCGGCTTTACCCCTGACATCGTTTGCGGAACATCAATCGGGGCGCTGGTTGGCGCAATTCACGCGGCAGGCCAGCTGGATTGGCTAGAGAAATGGGTGCGCAAGCTGGACTGGCAGGGTATCCTGGCGCTCATGGACTTTGGAGTGTCCGGCGGACTGCTGCACGGGCGCAAACTCATGCGGTTCTTTGAACAGCACATGCACAACCACGCAATGGAGCAACTGCCCCTGCCTTTCGCATGTGTTGCCACCGAACTCGACAGCGGCCGGGAAGTGTGGTTGCAGCAGGGGTCCGTGATCGAGGCCGTACGTGCCTCCATTGCGCTGCCGGGCCTGTTCACGCCTGCACGCATCGGGCATCAGGTACTCGTCGATGGCGGCTTGGTAAATCCTGTTCCCGTCTCCCTCTGCCGGGCCATGGGGGCTGAGGTGGTGGTGGCCGTGGATCTGAACTGGGACCTGATCGGTCGCCGCGCCCGTGCGGAATCTCCGGTTCACGCCAAGGCATCTGCCCAGGCATCAGGCTGGCTGGGCCATTTCTTCAGTGCCAAAGACGCGGAGACGGCTGCCGCAAACGCGCGTTCGCAACGCTCCATGCTCGGGGTCCTTGTAACCAGCCTCAACATCATGCAGGTGCGAATTACGCAAAGCAGGCTTGCTGGTGAACCTGCCGATGTGCTGATCAGGCCACGCCTGTCCGACATCGGGGCCATGGACTTCGACAAAGCAGCGCTGGCCATTCGTCAGGGCGAGGCAGCGGCGCGGCTGATGCTTCCGCAATTGGCGGACGCCATGGCAGCTTAGCTTGCGGGCACGGGAGTGTTGCGAAGATCCAGCAAATTTTTCCCCCTAATGAGCGTCCAAGTGGGTTGAGTTGGTGCTATAGTCACGCCCTCTCGACGCCTGAGGCCAGATGAACTGGTTTGGGTGTTGAGGGGACGGCTTGGAGAGGAAGCTGCTGACGGAGAGGGAAGTTAGCGGTGGGAATCAAAAAGCTGTGCTATAGTAGAGGGCTTCGCTGCTGAGGCGGCTGGTTGGGGGTTTAGGGCTTCTGGCTGGTGAGCTGAAGAGGTGGTGAGGTTAGAAAAAGTTTTCGAAAGTTTGTTTGACTGAAGAAAACATTGTGCTATAGTAGAGGGCTTCGCTGATCGCGGCGAATGCTTGGTAAGAGACGGTTCATTAACAAATTACAGCCGATAAGCGTGGGCGTTTGGACAGAGGCTTTGCTTGCAAAGAGAGTGCTTTGGGTGTGCGAATAGCGTGCTTGGGGTGCTGCGAAGGCAGAGATGCCAAACGCTCATGCAAACAGAAGAAGAAGTGTGTAGGCCGAGAAGAGGTTGAGAG
>NZ_LBNQ01000012.1 GCF_001005215.1 Lampropedia cohaerens
CGCATCGGCGACGCGCCGATGCTGCCTGAGCTGCTGACGCAGATCCCGGCGACTGAAGCCGTGGCGACGGTGAGCGGCGATGGTGCCTATGACACCAAGGCCTGTCATGCCGCGATTGCGGCACGCGGAGCCGCCGCCGTGATCCCGACCCGCAAGAATGCGCAGACCTGGAAAGGCAGCAGCGCGGGCGTCGAGGCTCGCAACGAAACCTTGCGATCAACCCGGCACCTGGGCCGGACGATCTGGAAGAAATGGAGTGGTTACCACCGGCGCAGCCTGGTGGAAACCAAGATGGGTTGCTTCAAGTTGCTGGGCGAGCGGGTCATGGCCCGAGATTTCGACCGCCAGGTGACGGAGCTTCAGGTGCGCGCGGCGATCCTGAACCAGTTCACGCGCTTGGGCACGCCACACACGATACGTGTGTCCTGAGCAGACTGGGGAAAGGGGTAGCTGCGCTCAGTGGGGCAATTGCGCAACAGCGCCAGTCGCAGAACTGTTTCCACGTCAAAGATCACAGACATCCAATCAAAAGCGGAGATTATCAACATTTCAGGATATATTTTTAATCAAATCCCGTTTCTTCGCAAAGCGCACGACAACAAGCACCCCATCAGCCAATTTTCAAAACACAAAAAAAACACTGCAAGTATCAAGAACCCTCGAGAATGATCATGCACAGCCAAATTAGAAAATCTTCCAGACTAATTATTATTGACAACAAAAATCGGCTGCTTCTTTTCAGATACCGCGATGAACACGAGGGTCCGTTTTGGGCCACAGTGGGAGGAGAGTTGAAGCACGGAGAAAGCTATCTGGACGCCGCGCAGCGGGAGCTATGGGAGGAAACAGGGCTCGTGCAAAAGATCGGCCCTCTTCTGAAGGAAAGAACGGCCATTTATGCAGTAGCTCGCTCTACCCCGGCTCAATGGGAGGAGAAATATTTTCTTGTCAAATGTGAATCCACCCCTGAAATCACAAAAGAACAATGGACAGATGAAGAAAAAACCACCATCCAAGATTGGAAATGGTGGTCATTGAGTGATATGCGCAGCACAGCGCCTGAAGCGTTCAAGCCAGAATGGCTTCCTGAACTATTGGAATCAATTGCAACCAGTTAATGCCACTCTTATAAATTTTTGCACGAAGAGCTTCCCCCATGAGGGGAAAATGGCGAATAACAACGCTCGGCTGAATGATCATTCGGGTGCCAGCGCGCAGCTGCATCACTCTCTTCCAGGGGACAGATAATCAGGAGCGACACACGCTGTAATGGCAGCGGAATGCAAGCGAGCGCATTCCGCCATTCTCAGCTCCTTAGCACGGCACGGGTGCATTGCGGCGCGCATAGTACCACCAAGTCACCAGCACGCACGAGAGGTAGAACACGATAAAGCCGTACAGTGCCGCCTGCACCCCCCCTGTTAACTCAATAGATGTGCCAAAACTGCGCGGAATGAAGAACCCGCCATAGGCACCGATGGCACCGGTAAAACCCAACACAGCGGCTGATTCACGACTGGCTTCAACAACCGCCTGTTTTTGGGCTGCATCGCCTCTCCCAAAGGCCGCACGGGTACGCTCGGTCAGAAATATCACCGGAATCATGCGGAAGGTGGAACCGTTACCTATGCCTGTCAGTGCGAACATGGCAATAAATACGGCGAGAAATCCCATGAAGTTGCCGTCACGGCCTTCACGAGGAAGAAACACGAGCAACGCTAGCACCGCTAGCACCATGCCTATGAAGGTCCAGAGGGTGACACGGGCACCACCAAGCTTATCGGAGACAATCCCGCCAAACGGACGCGTCAATGAACCCACCAACGGCCCCAGAAAAGCATAGGTCAGCGGATTGACGTTCGGAAACAACGCCATGGTCAGCATCGCAAAACCTGCCGAGAAGCCTATGAAAGATCCAAATGTGCCAACGTAGAGCCAACACATCAGCCAGTTGTGCTTGCGCTTGAAGATCACGGCCTGATCTGCAAAGGATGCCTTGGCGTCTGCAATGTCGTTCATGCCAAACCATGCGAGCACCGTCAGCACAACAATCGGAATCACCCAAACGAAGCCAGCGTTCTGCAGCCAGATAGGCGGTGCGCCTTCGGCCTGGTAAGGTGCCCCACCCCAGCTGCCGAACAAGGCAACACCAATCACCAGCGGCACCACGAACTGCGTCAGAGACACCCCAAGGTTGCCAATGCCGGCATTCAATCCGGTAGCCAGACCTTTTTCCGCTTTCGGAAAGAAGAAGCTGATGTTGGCCATACTGGAGCTGAAATTGCCACCGCCAAGTCCGCACAACAGTGCCAAAATCAGCAACGTCGGATAGCCGGTTTGTGGATCGCCAAGTGCAAAACCCATTCCGACCGCCGGAATCAGGAGCAAGGCCGTGGAGATGGCTGTCCAGCGCCGCCCACCGAATACCGGCACCAGAAAGGAATAGAACACACGTAGCGTGGCGCCGGAGAGCGCAGGCAGTGCCGTCAGCCAGAACATTTGGTCCTTGGACAGATTAAAGCCAGCCTTGTTGAGATTGACAACAACGACGCTCCAGAGCATCCAGATGGCAAATGAGAGCATCAGAGCCGGAATGGAAATCAGCAGGTTGCGCCACGCGATGCTGCGCCCTGTTTGCTGCCAGAACTGGGAGTTTTCCGGCTCCCAGCGGGTAAGAACAAAGGGGGTCATTAATAGTCCTTGTGAGAAAGTACGACTGGAGCGTCGCCGGCGCGCGCGGCGACCCTGGAGGGGGATTGGAAGCTGAAGTGCATGAAGATCAGCGATATGCACACCGTTCCATAGAGCAACATGAAGCAGCTCGAGCGCACACCGGTCAGATCCAGCAGCGCACCAAAGAGAATCGGCAAAAAGAAGCCTCCCAACCCGCCAGCGAGCCCCACGATGCCGGAGACGGCACCGATGTTGTCCGGAAAGTCGTCGGCAATGAACTTAAAGACTGAGGCCTTGCCCACTGCCATTGCAATGCCAACAACAAACAGCAGTGCTGTGAACATCCATGCGTTCAGACCAATATGAAACTGCCAGGGACCACTGACGGTTTGCACGGTCAGCGCCGTCTGCGGATAGCTCAGGATGAAAAAGCACACCCAGCACACCCACATCACCCACCAGGTCGTCTGGTAAGCACCATAGCGGTCGGAAATCCATCCACCTACGGCTCGCAATACGCCGCCCGGCAGCGAAAAGCAGGCTGCCAACAGCGCCGCCAGCTCCATGCTGAAACCATATTCGCCGATGAAGTACTTGGTTATCCATAGCGCCAGCGCGACGTAACCGCCAAATACCACGGAGTAATACTGGCAATAGCGCAGCACACGCGGATCCTTGAGCAGTGCCATCTGTTCGCCGAAACTGACATGGGCGGACACCAGATGGCGTGGATCACTGGCAGAGAACAACCAGAACACGATGGCGGTAACCAGCAGCGCAACCGCATACACCTTGGGCACGATCACCCACGCACCGCCTGCCGCAGTGATCAACGTCGGGGCGATGAACTTGGTCAGCGCTGAGCCGGAGTTGCCAGCACCGAAAATCCCCATGGCCAGCCCCTGGCGTTCCTTCGGAAACCAGCGTGCCACATACGGCGTGCCGACCGAGAAGGAGCCGCCCACTAGACCAAGGCACAGACCGAGCACCAGGAAATGCCAGTACGCAGTGGCGTAGGCAAGCAACCAAACCGGCACGACTGACAGCAGCAACACCAGGAAAAACACGATGCGTCCGCCGTAACGGTCCGTCCAGATTCCCAGCGGCACACGCACCAGCGAGCCGGAAAGCACCGGCATCGCCGCGAGCAGGCCGAACTGCGTCTCGGAAAGACCCAGTTGGTTCTTGATCGGAATGCCAAGCACGGCAAACACCATCCAAACCGCAAAGCAAACGGTAAATGCAAAAGTGCTGGAAATCAGCACCGCCGTAGCTGAGTGCCGAATGGCACGGACTTCTTGTTGAGCCATGAAACGCTTTCACGAACTGTCGTAGAGAACGTTCGTGAGCGTAGACCTGCCGCCTGACCCTGCCAATTGCCCGTCAGACCAACCGAACACAGGCAAAGTGACTAGACACAGCGACCGAGTCGTGGCAAGGTATATGACACCGCGAGCCGAAACACGCGCTGCATTTCCTGCTATCGGTGCCCGCTACCGGATGCCGGATCCCTGCCACACGCGATGCGCTTCAATCGCAACCAAAGGGTTAGCCGCCACCACGTTGCATCGGCCAGGCAGTCATCAGACGCCAACTCTCCCGCGAAGAATGCGCTATGCGTTGAAAAACTCGCAATGGCCGCAGCATTTCAGCAGGCTGACTTGACCTGACTCCAGCGTTTTTTCTGCTAGCGGCATGGCAGCAGTTACCTCATACAGAGGCCTGCGCACTGACTGCATGGGATGAATCGGCGAAGCCAGTTCGCCGCGGGCAGTATTCCAGACGCATCGGGCACCATATAAAACATGCGATGCGTTGCCATTGCGTTTGAAAAGGCAGCTGCGCCGTCCTGGTGCGCCGCGCAAAAAGGACAGTGGATGGCGCACAAATTGGCGGACTTGTGACACCGCGTTAGCCCCTACGCAAGCTACATTGACGAGGCAGCGCATCACACTGGCGCCTGACCACACCACCCAGTCCAGCAAAAGGCGCCATGAGGCGGATTCACGCATAAGAATACCCCGCCTGTGCATCGTACAGTCTAGAACCCACAAACCAGATAGTCCCTCACGCCAACGCTCGTCTGAGCTACCTTGGGTGTTTTGGTGGATTCTCGGCGTGTTTTGCCACCAGGCACAATTTGCTGCCGTGCAGCCCGAATTCTGACTCGCGAATCGCCGCAGGAAAAGAACCAAAGCGACGCCAAACACAGTTGGCAACCCCATGCCATCGCACTAACGTCGCCAGCCCTGCGTGCAGGCGCGATTACCACCCTCAGTAAATCATCGCCTTGGCGAGGACAACAATCATCAGCACATGCGCAAACACGCTGTAATGAATACGTCGAGAGCGTGAGCCAGTCATGACTCCGCGCCGACGCCATACCATGGCGGTGACGAAGTGGGCGAATACGCTCAACGCCAGCGCGATCTTGAGCGTGAGTAAGATGCCGAAGCTGCTCTGCCACGGCTGGGCCAGCACTGCGCGATGCTGCCACGCCATGCCAAGACCAGCGCTGTAGAGCACGAGCAACGCCCAGGGCATGATGCGCACGGCGCGATTGCCCAGCGCCCTCTCAACCTGCAGCATGGCTACCCTGGGCACATGACGGCGGATACCTTCCAGCATCACGACCTCGAAGAACACGGTGCCTGCAAACACGATGGCCCCCAGGAGATGCAGCAGTAGCAGTAATCCGTAGTGCATGGTGGATTTCGGTCGTGTCCGCGCGCCTCAGCCCGCTCGCCTAGCCGGTTGTATCGAAACCGGCACCGCCTGCCCCGCGGGACGGTCAATGCGCGGGCGAATCAACATTGGAGCAAAGCGCCACAGATACAGCCCGAACGCGAGTACCCATACGCCTGCCGACGCATGCAGCAAACCAACCTGCCACGGCCCGGACAACGTGACCAGCCATAGCGCCAGCAACCGGCAAGCCCCTGCCAACAACACAAGCAGATAGATCGCAACCATCAAACGGTCAGTGCGCAATGGCCGCCCCAAGTGACCAAGCGCAGTGCGTGTGACCATGCCGATAATCAGCACCGAAAAACCGGCCATGCCAATCACGTGCGCCGGCCAGGCCGCCCAGAAGACCCATTCCATCCGCTGCGCCGCGGCCAGCAAAAGGCCTGTGCCTAATCCAGCATAGCCAAGATACAGAATCCACAACAAGGGTACGGAAGCAACACGCCACGGCTTCCACGCCAGCGTCTGCCACAGTGCGAGGGCGCCGGTAACAGACAGCGCCAGTGCTGCAAGATGCTGCCACTGCATCAGCAGCGCAATGACTGCCACGAAGCCGGAGACCAACTGGACGCGTCCCGTGCTGACATGCATGGGAATCTTCAGGCCCGCAATGGCGCGGCTGGCAAAGAACGGAATCACGCGACGGGACACCAGCACCGCCACCAGTGCCATACACAGCATGCCGATATGCAACCAATGCATCAGCAGCAAATAGTCTCCCCTCCAGCTGGCCCACAAATAGGCTGCATCGGTCACTGCAAGCGCCACCAGTAGCGGAGCCACACCGTAGTTGCGCACGCTACGTGATATGTGGATGACGCGTGCCAAGGCCACAGCTGCGCTCAGGAAAAATAACAGTTCACTAGCAGCGCCAATTGCAAACGCAAGCGTTCCCGGCAACAAAAACCCCAGCCTGGCCATCAGCCAAAGCAGCACCAGTGCGGCCAACGACCTGCCTTGCATAGGGTTGCTGCCAGTCCATGTTGCAGCGGCAGTCAGCAGGAAGCCGACCGCAATCGTTGCAATAAACCCCCACAGCATTTCATGCGCGTGCCAGATCACACCAGCCATGGTGGCAACTAGCCATTGCGGCGCAAAAACCCAGATACCCACAGATAAAGCTGCCCAACCGCAGCCCAGCAAGTACAAAGGACGAAAACCCAGTTCCAGAAAAGCCCGCCACTGCGGCGGCGCTGGCCGCCGCAGTGGCGGCTCGGCGATCTGTAGCAACTCACTCACTTGACACGCCCTCCGCGGTCACCCGCAACGGACTGGCGATGCCGCTGGGGTTGCGATGCATCTGCCAACCCATCCACAAGCTTTGCGCAATGCGCTCTGCCATGGCCACGGCTTGACGTGCCATCCTCTGATTAGGTTGCGCGTTGGCAGTGTCGGCAAACAGTGCTAGCCAGCGCCGGAACAAATCAGCACTCAAATCGGGCAGCGCCGCATGCTTGGGCATAGGGGCACCGCTGAAACGCCCGGTGCGCAGCAGCATGCTTGACCAGAAGTCGCACAGCAACGCCAGGTGGCGGTCCCAATCATCAATGTGTGCATCAAAAATAGGACCCAGCACCTCATCAGCCCGCACACGGGCATAAAAGCCGTGCACGAGCGCCGCGATCTCATCTTCCGTGCACAAAAAAGCAGGCTCAGAGTGATATGTTGTTTCCATGTGCTTTCAGTACAGTTCCAGATGCACACGGCCCTGCTGCTGCAGAGTTTGCCAAGGCCTTTCCTCTGGCTGCTGCGCCTGCGTGCTGGCTCTGCCCAGGACCTTATCGATCGCCCCCGCTACGGCATCCTGAAGATGACGCTTGTTGCCGCAAATATAAAGATGTGCACCTTCCTGTAGCAAACCACGCAGATGATCTGCGTGCTCAGCAATGGCGTGTTGCACATAGTACTTCTCTTCACAGTCACGCGAGAATGCCGTAATCAATCGGCCCAGCACGCCTTCATCCTGAAGCATATGCAGCTCTTGCTTGAACAGGAAATCCCGGTCAGCCGACTTCTCGCCAAAGATCAGACAAGTCTTGCGCTGCTGGCCACTGGCCTGCATCTCGCGCAACAACCCCATCAGCGGCGCAATGCCGGTGCCAGTGCCGATCAGAATCAGCGGCACGCTGGTATCTTTGACAAGATGGAACCCAGGATTGGAGCGGCAGTACACCTGTACTGGCCCTTGATGCTGCAGAAGCCAGTTCGTGGCCATACCACGCCGCCTGCGTCCGCCTCGCGCATAGGCGACTTCACGAATGCACAGATCGATGTGACCGGCCTGCCCATGTGAAGCAATGGAGTACGCACGCGGCAAGGCCGGCGACAACAGCGCTTGCAGCGCCTCCGGCGTCACACACTCAGGCTGGCAGAAGTCCTGCAGTACGTCCAGCAAATCTGCCCCCCAGAGGTAATCGTCCAGCAGCTTCTTCTGGCTGATCTTGAGCATGGCCTTGAGTGGTTCGCTACCGCTCAGGCGCGCCAATTCCCGCAGCACAGGCTTGCTGAGCTGCCGCAGTTCCTTGTGGCGCAGTGGCTCCAGTTGCGGCGAATCCTCCGGCAGCTGCCACCAGTTGGCCAGCCTCGCCAATACAGCCGGCTCGTTTTCCGGCAGCACATACAGCGCGTCGCCCGCGCGCCAAACCATTCCGCTGTCCCTGCAGTCGAGACGCACGTGAAATGCGCCCGGCTCGCTGCTGTTGAGCCTCTTACGCTCCAAAATCGGTGCGGCAAACGCGTTATCCGCTCCATAAGCTTTCACACGCAGCATCAACTCCTGTCCCGCCTGCGCATCGCCCTGCAGCACGCGGTCAAGTACCGTTAGCCATTGCTGAAAAAACTCTGGGTAGCACGCATCAGCGTCAACTCGGTTAATCAATGGACTTGCCTGACGCTGCTGCAGCAGTTCGTCAAGCTGACGGGTGAAGCCGCAAAATTGCGGATAGCCGGTATCGCCGAGCCCGAAGATCGCATACCGCAGCCCCGCCAGCGAATCGGTCTGGCATATCTGCGCAAGGAAGCGCTCGGCATTGCCAGGCGGCTCGCCGTCGCCGAATGAGCTGGAGATGATCACCAAAGGCTGCTGTCCCTGCAAAGCCTCGGTGGAAACGTCATTGAGCGGGAGCACTCGTGGTGCAAATGGCACCAAAGCCGGCTCGCTCGCTAGGCGCTGTGCCAGCGCCCGGGCGTTACCGGATTCGGAGCCATAGCCGATCAGAATACGATGTCGGACGCTGGTATCCATGACACTATCCGTAGTCGTTGCAAACAAGTCTGTAGCGAAGCGCCCCGCCCCGCTCACTTGTCGTAATACGCGTCGTACTGCTCCTTGGCGAACTCGACCGCGTCGAAGTTATCCATCAAATCGTTAACGACACGGCGGATGCTGATGTAGGAGTCAATTTGGCCATTGGCGTCATACAGCGGCTGCACCGTGGTATCCACGACATACAGCACGCCGCCCTTGCCCAGGTTCGGCACGATCCCCGTCCAGATCTTGCCCGCCTTGATGGTGTCCCACATGTCCTTGTAGACCGCCTTGGGCACTGCGGGGTGACGCACGATGCTGTGAGGCTGGCCCAGCAGCTCCTCACGGCTAAAACCCGTGAGCTTGCAGAACAGATCGTTGGCGTAGGTGATGACACCCTGCAGGTCGGTCGTCGAGATCACGGCCACGTTCTCCAGTGCGGCCAACAGGCGGTCTTTGTCGAGGGTGTTGCTCATAGCATTTCCTTTACTGCGTAGGGTTGAGACAGATCGCTATCCGGTGCGGCCCACCGCCGCTGCCAACGATCACAAGGTTGCAATGCAGCATCCTTAAGATGTATTTTATATGAATCTTTTTGATATTTCAGTATTTACTGAAAATTAATTCACTGTCAAGTGGCCGGACTTCTGCGATCATTGATGATCAGCTGTGCCGGACGCTGCAGCCCGCCCCGATGAAACTTACGCTCAAGACCGACTTCGCCTTTCGCACCCTGCTGTATCTGGGCCGGCAACAGACACTGGTGTCCATTGCGGAGGTGGCCAGCTACCATGGCATTTCCAGGAATCACCTTGTCAAGGTCGTGCATGAACTGGGGCAGCACGGCTTCATCGAAACCGTCCGTGGCAAACATGGCGGCATTCGGCTGGCCGAGAAAGCGTGGCACAGCACGGCCGGAGACGTCGTTCGGGCAATGGAGGAAGATCTTGCACTGGTCGTCTGTTTCGAGCCGCTGCGCCCGCAAGCGCCCGCCACCACACACGCTACGGGCACATGCCGTTATGCAGACCAATGCGGCTTGCAGCACACGCTGGCACAGGCGCTTGATGCCTTCATGCGGGAACTTGATCGCACACCCCTGGCTCGCTTGTTACGGCCCGTGCATCAGGCAGGCGAGCATCGCATTACCGGTCCCTGACAGTCCGTTCACGATCATGTACCTGCCGCGTGTTCGGCAGGCCAGTCGGAGCACCACCACGCGAAAGTGTTCTGGGCAGCGGATGCCAGCGCTATAATTGAGAATTATTCTCAAGAATAACCTCCAATTCATGTCCTCTGATGCCCTTGCCACGCGTGCAGCACCCTGTCGGGACGCGACGCCGACACGCTGGTCGGTGATTGCCCTTTGCACCGTCATCATGCTGGTCGAAGGCTTTGATTTACTGATCTATAGCAATGCCATCCCCTCTTTGCTGACTGACGCGACGCTGGGCATCGACCGCGCCCAGGCCGGCAGCATCGGCAGCATGATTTTTCTTGGCATGCTGGTCGGTGGCGTACTGGCTGGACGCATCACGCAGTCGCTTGGCCTGTCCCGTGCCATCGGCCTGGGCTTTGCCTTCTTCACGGTCGCGACGGCGCTGATTGCCTGGGCTGGCGCGGGGTGGCACATCGGCGCTCTGCGCCTGCTCGCTGGGCTGGGCCTTGGGGTGGTTCTGCCAGCCGGTCTTTCATTCGCGCGCAAACACAGCAGCCACCGCCATGGCGCGCTGGCCATCAGCATCGTCATGGCAGGCATTCCACTGGGCGGCATGCTGGCGGCAGTGGTCTCGCACCAGATCATTCCACACTGGGGCTGGCGACCGCTGTTCATTGCAGCAGGGCTGCTTGGCACAGGGGTACTGGTGGTCATGGCGCCACTGGTAGGCCGTATCGAGCGTGAGGTACCTTCGTCTGGCCCAGCAACCGTGGTTGCGGGCGATTGGCGGCGCATTCTGCGCGGGCCTGCCGCTGCTGTACTGGCACTGGGCGCCGCGGCAACTCTGGCGGATCTGCTGACGTGGTACGGCGTGGCGGTATGGCTGACGCAGTTGATGCGCGAGTTCGACGTGCCCTTCAGCGGCGCAATGCAGATGATGTTCACGCTCAACATTGGCGCCATCGCGGGCTCACTGTGCACCGCCGGCATTGCAATGCGACTGGGCACCCGGCCAATCGCCATTGCCGCCAGCGCGCTGGCCGCGGCCTGTCTCCTGGCCGTCGCATCACGCCAGCTATCCGGCGCCGCGCTGTTTGCCGCCATCGCCGTGCTGGGCATGAGTGCCATCAGCGCACAGAATCTCGTCAATGCGCTGGTGGCCGATGCCTTTCCCGTACATTACCGCGCCGCAGCCATCGGCATCACGCTGGGGCTAGGGCGGCTGGGGGCCGTGATCGCGCCTGCGCTGGGTGGCTTCATTCTGGCAGCTGGTCTGGGCCCACAGGCTGTGCTGCAGGCATTTGCAGCATCCGCCATCATTGGCGCGCTGGTACTACTGGCCTTTACGCCTGCGCTTTCGCAACGCACGCAGCAAATGCTGGCGCAGCATCAGGCCTAGCGCTCCGCCCGCACCGTCAACAGCGCGCAATGGTGCTTTTGCACCAAGCTCAGCAGACTTCAAAATCAAAATTCAGGAACACCGCATCAGGCATACATTCAGCGGCAGCGAATTCCGCTTCACGTGTTGCGGCCAGGTACGCCTTGGCATCTGCCTCATCGGCCGGTGAGCGGGAGGCACCGTCATAGAGCGCCACGGCACATCTTTCCCACGCCCTGAAATGTCGCGCAATGGCGGCATCATCGCCAAGCCGGGTGCGCAGTGTCTCGATATAGGTACGGCGTGCAGCATCCAACTCTCCTGGCCGGATGCCATCGCCCGTGATGGTCAGTCTGTAAGGCATGCTTTTCCTCAGCGCAGAGACCGCCAGCATCAAGCGATGGCCCTGATCCGGGACGCTCGGACTGGCACGCCGAGCATAGCCGGTGGGGGCTGATCGCGAAGACTGCGACAATTGCAGGCTTATCGGCAACATTGGGGGGTTCCCCTCCGCGCCCTGCAAATCGTCAACAGCGCCATCGACATCCAACGCCCGTTGGCCAGATGACAAGCAGTTGCGAGGAGCCTGATCCTCGCCGCTGGGGCTGTGCCCCCGGCGTCCCTACGTCGCAAAAAGATAGCGGCAAATGGCTACCGATGCGATGACGGCCACCACATCCGCGATCAGGGCGGCAATCAGCGTATGGCGGATGCGCCGCACCTGTACTGCACCGAAGTAGACGGCCAGCACGTAGAAAGTCGTCTCGGAAGAGCCCATGATGGTCGAAACGAGGTAGCCGAC
This sequence comes from Lampropedia cohaerens, assembly GCF_001005215.1. Lineage (GTDB taxonomy): Bacteria > Pseudomonadota > Gammaproteobacteria > Burkholderiales > Burkholderiaceae_C > Lampropedia > Lampropedia cohaerens. The sequence goes on from NZ_LBNQ01000012.1 coordinate 12,008, forward strand.
ATAACTGTCCGGTCCGATCGCCGGGTCGGTAAGGATTGCCGACATCACCCCGTAGGCTCCCGACCCGGACAGGGGGCGCAGCAGTGCCATCGGCAAAGCCTCTGCCGGCAGACCCAGCGGCGCGGTAAACATCGCGAGTGCTCCGACGATCACATCCAGCGCCCCGCTGCTGCGCAGCATGCCCACCGCCACCAGAATTGCCACCAGATACGGCAGGATGCGCAGGGCCACGTCGAACCCATCCTTGGCGCCTTCCACAAACGCTTCATACACCCGCACCCCGCGCCACCATCCAAAAAGCAGAAATCCGGCCATCATCAGCGGCACGATCCACGGCGAAATTGTCCGCCCCCACCAGATGGTGGCGGGAACGGCCAGCACCAGACATGCCAGTGCGGTCACGCTCACCCACAGCGGGTACGCTTCGCCGCCCTCGCCTGCTTCTGCGTTCGGCGAAGCTGCTCCATCTGGCGCCATGAATGGCTCCACCCACGGCCGCGGCAGCGCCAGTTCCTGCGCGGTCGACTGCCCCACTGGAAAGTAGCGCTGCAGCAGCAAGACGGCTGCGACAGCGGCTACCGTGGAAGTAATGGTGGCAAACAGTGTCGTGGGCAGGATGCCAGCCGGATCCATCGACCCTGCAGAAGCGCGAATGGCAATCACCTTGGCTGGCAGCAGCGTAATGCCCGAGGTATTGATGGCCAGAAACATCGCCATGGCGTTGGTGGCAGTGCCCGGCCGCGGATTCAGCGCATCCAGCGCCTGCATGGCCCGGATGCCAAACGGTGTAGCGGCATTGCCCAACCCCAGGGCGTTGGCAGACATATTCAGGATCATCGCGCCCATGGCTGGATGGTTGGCCGGCACCTGAGGAAACAGCCGCACCATCAACGGGCGAATCAGCTTGGCGATGATCACCAGCATGCCCCCCTGCTCCGCCACCTTCATCAGGCCCAGAAACAGCGCCATCACGCCAACCAGGCCTATGGCCAGTTCCACGGCACCCGTTGCTGAAGCGACCATGCCAGCGGAAAGCTGTTCCATCGGACTGGCCAGCGCTGCATCCGCCTGGCCCGCTGGTGGCCCTTGCCAGAGCAACTGACGCCAGCCTGCGGCGGCAAGCGCAATGAGAACGATGGCAAGAAAAACGGCATTCATGGAGCTTCAGGTGTTTAGCGGTGTGCGTGCATTCGCGCAATGTACGCCAACCTGATGCGTCGCACTTCAAAGCTGTCCGGCTTCTCCCCAACGAACACGCCCCACTACAATGACGCCCCCAATCCCGTCTGCCCCACGAAGCGCCATGCCAGAAAATGCCCTGACCGACTCCCAGCCTGCCGCTGAACGGCCGGCTGATCTTGCCAGTTACCCTGCCAACGCGCTGCTGATCGATGCGCTCGACATGGAGGCGCAAGGCGTGGCGCACCGCAGCGACGGCAAGGTCGTCTTCGTCGAAGGGGCGCTGGCGGGCGAAGTCGTTACGGCCACAACCACACGGCGCAAGAACAACTGGGAAAAGGCCACGCTGGATGCGGTACTGCACGAGTCGTCCCAGCGTGTGCAGCCGCATTGCCCGCACTTTGGCCTGCATCAGGGTGCATGCGGAGGCTGCAAAATGCAGCACCTCAATCCCATGGCACAGCTGGCTGTCAAACAGCGCGTGCTGGAGGATAACCTGTGGCATCTCGGCAAGGTGCGCGCCGAGCGCATCCTGCGGCCCATTCAGGGGCCGGACTGGGGCTACCGCTGGCGCGCCAGGCTGTCAGTGCGTTACGTGGCCAAGAAAGGCGTGGTGCTGGTGGGCTTTCATGAGCGCAAGAGCCGCTACATCGCCGACATGCAAGTCTGCCCCATCCTGCCTGAGCGGGTGAGCGACTTGCTCCTGCCGCTGCGTGCGCTGATCGCCAGCCTGCAGGCGCGCGAGAGCTGCCCGCAAATCGAGGTCGCCTGCGGTGACGCAGTGACCGCATTGGTACTGCGCCATCTGCAGCCGCTGAGCGATGCTGACATCGCGCAGCTGCGGACATTCGCGCGGGAGCACCCGCATGTGCAATGGTGGCTGCAGCCCAAGGGGCCCGACACCGTGCACCCGCTTGATGCGCCGCAGCCGGAGCGCGCGCTCAGCTACAACATGCCTGAATTCGGCCTGCGCATGCCGTTCAAACCCACGGACTTCACGCAGGTCAATCCCTACATCAACCGTGTGTTGGTGGCGCGGGCGCTGCGTTTATTGCAGGTGCAGTCGCACGAGCGCGTCATCGACTGGTTCTGCGGATTGGGCAATTTCAGTCTGCCGCTCGCCACATGCGCCCGCGAGGTGCTGGGCATCGAGGGCAGCGATGCGCTGGTCGAGCGCGCCACCGACAACTGGCGCGCCAACAGCCTCGCGCGCACGCAGCGCGGCGAGCCGCCCCTGGCTCCAACACGCTTTGTTGCACGCAACCTGTTCGAGATGACGCCAGCGCTGCTGCAAGCCGATGGTCAGGCCGACAAGTGGCTGGTCGATCCGCCTCGCGAAGGTGCCTTTGCGCTGAGCAAGGCACTGGCTGACATCCACCAGGCCCGCCTGGCCGCTGGCAAGCCTGCTGCTGCAGTTGGCAACGATACAGCAACCGACTCCGCTGAAGACGAACGCGTGCCCGCATTTGCGGATAACACGAGCTGGCAGCCGCCAACGCGTATCGTCTACGTCAGCTGTAACCCGGCCACACTGGCGCGCGATGCTGGCCTGCTGGTGCACCAGGCGGGCTATCGCTGCACGGCAGCGGGCGTGGTGAACATGTTTCCCCATACCGCGCACGTCGAAAGCATTGCCGTCTTCGAGCGTTGCGTTACCAGTCAATGAGAATCTGCGCGGACTAACGCGGACTGGTGCGGTCAGCCTCGCCCGTTGCCGTCCTTGCCGGCGGCCTGTTCGATCAGGCGCTTGAAGGCATCGAGATCGCCAACGCTGCGATAGACACTGCCATAACGGATGAAGGCGACCTGATCGAGCTGGCGTAGCTCGCGCATCACCGCTTCTCCAATGCGGCGCGACTCCACTTCGCGGGCTCCCGAGGCACGCAAATCGATGGCGATACGTGCCAGCGCATCATCCACGTCCTGCGTCTTGACCGGGCGCTTGCGCAACGCCACAGTAATGGATTCGCGCAACTTGCGCGCATCAAACTCGACCCGCCTGCCGTCACTTTTGACCACCATCGGCATCGCCAGCTCGGCACGCTCATAGGTCGTGAAGCGTCGCCCGCACCCCCCACACCGGCGCCTGCGCCGGATCGAAGTGTCATCGTCGGACAGGCGCGTCTCCACAACCTGGGAGGTTTCATGGCCGCAGAAGGGACATTTCATGGCAAAAAAATGCGCGTGCGCTGCAAATGGACGAAAAAACCGCGCCAACTGGCGCGGTCTTCACTGCGAATGCCACGGCATCATCAGACGTACGATGCATGCATGGCATAGCACGAAAATCAGCCGTAAACCGGGAAGGCGCTGGTGAGCTCATGCACCTTCTCGCGGATCTTGGCAAGATGGCCAGCGTCGTTGGGGTTGTCCAGCACATCGGCCACCAGATTGGCTGTACGGAATGCCTCTTCCTCCTTGAAGCCACGCGAGGTGATGGCGGGAGTACCGATACGAATCCCGCTCGTGACCATAGGCTTTTCCGGATCGTTCGGAATGGCATTCTTGTTGACCGTGATATTGGCCTCGCCCAGTGCGCGTTCGGCGTCCTTGCCGGTGATGTTCTTGGCGCGCAGGTCCACCAGCGCCAGGTGGCTCTGCGTGCGGCCGCTGACGATGCGCAGATCGCGCTCGGCCAGCACGTTCGCCATGATGTTGGCGTTGGTCAATACCTGCTGCTGGTACACCTTGAACGATGGCTGCAGGGCTTCCTGGAATGCCACCGCCTTGGCCGCGATGACATGCATTAGCGGGCCGCCCTGCAGCCCCGGGAACACGGCGCTGTTGATGGCCTTCTCATACTCTTTCTTGCACAGGATGATCCCGCCGCGCGGGCCGCGCAGGCTTTTGTGCGTGGTGGAGGTCACCACGTCCGCATGGGGCACCGGGTTGGGGTACAGGCCTGCGGCCACCAGCCCAGCGTAGTGCGCCATGTCGACCATGAAGATTGCATCCACTGCGCGCGCCACCTTGGCGAACCGTTCGAAGTCAATGCGCAGGCTATACGCCGACGCGCCGGCAATGATGAGCTTGGGCTTGTGCTCAAGCGCGAGGCGCTCCATCTCGTCATAGTCGATCTCCTCTTCCGCATTGAGGCCATAGGAGACGACGTTGAACCACTTGCCGCTCATGTTCAGCGGCATACCATGCGTGAGGTGACCGCCTTCGGCCAGGCTCAGGCCCATGATGGTGTCGCCCGGCTGCAAAAAGGCCAGGAACACCGCCTGGTTGGCCGATGCCCCGCAGTGCGGCTGCACGTTGGCCGCCTCGGCGCCAAACAGCTTCTTCACGCGGTTGATGGCCAGCTCCTCGACGATGTCGACGAACTCGCAGCCACCGTAGTAGCGCTTGCCAGGATAGCCCTCCGCATACTTGTTGGTCAGCTGCGTACCTTGCGCCCACATCACTGCCGGAGACGCGTAGTTTTCGCTGGCAATCAGCTCGATGTGGTCTTCCTGCCGCTGGTTTTCCTTCTCAATGGCTGCAAACAGCTCGGGGTCGACCTGGTCAACCAGCAAATCACGTTGAAACATGGTGTGAACTATCCTTGACAACAACAAAGGCTGCCATCGCGATGGCAGCCGCTTTTTGCATCACGCAGGCCCTGCCGGGGTGTCATCCCCAAGCTGCCTCTCTGACGCGATGCCGACCGAATGCACCTGCTGCACGCTCAGCCAAGCAGGACATTTTAACGAAGATAGGAGATGGCAGCCTCATTGGGCCGCTTGTGCTTGAGCATGTCGCGGCCACTGTGCGCAAAAGCACCCAATGATTTGTCTATACAACACGCTCTCCGACGAGGGCGAGACTAGGACATCCGTACACCGCAAGGGCCAACGCTGGCAGTGGGAATTCAGTGCACGTTGCGCGGGATAGCAGCCGCAGCCTGCAACTCCCCTTCCTGGGTCACGAGGCGCGCCACCGCGTTGGCGCCGTCCTGCGTCGCGCGCAGGCGCTCGCGCGCCGCATGTGCGACCAGAAACTCATCGGGCAGGACGTCCTTGGCGTTCTCGGCCGCCCGCTGGATGCGAGCATACTCAGCCAGCACCTTCTTGGCATAGCCGCCGTCGCTGGGCAGATTAGCCGCACCGACGTAGCACACCAAGCCGCGCTGGACGTCGCCAAAGCGCTCAATGCAGTCTTCCAGAATCAGGCTGCCAACCTGCATGTTGGTGGTCGGATCCAACGCCGCCAACGGCCCGCCGAAATGCGAGAACTTGTCGGCATGTACCCGCGTCATAACTTGCATCAGGCCTTGCGCCCCCACAGGGCTTTGCGCATAAGGATTAAAGCGCGACTCAATGGCCGCCACCGCAAGAATCAGCTTGGGGTCGAGCCCACGCTGCGCCCCCACGTCATAGGCCTGGGCAACCAGCGCACCCATGGGCTCTGCGGCAACTCGGTATTTGCGCCCAAGCCAGTAGGCCACCGCGGCCTGTTCAATGGGCAGGTCCAACAGATCGACCGCGCTGACGCGGTCGACCGCCTGCGGATCCACCTCCATCTCCAGCGCAGCAATCTTGCGTGAGTGCAACTGCTCATACAGCCACTGCTCGGCAGCGCTCACCATCCCCGGATAGGTCACTGCCACCATGGCAAACCCCACCACTACCACACCAATCATGACCAGCAACTGTGTGGCGGTGCGATGCACGCCAGCAGTCACAACCCGGACCACCTGACCGGCATACTTCATCAGGGACATATTCAGGACTCTCCAACATATGGCCTCACCAACTAGCCACAGGTCTATTCATGACGGGAAGCGATGTATCCCGAGCGGGCATACGCCACCCTCGAAAAGGCAACAACGTTGGTGAATGCAGCGCGCGTCGCCTTGACAGGGGTCAAACCGCGGCACGACGGACCGGCCTCCAGCAGGAGCACCGGTAATTCAATACAGGATCGACCGTGCCCATCCAATGAGACACGGACAGATGCGCCGACAGACATCTGCGATGGCGCTACGACCCGGAATCGCTGCAACTGAGCTTCCCGACATCGACCTGCATACAACAGCAGGGCCGGATACACCAGCCCTCGGATGGACGCAATTCTGGCCCCCCGCCGTCTGACGTCAACAGCGTGTGTGCGCAGAAATGTAATAAAAAGTACGAATGGCTTCCACATCAGCGAGTTTTAATTTTTCGTAACCCAAGCCACTCCAACGACTTCCATCACGTTCTTGCGTGATTTTCACGGTGTTACATTTTGGGAGGCGACATCATGTGCGTGGATGAAAACCCACAACGGCCCGAGCGTGCCGGAGCGGTGTAAACCCCTTTTCCGTCGTGTCCGCTGGCTATACTGCAGGCCACCACATCATCGATTGACCGTCCTTGCCCCATGCCATTGACCCTTGCCAGCTGGAATGTGAACTCACTCAACGTCCGTCTACAGCAGGTGCAGCGATGGCTGGAAGAGGTGCCGGTAGATGTGCTGGGCATGCAGGAGCTGAAGTTGGTCGACGAGCGCTTTCCGCACGAGGCATTCCGCAGCCTGAACTATTACTGTGCCAGCCATGGCCAGGCGACCTACAACGGCGTGGCCATTGCCGCCAAAATGCCGCTTGAGGAGGTCGTGCGCAACATTCCGGGCTTTGACGATCCGCAGGCGCGCGTCATTGCCGCGACCATTCCGACTGCGTTGGGGCCGGTGCGCGTGGTCAACGCCTATTTCGTCAACGGCCAGGCGCCGGGCAGCGACAAGTTTGCCTACAAGCTGCAGTGGCTTGCACAGCTGCAAAGCTACGTGGCAGCGCAATTGCGGCAGTATCCGCAGCTGGTATTGATGGGCGATTTCAACATCACCGCCAGTGATGCCGACTCCTGGGATCCGGAAGGGCTGCGCGGCACGATCCATCACACACCCGAGGAACGCGCCGCCTTCCAGGCGCTGCTCGAACTGGGCCTGACCGATGCATTTCGTGCTTTCGAGCAGCCGCCCAAGACCTTCTCATGGTGGGACTACCGCATGTTGGGTTTTCAGAAAAACCGTGGCCTGCGTATCGACTACGTACTCATCAGCGAGGCATTGCGCCCGCACCTGCGCCGCGCCTGGATTGATCGTGCGCCGCGCAAGTGGCAAAAGCCCAGTGACCATGCGCCGGTCCTGGTCGAGCTTGCGCTGCCCGCAGACCCGGCGGACTGAAAGTCCTGCATGGCGTGTTGATGATCTTGTGGTGCGCATTGTGACGCCATCGCGTCATTCGACGCATTTCAGTTGCGCGTTGTTAACGAGCTGCTGCACGCGCCGAAGCGTCAACGTCTGGTTCTGACCATCGCTGGATGTGAACATGAACATGGATTTGTCCGGGCTGGCCCAGGACAGCTGGGTTCGCTGCGGCATGTCGGCGCCACCCAGCAGGTACCAGCGCCCGACCTCCAGCTTCGGCAAGGCATCGCCTGTGTATCGCTGCACCCCACCCTGCCGGCCTTCCGGCACCGTCACATCGACCGTGAGATGCGGCACTTGCAGCGGTGCCGGCTGATGCCCTGCGTCCAACGAGGATGCAGCCTGTACACCGTCAGTGCCGCCGCGCCCATCGGCCATTGCCTGCTGCAGCGCCTGGCGGTGCAATTCCTTGAGTTTGCTCACCGCAGACTCTACCTTCCCACGCGGGATGCCTGCCTCCGCCAGTCCCTTTGCAATCACGCCATGCATCGCCTTGATGGCTCGCAACCGCTGCGCATCCTGCCCGAGGCTGCCAGCCTGCACGCTGAGCAGCAACAACGGTACGAGCTGCAGATAGCCCTGTGGATCCTCCGCAATCAGCGCATCCACCGAGTTAAAGGCGTGTTCCGTGGCATGCGCATGCCGCAGCAGCGACCTCGCGACCACCCTTGCCCAGGGGCCCGCCACAAACGTCTGCACCCGCGGATGGGCAGCCGCATAGGCAGGTTCCGCATGAATATGCGCCGTGACGGCCGCCAGCAGGTCTGCCGGCGCGATCGTGTCACGCGCCCTGACTGGGGAGGGTGAAAACGACGCATACGCGGTACGCAGCAGGGTCAGCCCCTGCTCGAAAGGTCGCACATCCGCTGCGTCGCCACCTGCCACATCGCGCACCACCTGCCTGATTCCCGCTATCAAGGCCTGGGCCTGTGGCGCAGGCAGGGTCTGGGCCCGCGTCGCACAGTCAACCAGTGCCGCGAGAAACTGACGAGCAGGATGCGCCGCCTGCCGCAGGAATGCCGGATCACTTTGCACCAGCTGACGCAATGCTGGCTGCATCAGGGCCAACACTTCTTTGAGCGGCGAGGCCTTTTCGACGACCTTGGCTGTCCGCACCAGCAGCGTCTGCAGACTGATGGTTTCCGTCGCAGGCGGCAGGGCTAGCGCCCGAGCCGCGGCAGGTGCGCCGGCATGTTGCGCAACATCGGCACCAGGTTCGGCAATGCGATAGCCCGGCGCATCGGCTCCCAACGCCACCAACAATGCATCACGGGTGAGAATCTGCTCGGCCTGTACGCCCGCCTCGGCGCCCAGCAATGCCATATGGCCGAATCCGGTGGTCAATCCACCAAAGCCGGTCTGACGCTTGGGGACAGCAGCAACGCCCGCCTCCGACAATTGCTGCACGATGAATCCATAGCTGCGCACCAGCGCCGGGGCCAATGCCGCCGCAAACGTCTTGAGAAACAACACATTGACGACCTCTGCCACACCGGTCGCCGACTGGTACACGAGCTGCTGCGCAGCCAGCAAATAGTTATCAGGCCGCAGGGGATTGCGGCTGCGCCTGCTGTACGCATACCCGCGCGCTCCGCTGATCAGGCCATCAAGCTGCGCCAGCGGCCTTTCCACCGCGGCCTCCAGCGTACGGCATGCATGCATGATTTCCGACTTGGCCTGGATCGACAGCTCCTCACTATAGCCAAAATCGCCAAGTCCGGAAGCCAGTCCGTCATCCTGCGTGCAGGGATCAAAAGCCACCATCTCCGCAAAGGCCTCAAGCAAATAGGCGGGGTAGCGACGCACCCAGTCATCATGGTGCTGGTCAAGCATCCGCAGCGCCTGCTGCGCGGGTGTCGCCTCGGCTGCGACTGCCACATCCTGGCGCTGCGCCAGTCGCACGCCGGTATCGCGCAGGGCGCGACGCGCCAGCGCACCACCTTCGCGCAGCGCCGCCACCACCGCCTGCTGGAAGTGCTGCCAATTGCTGTCCGCATCATCCATCCCTGCTCCTCCTGCGCCAGACGTGCTCGGGCATGCCTGACGAACACGACGCGCGTCACAGCAAAGCGTTGCACGTCGCCTGCTTTGGCGCTCTCTCTCTCGCCTCGGCAGAATGACTTGATGCCCGCCCGGCCAGTGTGCTGGCCGTGGACAGGTTACTTCAAGGCCTTGAAACGCATACGTTTCGGCTGCGCCGCCTCCTCTCCCAGGCGCTTGCGCTTGTCGGCCTCATATTCTTGATAGTTGCCGTCAAAGAACACCCACTGGCTGTCGCCTTCCGCCGCCAGAATGTGGGTGGCGATGCGGTCCAGGAACCAACGGTCATGGCTGATCACCAGCACCGTGCCGGCGTATTCCAGCAAGGCATCTTCCAGCGCTCGAAGCGTCTCGACGTCCAGATCGTTGGACGGCTCATCGAGCAGCAGCACATTACCCCCCTGGAGCAAGGTCTTGGCCAAGTGTAACCGCCCACGCTCACCGCCCGAGAGGTTGCCCACCTTCTTCTGCTGGTCGGAGCCGTTGAAGTTGAACCGTCCCGCGTAGGCGCGGCTGGCCATCTGGAACTTGCCGACAGTGATGATGTCCAGTCCGCCGGAAATGTCCTCCCAGACGGTCTTGTCGTTGTCCAGCGTGTCACGGCTCTGGTCGACATAGGCGAGCTTGACGGTCGAGCCGATAACGACCTCGCCGGAATCGGGCTGTTCCCGGCCTGCGATCAGCTTGAACAGCGTCGACTTGCCCGCACCGTTGGGCCCGATGATGCCGACAATCGCTCCGGCCGGGACATTGAAGCTCAGGTTGTCGATCAGCAGGCGGTCGTTGAACGACTTGCTGACGTTCTTGAATTCGATCACCTGCGTGCCCAGCCGCTCGGCCACGGGAATGAAGATCTCCTGCGTCTCGTTGCGGCGCTGGTATTCGTAGTCGGACAGCTCCTCAAAGCGCGCGATGCGGGCCTTGCTCTTGGCCTGGCGCCCCTTGGCATTCTGGCGCACCCAGTCCAGCTCCTTCTTCAGGGCCTTGGCGCGAGCTTCCTCGCCCTTTTGCTCGGCCTCCAGCCGCGCCTGTTTCTGCAACAGCCATTCACTGTAGTTCCCCTTGTAGGGAATGCCATGCCCACGATCGAGCTCCAGAATCCACTCGGCGGCATTGTCCAGAAAGTAGCGGTCGTGGGTGATGGCCACCACCGTGCCGGGGTAGCGCTGCAGGAACTGCTCCAGCCAGTCAACGCTCTCGGCATCCAAGTGGTTGGTCGGCTCATCCAGCAGCAGCATGTCCGGCTTGGACAGCAGCAGCCGGCACAGCGCCACGCGCCGCTTCTCTCCGCCAGAGAGGTTGCCGATCTTCGCATCCCAGGGCGGCAGGCGCAGCGCGTCAGCGGCAATTTCCAGCTGATGCTCGGAATCGGTGCCGGCTGTGGCAATGATGGCCTCCAGCCGCGCCTGCTCGGCCGCGAGCGCATCGAAGTCTGCATCGGGTTCGGCGTAGGCGGCATACACCTTGTCCAGCGCCTCGCGCGCAGCGAACACCTCCCCCATCGCCTCCTCGACACTCTCGCGCACCGTGTGCTCCGGGTTGAGCTCTGGCTCCTGAGGCAGGTAACCGATCTTGAGGCCTGGCATGGCAATGGCCTCACCCTCGATTTCCTTGTCGATACCCGCCATGATCTTGAGCAGGCTGGACTTGCCGGAACCGTTAAGACCCAGCACGCCAATCTTGGCGCCGGGGAAAAAGCTCAGCGAGATATCCTTGAGAATCTGCCGCTTGGGAGGAACCGTCTTACTGACGCGGTTCATCGAATACACATACTGAGCCATTGATTACCCTAGACCTCTCGATTAAAAAAATAGTGGGCAAGCGCCTTCTTCGCGCAGTTCCCGTTCGACAACAAGGACATGTTCGCAGCCAGCTGCCGCTGCAACACGAGAAAGCGTTCCTGCCGCTGCCGCCGTGAAAAACGTCACCGCAACGCCACAGGAAGAAAGATTACGCACGCGCGGGCAAACTTATGCGAAAATGCACTCAGTTTCGGTTTTCAGTCAACCGGAATCTGAGATTTCGTAGCGTTGCAACCGGCGTCAGCGCCGCACAATTCTAATCAACAACGCTTACCGCCCGGCACTGAACGGCCATTGCAACCGCCGTGGGCAGAAACTTTGAAATCGGCACCACCCGGTGCGCACATACCATCGTGACATTTGAATCCCTGAACCTGTCGGCCGACATCGTGGCGGCCGTCACAGAGCTGGGCTACACACAGCCCACCCCCATCCAGCAACAGTCCATTCCCTTTATCCTGCAAGGGCATGACCTGCTGGCTGGCGCGCAGACCGGAACCGGCAAGACCGCCGCGTTTGCGCTGCCCCTGCTGCAGCGCCTGAGCGAGCAGCACGCCGAGGGGCCTCGCCACATCCGCGCACTGATTCTCACGCCTACGCGTGAGCTGGCCGCGCAGATCGACGAGAACATCCGCGCCTACGCAAAGAACATCTCCGTGCAGTCCACCGTCATCTTTGGCGGTGTCGGCATGAACCCGCAGATCAACCGCATCGCCAAGGGCGTGGACATTCTGGTGGCCACGCCGGGACGCCTGTTGGACCTGCATGGACAGGGCCACGTGGACCTGAGCCATGTGGAGTACCTGGTGCTCGACGAAGCCGACCGCATGCTCGACATGGGCTTTATCCATGACGTGCGCAAGGTGCTGGCCGTGCTGCCCGAGGAAAAGCAGTCACTGCTGTTTTCCGCAACCTTCAGCGACGAGATCAAGCAGCTGGCCAACGGCCTGCTGAAAAATCCCCAGCACATCCAGGTCACACCGCCCAATACCACCGTCCAGCGCATCAGCCAGGTGATCTGCCCGGTTGGCCGCCAGCAGAAGAAGGCGGCATTGCTGCACATCATCACCTCACGCAACTGGAACCAGGTGCTGGTGTTCACCCGCACCAAGTTCGGTGCCAACCATGTTGCCGAGTTCCTCAACAAGAACGGCGTATCGGCGATGGCGCTGCATGGCAACAAGAGCCAATCGGCACGCACCCAGGCGCTGTCGCGCTTCAAGTCCGGCGATCTGCGCGTGCTGGTGGCCACCGACATCGCCGCACGTGGCATCGACATCGACGAGCTGCCACATGTCGTCAACTATGAAATCCCCAATGTCCCGGAGGACTACGTGCACCGCATTGGCCGCACGGGTCGAGCCGGCAACGAGGGCCATGCCGTGAACCTCGTCTGCCTGGACGAGGAAGGCTTCATGATGGAGATCGAACGCTTCACCAAGCAGGAAATCCCGGTGGAGCTCATGCCCGAGTTCGGCCCCGCCGAGGGCGAGGTCGCCGAGCCCATCGCCATGGGTCGCCAGACCTTGTGGGGCGGCGCAGGCAAGCCGCCCAGCCGTGAAGTCATGGCGGCGGCGGCCAAGGCGGCACGCCGGGAGATGATGGAGCGCGTCAACGCCAAGAAGGGCCCCAAGCCCGGCCATCGTGGACGCCCTGCTGCCGAACAAACGGATGATGGCGAGAGCGAGACTGACCAGCGCCCCATGGACGCCTCGGCGGAAGGCCATGCGGACGCCGGCAAGCCGTTCAAGCGTCGCAACCGGTTCCGCGCTGGCCGCGGCGCACGCCCGCCCCGTGCGGACAATCCGGCGCAGACCGATGGACCGCAGGCGCGTGATGGCCAGCGCGCCAAGCCGCAAGGTGCACGCAGCGGTGGTACTGGCAAGCCGCAGAATCGTCAGGCAGGCGGGCGCGGCAAACATGGCGGCAGCGGTGATGGCGAGGCCTCCCGCAGCCGGGATCCGATCTTACGCGCCGACGCACATCTTGTGACGCAGACCGGCATTTCGCTGGCGCCTGCAGTCCGTGGCGATGGTGGTCGCCAGCCCGACCCGATGCGCACCTCGGTCGACAGCATGGCACAGCGCAAGCGCAACAGCTATAGCGGCAATCGCTCGGGCGGTGGCAACCGCGGCGGCAAGGGCGCAGGCATTTCCCCGCTGCAGCATAGTGGCCTGGCATTAAGCGGTGGCCGCCGCAGGCCCTGACCACATTCCGCTGAACATGTCCATGCTTGCTGCATTGGACAGACGTTGCGCGCAGCCAGGACCGCAGAGGCCGAGATGGCGCCGCAGCAGCGGCGCTGCGCCTAGCGGCAGGCCATTTCAGGCCGTCGCGTCGCTTGCCACTTCGGCTTCAGGCGGTCCAGGGTCTTCATACACCCAATGCCGCCGCGCAGCGAAAACCGCGTTCGGATAGGTTGCCCGGCCACGGCTGCCGTTATAGCGGCCCAGCGCCATGAAAAGATCCCCCTTTTCGATGTCCAGGTAGTGGCGCAGGATGACGTTGCCATAGCGCAGGTTGGTCTGCATGTGGAACAGCTTGGCCGGATCGCCATCGCCGATGACGCGCGTCCAAAATGGCATGACCTGCATGTAGCCACGCGCGCCCGCTGAAGAGATCGCGTGCCGCCTGAAACCGCTTTCAACCTGAATCAACCCCAACACCAGTGCCGTATCCAGACCGGCACGGCGGCTCTCGTACCAGACGGTTTGCAGAAACTCACGCCGCTCCTGCAGGTTGGGAATGCGCCGTGCCAGCTTGTGACTGGTAGCCATCAGCCAACGCAGATAGGCCATGCGCGAGGCGGTATCCGTAAAGACCGGTTCTGGAGGCTGCGCATTGGCAATGGCCGATTGCAGCGCCAGCCGCACGGCGTCGGCCAGCGGCTCCTCCAGCTGCTGGGCATGTGCCGCCGTACCGAGTCCGGCAGCGCCCAACGCAGCCAAGCCAGCCAGAAGTGCGCGCCGGCGACTGTGATTCAGCCGATCACGGAACAAGCCCATAGACATTCTGCTCGGCCAGGTAGCTGACCAGCTGGTCGACCGCCACCTTGGTGGGCTCGGTCTGCCTGCGATGCTGGTACTCCACCTGCCCTTCCTTGAGGCCACGCTCGGAAATCACCACGCGATGCGGCACGCCGATGAGCTCCCAGTCGGCAAACATGGCGCCCGGGCGTTCGCCACGGTCATCCAGGATGACGTCGACCCCCTTGGCGGCCAGCTCGTCGTGCAATTGCATGGCCTTGGCACGCACCGCATCGCTGCGATCAAGCCCGATCGGGCAAATTACCAGCGTAAATGGCGCAATTGCATCGGGCCAGATGATGCCGCGTTCATCATGATTTTGCTCAATGGCAGCGGCAGGAAGGCGTGTGACGCCGATGCCATAGCATCCCATCTCGAACCAGGTCGGCTTGCCGTTCTCGTCCAGGAAGGTGGCGTTCATTGCCTTGCTGTACTTGGTGCCGAGATAGAAAACGTGGCCAAGCTCAATGCCGCGCTCGATGGCCAGCACGCCCTTGCCGTCCGGCGAGAGGTCGCCTGCGACGACATTGCGGATGTCAGCCACCAGCGCGGGCTCCGGCAGATCGCGGCCCCAGTTGACGCCAGTGTAGTGAAAGTCCTCGGCGTTAGCCCCGCAGATGAAGTCCGCCATGACCGCCACTTCGCGATCAGCCACGACCTTGACATCCGCACGCACGCCAATCGGGCCCAAATATCCGGGCTTGCTGCCAAAGGCCGCCACGATCTCGCCTTCGCTGGCAAAGCGAAAGCCATTTTCCATGCCGGGCAGCTTGCCGACCTTGACTTCGTTCATCGCGTGATCGCCGCGCAGCAGCAGCAGCCACAGCTGGGTGGCCACCACCACGCCCTGCGCATCAAGCTCCTCGGTGGCCAGCACGATGGATTTCACGGTGGAGGTCAAGGGCACTTGCAGCAGCTGGGCTACGTCCTCACAGGTGCTTTTCCCTGGCGTCGGCGTCTTGACAAGCGGCTGCGTCGGTGCAGGCCGTGGTGCTCGCGGCGCAAGGGCCTCGGCCTTCTCAATGTTGGCCGCATAGTCGCTGTCCGGACAGTAGATGATGGCGTCCTCGCCCGTGGCGGCAATGACCTGGAATTCCTCGCTCAGATCCCCCCCGATGGCTCCGCTGTCAGCGGCCACCGCACGGTATCGCAGGCCGAAACGATCGAAGATCGCGCGGTAGGCCTGGCGCATCGTCTGGTAGCTCGCCTGGGCGCCCGCAACATCCTTGTCGAAGCTGTAGGCATCCTTCATGATGAACTCGCGCCCGCGCATCAGGCCAAAGCGCGGGCGACGCTCATCACGGAACTTGGTCTGGATCTGGTAGAAGTTGACCGGCAACTGCTTATAACTGCGCAGTTCGCTGCGTGCGATGTCGGTGACGACCTCCTCGCTGGTGGGCTGCACGACGAAGTCGCGCCCATGCCGGTCCTGCAGGCGCAACAGCTCCGGGCCCATGCCGGCAAAACGGCCTGTCTCCTGCCAGAACTCGGCAGGCTGAATCATCGGCATGGTCAGCTCGATGGCGCCAGCGCGGTTCATCTCCTCACGGATGATCGCCTCGACCTTGTGCAGCACGCGCAGTCCCATCGGCATGTAGGTATAGATGCCCGCACTGACGCGGCGGATCAGCCCGGCACGCATCATCAGCTTGTGGCTGACGACTTCGGCGTCGGCGGGAGCTTCCTTGTAAGTCGAGATAAAGAATTGCGAGGCTTTCATGGCAGCACCAATGGCACGCAAGTGCGCGCCAGAACAAGGGTTTCGGGGAATTTCCAGGGAAAGCGCCCATTGGCCCAACCGGCGGTTGGCGGCATAATAGGGGCAGTTTGAAATAAGGGTGCAATTATGCTTGACAGGGAAGGTTTCAGGCCCAATGTCGGCATCATATTGCTCAACCAGCGCAATCAGGTTTTCTGGGGCAAGCGGATCAGGTCACACAGCTGGCAGTTCCCGCAAGGCGGTATTGATCGCGGCGAAAAGCCCGAGCAGGCCATGTACCGCGAGCTGCATGAGGAAGTCGGCCTGCAACCGCATCATGTTCGCATCGTTGCCCGTACCCGCGACTGGTTGCGCTATGAGGTGCCGGACCGCTTCATCCGCCGGGATGCGCGCGGTCATTACCGTGGGCAAAAGCAGATTTGGTACTTGCTGCAGCTGCTGGGCAATGACTGGGATTTGAATCTGCGCGCTACCGATCACCCCGAGTTCGATGCCTGGCGCTGGAATGACTACTGGGTGCCACTTGAGGTGGTGGTCGAGTTCAAGCGCGGTGTCTACGAATCCGCATTGACGGAGCTGGCGCGCTATCTGCCCAAAGGCGAGTCGCGCAATCGTTACCTGCGTGCCGGTGCGCGCAGCGCCAGCAATCGGGCAGCTGGCAGCAATGGCGGTGCGCCTGCTTATGGTGCCGAACGCGGCACTGGCGCGCCGCGCAGCGGCGCCTCACGCCTGTCCAGCTTGCTGGTATCTGCCAGCGCGCCGCTGCCGCCCGGCGCGAGCTTTGATCCGGATCCGTCCGCGCCGCGACGCCATGGTTGATCCCGCAACAGGCAGCGCTCACGGCATGGAAGACGCCTGAATGAGCGCCCGCCCGCCCGCCCTCCCCGCGCCGGAGGCACCGCCGGCTGCGCTGCGCACGGCGCTGACCTGGTATCACCACGTGCACGAGTGGTGGTTGCTGTGGTGGAACATGCTGTACCTAGGATGTGCATTGCTCATCCTGGCATGCTCGCCGCACAGCCACCTGCCGCGCACATGGCTGGCCGTTGCGTCCCACGTGTATGTGCGCCTGCGGTGGTCGCTGCTCGCATTTGTCCTCATCGCCGCCATCGTCGGCGCGGTGCTGACGCAAATTGTGCTGCAGGCGCTGGCTGGGTTCAGCCTGGCGCATTGGGCGCCCAGCTTGCTGATACGCATCTTGCTGGCAGAGATCGTGCCATTTGCTGCGGCCATTACCGTTACGATCCGGCTGACCATTCCCCTGGGCAACGAGCTTGCGGCATTGCGTCGCGAGCACCATTTCTCTCGGCTTGCGCGCGCCAACGTGGATGCGTTGCAGGTCGAGGTGCTGCCGCGCCTGCTGATGGGCCTGTATGGCGCCATCATGTTCTGCGTGCTTGCAGGCGCTGCCGTGCTAGCCATGATTTACGTCGGCATATACGGTTACACGACAGCCGGCATCACGGTGTTCACACACGCCTTCGGGCAGACCATGACACCGTTTTTCGCCTCCGTGCTGCTGGCCAAGGCCATCGCATTCAGCTACGTCATCGCGCTTGCACCGCTGACGACAGCGTTCATCCATCCTCGGTACGGGCTGCGACGCGACTCTGAACTGGCGACGCTGGCGCGAGTGTTGACGCTGCTGACGTTAATGGAAGTGTTATCCTTGGTCGCGAACTACTACTGACACGGCCAGCCACGTGCGCCCTGCTTTGCAGGCATGTGGCTTTCTCCTCTATCCGATCCATGCGTCAAGAACCTGCCGATCACAGCGCTGCAGCGGAGCGTGCGGCGGCAGCCTCTTCCTCGCTGGGCATTGGCGACCTGCCGCCGTCGCGCCTGCTGCACGTCAAGGCCATGGCGCTGATGCTGCTGACGGTCGTATTGACCATTGGTGCGGTGCTGTATGTGTTCTACGCACGTGGTGCCTTTGAGGACAAGCAGGAACTGGTGCTGATTGCCGAAGACTCCGAAGGCATCGCCATCGGCATGGATCTGACCTTCTCGGGCTTTCCCATCGGGAGCGTACGGCGCATCGAGCTGGCAGACGATGGCTCCGTGCGCATTCACGTTGACCTGCTCGCTAGGCAGGCGCACCGGCTGCGCGAGTCCAGCATTTTCACCATGGTGCGCAATATCCTCGGTGCCACCAGCCTGAAGGCCTACACCAGCGAATGGGATGACCCGCCGCTGCCCGACGGTGCCGAACGCGTCGTGCTGTTCGGCGACGCGTCCGCAGAGATCCCGCAGCTGATGGCATCGGCGCGCAGCCTGCTCAACAACCTCACAGATTTGACCTCGGGCAGCTCGGATCTGGCTCAGTCGCTGCAGCAGCTCAATGCGTTGGGCAGCCGCCTCGGCGAGGCCGCAACCGACGGTGGCGCACTCAGGCTGCTGCTTGGCGAAGGCCCCGAACTGGCCGCGGTCCAGTCCGCCCTGCGTAGGACGGATACCTTGCTGCGCACGCTCAACACCCTTGCGCGCAATGCCGACCATCAGGTGTTCAGCCAGAGCGGACTGATGGGCGACGCACAGGCCTCCTTGCGTGCGCTCACGCAGCTGTTGCACGATACGCGCCAGAGCCTGCAGCAGGTCGATGCAATCCTGCGCGATGCGAAGACAATCAGTGGCAATGTGAGTGAATCCACGCAAGATCTCGCACAGCTGCGCACTACGGTAGAGCGTAATCTGCGCCAGCTCGACACCATCATGGACCAGCTGCAAAACACTTGGCCCTTCACCCAAGATCACCGCCTGACACTGCCGTGACCATGCGCGTTCACGCTCCCTTCCTGACCGGCCTGTTTGAAGCCAGCAAGCAGGCCACTGGCGCCGTTCTGCTAGTGTGCATTGCCCTGATGCTCCTGGTCGTGGGCGGCTGCGCCAGCAAGCCCGCAACGCCGCAATGGCAGACCCGCACGGCATCGGCCATGGCATTGAGCGAGGCAGCCTATCTGGACGGACAGGAGCGCATCGCGCAGCAAAGTTTGCAACAGGCGCGCGAGGAGGTATCACGCACAGCCTCGGTGGTCGAGCTTGCCAGGCTGGAATTGCGCCAGTGCGCACTGCAGATCGCCAGCCTGGACTGGCAGCCGTGCTCGGCCTATCTGACGCTGCCGCAGGATGGCGTGACGCCGCAGCTGCAGGCCTACCATCGCTATCTCGGCGGCGCCATGCTCGATACAGCCGAGCGGGCGCTGCTGCCGCCTGCGCAGCGCCAAGTCGCGACTATCGTCGAGACCTCAGACGCCGCCCTGCAAGCGCTGCGCGCCATCGACGAGCCACTCTCGCGCCTGCTAGGTGTAGCGGTACTGATGCGCCGCAGCGGTGCGCCAGATCCTGCGTTGATTGCGCTGGCCGTGGAGACCGCCTCCCACGAGGGTTGGCGTCGTCCCCTGCTGGCCTGGCTGCTGCTTCAACAGCGGCAAGCCACTATTGCGGGGGATAGCGCACTGGCCAATGAAGCTGCATCTCGCATTCATATTCTGCAAAGCGGGGGCTGCTGCATGCCAGCGCCATCGCTTGCCCTCCCCACCGACACATCTCATGTACATTGATATTCGCATCCTCGACACGCGCCTGAACGATGACCTGCCAAGCTACGCCACGCCAGGCAGCGCCGGCCTGGACCTGCGCGCCAGCCTTCAGGAGCCGCTCACGCTCGCACCCGGCGCGCCGGCCACACTTGTCGGCACAGGCATTGCGATCTACCTGCGCGACCCGGGCTACGCTGCGCTGGTGCTGCCCCGCTCCGGCCTGGGGCACAAGAAAGGACTGGTACTGGGCAATCTGGTTGGCCTGATCGACAGCGATTACCAGGGTGAGCTGATGGTCAGTGCCTGGAACCGGGGCCACGACACCATCGTGATCGAACCGCTTGAGCGCATTGCCCAGCTGGTCATCGTTCCTGTCGTTCAGGCGCGCTTTAACATCGTCGAGCAATTCGAGGCCTCCGCGCGGGGCACGGGTGGATACGGCTCGACAGGCACCCGGTAAAAACCTGTTCAGCGGCTTCTTGCCACGTCCCGACGGTGCGAACACGTCAACCACAGGCCCGAACTTGCGTTCTTGTCCTGCAATCGATGCGGGCACAGCGCAGATAATGCGCCAATGCGCTACGGCAGTGGCGCCGTCGTCGTTGCGCGGTTGCTTTACGCAGATTTACACCGCGTGCACGCAAGTGCACCCCGCCGGTACTACCATGCGCAACGACCGCTCGGGCCTGCCAAGTGCGACGCATCAGCGCTGTGAACATCCCGATCGCACCGGCGCCTCAGCGCCATTCTGACCATAAGGAGAGTCTCATGACCATCATCCGCACCACCGTTCTCGCTGGCAGCACCGCCCTCGCGCTGATGCTCGCCGGATGCCAGAGCACCCCGCTCTATCCGGATCAACGCAGTGGTCAGGTCGCAGTGCAGCCCACCCGCGCTCCGGCCAATGTGACCGAGTACGGCTACGTCACCGATATCCAGCCCCTACAGCAGCTCGACAGTGGCTCCAGTGGAGCCGGCATTTTGCTTGGCGCTGTCGTCGGGGGGCTGCTTGGCAATCAGGTCGGCGGCGGCTCCGGGCGCACGGCTGCAACCATTGCTGGTTCCGTCGGCGGCGCGTTGGCCGGCAACACCATTGAAGGCCGGATGAACACGGGTGGCCAGCAAGGCTATGCGCAGGGCTATCGCATCACCATCCGCGTGGACAATGGCCAGTACCGCGTCTATGACGTCCCGCATCCGGGCAACCTGCAGATCAATAGTCGCGTGCAGGTACGCAATGGTGAAATCGCTCCGGTGAACTGAGCATAGTGCCGCGTTCGCGGCCTTTCCCCCGGCAATCGAAGCACGTGCTCCATGCAAAAGGCGACCAAAGGTCGCCTTTTGCAGATTGGCGGCTAGACTCAGTGCACGGTTGTCGGCCCAGCCGGGCCTTCAGGAATCGTGCGGAAAAAGCCCACCCCGGCTGACCTGCGACGCTGCTCCTCGGGCGTGCTCGGACGGACCTTGCGAATCTTCATGTCCAGCTGCAGCGCAATGCCCGCCAGCGGGTGATTGCCGTCCAGCACGACATGCTCCGGATAGATCTCCGTCACTGTCAGCAACAGGTCGCGCCCGATCTGGCTGCGCGCGCCCTTGGGCAAGGCGCTGCTCTCAATCACCATGCCCTCTTCCAGGCCTTGCTGGAACAGTGCGCGCGATTCAAGAAACACCAGTTGTTCGTCATAGTCACCAAAGCCGTGCTCCGGCTCCAGGTACAGCTGCACGCCATCTCCAGCACGCTTGCCCAACAAGGCTTGTTCGATGCTCGGCAGCAGATCGTCGCCGCCCACATAGAATTCAATCGGCTCGTCCAGCTGATCGAGCAGTTCGCCCAGGCTGTCCTTCATGGTCCAGGTCAGGGCCACCACGGTTTTCTTCATCACTTCCATAGCGCGGATTGTCGCAGGTTTGCCCCTGGTCAACCGTGCACACTTCCGATTGACAATGATTGATATCAACTCACCGCTGCAACTGCTGGGCGGCCTTAGCCCCGCACAGTTCATGCGCAAGCACTGGCAGCGCAAGCCACTGCTGGTGCGCCAGGCCCTGCCCGCGGCGCAGGCCGCCCCCGTCCGCGCGCAGACACTGTTCACGTTGGCGGCGCAGGAGGACGTACAGACGCGGCTTATCCGCCAGCACACGCATGGCTGGACGCTCGAACACGGTCCCTTCAAGCGCAGGCAGCTGCCTGCTCTGAAGCAACCGGGCTGGACGCTGCTGGTGCAAGGCGTTGACCTAGCGGACGATGCCGCACATGCCCTGCTGCAGCGCTTCGCCTTCATTCCACAGGCACGACTGGATGATCTGATGATCAGCTACGCCAGCGACCGCGGCGGCGTGGGCCCGCACTTTGACAGCTATGATGTCTTTCTGCTGCAGGCGCACGGCAAACGGCGCTGGCGCATCGGCCGCCAGCGGGACCTGAGCCTGCAACCGGATGTGCCGCTACGCATTCTGCAGCACTTCGAGCCCGAGTACGAGTGGGTACTGGAGCCTGGCGACATGCTGTATTTGCCGCCGCGCTATGCCCACGATGGCATCGCCGAAGGCAACGACTGCATGACCTGCTCCATCGGCTTTCGCGCTCCCGCGCGCGAAGAGCTCGCAAGCACCCTGCTCGAACGTCTGGCAGAACCGGACTGGACGGAGGACACCGATGGAGCACTCGCACAGCGCTCCCCGCATGCCGCCAGCCTTTACAAGGATACCGGTCAATCCGCCACACAGCAATCGGCGGCCATTCCGCAAGCACTGCAGGCATTTGCGCGCGAGGCCATCGAACAGCGCCTGCGCCGTCCGCACGCGATCGAGCAGTTGCTGGGGGAATACCTCAGTGAACCCAAGCCGGATGTCGTCTTTGGCGATGAGGACGAAGGCGGCGATCTGTGGGAACACCTGCACGATGATGCCCGCCAGGTGATGCCAAGCCGAAGAACACGCATGCTCTACGACGATCGCTTCTTCTACATCAACGGCGAAAGCTACCGCATGGGTGGCAGGGATGCGCGTCTGCTGCGCCAGCTTGCCGACCAGCGAAGCCTGCGTGCGCGCGACATCCGGCGCCTGTCGGCACAGGCTCAGCAGACACTGCAGGAGTGGCATGAACAGGGCTGGATCCTCGTGCGCTGAGGCCAGTAGCAACAATCCGGCGGAGAAGGCCGCCCGGCCTCCGCTGCCAAGACCTGCCTGCGCGCCATTGCATCAGCAGAGTGCAAGGGGGCAGCGCAACGTGCTGCTGGCAGACCATCCTCGCAGCATGCGCTTCCAATATGGCCCGCAGGCAAGCTGGAATGACGTAGGGCAATGCCTAGCGGATTGTTCTTTGGTTGACGATCAGTGCATACGTTGCGTTGTCCACCAAAAAACGCAGAGGCAACGTGCCAACCGCAAGTCGGGTTGGCTGTCCGGTAGGAATTTGCATCACCAAGATGCGGGCGGGCTTGGATAGCAACGCCCCTGCCTTCAATGCGTGGTTGACCCAGCGACAGTGCATCGTCCTGTCAACGCTTGCGCAGCAGAGGCGTTAGAGATGGGAGCTTTGGAAAGCCACCGGGGCTTGCCCCGGCGTTTTTCAGCCAATTCTCTGATCCCATTCAACCTGAAGCGTGAAAGGAATAGCATGAAACTGCATTACATTGCCTCGGCCCTGCTGGTCTCTGGTCTGCTCGCCGCATGCGATCGCTCCGAACCTCCTGCGCCCGCCACGCCAGCACCGGCTCCGGCACCTGCCACCACCGAGCCGAATGCCGCTGAGCGTGCGCTGGAAGATGCCTCCGAAGCCGCAGGCGAGGCAGCGCAGAGTGCCCGCGAGGCCGCTGGCGCTGCCGCCGCAAGCACTTCAGAGGCAGCCAAGGACGCCGCCGAAGGCGCTGCTGAACTTGCAAACGATGCCGCTGCGGCAACGCGCGAAGGCTTCAATGAAGCAGGGAAGGCTGCTGAGGATGCCCGCGAATCAGCAGAAGAAGCACTGAAAAAGGCCAATGCGGCCGCGCAAGCTGCCACCAACCACGCTGCAGAGCAGCCTGCGGCAGGAGAAAGCGCAGCCAGCTCCACCGCAAACCCGCCCGCTGCGGGTAACTAAGGCACTATCGGTAGTGGCCATGGCTTCTTAAGGCCTGTTTACCGATCTTTTCATGCATTGCGTTGCTCCGCCGGAGGATTCGGTGCAAGGCACAAATTAGGCCGAACACCACCCGGCGGATATGCGCATCGCCGCGCCGCGCTGCTGGCAGCGCGGCGACTCCCCTGCGTGGAGAAAGCGCAATAGCAGGCGTTGTCCGCGGTGCCAAATCATTCCGTCTCGGCGATGCTTGGTGGCCTGACCGCCCTGCGCATGAAAGAATTGCCAGCAGAGGTTGTTCGCACCTGCTCCGGCAGGCGCTGTCATTGCACAGTAGGCCTCATGTGGCCCGCTCCGTACGCACCGCGTACCGGCAGGAACAGTCACCGAACAATGCGCACCATAAGCAGCCCGTGCGCAGCGAACACCACCATCGCACAGAACACCGCATACAGATGCGGGCACCGTTTTGCTTCAATCGTTGTCCAGCAACGCAGGGAACAAGTCAGACGGACCGTATGCGATGCCACTCGGCAGGCCTCGTCGGCTCTCTTGCCTTCTCCAAAGGCACAAAAAGGGTTTGAACAGGTTCTAAGCCGCAGCCTGGGTCGATTCGGCAACTATAGCGCACGCATGCTGCATCGCAGGTTCGGCAGACCCGCTCAGTTGCACCCATGCACAGCCTTCATCCTGACTGGCAATGTGCACGCCGATGGGCGCATGACCAATGACCTCGGCAATCCATTCCGCCGCCAGATCGGGACGATTGTTCTGACGGCTCAAATGGCCTGCGACAACATGCCGCAGATTTTCACCCGCCATCTGTCCAAGCAACTCGGCCGCTGCCTCGTTGGACAGATGCCCTTGCCGACCCGCAATGCGGCGCTTTAGAAACGCCGGATAACGGGAAGCTGCCAGCATGTGTGGCTCGTGATTAAACTCCAGCAGCACGGCCTGACAGTCACTGACGTGAGCGCGCACGTGGCCGGTGACATGTCCCAGATCGGTCAGCAGCGCAAGGCTGCAGCCGCCTTGTGTGATGCGCAGCTGCAGCGGCTCGCGCGCATCATGCGGAACCGTAAACGGCACGACCTGCATCGCACCCCATGCAAACGCCTGGCCATCACGCACGATGTGCAGCTCGTTGCTGCAGGCCTGCGGTGCACCGGCTGCCAACCAGGTGCCATAACTGGTCCAGAGTGGGATATGCCATTTGGCGGCGAGCTCGAAGCACGCTCCGACATGGTCGGAATGTTCGTGGGTGACGAAAATGGCATGCAGGTCCTCCGGGGCAAGACCGTCACAGGCCAGCCGCTCGCGCAACTGCCGCAGATTCAGTCCGCAGTCGATCAGTGCTCTGAAGCACCTAGCGTCACCGCTGCCACGATGGCCTTCTACCAGCGTCGCATTGGCGGAGCTGCCGCTGGCGAGACTGCGAAAACGCAATACGGTATCGGCCTCGGACTGCTGCACGAGCGTGTGCACCTCAAAGCGTGTCTTCGTGCAGCAGGCGGATGATGGTCTGCGCCTCCGATGCCGGTGCTGGCTGCCCAGCCTCATTCTGCACGGTCACGTGCGACAGATCGCCCTGGCTCTGCACGACGATGCGGTAGCGCACCGGTGGCGGCGCCGACGAGGCACGCCCCAGCACACGCCCAAAAAATCCTGGCTGCTCGCGCTCGGCTTCTGGCGAGATGTAGCGCACAAAGTACACGCCCTGCGAGCGATCGCGGTCTTCCACGGTGAAGCCGCTGCGATCCAGTGCGGTACCCACCCGCCGCCATGCCCTGTCAAAGGCATCAGGCAACTCCAGTGCCGGCACGCCCGCCAGGTCAACCACACGCGAGGTCGGCTGCGCCACACTGGCCGCAGGTGCTGCCGAGGTCTGCTGACCGGCCACGATTGCCTGCGACTGCTCCTCCGACACGCCCAACTGCACCAGCAGGCGGCGCAGGAATTCCGTCTCCAGCTCCGGATCCGAGTCGCGCGGCACCCAGGTCGTGGAACCACTCTGGCGATCGGTCACCTCCTCGATCATCCCGCGATGGGTAATGTAGATATCGGTGCCGCCATCGGCACGGCGCTCCATACGGGTGCGGAACTTGTCACGCTCGCCGGTGGAATACAGCGAGTCCAGCACCCGGCCAAGGGTGTTGCGGATGAAATCCTGTGGCAGCTTGGCACGGTTTTCCGCCCAGTCGGTTTCCATGATACCCAGCGCGGGCTGATCCATCGTCAACGTGAAACCGTTGTCCAGCCAGAACTGGCGAACCGGATCCCACAATACATCGGGGGTGCGGGCCACGCTCAGCCAACGCAGGTCACCATCGCGATGCAAGGTCACGTCCGCCACACTGTCGGTAGCGACACGATCGCCCTCGCCCTGGCGAATCTGGCTGGCCAGCAACGCATTGGCCGACACCGCTCCGCCGGGTACGACGTAGCGGGAGTCGGGCGTCAACTGCGTCAGATCGGGTGGCACGGCCAGCGACGTGCCGCGCTGCGCGCTGCGGTAGTCGATACCCTCGCCATTGATGGACGAGCACGCCGTCAGCAGACACGTCGTGGCCACCATGGAGACTTTGAACGCGGAGGACTTGAGATTCATAGCATTATTAGGTCGTTCGAATCGATCGTGACTGCAGCAGCACACAGATGCGGCATCACGCCAACAGGCCGGTTTCGCGCAGAGCCGCTTCCAGCGGCTCCTGCGCCCAAGCGGACAGCGGAGTCATGGGCAGGCGCAAGGTCGGACCACACAAGCCCAAACGGTGCATGGCCCACTTGACGGGAATAGGATTGGCCTCGCTAAACAAGGCCTTGTGCAGCGGCAACAGCCGCTGCTGGATGGCATTGGCCCGCGCCACGTCACCGTTGATCGCAGCATGGCACAACGCATGGACCAATGCAGGCGCCACGTTGGCGGTGACACTGATGTTGCCATGACCGCCACACAGCATCAGCGCCACCGCAGTCAAGTCGTCTCCGGAATACACCGCAAACCCGGGTGGCACGTCGCGGATCAGCCACTGCGCGCGGGCCAGATCGCCCGTGGCTTCCTTGATTCCGACGATGCTGGGAATCTGTGCCAGTCGCAACACCGTCTCATGCGCCAGATCGGCCACGGAGCGCCCCGGCACGTTATACAGGTACATCGGCAGCTCAGGCGTCGCCTCGGCAATCGTGCGAAAGTGTTGATACTGCCCTTCCTGTGTGGGTTTGTTGTAATAGGGCACAACCTGCAGCTGACTGCTTGCTCCAACCTTCTGTGCGTACTGCGCCAGCGAAATGGCCTCGGCAGTCGAGTTGGCGCCGCAGCCCGCCATTACCGGCACACGCCCTGCCGCGTGCTCCACGGTCACGCGAATGACCTCGTGGTGTTCGTCGTACGTCAGCGTTGGGGACTCACCAGTCGTTCCCACGACACTGATGCAATCCGTGCCCTGCGCGATGTGCCAATCCACCAGTTTTCGCAACCCGTCATAGTCGACGCTTGCGTCCTCATTCAGTGGAGTTACCAGGGCAACAATGCTGCCTTTCAGGGCAATGGAAGTCGAGGTCATGAATAGTCAGACTCAGCTGCAATTATCACAAAAGCTTGTCATTCTAGTGCAGCCGCCAGCGCATCGGGCTTGACCACGAAGGCGGCCCAGCCAATAGACGTCAAAAGCACGCCCAGAGCTGCTCGGCCAGCTGCACCATCAGCGCTGGCCGCCAGTACAGCATAAAGGTGCCAGCCAGCACAACCGCCACCGCCAGTACAGAGACAGTGGCGTACAGTCTCCTACGCATTCGATACGGCATGGGCACCCCCTACGATAAGTCAGCCGTGCCATCCGCGCTGTCAGACAGCATGGGCAATGTCCGGCCAGCGCTGCACCCCATCACACCGGCTGCGCGCGCAGGCGCTCGACCGGTCGCTCGTCAATGGGAACATTCACCGCGGCTGCCAGCAAACCCAGTGCAATGGCAATGTACCAGACGATATCGTAACTGCCCGTGCGGTCATACAGAAAACCACCCAGCCAGACGCCGAGAAAGCTGCCAATCTGATGGCTGAAGAAAACCACCCCGCCAAGCATGGAGAGATGGCGTACACCGAACATCTGCGCCACCGTCGCGTTGGTTGGCGGCACAGTGGACAGCCACAATGCGCCGATGACTGCCGAGAACACGTAGACGCTCCATGCCGACAGTGGCGCCAGCAGGAATA
The DNA here is from genome assembly GCF_001005215.1 of Lampropedia cohaerens. Taxonomy (GTDB): domain Bacteria; phylum Pseudomonadota; class Gammaproteobacteria; order Burkholderiales; family Burkholderiaceae_C; genus Lampropedia; species Lampropedia cohaerens. The sequence continues at coordinate 39,761 of NZ_LBNQ01000012.1, forward strand.
CTGCAATCGCCACCACCCGGCCCAAATAAATGCCGATCAGGATCTTGCGTCGCGCCACGGTCTGCCCGAGCCAGCCAGACACATAGGTGCCCAGCACATTGAACAGGCCAATCAGCGCCAGCGCATGGGTTGCCACCTGCGCTGGCAACTGGTGGTCGCGCAGATAGCTGGGCATGTGCACCCCGATGAAAACGACCTGGAAGCCACAGACGAAATAGCCTGCCGTCAACAGCAGAAAACTCCGGTGCGACAAGGCCTCTTGCAACGCGTGGCCAATCCCCTGTGAGGACACGATGCCTTGGTGCATGGCGGCCTTGCCTGCGTTGTGCGGCTCACGCAGCCCAAAGGCCAGAGGCACTATCGCCAGTATCAGCACCGCCAACACCATCAGGGCAGCCTGCCAGCCCAGCGCGCCAATGAGGACGCCTTCCAGCGGCAACATCAGGAACTGGCCGAACGAGCCCGCTGCGGCGGTCACGCCCATCGCCCAGGAACGTTTCCCGACGGGGATCTGTCGGCCAATCACACCATACACCACCGCATAAGTGGTGCCCGCCTGCGCCAGACCCAGCAGGACACCGGCCGACAGCGCAAAGGCCAGTGGCGTTGCTGCAACCGCCATGCCGACCAGCCCTGCGCCATAGCACACGGCACCTGCGAGCAGCACCCGAAAAGCGCCGAAGCGGTCGGCCGCCATGCCGACAAAAATGCCAAATATGCCCCAGGCCAGGTTCTGGATTGCCAGCGCGATGGAAAACGCATTGCGGCTCCATCCCATTTCGCTAGTCACCGGCAGCAGCCACAGGCCAAACCCATGACGCACCCCCATCGACAGCGTCACAATCAGTGCACCGCACGCGAGCACCTGTGCCAAAGGCAGACGCTGTTTGGAAAAGCTGGGGTCAACGGCCATGGCGGATTGCTGCGATGCGAAAAGAGTTCAGCTTTCAAGCAAGCTGGCGTTCAAGCCTTGCGTCGACGTGCGCGCGATTTGCCCGCAGGCTTTGGCGCTGCACGCCCACTTGCGCCAAGACGCGGCTCCGTGCCTGCAAGCAGCCGGGAAATGTTCGGCGCATGTCGATAGATCAGCACGACAGACATCAGTCCCGTAAACAGCAGCACCGGGCGGTCATAAACCCAGACGGAACCACCACCAAGCAGATAGATCACGGGTGCTGCCACCGCCGCCACCAGAGACGCCAGCGACGACATGCGCCAAACCCCCACAGCCAGCAGCCAAACCACTAGCACCGCCAGTCCCAGCCAAGGCTGGATGCCCAGCAGCACGCCCAGCGCGGTCGCCACACCCTTGCCGCCCTTGAAACGCAGGAATACCGAAAACACATGCCCGAGAAATGCCGCAAACCCGACTGCAGCCTGCGCCCCTTCGTAAAGGCCGTAAGCAGCGCCGTACCAGCCCACCAACGCCACCGGCAGCCAGCCCTTGGCCGCATCCAGCACCAGCGTCAGCACGGCGGCCGCCTTGCTGCCCGAGCGCAGCACATTCGTGGCCCCGGGATTGCCGCTGCCAAAACTGCGCGGATCCTGCAAGCCCATGATGCGGCTGACCACCACGGCAAAAGGCACGGACCCCAGCAGATAGGCACCTGCCAACACCGGTATCAATATCCATGCCTCCATGCGCCGTTCTCCGTAACAAGAAAATCACCGTCCCCGGCCAGTGCGTTGTTGCGCGCCATGCCTCAAGATGCCGATTATCGCCCGAGGACATGTGTCCACGGCACGTGTTTTTACTGTATAAGTACCGCACAGCGCTTACTGCATCCGTGACGAATGCTTTCGCATCGATAATGTACGGTGCTTTTTTGCCACGTGCCACACGAGCGGCATGCGGTGAGCCTTCCTTGCCAATTGTTCCATGACTGCTTCCTCGCCTTTGAGCATCGTTGTTCTCGCCGCCGGAAAAGGCACGCGAATGAAAAGCCGCCTTCCCAAGGTGCTGCAGCCCCTGGGTGGGCGACCCATGCTGGCCCACGTGCTGCATACCGCTGGCGCGCTGTGTGCCGAGCGCTTGGTGCTTGTGTCCGGCCATGGCGGGGATTGGGTGCGCCAGTTTGCCGATCAGCATGCTCCGGCGCTGCTGCCCAACACGCAACTGATCCATGCCGAGCAGCCACAGCAGCTGGGCACAGGCCACGCCGTTCAGCAGGCTGGCGCCCATCTGCCCGACCGCGGCACCGTGCTGATCCTGCTCGGCGACGTGCCCTTGGTCGACGCTGAAACGCTGCAGCAAGTCGTGGCGTGTTGCAGTGATTCGCAGATTGGCCTGCTCACCGCAGAACTGGTCGAACCCCATGGCTACGGCCGCATCGCACGCGATGCGCAAGGGCGCGTTCAGGCCATCGTCGAGCACAAGGACGCGAATGCCCAGCAGCGCGCCATCCGTGAGATCAATTCGGGCATCATGGCGCTGCCAGCCCATCGCCTCAAGGCCTGGCTGAATCGGCTGGACAATGACAATGCCCAGGGCGAGTACTATCTGACCGACGTCATCGCCATGGCGGTTGCCGATCAGGTCGCGGTGCAGGCGCATTGCCTGCCCGTGCACCAATCGTGGCAGGTCGGCGGCATCAACAGCCCGGCCCAGCTTGCCGAGGCAGAGCGCAGGTATCAGCGCCTGCAGGCCGAGGCCGCCATGGACGCTGGTGTGCGCCTGGTTGATCCAGCGCGCTTTGAGCTGCGCGCCGCCCCCGGCAGTGCGCTGCCTGGCGCACTCACGTGCGAGAGTGATGTGGAGATCGACATCGGCTGCATCTTCGCAGGCGACGTGCGCATTGGCAGCGGCAGCCGCATCGGTGCATACTGCCACATCAGCCAGGCCGACCTTGGTGCCGACTGCGAAGTGCTGCCCTACTCCCATATCGATGGTGAGGCTGCGGGCGTTGTCGTCGGCAACGGCGCACGCATCGGACCTTTTGCCCGTCTGCGTCCTGGCGCCCGGCTGGCCGAGGATGTGCACATCGGCAACTTCGTGGAGGTGAAGAACTCCACGCTGGCGCGCGGCGCCAAGGCCAACCATCTGGCCTACCTGGGTGATGCTGCCGTGGGCGAGCGCGTGAACTATGGGGCCGGCGCCATCACCGCCAATTACGACGGCGCCAACAAACACCGCACCATCATTGAGGCCGATGTGCACATCGGCAGCAACAGCGTACTGGTTGCGCCCCTGACCATTGGCGCCGGCGCCACCGTCGGCGCGGGCTCGACCCTCTCACGTGATGTGCCCGCGCACGCCCTGGCCGTCACCCGCGCCAACGCCAGCGTCGTGCCGGACTGGCAGCGTCCCGCGAAGAAGAAGGACTGAGCAAGCCTCCTCGCAGGCGCCACAGACGGCGGCTGCATAAAAAAACATCCGCCTCGCGGGCGGATGTTCTTCAGGGCATGTCGCTCGCGGGCATCACGCCTTGGCAGCCAACTGCTGCCAGGTCGCCACCACGCTGTCCGGGTTGAGCGAGATCGACGAGATGCCTTCGTCGGCCAGCCACTGGGCGAAGTCCGGGTGATCGCTCGGCCCCTGACCACAGATGCCCACGTATTTGCCCTGTGCCCGGCAGGCCTTGATGGCGCGCGAGAGCATGAACTGCAGCGCCGGGTCACGCTCGTCGAAGTCCGCCGCGAGCAGATCCAGGCCGGAATCGCGGTCCAGCCCCAGCGTAAGCTGCGTCAGGTCATTGGAGCCGATGGAAAAGCCGTCGAAATACTCCAGGAACTGATCGGCCAGAATCGCGTTGCTGGGCACTTCACACATCATGATCAGACGCAGGCCATTCTCGCCGCGCTTGAGGCCATTCTTGGCGAGCAGCTCCTCCACCGCCTGGGCCTGCTTGAGCGTACGCACGAACGGCACCATGATCTCGACGTTGGTCAGCCCCATGTCCTCACGCACGCGCTTGAGCGCCGCGCATTCCATCTCGAACGCTTCGCGGAACTCCTCGCTGATGTAGCGGGTCGCGCCGCGAAAGCCCAGCATCGGATTTTCTTCCTCGGGCTCGTAACGGCTGCCGCCGATGAGCTTGCGGTACTCGTTGCTCTTGAAGTCCGACAGGCGCACGATGACGGGCTTCGGATAGAACGCCGCGGCAATCGTCGCTACGCCCTCGGCCACCTTGTCGACGTAGAACGCACGCGGCGAGGCATGGCCGCGCGCCACCGACTCCACCGCCTTTTTCAGATCGGCATCGACGTTCGGATAGTCAAGGATCGCCTTGGGATGCACGCCGATGTTGTTGTTGATGATGAACTCCAGCCGCGCCAGGCCAACGCCCTCGTTGGGCAGCTGCGCAAAATCGAAGGCCAGCTGGGGGTTACCGACGTTCATCATGATCTTTGTGCCGATCTTGGGCATCTCGCCGCGCTGCACCTCGGTAACCTCGGTTTCCAACAATCCGTCGTAGATCTTGCCGGTATCGCCCTCGGCGCAGCTGACGGTCACCAGCACGCCATCCTTGAGCTTGTCGGTGGCATCCCCGCAGCCGACAACGGCGGGAATACCCAGCTCCCGCGCAATGATGGCAGCATGACAGGTCCGCCCGCCGCGATTGGTGACGATGGCGCTGGCGCGCTTCATCACCGGCTCCCAGTTCGGGTCCGTCATGTCGGTGACCAGCACGTCGCCGGGCTGCACCTTGTCCATCTCCGCAATGTCGTTGACCAGACGCACCGGCCCGGTGCCGATCTTCTGGCCGATGGCGCGCCCCTCAGCCAGCACATTGCCGGTACCCAACAGCTTGAAGCGCTGCTCCGCCTTGCCTTTCTGCTGGCTTTTGACCGTCTCGGGACGCGCTTGCAGGATGTAGAGCTTGCCATCGGTGCCGTCGCGGCCCCACTCGATGTCCATCGGACGACCGTAGTGCTCTTCGATGATGAGCGCGTAACGTGCCAGTTCGGCCACGTCTTCATCCGAGAGGGAGTAGCGGTTGCGCAGCTCGGCAGGCACATCAACGGTCTTCACCAGCTTGCCGGTCGCGGCCTTTTCCTCAGGCGAGGTAAAGACCATCTGGATCAGCTTGGAGCCCAGGTTGCGACGGATCACCGCCTGCTTGCCCGCCTTCAGGCTGGGCTTGTGCACGTAGAACTCATCGGGGTTGACCGCGCCTTGCACCACCGTCTCGCCCAGGCCGTAGCTGGAGGTGATGAACACCACATCCTCGAAGCCCGACTCCGTATCGATCGTGAACATCACGCCGGCAGCGCCCGTGTCCGAGCGCACCATGCGCTGCACCCCGACCGACAGCGCCACCACGTCGTGCGCAAAGCCCTTATGCACACGGTAACTAATGGCCCGGTCGTTATAGAGCGAGGCAAAGACTTCCTTGGCCTTATGTAGCACGTCCTCAATGCCGACGACGTTCAGGAAGGTCTCCTGCTGTCCGGCAAACGAGGCATCGGGGAGATCTTCAGCCGTCGCGGAAGAACGCACCGCAAACGACGCCTGGTCATTGCCCTCACTCAGCACCGCGAATGCATCGCGGATCGCTTTTTCCAGTGCAGGAGGAAACGGCTGGTTCTCGACCATCTGGCGGATTTCTGCACCCGCCTCGGCCAGCGCCCGCACATCGTCCACGTCCAGGCTCGCAAGACGCGCACTGATCTTGTCTGCCAGGCCATCATGCTTGAGGAACTCACGGAAGGCATGTGCCGTGGTGGCAAAACCAGTGGGTACACGCACGCCTTGGGGCAGCTGCGAGATCATTTCGCCGAGCGAGGCGTTCTTGCCACCTACGACCTCGACGTCGCTCATTCTCAGGTTTTCAAACGGTACGACCAGGGCGGTCGCCTCGAAGCGATCAGACATGGGAAGACTCCAGAAGTAAGAAAACGGTGGCAAGGCCGGCGCAATGAAGCCCCTGTTAGGGGCTTGAGGCCGACCGACTCCCTGCCCCGACGCCGGGCCAGTGCGCGCTTTGCTTGTTCTGGAATGGACGCAGCCAGCAGCATGGACAAGGAGGTAAATGCAATCAGCGAAGGCGCAGCAGGCGCAAGACAATCCCCATCGCCCGCGGGTCGCGACAGCCAAAAGGAGGCAGCAACACTGCCGCACATGGACCATCGCACAAAATTTGACGCGTATTGTAGGCGCATTGATAGTGTTGCGCAGCCTGTGCGGCGCCTGGCTGCACAGCCACTATGATGGCTGCCTGTCTGTCCAACCCACCCATTGCTGACCATGTCCAACCGCACTGTCTACTTCGTGTCCGACGGCACCGGCATCACTGCCGAGGCGTTCGGCAATGCCATTCTTGCGCAGTTCGACCTCCACGCGCGCAAGGTGCGCCTGCCGTTCGTGGATACCGTGGACAAGGCCCATCAAGCGATTCGCCAGATCAACCACAGCTACGAGCTGGAAAAGAAAAAGCCGATCGTATTCACCACGCTGGTCAATCCGGAAGTCCAGGGCGTCTTCAGCGAACACTGCAAGGGGCTGGTGATGGATATGTTTGGCAGCTTCGTCAGACCGCTGGAGGTGGAGTTGGGCGCGAAGTCGCATCACCGGGTCGGACGTTTCACTGACATCAGCAAGAGCAAGGAATACTCGGACCGCATGGAGGCCATCAACTACACGCTGGCGCACGACGATGGACAATCCAACACGGATCTGGCCAGCGCCGACGTCATCCTGATCGGCGTCAGCCGCAGCGGCAAGACCCCCACCAGCCTCTACCTGGCCATGCAGTATGGCCTGAAGGTCGCCAACTACCCGCTCATTCCTGACGATTTCGAGCGCCAGCAGCTGCCGCCTGCCTTGCTGCCACTGAAGAAGAAGTTATTTGGCTTGACCATCAACCCAGAACGCCTGTCTGAGATTCGCAATGAACGCCGCCCCGGCTCGCGCTATGCCAGCCTGGAGAATTGCCGCATGGAAGTCAGCGAAGCCGAGAGCATGATGCGCCGGGCGGGCGTGCAATGGCTGTCGACGACCACCAAGTCCATTGAGGAAATCTCCACCACCATCTTGCAGGTCATCAAGCCCACCAACGGCGTCGGTCGCTTGTAAGAGCCTGTTTGCGATTTTTTATGCGCCGCGCAGCGCCTGTCGCAGGAAATCGGCAATCGCATGGTGCGCCGCCAGCGCTTCGGGCAGAGCGCGGCCCATCTTGAGGAACTCGTGGCTGACGCCCCTGAACAGCTCCAGCGTCACTGGCACGCCCGCCATGCGCAGGCGGTCGGCATAGGCGATGCCTTCATCCACCAGCGGATCGCACTCGGCCAGCACCACCAGCGCGGGGGCTACGCCATCGAGCTCCGGTGCGAGCAGCGGCGCAAATCGCCAGTCCTCGCGGTGATGCCGGTCAATGTAATTGTCGAAGAACCAGGTAATCGTCGCTTCGTTCAGCACCGGCCCGCTCGCAAAGCGGCGGTGTGACGGGGTATCCTGATGCGCCGTCGTACCCGGATAAATCAGGCATTGCCCGGCAAGCGGCTGTCCGGCATCGCGCGCCTGCAAGGCCAGCACGGCCGCCAGTGTGCCTCCAGCGCTGTCGCCGGCGACCGCCAGCTGGTCGCCATTGAGTTGCCAGTCCGCGCCATGCCGACGCAGGAACGTGAAGGCATCCCAGACATCATGAACAGCCGTCGGGAAACGCTGCTCAGGCGCCAGCCGGTAGGCCAGTGAGACCACGGCCACCCCGGCCAGCAGGGCCATCCTGGCACACAGCACGTCATGCGTGTCGATGCCACCAATTGTGAAGCCGCCGCCGTGCAGGTAAAGAACGGCTGGCAACAAGGCATCCTGTTCCGTCGACGACAGCCGATCGGACAGCGCAGGCTTATAAATACGCACGGGAAGCTGCGCGCCATCACGCGCGGCGAGGGTGCCATCCACCCTGTGCACAGCCTGCGGCGGCAGATCGGCCTCAAGCACCTGCGCCCCCTGGCGGTAGATTTCACGCGCCCGCTGCACGCCCAGCGTGTGCAGCGGTGCAAGCGCCTTGCGGGCCATGCCGGCCACGACTTGTTGCATCGCGGGAGTGAGCATGGCCCACCAAGGCTGCTGAGTTGGATCGGTCATGGCACGATTGTCGCCCTGATGGCTGCAGCGCTGCAACGTGTGGAGAACACCGTCAACCGCTTGCGAGCAGGCGCACGCTCCCTTGTCCGCCGTATCGAAACACATCCATTCAACCGCAAGGAGACACGCATGGCCCTCATCCAGTACATCACGCGCATTCAGTTCGATGACGGCGCGCTGGCGCTGCTGGCCGAGGAATGCGCGCATGCCGGCATCACTAGGCCGCTGATCGTCACGGATGCAGGCGTGCGCGCCGCCGGCATCATCGATAGCGTGTGCGAACAGTTGCAGCCCCATATGCCCGTCCACGTATTCGATGCCACCCCCTCCAACCCCACCGAGGCAGCCGTGCGTGCCGCCACCGCGTTGTATCGGCAAAATCATTGTGATGGGCTCATTGCCGTCGGCGGCGGCTCGGCCATCGATTGCGCCAAGGGCGTGGCCATCGCCACCACGCATGCAGGGCCGCTGGCGCAGTACGCCACCATCGAAGGTGGCTCGCCACGCATTCGCGCCGATGTGGCGCCGCTGATTGCCGTACCTACTACCAGCGGCACCGGCAGCGAAGTCGCGCGCGGCGCGATTCTGATCGTCGACGACGGGCGCAAACTCGGATTTCACGCATGGCATCTGGTGCCACGCGCTGCCATTTGTGATCCGCAGCTGACCCTGGCGCTGCCCCCTCTGCTGACGGCCGCCACGGGTATGGACGCCATCGCCCACTGCATGGAAACCTTCATGGCAGCAGCCTTCAACCCACCGGCCGATGGCATCGCACTGGATGGACTCGAGCGCGGCTGGAGCCACATCGTCACGGCCACGCACGATGGCGGCAATCGCACTGCACGCCGGAATCTGATGGCTGCCAGCATGCAGGGCGCGCTGGCATTCCAGAAGGGATTAGGTTGTGTGCACTCGCTCAGTCACAGCCTGGGCGGACTCAATCCTCGACTGCACCACGGCACGCTGAATGCCCTGCTGTTGCCGGCGGTGCTGCGCTTCAATGCCAAGGCGGACAACATCGTGGCGGAGCACAGAATGCAGCGCATGGCCCGCGCCATGGCTCTGAGCGTGCCAATGCAGGCGGACGCTTCGACAGCGGCGGATGCGCTTTCCTGCGCCATCATCGAGCGTAACCGTGAACTGGGACTGCCCTCCGGCCTGGCAGCGTTAGGCGTGCGTCAGTCTGATTTCGACGCCATCATCACGCATGCCATGCGTGACCACTGCCACGCCACCAATCCGCGGCTGGCCAGTGCTGCTGACTACCGGGAGATGCTCCAAGCTTCCCTGTGATCGCGCCTTCACGCGCTGCACGGTACGACAGGCCGGGCGATAATTGACCTTTCCATCGTTTGAAGGCCGTGTGCTGCCAGCCGAAGCGGGGCGCGCTCGCTACGTTGACGCGTGTCAGCGCCATCGCGTCGCACTCGCAAGCATCCGGCGCTGCCGCCTGCCCTTTCCATGGCATCCACTCCTACAGTTGCCAGCGGCATCCGTCGTGGCACCTCCGCCTACTGGCGCGCATCGCTGGCACTGTTCTGCGCTGGCTATGCAACTTTTTCCTTGCTCTACTGCGTGCAGCCACTGCTGCCGGCGCTGGCGCGCGAGTTCCAGATCAGCGCTGCAACCAGCAGTCTGTCGCTTTCAGTCAGCACGCTTGCGCTCGCGTTTGGCCTGTTGCCTGCAGGGGCACTGGCCGAAGTCGTCAACCGTAAACGCATGATGACCATCGCGCTGGCGGTGGCCAGCGCGGCCGCGCTGCTTGGTGCATTTGCCTCGCACTGGACGCTGCTGGTGGCCACGCGGCTGGCCCTGGGGCTGGCGCTCAGCGGTCTGCCCGCGCTGGCAATGGCTTACGTCAGCGAAGAATTCGAGCGCTCCACGCTGGCTGCCGCCATGGGCCTGTACATCAGCGGCACCGTGCTCGGAGGCATGCTGGGCCGCACGGTAACAGGCTTTCTTGCGGACGGCCTGGGCTGGCGCTGGGCGCTCGGAGGCATGGGAGTTCTGGCGGTATTGGCGCTGGCGCTGTTTGTCTGGCTGCTGCCGCCAGCGCGCGCCTTCCAGGCCGAAGCGCCCCAACTGCGCCATTTAATGGCCAATTTCGCAGAGCATCTGCGCAATCCGCTGCTGCGCATCCTGTACGTGCTGGGCTTTCTGCTGATGGGCTGCTTTGTGGCGCTGTTCAACTACGTGGGGTTTCGATTGGAGGGCCCCCCATTCTTCCTGAGCGCCAGCCAGGCCGGCCTGCTGTTTCTCACCTATCTGGGCGGCGTCGCATCGGCGCGCATGGCAGCACCACTGCGCGGGCGCTTTGGCGAGCGTGCGGCACTGTCAGGCGCCGTCGCGACCATGTTGCTCGGCTTGCTCCTGTGTGCCGCCTCCAGCATCTGGGTGCTCACCGTCGGCGTTGGCGTGTTTGCCCTCGCATTCTTTGCCGCCCACTCGATGATCAGCGCGCAAGTTGGTGCCACCGCCAGCCATGCCAAGGCGCAGGCCTCCTCGTTGTACCTGAGCTGCTACTACCTGGGATCGAGCCTGATCGGTTCCGGCGCCGGACTGCTTTGGCAGCATGGCGGCTGGACGGGCCTGTTGATAGCACTGGGATTTCTGCTGCTTTGTGCGTTGACTATGGCACGCCATATCGTGCGGCACTGAGTGCCCGTTGCTACAATCTGCGGCTTTCGCGTCGCGCGAATCGCCGCATGGGTTCCCTCACCCCCATTCATCAAAAAGGTTTGTCATGCCATCCGCTCAGCTGCCACGCGCTCGCGTGCCGTTCTACCTTGCCGTTCTGGTGGGGTTTCACATCTTCATCATCATCGCCAGCAACTATCTGGTGCAGCTTCCCATCAACCTGCTGGGCTTTCACAGCACCTGGGGAGCGTTCAGCTTTCCGTTTATTTTCCTGGCCACGGATCTGACCGTTCGGCTGATCGGCAAGCCCGAGGCACGGCGAGTGATCGCACGCGTGATGCTGCCGGCGCTGGTGGCCTCCTACGTCGTCTCGGTGCTGTTTCACGAGGGGCGCTTCAACGGCCTTGCCTCCCTGACTGAGTTCAACGGCTTCGTGTTCCGCATCGCGCTGGCCAGCTTTGCCGCGTATGCGCTGGGCCAGTTGCTCGACATCCAGGTATTCGACCGCATCCGCCGCAGTGCAAGCGCCTGGTGGCTGGCGCCGGCTGCATCCTCCGTGGTGGGGCAAGCCATGGACACTGCCGCCTTCTTTGCCATCGCCTTTTGGCACAGCAGCGACCCCTTCATGGCAGCCAACTGGGTGGAGATTGCCGTGGTCGACTACGTCATCAAGCTGGTGGTCAGCCTGGTGCTCTTCGTGCCGGCCTACGGCGTGCTGCTGGCCGCCGTGGTGCGCATGCTGCAGCGTGAGCAGGCTGCAGCTGCCGCCGCATGAGTGCCACCGCCGATAGCGCGCAGCCCCAGCGCGCGCTGGTACTGCTCTCAGGCGGGCAGGATTCGGCCACGACATTGGCGTGGGCGCTGGCGCGTTTTGCGCACGTTGAAACCATCGGCTTTGACTACGGCCAGCGCCATCATGTTGAGCTGGCGTGCCGGCAGCGGTTGCGCGATGGCATGCGCGCCCTCTCGCCCGCCTGGAGCCAGACACTGGGTGAGGACCATCTGCTGCATGTGGATGTGCTCAAGCAGCTGGGCACTACCGCGATGACCGACGATGTTGCCATCACGCTGCAGGACGACGGACTGCCCAATACATTCGTGCCCGGACGCAACCTGCTGTTCTTCACGCTGGCGGCAGCGCTGGCATACCGGCGCGGGCTGACCGTACTGGTCGGAGGCATGTCGCAGACCGATTTCTCTGGTTATCCGGATTGCCGCGACAACACGCTCAAGGCCCTGCAGGTGGCCCTCTCCCTGGGGGTTGACCGCCCGCTGGTGCTTGCCACGCCACTGATGTGGCGCGACAAGGCTGCGACCTGGGAACTGGCGCACGCACTGGGCGGCAAGCCACTGGTGGAACTGATCCGCACCGAGTCCCACACCTGCTACCTGGGCTCGCGCGAGCACCTTCACGACTGGGGCTACGGCTGCGGAGCCTGCCCTGCCTGCGTGCTACGCGCGCAGGGCTTTGCGCGCTGGCGCACCCACTGCGCGCTGCAGGCCACCGAAACCGCTGGCAACGCATAAAGCACGTACAATACTAGACTTGTCTGCGCAGACAAGTCGAAGCTCACGTCGACGCGTCAGCCACCAGGACGAGAAAAACAAAGGTGGCTGTAGGCTATCGACCTACCGTAAAACGGTGACCGCGTAAGAGTCGCCGTCCAATTACAAGAAAGCCACCTCTTTGTCAGGTGGCTTTTTCATGCGCGCGCACGCCCTTGGCATGCATCGCGCTCAGTCGGCGGCGGCCTCTTCCTCTTCGGGGCGCGGCTTGGCCTCCTTCTTCAGCGAGGAGATCTCCAGATCGATCTCCTCCTTCTGGCCGCCCTTGCCATCGTCGACCTTCTTGATGCCGATAACCACGCGTCCGCCGTCGGCCAGCCGCCCGAAAAGCAGCTCGTCGGCCAGGGACTTGCGAATCGTGTCCTGAATCAGCCGCTGCATCGGGCGCGCGCCCATCAGCGGATCAAAGCCCTTCTTGGCCAGGAACTTGCGCAAGTCATCTGTGAAGGTGACTTCCACCTTCTTCTCGGCCAGCTGGCTTTCGAGCTGCAGCAGGAACTTGTCAACCACGCGCAGAATGATCTGCTCGTCCAGCGGCTTGAAGCTGACGATGGCGTCGAGCCGGTTGCGGAACTCGGGCGTGAACATGCGCTTGAGGTCGGCCATTTCATCGCCAGCCTGGCGCGCATTGGTAAAGCCGATGGTGGCCTTGTTCATGGTCTCGGCACCCGCATTCGTCGTCATGATGATGATGACGTTGCGGAAGTCGGCCTTGCGCCCGTTGTTGTCGGTCAGCGTGCCATGGTCCATCACCTGCAGCAGGATGTTGTAGATCGCCGGATGGGCCTTCTCGATTTCATCAAGCAGCAGCACCGCGTGCGGCTTCTTGGTGATGGCCTCGGTCAGCAGGCCGCCCTGGTCGAAGCCAACGTAGCCCGGCGGCGCACCGATCAAGCGACTGACTGCATGCGGCTCCATGTACTCCGACATGTCGAAGCGGATCAGCTCGATGCCCAAAATATAGGCGAGCTGGCGCGCAGCCTCGGTCTTACCCACTCCCGTGGGTCCCGAGAACAGGAAGGCGCCGATCGGCTTATCCGGCTTGCCCAGGCCCGAACGCGACATCTTGATCGCGCTAGCCAGCGCTTCGAGCGCCGCATCCTGCCCGAACACCACGCTCTTGAGGTCGCGCTCCAACGTCTTGAGCTTGCTGCGGTCGTCCTGCGACACCGCGGCTGGCGGAATCCGCGCGATCTTGGCCACGATGTCCTCGATGTCACCCTTGCTGATGGTTTTCTTGCGCTTGGAAGGCGCCAGAATGCGCTGGGCGGCACCGGCCTCGTCGATCACGTCAATGGCCTTGTCGGGCAGCTGACGGTCGTTGATGTAGCGCGCCGACAGCTCGGCTGCGGCCTGCAGGGCGGCGTTGGCGTACTTGACGCTGTGATGCTCCTCAAAGCGCGACTTGAGCCCCTTGAGAATATCCACGGTCTCGGCCACCGTCGGCTCGACCACGTCGATCTTCTGGAAGCGCCGCGACAGCGCCGCATCCTTCTCGAAAATGCCACGGTACTCGGTGAAGGTGGTCGCACCGATGCACTTGAGCTGACCGCTCGACAGCGCCGGCTTGAGCAGGTTGGATGCATCGAGCGTGCCGCCAGAGGCCGCACCGGCGCCGATCAGCGTGTGGATCTCATCGATGAACAGGATGGCGTCAGGCTTTTCGCGCAGATTCTTCAGCACGCCCTTGAGGCGCTGCTCGAAGTCGCCACGGTACTTGGTGCCAGCCAGCAACGCGCCCATGTCCAGCGAATAGACGGTCGCGTTCTCCAGCACCTCCGGCACGTCCTTTTGCGTGATGCGCCACGCCAGACCTTCGGCGATCGCGGTCTTGCCCACGCCAGCCTCACCGACCAGCAAGGGATTGTTCTTGCGCCGACGGCACAGCACCTGAATAGTGCGCTCGACCTCGTGCTGACGGCCGATGAGCGGATCGATCCGACCCTCGGCGGCAGCCTGGTTGAGGTTGATGGTGAACTGCTCCAGCGGGCTGGCCTTCTCGGCGCGCTCCTGACCTTGCGCCTGGCCTTCCTCCTGCTCCGCGGCCGCCTCGCCAGTGGCAGCCTTGTCAGCCCCTTCGCCCTTGCGGATGCCATGGGCAATGTAGTTCACGACATCCAGCCGCGTGATGCCCTGCTGGTGCAGGAAATACACGGCATGCGAATCCTTCTCGCCAAAGATGGCCACCAGCACGTTGGCACCAACGACTTCCTTCTTGCCATTGCCGGTGGACTGCACGTGCATGATGGCGCGCTGCACGACGCGCTGAAAGCCCAGCGTCGGCTGCGTGTCGACCTCGTCTTCACCGGCCACCTGGGGCATGTTGTCCTTGATGAACGTGGTCAGCGCCGCGCGCAGCTCGTCCATGTTGGCGTTGCAGGCACGCAGCACCTCGGACGCGCTGGGGTTGTCGAGCAATGCCAGCAGCAGGTGCTCGACCGTAATGAATTCATGGCGCTGCTGGCGCGCCTCCACGAAAGCCATGTGCAAGCTGACTTCCAGTTCTTGAGCAATCATTGATGAACTCCTTGTGCTTGCCAAAAATTTCAGTTGCAGTGCAATTGGGGGTGCATTAGAAATAATCAATAGAGCGCTGACAGTTCATGAATATGCTCAATGTGCTCAATGCATATTGCACAGCAACATGGAGCCATCGTGAACCATTTGACGCCCATCGTCAATCGGCCAGCGGTTCGGCCACACACTGCAGCGGGTGACCGGCCTCGGCCGCAGCGTCCATCACAAGCGCGACCTTGGTCTCTGCGATCTCGCGTGGATAGACGCCGCACACCCCGCGTCCTTCGAGATGAATCTTGAGCATGATCTGCGTGGCAGCATCGCGGTTCTTCCCAAAAAACTGCTGCAACACCGCAATCACGAATTCCATCGGCGTAAAGTCGTCGTTGAGCATCACCACCTGGCACATCGGTGGCGGCTTGGGCTTTTGCCGCTGGCGCTCGGCAACGACTGTTTCTTCCTCCTGCAGAGGCAGCACCTGCGGCGGCCCCGGAGGCCTGATCGGTGAACTGGACGCAAAAATGGCATGCATGCGGGCAATTCTAGGCTGAATCGGCCCTCAGGGCGAAGCCCTGCTGTCAGTCATGTAATTGCCGAACGCCAGCGCGATAGGCTATTCGCCCAAACGTTGCAGCGTAAAAAAGGAAAATCCCAACTGGCGCTCAAGCCTGCACGGTCCGCCACACGGTGTTGCCGCCGCTTTCCTTGTCGATGCCGGCCAGTACCTGTTCATGCGCGGCCAGCTCATCGGCAGACGCTGTGATGACCTTCAGTCGCAGGCCGTCCAGACAGACACTTGGCCCGGCACTGACGCTCTGCTCGTCGCTGCCATCAGTGCCCTCTTCCGCGATCAGCGCGTTCTGCCCACGCGTAAGCGCCAGGTACACCTGTGCAAGCAGCTCCGAGTCCAGCAGTGCGCCATGCAGCGTGCGGTTGGACTTGTCGATGCCAAAGCGGTCGCACAGCGCGTCCAGCGAATTGCGCTTGCCGGGAAACGCCTCGCGCGCCAGCAACAGGCTGTCGGTGATGCCCTGTACATGCGTGGCCAGCGCGCCGTACCCTGCCAGCCTCAGCTCGTTGTCCAGGAAGGCCACGTCGAACGGCGCATTGTGGATGATGATCTCCGCCCCCTTCAGAAAGGCCAGGATCTCCGCCACGGACTCCTGGAACGTCGGCTTGTCCGCCAGGAACTCGCGTGTGATGCCATGAACCTTCAGCGCATCCGGATGGCTGTCACGATCGACCTTGAAGTAGCAGTGCAGATGCCGGCCACTCAGCTGGCGGTTGACCAATTCCACGCAGCCAAGTTCGATGACGCGATCGCCCTCTGTGACCGACAGGCCGGTGGTTTCGGTATCCAGGATGATCTGACGCATGAGAACAGGCGCGTTGCGCAGGTTGAACGTTGCAAACCCTAAAGCCTAGCACGGCTGGCGCCAGTGTGTGCGCAGCCGTCCCCGATCTTTTCCGCTAGACTGGCCGCGCTGATTCTCCCCCCACCGCAGTGCCAAGGTCCTAGAGTGCGCTGCCCGGCGGGCCCTTGCGATTGCCGTGAACGCCAGTCCTGCATGACTCACCCCTCCTCGCCCCCTTACCCGATCACCTATCCCGCAGCCCTGTCCCATGACGAGGCCGCGGAGGCGCAACCCGACCCGGCGCTGCACGCCACGCAACTGGCAGGCAAGCACATCCTGCTGGGTCTGACCGGCGGCATTGCCTGCTACAAGTCGGCACAACTGTGCCGCCTGCTCGTCAGGGCTGGCGCGACGGTGCAGGTCGTCATGACCGAGGCGGCCTGCCAGTTCATCACGCCAATCACGATGCAGGCCCTCTCCGGCCGCCCCGTCTATCTGTCGCAATGGGACAGCCGTGCCGACAACAACATGCTGCACATCAACCTCAGCCGTGACGCCGATGCACTACTGCTGGCGCCCTGCAGTGCTGACTTTCTGGCGCGCCTGGCACAGGGCCGCTGTGACGAACTGCTCAGCCTGCTGTGCCTTGCCCGGCCGGCCGAACGGGTGCCGCTGCTGATCGCTCCGGCCATGAACCGCGAGATGTGGCTGCACCCGGCGACCCTGCGCAACATGCAGACTGTGCAGGGCGACGGCGCCATCGTGCTGGGCGTGGGAAATGGTCCACAGGCATGCGGCGAAACAGGCGATGGCCGCATGCTCGAGCCCTGGCAGATCATGCACGATATGACCAGATACTTCACGCCGCAGATCCTAGCCGGCAAGCGTGTGCTGATTACTGCGGGGCCCACGTTCGAGGCGATCGATCCGGTGCGCGGCATTACCAACCGCTCCAGCGGGAAGATGGGCTATGCCATTGCCCAAGCCGCGCAGCAAGCCGGCGCGGAAGTCACCTTGGTCAGCGGCCCGGTAGCCCTGCCGACGCCACGCGGCGTGCAGCGCGTGGACGTGCAATCGGCGCGCGACATGCTCGCTGCCGCGGAGGCGGCCGCCCAGCATGCCGATCTGTTCATTGCGACAGCGGCAGTGGCCGACTGGCGCCCGGCCAACGCGGCCGCGCAGAAGATCAAGAAACAGGCAAGCGCAACAACTCCGCAGCTGGAATTTGTGGAGAACCCGGACATTCTGGCCACCATCGCCGCCACGCCTCGCGCGCGCAGCGGCCAGCTCTACTGCGTGGGCTTTGCGGCAGAGAGCGACAATCTGGTGGAATATGCCAGCGCCAAGCGAAAACGCAAGGGCATTCCTCTACTGGTAGGCAACATTGGCCCCAACACCTTTGGCCGCGATGACAACGAGCTAACGCTGTTCGACGACCAGGGCCACAAACGCCTGCCACGCGCCAGCAAGGCAGAGCTGGCCCGTCAGCTATTGCGGGAAATCGTCCAGCGCCTGCCTGGATGACCCCTCGGACGGCGGCGGACACGCGGTGCACTGAAAAGACATAGCCGGTTACGCGGCGCTGCGTACCAGGCGCAGGTAGTCGCCCACGGTGCGGCATTGGCTGGCCAGCTGCGTGCCGATATTGATGTTGAGCACCATGCAGGTCTCGTCGTTGATGCGGCAGACCTGTCCCCAATCGCGCAGGGGCAGATCCACGTCCACATCCTCCGCATGCACTCCCAGCACCTCGGCGACGATTCGCAGGACTTGTTGGTCAACTTTCATGCGCACATTGTGCATCGGATCGAGATCACGCGACTGCGGCAGGCTGCAGTTGGTGCGGCGCGTGGCGCAGGCGGTTTCACCGCCATCGCCAGCCGCAAGCGCTGCACGCTCAGAAGCGCGCGTTGACGCTGATCCAGAAGCTGCGTGCCTTGTCCTTGTTGTTGTAATCGTCCAGATAACTGGGCTGCCAGCCATTGATGCAGCTGCTTCCGGATGTGCAGTTCACGAACTCCGTCTGATAGGTCGTGAAATCCTTGTCCAGCAGGTTGTTGATGCGCGCGTTGATGGTGAAGTTGTCGTTCAGGGCGTAGCTGGCACCCAGATGGAAGACCTCATAGTCCTTGTAGTACGCATCCCGGTCATTGATCTGGCCACGGTAGCGCTTGGAACGCGCCTCCATCGTCAGGAAAACGTTGAGCCGATCCATTGCCTGCCAGTCCAGCGTCGTGTTGAGCATGTGCTTGGCCACATTGCCCATCGGGCGGCCCTTTTCGGCACCGCTTTTCTGCTCGCTGTCCGTATAGGTGTAGTTGCCTCGCAGCATCCACTGGGGCGTGATCTGCCAGCGCCCGGCCACTTCCAGGCCCTGGATGACCACCTTGTCGATGTTGGTCGTGCGCGACGACGATGTGTAACCGAGATCGGCGTACTCGCCGCTGCTTGAGCAGGCCAGCGGAGTGCCCGCACCACACGGCTGGCTGGCAATCTTGTCCTTGAAATCATTGCGGAACACGGTGGCATTGAAGGCATGTCCGCGCGGGTGGTTCCAGTAGACCGCCAGCTCGGTGTTGCGGCTGGTCTCGGGCTTGAGATCCGGATTGCCGAACATGGGAGAGGTTCCCTGCCCGCCAAAGCCTCGGATACCGTCGTACAGGTCAGTGGTCTTCGGGGTCTTGTAGCCGGTGCTGACGCCGCCCTTGACCGTCCATTCGGACGTCCACGCGTAGACGCCATACAGACGCGGCGAGATGCGATTGCCAAAGATTTTGTGGTCGTCGTAGCGTACGCCACCGGTCAGGGTAAACTTCTCGGTGGGCATCCAGTTGTCCTCGGCAAACAGGGACCACATCTTGTGCTCCTGGGCCTGTCCGGGCGTGCCGGATTCCATACCGAAGACACCGTCGCGCAGCTCACCGTCGATGTATTGCCCCCCCACCACGAGCAGATGGTCTCCCGCCAGGCCGCTCAGCGGGATGTCGAGCTTCGCATCAAGCGTGTATTGGTTACTCTGCAACGTACGTTTGGGGCGCGGCAGGAATTGCGCCTCGGCCGCTGCCCGGCGCTGCGCCTCACTCATGCCTGCGTAGGCACCCGTGCCATCAATCATCTCCAGCAGGCGCCTGCGCTCGTCCACGGTAAATGGCAGGGTACGGCCGTTGTTGTCCGTCTCCACATAGGACAGCGACACCTGGCTATTGCCAAAGCCCCACTTGCCCTCATGCGACAGCGCCCACGCATCCCGCGTGAACTCCTGCTCGTCGACATATCCGACGCGGGGATTGGCGCGGCGGCTCCAGGTGCCACCGTTACTCGCACAGGCGTTAGCGTTGTTGCCCGTAGCACCGACGCAGACGTTGCCTGCCGCCCAGATGGTATCAATGCTGTCGCGCGTGCCCAACGGATAGCTGGTACGCCCGGTCAGCGGATCGGTCACCGGCGTGTTGTCGTAGACCTGCCTGGAGGTGTCGTAATCGAACGTGAAGCGGTGATCCGCACTGGGGGTCAGGTACAAGCTCAGACCCAACGCCTTGTTGGTGTTGTCAACCGTCTTGCCACCGCCACCAAAGCCCAGGCTACGCGGATGCAGCGTTCCGTCCGGTGCGACGGCCGCGGCATACGTCGGCGACGAGGCATCGCGGTCATAGCGGCTGCCGCGCAGGCTGATGCCCAGCAGCCCCGCAACGATCGGCCCGCGCAGGTTGAAGTCTGCCGTCGTGTCGTCGCCGAAGTCGCTGTCGGACTGGAACGTCCTGCCGACCGTTGCCGAGCCGCTCCAGCGCGTGATGTCCTTCTTGGTGATGATGTTGATCACCCCGCCCAGTGCATCAGCGCCGTAGAGCGTCGAGGCCGGCCCGCGGATGACCTCGATGCGCTCAATGGCATCCAGCGGGGGGATATGGTTGAACTGGTTGCCACCAAAGCCATTGGGATAGATGTCGCCATGATTGTTCTGGCGCTTGCCATCGATAAGGATCAGGGTGTAATCGGCGCCCATGCCCCGGATACTGATGGTGCGCTGTCCGGTCTTGTCGGAGGTTTCCCCCACATCCACCCCTTCCAGGTCCCGCACGGCATCAACCAGGCTCGTGTAGGGCCGCTTGCTCAACTCCTCCTGTGTGATGACAGAGATACTCGCGGGCGCGTCGGTAAGCTTCTGCTCGAAACCGGCGGCAGAGATCACCACCTCCCCCAGTACGGACGCCGTCTGCGCCGTCGATTCGGTCTGTGCAAAGCCGGAAGCGCTCAGCAGCGCAAGGGAAAGGGCAATCGGACTGCGCTTCAAGCACGGACTGTTGGTAGATATCAAGGCCATAACTCCAGAAGAAATGCCGAGGCGCCTGCCTTGCAGCCTACGGCGAATGAGAACGAGCAACGCCGTCGAATTTTCGTTAAAAAATTTCTTAATAATAATTATTCTTATTTTTAGTGTTGTTATTTATATTGTCTGACGCGATTTATGCTAAGAATCTCCCGGAGATGCCCCTGAGCAGCGGTACGGCCCTCGCGGCGGCAACGGCAAAGCTGACTGTTTCCGGTGTGAGAGACACTGGCGCAGACGCGGCATTGCCTGACGTATGGGCACTCATCGCAAGCATGGTGTATATTTTTACACCATGGATCTTCACCGCAAGCTCTTCATCCTCGCCGACGCAGCCAAGTACGATGCCAGCTGCTCTTCCAGCGGCGCACGTGGCCGCGACTCACGCGGCGGCAAAGGGATGGGCTCCACCGAGGGGATGGGCATCTGCCATAGCTACACGCCAGACGGCCGCTGCATTTCCCTGCTGAAGGTGCTGCTGACCAATTTCTGCATCTACGACTGCCTCTACTGCATCAACCGCAAGAGCTCCAATGTCCAGCGGGCGCGCTTTTCCGTGCAGGAAGTGGTGGACCTGACGCTGGACTTCTATCGGCGCAACTGCATTGAAGGGCTGTTCCTCTCCAGCGGCATCATCCGCTCGCCCGACTACACGATGGAACAGCTGGTGCGGGTGGCACGTTGCTTGCGCGAGGCGCATGACTTTCGCGGCTACATTCATCTCAAGACCATTCCCGATGCTGCACCGGAGCTGATCGAGCAGGCGGGCCGGTACGCAGATCGCCTGAGCATCAATGTGGAGCTGCCCACGGTGCAGGGCCTGCAACAGCTCGCTCCAGAAAAGAAGGCCGAGACGATCCGCCATGCCATGGGCTTCGTGGCAGGCAGGCTGGCCGCCAGACGCAGCGATGTCGTCGGTGCCAGACCCGTTTCGCTCGGCGTGGGCCAAACGGCCACCAGGGCGCGCCCTCCGCGCTTCTCGCCGGCAGGCCAAACGACGCAGATGATCGTCGGTGCCGACCGCGCCAGCGACGCCGACATTCTTGCCGCCAGCAGCGTGCTGTATGGTGATTTCGGCCTGCGACGCGTGTATTACTCCGCCTTCAGCCCCATTCCCGACGCCGCCCAGGCCCTCCCCGCCATCGCGCCGCCGCTGGTGCGGGAGCATCGTCTCTACCAGGCCGACTGGCTGGTGCGCTTTTACGGTTTCAGGCATGGAGAGATTACCCAGGGCCTGCCGCAGGGCATGCTTGATCTCGAGCTGGACCCCAAACTCGCCTGGGCGCTGGCCAACCGCCAGTCCTTTCCGGTGGTGCTGGATCGCGCGCCACGTGAAATGCTGCTGCGCGTGCCGGGCCTGGGCGTGAAGTCGGTACAGCTGCTGCTCAAGACGCGGCGCGTGCGCAGCATCCGCCTGGAGGACCTGGAACGCCTGCGTGTGCCTCTGGCCAAGGTGTTGCCCTTCGTCGAGCTGACCGGCCATCATCCTGGCGCCACGCTGGAGGACGCACACCTGCGCCAGCGTCTGCTCGCGCATGGTCAGCACAGCGCATTTTTGAAGCAATCGGCCCTGCAGCCTGCACGCACGCAGCCACAAGGGGCCGCACAGCTTGCGTTGTTTTAGTACCTGTTTGGTCCCCCATGCATTCTCGACCCGCGATGGCCATTACCTTGCAGTCCGCCTGGGACTGGGAGGGTTTTCGCCACAGTGCGTGCCTGCTGCTGCGCCATGGCGTGGCCCCGCACCAGGTGTCATGGCAGTGGCTCGACACACCTGCTGCTGCACCACAGGCGGATCTTTTCGCTGATGGCGGCGCACCATGCGCGGTGTCCGTAGCGGCGCTAGAGCACTGGCTGCAGCAGCATGCCGCAGAGTCTGTGGGCATCGCTGTGCCGCGCCTGCGCGCGCAGCAAATCCAGATTTGCCAAAGCGCCGCACTGCACTGCAGCAGTCAGCGCTACCTGCAGATCTATCGCTGGCTCTATCGCATCGCCCACGCCCCATCACTTCGCGATGACCCGCTGGATGTCGATGCGCACGCCATTGCACAGATGGCCAAGGCAGTCGGCCGGGAAATCCACAAGATGCGCGCCTTTGTGCGGTTTCGCCCCATGGCGGATGCCGATGGCCTCACGCACCATGTTGCATGGTTTGAACCTGAGCACTTTGTCATCGTCGCCAACGCGCCATTCTTCATTCGCCGCTTTGCCAATATGCGCTGGAGCATTCTCAGTCCGCAGGCCTGCTTGCATTGGGACCTGCAACAACTATTCGTCGGCGCGGGTGCCGATCCCAGCCAGCGCCCTCCACCCGACGCTGGCGAAGACCTGTGGTTGACCTACTACGCCACGACCTTCAATCCCGCCCGCCTCAAGACCGGCGCGATGCTGCGCGAAATGCCGCGCAAATACTGGCGCAATCTGCCGGAGGCCAGACTAATCAGCCCGCTGATTGCGCAGGCCGGGCCACGCAGCGCCAGAATGCTCGAAGGTTCCTGACCAGCGGGTTACGGTCGTTTCCCGCGTTGCTCGGACTGGCCTGGGGCGCGTTAGCGCTGTAACGTCCCACTGGGCTACCAGTCTGTTCGGCGTCACAGCTTGGCGATGGAGACTTCCGTCGACTTGACCAGCGCCACCACCTCAGAACCTACCTGCAGGCCCAGCTCATCGACTGAGCGCGTGGTGATCACCGAGGTGACGATGCCCGATGGGGTTTGCACGTCGATCTCCGAGAGGACATCGCCGCGCAGAATTTCCTTGATCCGGCCCTTGAACTGGTTGCGCACGTTAATGGCTTGAATGGTCATGCTTGTTCTCCTTGGCTAAGCAATGCCTGTACCGCACAGGCGTGGATGTGAGAGGCAATGGCGCTAAATCGCAAAATGCCAGGAGCCTGCGCGTGTCGGCACAGGCGGCGGCGCTTGCTCTGCAACCGGGGCAGTCGCGAGCACGCGGTCGAGGATGCGTTTTTCCAGAGCGGCGAACGCCGCGCTGCCCCGCTGCCTCGGGCGGGGCAAGTCGATGTGCGCATCAAGGGCGATGGCGCCGTCCTCAATCAGCAACACCCTATCGGCCAGCGCCACGGCTTCCTGCACGTCATGGGTGACCAGCAAGGCCGTAAAGCGCTGCTCCTGCCACAGCGCTTCAATCAAGGCGTGCATCTCAATGCGCGTGAGTGCATCCAGCGC
Organism: Lampropedia cohaerens; assembly: GCF_001005215.1. Taxonomy (GTDB): domain Bacteria; phylum Pseudomonadota; class Gammaproteobacteria; order Burkholderiales; family Burkholderiaceae_C; genus Lampropedia; species Lampropedia cohaerens. The sequence continues at coordinate 63,383 of NZ_LBNQ01000012.1, forward strand.
GCCCAACGGCTCATCGAGCAGCAGCAACCGCGGCTGATGCACCAGCGCTCGCGCCAGCGAGACACGTTGACGTTGCCCTCCCGAAAGGTTGCTGGGCCATTCGCTGGCGCGCTCGGCCAGTCCGACCTTCGCCAACACCTCAGTGGCGGCGGCGCGGCGCTGCCTGGGTAGTCCCAGTGCGACATTGTCCAGCACGGATTTCCAGGGCAGCAGCCGCGCATCCTGGAACATCATGCGCGTGTGTCCGTTCAGTCCGGCACTGTCGTGTGCGCCGCGCTGCAGATTCCCCTGGCTCGGCTCCTCAAGGCCTGCGACCAGCCTCAGTAGCGTGCTCTTGCCGCAACCACTGCGCCCCACGATGGCCACGAACTCCCCAGGCTGGATCGACAGGTCGATCGGGCGCAGCACTTGGCGTGTTCCAAAGCGCTTGCTCACGCCGCGCAGCTCCACCCCCAGCCCTGCGGCATTGGCAGCGGCAGGCGGGCAACTTGCGTGAACCTGCGCCGGCCGTTGTTCGCCGACCTTGAGAAGAAAGGTAGGGACCCCCTCCAGTGCCGCGAACAGACGCACGGCATCGTCGCTGTCGTAACCGGCTTTCCCGCTACCTGCCGCGGTGCCGAAACTGGCTGCAAGCCTTTGCCATCGCTTCATCACGGTTCTCTTTCTCAACGGTAGTTGGGGTTCCAGCGCAGCAAGTGTTTCTCCAGCCAGCGTGCCAGCCAGTCAGCAAGCTTGCCCAGCAGTGCATAAAGCAAAATGCCTACCAGCACCACATCTGTTTGTAGGAATTCACGCGCATTCATGGTCAGGTAGCCGATACCGGATTGCGACGAGATGGTCTCTGCGACGATAAGAATCACCCACATCAGCCCCAGCGCAAAACGCAGCCCCACCAGAATCGAGGCCAGCGCCCCCGGCAGCACGATCTGCCAGTACAACTGCCAGCGATTGAGCCCGTAGGCCCGCCCCATCTCCACCAGCGCCGGGTCGACACTCTTGATGCCGTGGTAGGTGTTGATGTAGATCGGAAAAAACACCGCCAGCGCGATCAGAAAGAGCTTGGCCGCCTCATCGATGCCAAACCACAGGATCACCAGCGGAATCGTGGCCAGCGCAGGAATGTTGCGCACCATTTGAATGGTGGAGTCGAGCAGCTGATCGAACAGCCGCACCGAGCCGTTGAGGAGCCCCAGCACCAGTCCCAGACCTCCGCCAATGGCCAGCCCCAGCAAGGCGCGCTGGGTGCTGACGGCCACATGCGTCCACAGCTCGCCCGATACCGCCAGCGCCCAGAACGCCGCAAACACTGCCGATGGCGCAGGCAGCACCCGCGCCGAGAGCCAGCCCAGCTCGGCAGCCAGCTGCCACACGAGCAGCAGCAGTACGGGCACGATCCACGGCAGCAGCGTCTGCCCGCCAGCATGGCGCAGTCGTGCCCCCAGCGCCAGCAGCTGGGCCCCCAACGCGCGCTCGGGTGGGGCGTTCACGCTCGCCGCAGTGGGCAAGGCGGAAGTGGAAATTTCCTGAATATCCGCACGCATGGATCTCTCCTTTACCCGCGCAATGCGCCGCAGACGCCGGGGCCTGCCGCGCGTGCCTCAAACCAGACAACAGCCATGATGGACTCCTCGATCACCCACACGCAAGGCCATCACGCCGCGTTGCCACGCACATTGACCGGCTTGGGAATCAGCCTGAGGGAGGCGAACGTGTCGGCGATCTCTTGCTGCTCGTCAAGCACCTCCTCGCTGATGGGCAGCACGCCGAACGTGTTGCGCTGCAGATAGCGCAGCACCACCGCATTGGGCAGACCGAGAATCTGCGCCAGCTCCTCTGCGGCGGCCTCGCGATGCTGGCTGACCCACTGATCCAGCGTATTGAGCGAGTCGATGGCCGCGGCGATGATGTCCCCGTTTTGCTCAACGAATGCGCGGCAGGAAAAGTAGAAGTTACGGTTGTTCACCACGCCGGTGGCATCGGCAATCTGGCGCGCACCCAGACTGACCTCGGCGGCGGCCAGGAAGGGGTCCCAGATCAACCAGCCATCCACCGCGCCGCGCTCGAAGGCCGCACGCGCGTCCGCCGGAGGCAGGAATACCGACGACACGTCGGAGTATTTCAAGCCGTGCTTTTCCAGCGGCTTGACGAGAAAGAAGTGCACGTTCGAGCCTTTGTTGTACGCCAGTCGCTTGCCCTTGAGATCGGCCACCGACTGGATCGGCGAGTCGGCAGGCACGATCAGCGCCTCCAGCCGCGGCCGCGGGGGGCTCGAAGCGACATAGGCCAACGGCGCGCCAGCTGCCTGCGCGAAGATCGGCGGTGCCTCGCCCACATCGCCGAAGTCGATGGCGCCGACATTCAGCGCCTCCAGCTGTACGGGACCGGCATTGAACTCGGTCCATGTCACGCGCGCGCCCAGCTCTGCCAGCCGCTGCTCCAGCGTCCCGCGCGCCTTGAGCAAGCTCAGCAGCCCCTTCTGGTGGCCAATGCGCAGCAGCCGCTGCCCGGAAGGGCCGGCGTTGGACTGGCTCGCTGCCAGCGTCGGTACTGTTGCTGCCAGCGCCGCAAGCGCAATGGTTCCAAGCGCCTGACGGCGTGTTGCGGTGCGCGACAGTTGTGATGCATCGGACATGGTGTTTCTCTCTCCCAATTGAAAACAGCAAACAAGGCGTGCGCACGTTGAGGCTTGACGCCTCGTCCGACCTCGACGTGTGCAGGAACGATGGAAAGCAAGCGCCCGGTCAGGGCTGCCGCAGATCAGCACGCAAAGCGTGAAGGGTGCAAAGGAATGCCATGCGGGCCATTTGCCTTGCCTGGCGCAGCGTTGGAACATGGCGCCAACGCCTGGTGCGGCAACTTCACTGGCGTCAACCGCCACGCGACTGCAGTCGTCCTGAGTAGCCGCAATGCAGCCGCATTGCGAGCAACCGTCTGGCCGGGGTAAAACAGGGATTTGGAGATCATGGCAAGGGACTCTGTAATAAGGGTTTTTGATGGAGAGGGATGTTCTTGGCAACCTCGAACCCCTTCCCCTGCCATCCACCCCGCAGCCTTACCCATGTGATTGCTGCCTGCGCAATGACGCCGCAGGCTGGCCGCAACAGGCAGGCGTAACGCGCTGGACACGATGCCCGCGTCGCCTGGGCGCGCATCAGGTGAAAAACCATCTGCATGCCAGTCATGCAGTGATCTTCCAGAATGGGAGTCGAAGGGCGTCGTATCCATGCACGCCATTGTCTGAAGATCAGATAAAAACTAAAACTACTTAATTTTTACTTGCAAATAATTAAATCAATATATCAATGCCATTCGATGGTGGCAGGTCAGCAGTCCATCCAGCAAGCGTACTGCTTTGGCTGGCAGGCGGTGCATAGATCCTGCCTCCGCCCGTCGCCACGGCATGCAACGGTGCGCCGCGCAACGCGCAGACCGTTTCCGGCGCACGCGGCCGCAAAGCGGCCCGTGAACGCGCCCGTGCCGGTGGCGCATTCACAGGCCCACCCGGCTTTTCCGCCGGGATCCGCAGAGCATGCGGCGTGTCAACGCCCTTTGCGTCTGTTCTTGGCGCCGCCTTGGCGTGCCTTGAGGCGGGGGTTGGACTTGCAGATGACATAAATGCGCCCGCGGCGGCGCACGACTTGGCAGTCGCGGCTGCGCTGCTTGGCTTCCTTTAGTGAGGACAGGACTTGCATGGTTGGAAAAACTCCAGTGAGGGTTGATGGATCAGAAATCCAGCCGCGCGCCAACCTGCAAGGTGCGGCCACGCAGCGGTGAGGCCTGCTTGACAAACGAGCTGTGGTTGAAGGCCAGCTTGTCCAGCGCATTGTTCAAGCGCGCAAACAGGGTGTAGTGCTGCTGCGCACCCAGCGCGCCCTGCCACTGCACGTGCAGGTTCAGCATGTCATAGGCGCCGGTGCGGGTTTCGTAGTCGGCAATGCGGTTTTGCGCAAAGCTGCGGTACCACTCGCCCCCTACGCGCCAGCCTGCCAGACGCCAGCTGGCATCGACGCCCAGCCGGTGCGAAGGCACGCGAGGCACATTGCCGCCGCCGCTGAAGCGGGCACGCACCGCATCGCCAAACATGCCGACCTGCCACTGGCTGCCCAGCTGCTGATCCAGCCGCGCCTCCAGTCCCTTGAAGGTGGCGTCACGCTGGCGGTAGTCGATCAGCCGAAAGTCCTCGTACCGGTCCACGGTGCTGGCATAGATGTAGTTATCGATGCGGTTGTAGAACGCCGACAGCGCAAAGCGCGTGGCGCCAGCGGTCTTGCGCAGCGTGACATCCAGGTTGTGGGAGCGCTCGGCGCGCAGCTCAGGATTGCCGCGCTCCCATGTGTTGGAAGCCAGGTGAATGCCATCGGAAAACAGCTCCTCGGCCGTCGGCGCGCGCTGCGAGCGCGAGAGGCTAACGGCCACCGCATAGCCGGGCGTGAATGCCCAGTTGGCACCAGCCGATAGTGAGCCCATGTGGTGCTTGACGGTGCCGTAGCGGTGCGTGCCGTTGAGCTGTGCACTTTGCCACTCATAACGGCCACCCAGTTCAAAGCGCCAGTTGCCCACGCTGTATTCCTCCAGGGCAAACAATGCCCGGTTGCGCGTGTCGGTCGGCTCGACATAGGCCTCGCTGCCCGTCGCGCTGAATTCACGGCGGGTGTGCTGCACACCGATGATGCCGCGCAGACTGCCCGCGCCAATGGCAATGCGCTGGTGCTCCAGATCCAGGCGGGCGTCGTGTGCGCGGTTCTTGAAGGTCGTGCCAATGGCGCCGTGATCGATCTCGTCATGGCGATAGTCCGTCAGCCCAACCCGCAGGCGCGCGCGCGCCACACCTGGGACGGGATCCCGAAGTTCGCCGCGCAGATCCCAGCGTTCGGTGTCCATATCCACCAGCGCGATGTGTTCGCCATCACCATGATCGTGATCGTGATCGTGACCACCATGACCATGACCGCCGCAGTGCAATGCATCGCCATGCAGATGGCAGTCCTCATATTCGTGACTGTGGCCCGGCAATCCATATTTGCTGCGCAGCCGGCTGTAGGCCAGCCCCAGATAGCCTCGTTCATGGATGAAAGAGCCGCCCACGCTGCCATACCAGGTGTGGTTGTCCGAGCCGGGCACCCGGCTGGCACTCCAGCCGCTGCCAGCACGGTATTCGCCGGCAGAGCGCTTGAGCCCTTCGACGTGCAGCGCAAATGGCCCATGGCCGCCTGTCAACGAGAACAGACCACTGCCCTCATCAGCACCCGTGTCGCGGCGCAGTTCGATGCTGCTTTCATAGCCGCGCTCGGGCACGGCCGTAGGCACACGGCCATCGCGCACATTGACAACCCCTCCCGTGATGCCGCCGCCGTAGAGCAGCGTCGCGGGTCCACGCAGGATCTCGATGTCGGTCGCCAGCGCGGGTTCGACCCCGACGGCATGGTCGGGACTGGAGGTGGAGGCGTCCTGCACCTCGCTGCCATCGGAGAGGATGCGCACGCGCGCCCCGTCGGCGCCGCGAATGACAGGGCGCCCCGCCCCCGCACCATAGTTGTTGTTGCGCACACCCGGCAGCCCTTCCAGGGTTTCGCCCAGCGTCGCCGCACTGCGCTGACGCAGGGCCTCGCTGTCCAGGTATTCAACCGGCACCGTCGCGGCCTCCAGCGGAATGTCCAATGTGCTGCCCAGCACATGCACTTCCGGCAAGACGGCAGCCGGCGCTGCGGGTGCGTCAGCACGCGGTAGCGGCGCAGTCTGGCCAATCACGGAAAGCGGCATCAGCGTGCACAGTCCGGCAAGGGACAGTCGCCAAGACAAGGGATTGCTGCCAACAGCTGATGCCGGCAAACCAAGGGATTTCTTTGTCATGATTCAAAAAGACAGGCAATGACATAGCCGCAGCAGTCCAACCGGAATGCCGGGCCGAAAGGGAAAATGCAAGCGTGTTATCAATGCTCGTGCTCGGCAATGCCTAGCCAGACGAGACCGGTCGGACTGAAGTTGAGCGGAATGTCGCAATGCAGCTCAGCGACGGCCAGATCCAGCGTGCATAGCCGATTTGCCTGCGGATCGCTAAGCCAGGCTCTGTCCTCCGCCGCGCTGATAGCGATCGCAGGGAAAGGCGCCTCCTGGGGCATGGCAGCAATCGCCGAAGGGATTACCACCTTTGCACGCCAGTCGTGCGTATCAAGAATGCGCAAGGTCCCGAGTGCATCCAGCACCAGCAGGTGCTCTCCGGCCGCGTCCATGGCCTGCGCACGGATGGTGGCAGGTTGCGAGTCCGACCAGCCGATGGGCAAGACGGTGCCAGCAGCTGGATTGATCTCGAACAACTGGTCCGGACCGGCCAGGCCCACGAAGCGTTCATCGTGCGTGCTGCCTATGATCGAACCTATGCGCGCACTGCCGCTCAGCCCAGGCGGGTTGGGCAACTTGCTGGCCGTGAACACGCCCGGCTCCTCACGCACGATCAGAACGCCATCGCTGCAGCCAAACACCGTGTAATGGATGCTCGTGCCACCGCCATGCAGCCCCGGACACAGTGCCTCGTCAAAAGTCTTTTCAAGATGGAAATGATCGCCATGCCGGTGGTAGAGCGCCACCCGGTCAGGCAGTCCTCGCGCATCCGGGGCGCGCCAGCTCGCCAGCAAATGGTCGCCACGGGGCACGGCCAAGCCATGATGCGCAGTATCCAGCCGCTGCTCCGCCAACACCAGGCCTGCTTGGCCCGCGTCAATGCTGGCATCGCTGACCAACGCGATGGCGGCGTTCTCGCCAGACTGGGCATCACCATCAAAAAACACGGCAGCCTCGCGCGCATGTGCCACGTAGTGGGTCGGTGCCGGGCCTGTCAGTCGCGACGCCAGCAGCGTAGGATTCTCTGCATAGGGATGCTGGTGATCGCCATGGTCCTCCTGCCACAGTCCCCCGTCGACAAACTGCACCTGATTCCTGGTGCGCTGCACCAGCAACGCATAGCGATGATCCGGGCTGGCGTGGACGGCTGATGGCACATCGTCCACGTTGAAACTCTGCAGTAGGCGTGCATGCTCCAGATCCAGCACATGCACCTGCGCCACACCCGCCTGCGCCACAACCAGCCGCCCTGCCACAGGCTCGTGGTCATGGTCGTGGCCGTGGTCATCGTCAGTAGCAGGCGGAGGCTGCACGATGTCGACGTCACTGCTGCCTCCTCCGCATGCAGCCAGCGTTGCCACGCACGCCAACGTCACCGCACGCATGAGCCATTTTTGATTCAGAAACACCACTTCTCCTCCTTGGTTGGAACACCTGCTCGCCAGCACGAGCAGCAAGACCAGATTATAATGATATTTCGTTATCGTTTTATAGAAGAGCGGAAGGAAGATTCGTGCCCCATTTCCTACGTCAGGTGTGCGGAGACGGCCTGTGGCGTCAAAGGCTCCAAACGACTGCCAGTGCCCATCGCGCCGCGTTCCCGGTACAGGCGCGGCGACCGGCCCGGCTGGCAGATGCGGCCGGCCCCGGAGCAACATCTCGGCGCCTGCTGGCAACGCTGTCGTTGCCATGCCTGATCGACAGGCGCTGCGCAAGCGCCACATCGCGCGCAGCGGCACATACAGAAATCGTGGCCAGCCCGTCACTCCTGCAGGTGGCGCACGCAGCCTACCCGCTCAGCCCAGTTCCTGCCCGAGGAATCCGCCGCTCTGGCGTTGCCACAGCCGGGCATACATGCCCCCTCGTGCCAGCAATTCAGCATGGCTGCCTTCCTCGACGATGCGTCCTTGCTCCATCACGATCAGGCGATCCATCGCGGCAATGGTCGAGAGGCGGTGGGCAATCGCAATGACGGTCTTGCCTTGCATGATCTCGTTGAGGCTTTCCTGGATGGCGGCCTCCACTTCCGAGTCCAACGCGCTGGTGGCCTCGTCCAACAGCAAAATGGGCGCATTCTTGAGCAGTACGCGCGCAATGGCAATGCGTTGACGCTGCCCTCCTGACAGCTTGATGCCACGTTCCCCGACCATGGTGTCATAACCGGTGCGGCCCTGCGGATCAGACAGCCTGGCAATGAACGCATCCGCCTGCGCCCGCCGCGCCGCGTCAAACACCTCCTGCTCGCTGGCATCAGGGCGCCCATAGGCGATGTTGTCGCGGATCGAGCGATGCAAAAGTGACGTATCCTGTGTGACCAAGCCGATCGCAGCGCGCAGACTGTCCTGTGTGACCCGTGAGATGTCCTGCCCGTCAATCAGGATGCGGCCGCTGTCCACATCATAGAAGCGCAGCAACAAACTCAGCAATGTGCTCTTGCCGGCACCGGAGCGGCCCACCAGCCCGATCTTCTCGCCCGGCCGCACAGTCAGCGACAGCCCATCGAAGACCTGCCGGTCTCCTCCATAGTTGAACGAAACGTTCTCGAACACCACTTCGCCCCGCGTGACCTGCAGAGGCTTGGCATCCGGTGCATCGACCACCTGCGCAGACTTGGTCAGCGTGGCGATACCGTCCTGCACTGTGCCGATGTTCTCGAACAGGCCGGCCATCTGCCACATGATCCAGTGCGACATGCCGTTGACGCGCAACGCCATGGCGGTAACGGCGGCAACCGCGCCGACGCCCACCATCCCTTCGTGCCACAGCACCAAGGCATAGCCCCCTGCGGCAAGAATCAGACTGACGACCAACGTTTGATTGACGACTTCGAAAAGGCTGATCAACCGCATCTGGCGATAGCCGGTGCGCTGGAAGTCGACCATCGCCGCGCGTGCGAAATGGGCCTCGCGCCGGGTATGGGAAAACAGCTTGACAGTCTGAATGTTGGAGTAGGCATCCGTGATCCGCCCAGTCATCGATGACCGCGCGTGCGCCTGTTCCTGGCCAATCTTCCCGAGTCTGGGCACGAAATACGCCAACGCCGCGCCGAACAGCGCGATCCAGGCGATAAAGGGCAGCATCAGCCGCCAGTCGAAGCTGCCCACCAACGCAACAATCGTGATGAAATAGACGCCGATGCCGAGCACGATTTCGACGAAGGTCATCAGCACCTCCCGTACGGCCAGGGCTGTCTGCATCACCTTGGCCGTGACGCGACCGGCAAACTCGTCGGCAAAAAAACCCAGACTCTGGCGCAGCATCATGCGGTGAAAATTCCACCGCAGGCGCAAGGGCAGATTGATGGCCAGCGTCTGGTGCTGCAGCATGGTGCGCAGCGCCACCAGCACGATGCTGAGCACCATCACCACGGCAATGCCTGTCAACACGCGTCGCTGCTCTTCACTTGCAGCGACGCCGCTTTGCCAGCCATCCAGCAAGTCCACAACCTGCCCGAGAAAAGCAAACAGCCAAGCCTCGTAGATCGAAACGCTGGCGCTGAGCAGCGCCAGCAGCAGCACATACCCTCTCGCGCCCTTGGTGCACGCCCACACGAATGCAACAACGCCTTTAGGCAGTTGCTGTGGCTCGGGAGCCGGAAACGGATTAAGCAGACCTTCAAACCAGCGCAGCACAGGCATCCCCCGATACACGAAACCACCTATTATGAAGTGGCCGCGCCAATGCGCACGTCATCATTGACAGCGCCGCCTACCAAGGGCTGCCAAACCGGTAATTCAACAAGCGCAGTGGCAGAAACGGCGGCACCGCTGCCTGCTGGCACCCTCTTTCTGATGCGGGTTCGTCACCGCGCAGCGTAGGCGCTTCAACCGGCCGGACGCGATGCCTTCTCGACCAGCCCGCCAATTCCCTCGCGCCGCCGCAGCTCTGTCACCACATCCAGGCCGCTGCGATCAACATGTGCCAGCGCCACCAAGGTGTGAAACCACAGATCCGCCACCTCGTACACCAGCGCGTCGGTGGACTTGCGACCCGCCTGCACGTCCTTGGCGGCCATGACAACCTCAGCGGCTTCCTCCCCGATTTTCTTCAGAAATGCATCGGGCGCCTTGTCCGCGGCCAACAGGCGCGCCACGTAACTGCTGGCCGGATCGCCGCCGTTGGCCGGCTTGCGCGACTCGAAGACTTGCTGCAGATGGGCAAACAGCGCATCGGCGCTGCCCATGCCGTCGCTGGAGGAGGTCATGCTCATTTCTCGTAGATATGGCTCGGGTCCTTGAGCACGGGCGCAACGATTTTCCATTGGCCTTCCTCAAGTTGTTGGAAAAAGCAGCTATGCCTGCCGGTATGGCAGGCAATGCCTGGCTGATGCCCTTGCTGCGTGATGGTCAACAACACCACGTCATTGTCACAGTCGAGCCGGATCGCGTGCACCGTCTGGAAATGACCGGACTCCTCGCCCTTGTGCCACAGCCTGCCGCGCGAGCGGCTGTAATAAACGGCCTGGCCCGTTTGTGCCGTCAGCCGCAGCGCCTCCCGGTTCATCCAGGCAAACATCAGCACATCCCCGCTGCCCTGCTCCTGGGCAATCACCGGCACCAGCCCCTGCGCATCCCAGCACACAGCATCGAGCCACTGCTCGGAATGCACATCAGTCGTTATGTCGTTCACGTTGTGTCCTTCTCGTCTGCACCGCGTCAGAGTCAGATTCTGACGGCAATGCCGCGCTCTGCCATGTATGCCTTGGCCTGCGCGATGGTGAACGTGCCAAAGTGGAAGATGCTGGCTGCCAGTACCGCATCCGCGCCGCCCTCGGTAATGCCATCGGCCAGATGGGCCAGCGTGCCCACGCCGCCGGAGGCAATGACTGGAATCGGCACCGCGTCGCTGACCGCCCGTGTCAGCGCCAGATCGAAACCGCTTTGGGTGCCATCCTTGTCCATGCTGGTCAGCAGCAGCTCACCTGCACCGCGGCGCGCCATATCCTGGGCCCATTGCAGCGCGTCAAGGCCGGTGTCCCGGCGCCCGCCGTGGCTGTAGACGTTCCAGCCCGGCCCCAGCGGCTGGCCGTCGGGACCGCGCTGCTGTTCTGCCTCGGCACTACGGCGCTTGGCATCGATGGCCACGACGATGCACTGCGAGCCGTACTTCTGCGCGGCCTCATCGATCACATCGGGACGGGCGATTGCCGCCGAGTTGAAGCTGACCTTGTCCGCGCCAGCGTTGAGCAGGCGACGCACATCGGCGACGCTGCGCACGCCGCCGCCGACGGTCAGCGGAATGAAGACCTGGGAAGCCACGGCCTCGATGATCGGCAAAATGAGATCGCGCCCATCACTGGTGGCGGTGATGTCCAGAAAGGTCAGCTCGTCTGCGCCCTGTTCGTTATAACGTGCCGCAATCTCGACAGGATCACCGGCATCGCGCAGCGCAACAAAGTTCACACCCTTGACAACGCGCCCGCCCGTGACGTCCAGACAGGGAATGATCCGTTTGGCCAGCATAGTCTTGTCCACTCTTTTTCTTCACGCGGCGGCGCCATTGCCCGCCCGCTGCCAGTGCAAGGTCTGCCAACCTTCCCAGCATTCGCCAGGCGCCAGCACCACAGCCTGATCGACGCAGGCCGCTTCCACGCACAGCATGCGCTGCCAGCCCTCGGGCGGCAAGTCATCCGCCGCACGGTCCGGGCCGGGATTCCACACCACCGTTTGCGGACAGCTGCTACTCTGTTCAATCGCAAGCTGCCTATGTGGATGGGCCGCATGGCTGTTGGCCAGTACCAGTGGCTGCCCCCCTGATTGGTAGACGCAGTCGATGTGCGTACTCACCAACGGCTCAGCCTGGGCCTGCCCATGTACATTGCTGACCGCATCCCAGAAACGCGCGCCTCGCAGGCCGCAAAGCCGTGCCTGGAAGATGTCATCCACCGCCAGATAGGTATGCAGCGCTGCAGTGAAGGACCAGGACGCGGTGTCGACATTTTCCACCTGCAACGCCATACGCAGCTGGTCGGGCGCCAGTTGCACCGTCAGCTCCAGATCGAAGGCATGGGGCCAGAAGGCACGGCTGACAGGCCCGTCCGCCAGCTGCAACACCAGCTGCTGCGAGTCGGCCAGCACATGCGCCTTCAGCCGCCACGGCAGGTTGCGGGCAAAGCCATGGTGCATTAACGGACCACGCTGGCTGAACTGCGGAAAGCACACCGGCACGCCGCCACGCACGGCATTCTGGCCATCCAGCTGGGCGCGCGAACTCAAGTAGAGATGCTCGGCGCCATCACCCGTCCGCCAGGAAACAAGCTGTCCTCCGTGCATCAACACCGTTGCGCGATCACCGGCTGGCCCCACCAGCGTCAGCGCTGGCAGGCCATGCAACAGATGCGCATGCAGCCCCGGTGCCTCCAGCGCAGCCGGCTGCACAGTCGACGCATCCATCACGCCTGATCACCCAGCAGCGCGTCGGCGCGCGCCTGCGCACTGGCGAAGTCGAGATCGCCGGTATAGATCGCGCGACCGCAGATCACGCCCTCAATGCCTTCGTCGGCCACGGCAACGAGCTTTTCGATGTCCGTGATGTCCTTGAGGCCGCCACTGGCAATGACCGGGATGTCCACCGACTGCGCCAGCCGCACGGTCGCGTCGACGTTGATGCCGCTGAGCATGCCGTCACGGCCGATATCGGTGTAGATGATGGACTCGACACCGTAGTCCTCGAACTTGCGTGCCAGATCGACCACGTCGGCTCCCGTGATCTTGCTCCAGCCATCGGTCGCAACCTTGCCATCCTTGGCGTCCAGCCCGACGATGATGTGCCCGCCGAACGCGCTGCAGGCGTCGCGCAGAAAGCCCGGATTCTTGACCGCGGCCGTTCCGATGATGACGTATTCAATGCCGGCGTCGATGTACTGCTCGATGGTGTCCAGATCCCGGATGCCCCCCCCCAACTGCACGGGAATCTCTTCATCCACTTCCTTGAGGATGGCCTTGATGGCAGCGAGGTTCTTGGGCTTGCCAGCGAATGCACCATTGAGGTCGACCAGATGCAGGCGGCGCGCGCCCGCATCGAGCCAGCGCCTGGCGACCAGCTGGGGCTGCTCGCCGAAAGTGGTCGATTGGTCCATGTCGCCTTGCACAAGGCGCACGCAGTGTCCGTCTTTGAGGTCGATGGCGGGAATCAGCAGCATGGTAGGTCGTGGAGGGGAAAAGTCTCAGGGTTGCCAGAACAGAAAGTTGCGGTACAGGGCAATGCCCTGATCGGCGCTTTTCTCGGGATGGAACTGGGTGGCAAACAGGTTGTCGCGCGCAATCGCGGCGGCAAACAGGCCGCCGTAATCGGCCTGACCAGCGCAGTGTGCGTCGTCGCGCAACTGCGCGTAGTAGCTGTGCACGAAGTAATACCAGCTACCATCGGCAATGCCTGCCCACATGGGATGTGCTGGTCGGCCCTGCGGGCGCGTGACGCGGTTCCAGCCCATCTGCGGAATCTTGTAGCGGCTGCCATCGGGTTGGCGCCGCCCCTCCAGCCGAAAACGTTGCACCCGGCCCGGAATCAGCCCCAGCGATGGCGTGTCGCCTTCCTCGCTGTGGTCGAGCAGCATCTGCATGCCCACACACACGCCAAACAGGGGCTTGCTCTCTGCTGCGCGCAGCACCGGTTCCAGCAGGCCGGATTCGCGCAACTCCCGCATGCAGTCGGCCATGGCGCCCTGACCCGGCAAGATGATGCGATGGGCCGACCGGATGACGGCCGCGTCCTGCGTGAGCACCACCTGCCAGTCGGTATCTGCCGCGGCGTGGCGCGCCGCCTGCCAGACCGAGCGCAGATTGCCCGAGCCGTAGTCGACCACCGCCAAAATCGGACTGTTCGTCATGAATCAAAAGAGAAGCTGGTGGAGGAAAACGCGCGCCGCCCGGCAATACCCGGAGGATGCGATGCGGACAGCCCGCTGCGGCCCCATGCCACCTCCGAATATCCACCCGTCAGAGCACGCCCTTGGTCGAAGGAATCACCCCGGCCATGCGCGCGTCGCGCTCAAGCGCCTGGCGCAGCGCCCGGCCGAAAGCCTTGAACGCCGTCTCTGCCTGGTGGTGTGCGTTGATGCCCTTGAGGTTGTCGATGTGCACCGTCGCCAACGCATGGTTGGCAAAGCCCTGGAAAAACTCGCAGGTCAGCTGGGTGTCGAACTGCCCGATCATTGCCGCAGTGAAGGGAATGTCAAAGTACAGCCCCGGCCGCCCGGACAGATCAATCACCGCCCGGCTGAGCGCCTCGTCCAGCGGCACGTACGCATAGCCATAGCGGCGCAGGCCCTTCTTGTCGCCAACTGCCTGCGCCAGCGCCTGCCCCAGGGTGATGCCGACATCCTCGACCGTATGGTGCCCGTCAATGTGCAGATCACCCTCGCAATGCACATCCAGATCGATCAGGCCATGGCGGGCGATCTGATCGAGCATGTGGTCAAAAAAGCCGATGCCCGTGTGCAGATTGCTGACGCCGCTGCCGTCGAGATTGACGCGCACATGGATGCGCGTCTCGGCGGTATGCCGGTTCACCTCGGCGATGCGATCGGCGAAATCGTGGCCGGGCGTGGGGACAAGTGCGGAGGATGTCATGCGTGCGGAAAATTCATCAACCATCAGACCAACACTGTCGATCCGCCGTGATACTGCGCACTATTGTATGCCGTATGCCGCAGCAAAAGCGGTAACACCCCAAGGTGGCGGCGCGCCACACGCCCGACGGCCGCCACACAACTTCGGCGCGACAGCCCACTGATTCAGTATGATGGCGTCAGTGCGCACCGGAGCAGTGCAAGCTGGGATGTGCGCAGACCGCAGGCGGAGGGGCCTGCAGCATCGTTGCACGTCAACCGGCAGGCCAGATCAGATTGAGAAAAACACCTACTTCCGCATTTGCCGGGCCGAAAAAGAATGGAGCGGTTCAGCGCATGCTGCGAGCGGCACTACGTGCGCAGCAGCAGTCATCCGTTTCCACTCCGCCCTATTTCCTTGCCTGTTCCCATTCATGAAGAAAACCGCCATCGCACTCGCCCTGACCGCCGCGCTCGCAGCCTGCTCACAGAAAGAGGCTGCACAGGAGGGCATTCCCCTGGCCTTTGCGCCTGCCGACACCGCATTCGTCTATGGCAATCTGGAACCCGCGCCGGAGTCCTTCGTGCGCGCCCGCGCAGCCTGGGTGGAGCAATTCAAATCGGCAGCGCTGCAGTCACTGCAACGTGCCCAGCAGAGCCTGGCCGCGCAGGGTGAGAACGCTGCCCGCGATGCCTTGCTCACCCTGGTGGGCGAACGTCTGCAGGAGCCGCAAACGCTGGCAAGCATGGGATTGGCCTTCAATGGCCTGATGGCCGCCTATGAAGTGAATGGGTCGCCAGTGCTGCGGCTGCAGTTGAGCGATGCAGACCAGTTCCGCGCGTTCATCGATACGCTGCAGACGCGCACTGGCCAGACCATTGCACAGGACTCGGTCGGCGACCAGCCCTTCTGGTACCTGCCGCTGCAGGCGACAGGCGGCAGCACCACGGACGAAGCGGTCGGATCTGCGCGCCTGATCGCTGCCATCGTGGGCGAGCACCTGGTGGTGGCGCTACAGCCCCACACGCAGGCCGAGACGTTGGCCGCGCTACTGGGGGTGGAGAAACCGGCCCAATCCATCATCAGCACCGGAGCACTGACCAAGGTCCACGAAATCTACGGCTACCAGCCCTATGGCGGCAGCCTGCTGGTGGACACCCAGCGCGCACTGACGACGTGGCTGAACCTGGCAGCGCCTGATACGCAGGACGCGCAAGCAAGTGTCGTTTGCCAGGGGGAACTGCAATCGCTGGCGGCCAAGGCGCCCCGTCTCGTGGCCGGTACGCTGCAAGCCAGCGACAGCCGCTACACGGCCGCTGCGCAGCTGGAGCTCGCATCGGATCTCGCTGCCCAGCTGGCGCCGATAACCGCCCCCGTTCCCGGGCTGGGCAGTGCAACCAGTGGTATTGAAATGGGGCTAGGCATCCATCTCGATCAGCTGGCAGGGTTTCTACAGAAGCAGGCGAACGCGGTTAGCGCCACGCCCTACCGCTGCGAGCAGCTGCAGCCACTCAACGAGGCCATTGCGCAGGTTGGCCAGGCACTGCCCAGCCTGTTTGCCACAGCCGGATTCTTCAGCGGCATTCGCGTGCATCTGGATGCCATCGACACCGAGACCCGTCAGCTGAGCGGCACGCTGCTGATCGCCTCGCGCAACCCCATGGCGCTGGTGGGGCTGGCGCAAAGCATGTTGCCGGAGCTGGCCTCTGCAGGCATTGCCCCTGATGGCAAGGCGCGCCCGCTGCAATCGCCTACGGCCGCCATGCTCGGTGCAGATGCACCATTGTGGATTGCCAGCAGCGACAAGGCCCTGGCCATCGGCATCGGCGCGGACCAGCAGAAAGCCGTTGAAGACGCCCTTGCGGCCAAGGCGAGCGAGCCCGCTCCGCTGCAGTACTACGGTGCCGATGGTGTCAATGCCGCCCGGCTGATGCAGCAGGCCGTCGCCAACATGGAGACCGCGTCGCCGGCATCCATCGCCGGCGGTGATCCGCAACAACAGCTGCGCTACGTGCTGGAGCCGCTGCTGCTTGCCGGCGCACGCATGTATGAAGACGTGGCCTTCACCCGCCTGCAATACGTGCTTGACGGACAGGGGCTGCAGGTTCAGCAGGACGTGCAGTTCAAGTGAGCCCAAAGGGCGCGCGCAGCCGACCATCAATCAACAAGGAGAAAACATGACCAAGAACCTCGTCCTCGGCACTGCGGTGGCGTTACTCATCGCAGGCTGCGCCGGCACCGGCGGCTTCGGCCAGCGCGACATTCCCCTGGCGTTCGCACCCGCGGATACCGCATTTGCATTCGGCAATCTCAAGCAGGCGCCCAAGGATTACCAGGCGCTCAACACACGCTGGGTCAGTCAGCTCGGCGGTGCACTGCGCGACAGCCTGGAGCGCGCCAGACGCGTCGCCGCAGAGCGCATCGAGGATCCCCAGGCAAAGCAACGCGCCGATGCCGTGCTGGCGCTGTTTCAGGAACGCGTCGGGCAACCTGGTGGTCTGGCCAGTATGGGGCTGGACGAAAATGGCCTGTTCGCGTTCTACGAGGTCAATGCCGTGCCAGTGCTGCGCCTTGAGTTAGCCGATCCTGACAAGTTCTCCGCCTTCATTGAAGAAGTGCAGCAGCGCGCCGGACTGCCCCTGCCGCAAGAAGAGATCGATGGTCAAAAGTACTGGTATTTCGACACGGCCGAGGCAGAGGCCCCCGAGTCCCAGGCCCCCCGGTTGATCTCGGCGATCGTGGGCAAGCACTTGGTGCTTACGCTGGACGTCCGCAGCGATCAGGCCCCGCTGACTGCAGCGTTGGGCCTGCAGCGGCCCGAGCAGTCGGTCGTCAGCGAAGGCGTCATCACCAACCTCAACAAGCAGTATGGCTACCTCGCTGGCGGCGCTAGCGGATTTGTCGATGTCAAGCGCGTGCTGGCCGATGTGATCGGTGAGGAAGGCAAGGACACCTGGCTGTCCACCAAACTGGCACAAAAGCCCGACTGGCATGTCGATGCAAGCTGCCGCAGCGAACTGCAGGCACTGGCTGACAAGGCGCCGCGCTTCGTGGCAGGCGCCACCGCGCTGAGCAGCAAGCAGGCTGACATCCACACCCTCTGGGAAGTCGAGCCGACCCTGGCGTCCGATCTCGTGCAACTGGCCGCGCCTGTGCCGGCACTGGGTACGGAGCGTGGCCAGTTCGTGTTCGGTGCGGGCCTCAACCTGTCCTCGGCCGCTGCATTGCTGCAAAAGCAATTTGCTGCCGTCAATGCCGCACCGTTCCAGTGTGCCTACCTGCAAGGCCTCAATGAAATGGCCAGCAATTCCGCCGAGGCCATTGGCATCATGTATGCCGCCTCCAGCTGGATCAACGGTTTCCGCCTGGAGCTGTCGAACATCGACATCGAGAACGCACAGGGGGCGGGCACCTTGCTGGTGGCCTCGCCCAATCCAATGGCCCTGATTGGCATGGTGCAGACCTTCGTGCCAGAAGTGGCCACGCTGGGCCTGGCGCCTGGCGGTGAGCCCAAGCAGTTGGATACGGCCATGGCGCAACTGTTTCTGGGTGAGGAGCAGACCGTCTGGGCAGCCGTCAGCGACAAGGCCCTGGGCGTTGCCGTCGGCGAGGAAAACCGGCAGGCGCTGCAGACTGCCATCAACGCGCCAGCGGCAGAGGTGCCTCCGCTCCTTTATCTGGGCGTAGCCGGTTCCGTCTATGCCGACCTGATGCAGGATCTCGACAAGGAAGACCTGGAGGCCTTCAGCGACAGCGAATTCGAAGCCCTGTTCAATTACATCACATGGCCATTGAACATGGCAGCAGCCGAGTTGTACCGTGAAATGGATTACATTGAAGTACAGACGACCCTGACTGCCCGCGGTGTTGAGACCACCCAATCCATCGCGCTGAAGCCCCCCGCCCACTGAAGAGGCTTTGCCACTCGCCAAGTCGGGTGGATACTTTCGGCCAAGGCCGCAGCGCATGCTGCGGCCTTTCTCGCTTATGCGGTGAAACCACCCCGGCCAGACCATGGGGCAATAACTGACAACGGCGCGTTTGCATGTACGCTATGGTTGGCAGCACTTCGGTGCCCTCCCACCATTGAAACCCTTTGCTCACCTTGTGTGATCCATGCCTTGTTCTTCTGCCTCCGCCCGGTACAAGTTGCACCCGCTATCTCTGCATCTGGTAGGTTCT
The DNA here is from genome assembly GCF_001005215.1 of Lampropedia cohaerens. GTDB lineage: Bacteria > Pseudomonadota > Gammaproteobacteria > Burkholderiales > Burkholderiaceae_C > Lampropedia > Lampropedia cohaerens. The sequence continues at coordinate 81,952 of NZ_LBNQ01000012.1, forward strand.
GCAGCGCTCGGCGCAGCGTTGTTCAGCCTGACGACGGACGCCACTGCCGAAGTCCCCAGCGCCGATGCCGGCTGGCAGGCCTGCGTCCGCCTGGAGGGCAATGACAGCGAGCGCCTGGCCTGTTTCGACCGTTGGGCCTCCGCGCAACGATGGCAGCAGGTGCAGCAGGCCAGCACGGATGGCGTTGGCGTCGCACCCATCCATGCGCAGCCGCAGGGCACGACCCCTGCATCGGGCGCCGAACAGGCCGTCGTTCAGGCCCCTGCCGGCCTGGCCACAACGCTTGCTGCGGTCAGTGCCGAAGGCTGCCGTGACCGCGCGCTGGACAGTACCTCCCGATACTGGGAGCTCACCAGTGACACCGATTGTGGCAACTTCCGCCTGCGCGGCTACCGCCCGCAGACGATTGCCGTTTCGATCGGCGACCGCATCAACCGCCAGCCCTACTCGCCTTCGCCGCTCAACGGGCTGGCCAGCTATCAGCCCTATCAGCATGAGGAAGCCAATATCCAGCTGTCAGTGCGCACCAAACTGGCCAGCAATCTGCTCACGCGGGGCCACCCGAGCAAACGCGATTCCTTGTGGTTTGGCTACACACTCAACGCCAGCTGGCAGGTGTTCAACGCCGGTATCTCGCGCCCTTTCCGCAACACCGACCATCAGCCGGAGATCATGTACGTCTATCCGCTGGAGTGGCAGCTCCCTGGTGACGTGCGGCTGCGCTATGCGGGATTGGGTCTCAACCACCAGTCCAACGGTCGCAGCAATCCGCTGTCGCGCAGCTGGAACCGGTACTACGCCATGCTTGGCGCAGACATCGGCACGCGGTGGTTCGTACAGGGGCGCTTCTGGCAGCGCGTCAGCGAAGATGTTGAAGATGACGACAATCCCCGCATCGAGCGCTTGATCGGCCGTGCCGAGCTGCTGAGCAACTGGACCCTCGACGATCGCAACAGCCTGGCGCTGACGCTGCGCCACTCCCTGCAGGGAGGACGGGGCGGCTCCGCCAGGCTGGAGTGGTACCACGCACTGGGCGAAGGCTTTGCTGGCGGCAGAAGCAATCTGCATCTTTACACCGGCATATTCCACGGTTACGGCGACAGCACGCTGGATTACAACTTCAAGCGTACGGTGTTGACGGTTGGGCTCAGTCTGCTGGATTTCTGAGAGCCTGCTTGACACTCCAACGACGGAACTCGACACACGTTTTCAGCTCGCTGAATGGAGGTTTCGCACCACCATACGCGCAAAAACATCCCACACAGGCTTGCGCATACTTGTGCATCAAAAAGGACGCCATGGCCCATATTCTCTCGCCAATGCACGCGCTGACGCGCCGCAGCCTCCATCCCTTTGTAACTGTCGGCCTGCTGTGTATGCTGGTATGGCAAACTGCGCTTGCCACCACGCCGGCACCGGTGATTCCGTTGCCAGCAGCGATTGCCGTGCCCGCACCCGCCAAGATGGACTTCGAGGTAAAGGGAAAAATCTCGGGGTTCGGCTACAGCGCAAAAGCGGAACTACTGTGGCACCATGATGGTGCACATTACGCTGCGCGCCAGGCAATCCGCGCCCCCATCGTGGGGACGCGCTGGCAAACCAGTGAGGGGCGCATCGCAGCGACCCATCTGGCGCCACAAAAATTCGTGGATTCTTCGCGTAAGCGCCGCAACATCGACTTCAACCCCGATCAGGGCACAGCCAGCGCCACCGAGTCGGGCGCGCCGCTGGTGGCGCCGGCCGGATCGCAGGATCGCCTGAGTGTGTTCTTCCAGCTTGCCGCAACAGTCGCGGCCGACCCCTCGGTTCGTGCGGTGGGCCGGCAGATCCCGATCTGGACGGTGGCTACCAACCGGCAGGAATTCTGGGTCTTCGAGGTACAGGAGATCGCGCCGATCGCTTTGCCGGCTGGCGAACTGCCGGCCATCCAGCTCCAGCGCATGCCGCGCAAGCCCGATGACCAGTTGGCCGAAATCTGGCTGTCTCCCGAGACAGGCTATCTACCCGTGCGCATCCATTTCGAGGACGATGGCGATGTCGTCGACTTGCGTCTGATCCGCTATACACCGCAGGACAGCAGCGGCGATTGATCGCAGGAGCCGAAACGTTGGCACTTTTCATGCATACTGCATGCGCATTTCCGAGCAACCTGCGACGCCCCTGACTTGAAAGCCTGCGATACGCCCCCAACCATGTGGCATGAACCTATCTCTGTGGAGGATTCCATGAATACTCTTTATGACTCGGAGGCCTTTTCCGTCGTCCACATGCAACAGGATGTGCCCCATGCGCACGCGGATTCCGCCGTGCAAGGCGTCCACGCGCTGGTGCGCCACGGGTTCGAGATCGTCGACAAGCGCTCGGGGCGTGAGGTGTATCTGGACGGCAGCTGGGCCGAGGTCTTTCACGCGCAGATCCAGGAGTGGCAACGCAACACGCCCACGCAGGAAGAGGTGGAAGACACCCTTGACAGCTACACCGGCCTAGCCCAGCACCCGGTGTTGATCCACTGAATGCCGCAGGCGCAGGCGCCTTGCCTACACTGCTTGCTTCGCTTTCGTAAGCGGCGGGCCATTGGCCCGCTTTTGCGTGCCGCGTGCATGCGGCGCGCCTTGCGGCGGTGCTTGCGTGTCTCGCAGCGGCCTACAATGCGCAGGCCCCTCGGAGAGGGCGAAGGCGACGCCCTGCCCTGATCCGCGCGATCACTGGTCACGACAGGACCACTCCCTTCTCCCAACGCCCTCGTCGCATGCGCAAACACCTTCTTCTCACCATCGCGTGGCTGCTCGTCGTGCTGGCGGTTTTGGCCATTAGTGGCCTTTTGCTTGCCGAGCACCTGACACCGAGAGCCAGCGGCGCACCCAGTCATGTCCTGGCCGTCACGCCCGGTGAGACCGCCATCGATCGTGAGGTTGAACCACTGCTGGATCAGCGTCCGCCAGGCCAAAGTGGTGCACTGATGCTCACCGAAGGCCTGGACGCTTTTGCCGCACGCGCCATGTCGGCACGGCAGGCCGGGCGCAGCATCGACGTGCAGTACTACATCTGGAAGGACGACATCACCGGCCACCTGCTGCTCAAGGCACTGTGGGAAGCGGCCGAACGGGGCGTGCGCGTGCGCATGCTGCTCGATGACATCACCATGGCCGGCAAGGATCCGGCGCTGCTGGCCATGAGCCAGCATCCCCGCATCGAAGTGCGCCTGTACAACCCGTTTCGCAACCGCGATGGTGTCGGGCGTCTGCTGGAGATGATCCAGCGCGCCTGGAGCATCAACCATCGCATGCACAACAAGGCCTGGATTGTCGACAACCGCATGGCCATCGTGGGCGGTCGCAATATCGGCGTCGAGTATTTCGATGCCGCCGCCGACACCAACTTCCGTGATCTCGACCTGCTGCTGTTTGGTCCGGTCACCGACCAGGCCAGCGCCATCTTCGACCGGTTCTGGAACAGCCAGGCCGCCATTCCGGTCGATGCGCTCAGCAGCAAGCAGGCACCGGCGCTGGCGGAGGTGATGGCGAGCATCCGCCAGGAGGCACGCAGCGATCAGGCACGCCAGTATTTACAGCGCGTCAGCCAGTCCCCGGCACTGATCCGCTACTTCGCCAGGACACTCACGCCATTCTGGAGCGCGCATTTCCAGATCCTGTCTGACCCACCTCTCAAGCACGCTGATGGCGACCGCACACAATGGCTCTACCGCCATGTCATGCAGGATCTCGCCTCGGCCACGGAAAGCGCCTACATCATCTCGCCGTATTTCGTGCCCGACCACGACAGCATGCAGCAGTTGTTTTCCACGCTGACGGCAAACGGCGCGGACGTGGGCATCATCACCAACTCCCTGGCTGCCAACGACGTGCTGGCCGTGCACAGTGGCTATATGCAATACCGCAGGCAACTGCTGGAAAAAGGCTTCTCGCTGTATGAGATTCGCGCTGTCCCAGGCAGCGAAAGCTCCCTGTTTGGCAGCAGCGGCGCAAGTCTGCATACCAAGGCCTACCTCCTTGATGGCTCGCGCGGCTTCATTGGCTCGTTCAACATGGACTCGCGTTCGATCAACCTCAACACCGAGATGGGTGTGGCCTTTGACAACCCAGGGCTGTACGCCGCGCTGCTCGAGGAATACCGCCTGCTGACCAGCCCCGCCTACAGCTATGCGGTGCGTCTGGATGGCGAAGGCAACATCCGCTGGCACGAGCGTGGCGATCCTCCGATTGTTCACACCCAGGAGCCACTGAGCAGCTGGCGCCAGCGCGCGCTCGTGCGCGTGCTCAGCTGGCTGCCCATCAAGTCCCAGCTGTGACGGCGCACGCACACGGATTTGGTGCGAAAATCGCGCTCCTTATGTCTGATGCAACACCTGCCTACATTCTTACCCTCTCCTGCCCGGACCGTAAAGGTCTGGTGCATGCCGTCTCCGGCTTTCTGCTCGACAAGGGCGCCAACATCGACGAAGCGGCCCAGTTCAACGACCAGAGCACCGGCCTGTTCTTCATGCGGGTGCGCTTTTCCGTCGAAGGGCAGAGCCTGGAGGAGCTGCAGCAAAGCCTGGCCGCATTCGCGCCGGCGTTCGAGATGGCCTGGAAACTCCACGATGCGCGCAAACCCGTGCCGACCGTGGTGTTCGTCAGTCGCGAAGGCCACTGCCTCAACGACCTGCTGTTTCGCTGGAAGAGCGGTCTGCTGCCGATCGACATCCGCGCCATCATCAGCAACCACCGCGACTTCTACCAGCTTGCGGCCAGCTACAACGTGCCCTTCCACCACGTACCGGTGACGGCCGATACCAAGGCTGCGGCAGAGGCTCGCCAGTACGAGATCATCCAGAACGAGAAGGCCGAACTGGTCGTGCTGGCCCGCTACATGCAGATTCTCTCGGACGACTTGAGCGCCAAGCTCAGCGGCCGGGCCATCAACATCCACCACAGCTTCCTGCCGAGCTTCAAGGGCGCGCGGCCCTACTACCAGGCGCATGAGCGCGGCGTCAAGCTGATCGGCGCCACGGCTCACTATGTCACGGCCGATCTGGACGAGGGCCCAATCATCGAGCAGGACGTCGCTCGCGCCTCCCACACCGATTCGGTGGAGGACCTCACTGCGCGCGGGCGCGACACCGAAAGCCAGGTGCTGGCACGCGCCGTCAAGTGGCACAGCGAGCACCGCATCCTGATCAACGGCAGCAAGACCGTCGTGTTTCTCTGACGCGGTTCGCCGCCATGGAGGCCGTTCTGTTCACCACCTCCATGCGGCCTGCAGGATATCGGCGGCGGCCTTCTCGGCAATCATCAGCGTCGGGCTGTTGGTATTGCCGCTGGTGATGGTGGGCATCACGCTGGCGTCGACCACACGCAGCCCGGCGATGCGCCCGCCCCGGCCATCCCGTACGCGCAGTCGGCTGTCAACGACGGCCTGCGCATCCGCATCACCGCCCATCTTGCAGGTGCCCACCGGATGGAAGATGGTAGTGGCGATGTCACCGGCCAGCCGGGCCAGCTCCTCATCACTTTGGTATTGCAGGCCGGGCTTCCACTCGACCGGGCGGAACCCCGCCAGCGCCGGCTGCGCGACGATGCGGCGCGTCACCCGCAGGCTGTCGGCCGCCACCTGGCGATCTTCAGGCGTCTGCAGGTAGTTCGGCGCGATTGCTGGTGCCACCTGAAAATCCGGCGACTGGATACGCACGCTGCCACGTGACGTGGGGTTGAGATTGCAGACGCTGGCAGTGAAAGCATCGAACGCGTGCAGCGGCTCGCCAAAGGCATCCAAACTGAGCGGCTGCACGTGATACTGGATGTTGGGGTATGGCTGGCTGGCATCCGAGCGTGTGAAAGCGCCCAGCTGGGACGGCGCCATGCTCATCGGGCCACTGCGCCTGAGAAGGTACTCCAGCCCGATCATGCCTTTGCCCCACAGCCTGCCTGCCACGGTATTGAGCGTGCGCGCGCCTTCGACGCGATAGACCGAGCGAATCTGCAGGTGGTCCTGCAGGTTCTCCCCAACGCCCGGCAGATCGGCCTGCACGCCAATGCCGTGGCGTTGCAGCAGCGCCCCGTCGCCAATGCCAGACAGCTGCAGGATCTGGGGTGAGCCAATGCTTCCCGCACTGAGCACCACTTCGCAGCGCACCTGTACCGTCATGCACTCTCGGTCATGAAAGACCTGCACGCCAGTGCAGCGCAAACTGCCGTCTGCTTGCCGCTCCAGCGCCAATTTCCGTACTTGTGCGCCCGTCCAAAGTGTGAAATTGGGCCTGCGCGCAATCGGCCGCAGAAACGCCTTGGCCGTGTTCCAGCGCCAGCCCGATTTCTGGTTCACCTCGAAATAGCTGACGCCTTCATTGTCCCCTTGATTGAAGTCTTCTGTGGCGGGAATACCGGCCTGCTCGCAGGCGTGGGCGAAGGCTTCCAGGATGGGCCAGCGCAGTCGCTGCCTTTCAACCCGCCATTCGCGCCCCGTGCCCGCTGGGGCATCCGGCGGATTGCGCGCGCCACTGTGAAAGCGGGCAAATGTGCGCTGCTGCTCCGCCGACGCAAATGGCGGCGCATCTGCATCGAGCCGATAGTGGTCCTCATGGCGCATGAAGTAAGGCAGCACATGCTGCCAACTCCACGACGCGTCGCCAGTCAGCTGTGCCCAATGGTCGTAGTCCCGCGCCTGACCACGCATGTAGATCATGCCATTGATGCTGGAGCAACCTCCCAGGACCTTGCCGCGCGGATAGCGCAGGGTCCGGCCATTGAGGCCCGGTGCTGGTTCAGTGCAATACAGCCAGTCGGTACGCGGGTTACCGATGCAGTACAAGTAGCCGACGGGAATGTGGATCCAATGGTAGTTGTCCCGTCCGCCCGCCTCGATCAGCAGCACGCGATGGGCCGGATTGCTGCTGAGCCGGTTGGCCAGCAGCGCCCCGGCCGAGCCCGCTCCGATGACGATGTAATCAAACTGCAGTGGCGCTGCGGCCGCTGTGCCCGCCTGGTACATGGTTGTCTCCTGTCGTTGTTCTCATCGCTGTCATCGCGCACGATCCACGCATGTGCGCGGCCTTCTGACCCTATTGCCCTGCGGCGATGGCAGGGCATTGGCACTCACTTGCTGGTCGGCATCGCGAATTCTGCACCCTTGGCGGTTGCCTGTGGCCAGCGCTGCATGATGCTCTTTTGTCGCGTATAGAAGCGCACGCCCTCCTCGCCGTAGGCATGCATGTCGCCAAACAGGCTTTTCTTCCAGCCGCCAAAGCCGTGCCAGGCCATCGGCACCGGAATCGGCACGTTGATGCCAACCATGCCGACTTCAATGCGGCGTCCGAACTCGCGTGCGATATGGCCATCGCGCGTGTAGCAGGACACGCCATTGCCGAACGCGTGGGCGTTGATGATGTCCACGGCCTCGCCAAAATCCTTCACGCGCACGCAGGCCAGCACCGGGCCGAAAATCTCTTCCTTGTAGATGCGCATGTCGGTGGTGACATGGTCAAACAGCGTGCCACCGAGCCAGAAGCCACCGCTGCAGCCCTCGCCGGCGCGGCTGCCGTCGAAGTTGCGGCCATCCACCAACAGCTGGGCGCCTTCCTGGACGCCCTGCTCGATGTAACCAGTGATGCGCTCAAGCGCTGCACGGGTGACGATCGGGCCCATCTCCGCTTCCAGATTGTCGCCCTTGAGCACCTTCAACGCCTTGGTACGCGCGATCAACTTGGGCAGCACTTTCTCTGCTGTACCCTCGCCCACGAACACGGCCACGCTGACAGCCATGCAGCGCTCGCCCGCTGAGCCGTAGGCAGCGCCGATCAAGGCGTCGACGACCTGGTCCATGTCCGCATCGGGCATCACCACCAGATGGTTTTTGGCGCCGCCGAGCGCCTGCACGCGCTTGCCGTGGTGCGCGCCGGTCTCGTAGACGTAATTGGCAATCGGTGTCGATCCCACGAAGGACAGCGCCTTGACATCCGGATGCTCCAGCAAAGCATCGACCGCCACTTTGTCACCCTGCACCACGTTGAACACGCCATCGGGCAGCCCCGCCCGCTGGAGTAATTCGGCAAGAAACAGACTGGGGCTGGGATCGGTCGGACTGGGCTTGAGCACAAAGGTATTGCCGCAGGCCAGCGCCACCGGAAACATCCACATCGGCACCATCACTGGAAAGTTGAACGGCGTGATACCGGCAACCACCCCCAGCGGCTGCCGCAGCGTCCAGTTGTCAATGTTGGTGGAAACCTGTTCGGTATAGCCACTCTTGAGCAGCTGGGGAATGCCGCAGGCGAACTCGACGATCTCGATGCCGCGCGTGACCTCACCCTGCGCATCGGTAAAGACCTTGCCGTGTTCGGCCGTGATCATGCGCGCCAGATCATCGCGGTGCGCATTGAGCAGCTCCAGGAACTTGAACAGAATGCGTGCACGTCGCAGCGCCGGCAGTGCGGCCCAAGCCGGAAAGGCAGCCCTGGCAGCGGCGACCGCAGCATCCACGTCCGCCACACTGGCAAACTGGACCTCTGCCGTCACGGCACCGGTCGCGGGATTGGTGACCACCTGGCTTTTGCCACTGCTGGCAGCCTGGCGCTGACCAGCGATCCAGTGGGCGATGGTTGTCGGATTCATCAAATGCACTCCTGCTCGGTTGAAGACGTGCGGCAAGCCCCTGGAACCCGTTCGTCGTTCGCAGCGTACGAAGGTGGCGTACGGAAGGATCGCGGACAGGTTCGCAGGGCATACAGCGCTGGGGCCAGTCTAGGAACATGCGCAAGGTTTGAAAAGCCAAAAACTTCGACTACATTGTTTGTCATGCCAAACAATGAATCCAGGCCAGACACAGCCAATGCCCTTTCCGGCGACGCCCGAACCCAGCACCTTTTCAATGACCTGCACCTGCTGACCATCATTGGCCGCACGCGCAGCTATACAGAGGCGGCGCGCCAGCTCGGCCTGTCCAAGGCCACTGTCAGTCAGCACATCAGTGCGCTGGAGCGCACCGCGGGCGTACCACTGGTGCAACGCTCGACCCGCGCAGTGGTGCTGACCGCCGCGGGCGAGCAGCTGGTGGCAGAGACAGGGCCGGCATTCGCCCGCATTGCGCACAGCTTTGCTGCAGTGCGTGATCTGGCCGAGACGCCGCGCGGCGTGGTGCGCATCACCACACCAGTGGCGCTGGGACGCCAACATCTGATGCCTGCCCTCGCCCAGTTTCTGCAGCGATTTCCCGGCATCCACGTCGAACTGGACCTCAATGACCGCCTGACCAATCTGGTGCAGGAAGGCTTCGATCTGGCCATCCGGCACAGCGCCGCACCGCCGGACAATCTGGTTGCCTGGGAGCTGTGTGGCAGCCGCAGCCTGCTGGTGGCCAGCCGCGCCTACCTGACGCGCTACGGCACGCCGCGCATGCCACAGGAACTGGCGCAGCACGCCTGCCTGCTGTACCTGCGCGGACGCAGCACCCCGCAAAGCTGGACGCTCACACGCACCGGCCGCGAGCCGGTCACCGTGCCCATCCAGGGTCCAGTCAAGGCCAACAACAGCGAGGTCCTGCGGCAGGCAGCCCAGGCGGGCCTGGGCATCGCGCTGTTGCCGGACTTCAGTGCCATCACCGGAACGCCGACGGTCAACGATCCGCAGGCGCTATTGCCCGTGTTGCCACGCTGGCAAGTGCAGGGCTATTTTGGCGAGAGGATCTATGCGCTGCGCCCCTGGGCTCCCAGCGTGCCGCGCGCCGTGCAGGCACTAATCAGCCACCTGCGAGAAGTCTTTCGCCATGGCTTCGCTGCGCAGCCGCCGCAGCCAGAGCAGCACGGCACATGAGAAGATCGTGAACAGGTTCTTACGCCGCCACCGCCTCGTCGTCAAGGAAGACGCGCGCGTTGACAGGCCGGATCCAGGCGCTGCCCCCTTGCTGCAACGTCAGGGCAAGGTAGTGCCGCTTGGACAGTTCCGCATGCACCACCTCGTCACTGGCCTCGGTGCGCAGCTCCAGCCGCACGCGCGGTCCGACCACCGCCACGCGTTCGATGCGTGCGGGCAGCGCCCCATCGGCAGGTACATTGAACACCTCGATGTCGTGCGGACGGATGTAGGCGATGGCAGGGCTGTCCTTCTGGCCCGCATACTCCGGCGTGCGCAGGCGCAAGCTGCCGATGTCGGCATAGCCGTCACGGATGCGGGCACGGAACAGGTTGACGTTACCGAGAAAGTCGTACACGAAGGGATTGGCTGGCTGGTCGTACAGCGTCTGCGGATCGCCGTCCTGCTCAACGCGCCCCTTGTTCATTACGACCACGCGATCGGAGACTTCCAATGCCTCCTCCTGATCATGCGTAACAAACAGGCTGGTGACGTGGATCTCATCATGCAGACGGCGCAGCCAGGCGCGCAACTCGGCGCGGACCTTGGCGTCCAGCGCGCCAAACGGTTCATCCAGCAGTAGCACGCGGGGCTCGACGGCCAGCGCCCGCGCCAGCGCGATGCGCTGACGCTGACCGCCGGAGAGCTGCGAAGGCATGCGATCGGCCGTCCAGTGCAGCTGCACCATCTCCAGCAGATGCATCACGCGCCGCCGAATTTCCTGCTTGCTGGGCCGTGTCGCGCGCGGCCGTACCGTCAGGCCATAAGCAACGTTGTCGAATACCGTCATGTGCTTGAACAGTGCGTAATGCTGAAACACGAAGCCGACGCCCCGACTGCTGACGTGCTGGTCAGTCACATCCTGCCCGTGAAAGCGGATGGTTCCGCTGTCGGGCTGCTCCAGCCCTGCGATGATGCGCAGCAGCGTGGTCTTGCCCGAGCCCGATGGCCCCAGCAGCGCTGTCAACTCCCCCTCGTTGAACTGCAGGCTGACATTGTCGACGGCGACGAAATCGCCGAAACGCTTGTTGACGTGTTGTACTTCGATGCTCATGGCAGTACCTTGAGTGAATTTCGGATTCGGATAAGTCCGGCGATCTCGCCTGCCTCATTCATGAACGTGATGGCGCGCATCCATCCATTCGACCAGGCTCTTGAGCGCAATCGTCAGCAACGCCAGTCCGGTCAGCAGTGAGGAAACCGCAAACGCCGCCGTGAACATGTACTCGTTGTAGAGCACCTCGATGTGCAGCGGCATGGTGTTGGTCTCGCCCCGCACCCGCCCGGAGACGACGGCCACCGCACCGAACTCGCCCAGTGCCCGGGCGTTGCAGAGGATCACGCCGTAGATCAGTCCCCACTTGATGTTGGGCAGCGTCACGCGCAGGAACGTGCGCCAGCCATTGGCTCCCAGTGTCAGTGACGCTTCCTCCTCCTCCTTGCCCTGCTGCTGCATCAGCGGAATCAGCTCGCGTGCAATGAACGGCATGGTTCCGAACAGAATGACGATGACGATGGCAGGCACGGCAAAGATGATGCGGATGTCATGCTCGGACAGCCACGGCCCGAGCCAACCCTGCGAGCCGAACAGGATCACGAAGATCAGCCCGACCACGACTGGTGAGATCGCAAACGGCATGTCGATGATGGAGATCAGCACCGACTTGCCGCGGAACTCGAACTTGGCAATCGCCCAGGCCGCCGCAACGCCGAAGATGGTGTTGACGGGCACTACGATCAGCACGACAAAAAGCGACAGACGAATGGCTGCCAGCGAATCAGGCTCCTTGATCGCCTCCCACCAGACGCGCAGTCCCTGCTCGAACGCCCCGTAAATCACCACGACCAACGGCAGCACCAGCATCAGCGTGAGGAAAGTGAGCGCTATGCCGATCAGCGTCCAACGCAACCACGCCGGCTCCTCGTTGGCGCGGCGCCACACGCCGGACTTGGCGCGGCGGCGCGCCGCGGCTCCCGCCCGCAGACGCGTGTCATCTGCCAAGCTGGCGATCGCCAGCAGCTCTGGCTTTGCAGAGGATGTTGTTTCCGTCATTGCACTGACTCCTTCACTGGCTGCGACGCGAAGTCCACCACTGCAGCCCATTGATGGCCAGCAACAGCAAAAATGCCGCCAGCAGCAGCACCGTGCCGATTGCGGCTGCGCCCTGGTAGTCGTATTGCTCGGTCTTCTGCACGATCAGCAAGGGCGCGATCTCGGTGCGATAGGGCAAGTTGCCGGAGATGAAGACCACCGAGCCATATTCGCCCAGCGCGCGCGCAAAGGCCAGCGCATAGCCGGTCAGCAACGCTGGCAGCAGTGCGGGCAGCACGACTCGCCGCAGTGTCGTCAGGCGCGAGGCACCCAGGCTGGCAGACGCTTCCTCCCGCTCGGCGTCCAGATCCTCCAGTACGGGCTGGACCGTACGCACCACGAATGGCAGGCCGATGTAGGTGAGCGCAACGATCACACCCAACTGGGTGTAGGCGATGCGAATGCCATGGACCTCCAGATACTGGCCGACCCAACCGGTGGACGCATACAGCGTCACCAGCGCAATGCCGGCCACGGCCGTGGGCAACGCAAATGGCAGATCAACCAGTGCGTCGATGAACTTGCGGCCCGGAAAGTGATAGCGCACCAGCACCCACGCCACGAGTCCGCCGAACACCAGATTGATGGTGGCGCCGATCAGTGACGCACCAATCGACAGCTTGTAGGACGCCACCACCTGCGGATGGCTGATGGCGCTCCAAAAGTCCTCCCAGCTCATCGTGGACGTGTAGAGCAGCAGTCCACCGACGGGGATCATGAAAATGAAAGTCAGATAGAGCAGCGTGAATCCCATCGTCAACCCAAATCCAGGGATGACGGGTCGCTTGGCGCGAACAGCAGCGGATGGCATGGCTTGAGAATGGTTCTGTGGGAACTCGTGCGATCAGGGAGCGGCCGCCCGAAAGGGGCAATGCCCGCTAGGCGGGCATTGCCTCGCTCACTCCTGGCGCATCAGCGCTTGGCCAGCGCCTCAAGGATGGAATCGAACCTGCCGCCGTCATTGAAGTGCTCGGCCTGGGCCTTGCCCCAGCCACCGAACACTTCATCGATCGTGAACAGCTCAAGCTGGGGGAACTGCTCGGCAAACTCTTTGGCCACTTCAGGATCGGTCGGCCGGTAATAGTGCTTGCCGGCGATGCGCTGGCCCTCCTTGCTATAGAGGTACTCCAGATACGCCTCGGCGACTGCGCGGGTGCCGCGCTGATCCACCACCTTGTCCACCACCGTCACGGGTGGTTCGGCCAGGATGCTCACCGACGGCACGACGATCTCATACTGCCCCTTGCCCAGCTGCTCGACCGAAAGAATCGCCTCGTTCTCCCATGCAATGAACACGTCGCCAAGGCGACGCTGCACAAAGGTGTTGGTCGCGCCCCGCGCACCGGAGTCCAACACCGGTACATTCTGGAACAGGCGTTCGACGAAGGCATAGGCCTTGTCCTGGTCGCCGTCATTCTTCTTGAGCGCGTAGCCCCAGGCGGCAAGATAGTTCCAGCGTGCGCCACCGGACGTCTTCGGGTTGGGGGTGATGACCTCGACATCGTCGCGCACCAGATCGTCCCAGTCCTGAATGTTCTTGGGATTGCCCTTGCGCACCAGCAGCACGATGGTCGAGGTGTAGGGTGAGCTGTTGGACGGCAGGCGCGACTGCCAGTTCTCGGGAATGAGCTGCGCGCGCTGGCGCAGCGCATCCACATCGTAGGCCAGTGCCAGCGTGACCACGTCGGCGGGTTGTCCATCGATCACGTTACGTGCCTGCGAACCGGATCCGCCATGCGACTGACGTACCACGACATCCTGGCCACTCTCCTGCTTCCAGTGCTTGGCAAAAGCGGCGTTGTACTCGCGGTAGAACTCCCGAGTGGGATCGTAGGAGACGTTCAGGATCTCGACGGTCTGTGCCAGCGCGGCGCCGGCCATCGTGAGGGCGGCCATTGCGCCGATCAACGTGTTGCGAACGAAATGCTTCATGGGGTTTCTCTGAAGATGGAATGCGGGTGTCAGCCTCCGGATGCGGGCGTGCATGCCGCACCGTGGCGCATGATTAGGGGGCCTGGAACAGCTGGACCGAGCGTCAACACCTTTGCATGTCATCCCTTTTGTGCGTTTGTCTGCCGGCCCGCCGACACCAGCGCCCGGGTGAAAAAATGGCAACCGCTCATCCGGTCGAACCAATGAGACGCAATGGTAGAGACAGTTTTATATTCAAATAAATACTATTTTTGAATTTACTAATTTCATTAAGACATATTGAACCTGCTGCCGAGGCAGGATCGCCCCGCTCCGAGAGCGGCGCGATGCACCGGTGCACTGCGCCGCTCCGCACCCGGTAGGTGCACTGCGCCAGTCAGGAAAGGCTGTCCGCGCCGCCGCATCTGCTGGCGCTGTGCTAGGCTGGCGGGCTGTTTGTTTCGTCGTCTACAGGATGTTCGTGTTTCGTCTTTACCGCCAACCGGCATTCCATTGCCTTACTGCCGTGCTGCAGGCCAGCGTACTGCTTGGTCTGCTGGCGGCAGGTGCACCGTTACATGCCGATGAGCAGCTTGCCCGTGCCAATGCCTGCGTTGCCTGCCATCAGGTTGATCGCAAAGTCGTCGGGCCCGCCTTCCGCGAGGTGGCCAGGCGCCGCGCGGGGGAGGCCGATGCCGAGGATGTGCTGGTCGACCACATTCGCCATGGCAGCAAGGGCGTCTACGGCCCTGTGCCGATGCCGCCCAATACCCGCGTCAGCGAAGCCGATGCGCGGGCGTTGGCCCGGTGGATTCTCGGACTGCAGCCGCCGTCGCAGTAAGAACCTGTTTACGGTCTTTTCACGCACCGCGTCGCCTCACCAGGCGATGCAATGCAAGGCGCAAACCACAGTCGGACTGGAGGCCCGGCGAGGATTGGCAACGCCGCGGCGTGCCTCTGGCGAGGCAACCCGACGGGCAGCCAGGCAAAGTACCACCGGCCAAAAGGCCCGGCAGATGCGGGCATCAACCGGGCCTTTCAGCGGGAGTTAGACGCTGGCCGCGCCGCCTTCACTGGCCGGCGGCGCTGGGGCAATCAGTCATCGAAGCGGTAGTCGGGATTCTGACGCTGCCATTCTTCCAGCTGCTTTTCGGCTTCCTCCCCCGGGCCAGCCCTTCCTTTTTCTGCAGCGCGCCAAGGAATTGCTCCTTCTTGCCGGCAATCACATCGAGGTCGTCGTCGGTGAGCTTGCCCCACTTCTCCTGAATCTTGCCCTTGAACTGACGCCAAGTGCCTTCGATTTGGTCCTTGTTGGTCATGCTTGTTGCTCCTTGCGCGAGTGATAGAGGGTTATTGGCCGCAACGGCTCAAGAGCACAGACACTGCGCCCAAGCCGTCCCGATCAATAGTCCCGACTCTAGGCAAGACAGAGGAGCGACGCCTACGTTGCCCGAAAAATTGATAACAGCTACCCCGACTCTAGGCAAGACAGAGGAGCGACCGTTGTAGCCCGAGGTGGGCAGCCCCTGTCGGACACCACCCATCGCGCAAGAAATCAGGAAGCAGGTCTCGTCACTTCCAGCAGGCGATCCAGCCCGCCCTGATTGATCGCCACCTTGGCCACCGAGCGCACGCGCGGCTTGGCGTGGAAGGCAACCGACAGGCCAACGGCCTGCATCAGAGGAATGTCGTTGGCGCCATCGCCCACCGCAATGACCTGCGTGGGCGAAATGCCCATCAGCGATGCGAGGTCCAACACCGCCTTGCGCTTTTCCTCCCCGTCGCAGATGTCGCCCCAGGATTGGTCCAGCAGTCGCCCCGTCAGCGCGCCGTCCTGGACTTCCAGCAGATTGGCACGCGAAAAATCCAGCCCAAGCCGAGCCTTGATCCGGTCGGTGAAGAAGGTAAAGCCGCCGGAGACCAGAATGGTCTTCAACCCCGCCTGCTTGCAGGCAGCAACCAGCCTTTCGGCACCCTCGGTCAGCCGCACACGGTCGTTGTAGACCGCTTCCAACTGCTCCAACCGCACCCCTTTGAGCAGGGCCACGCGCTGGCGCAGGCTTTCCTTGTAGTCCGTAATGACGCCCTGCATGGCCGCTTCGGTGATCGCCGCCACCTCGGCTTTCTTACCTACCACGTCGGCAATCTCGTCCACGCACTCGGAGGTCACCAGCGTCGAATCCATGTCAAAGGCGATCAGCCGGAAATCACCCAAAGAAAGCGGTGGATCAATGCCCTGCACTTCCAGGCCCGGGGCCCATTCCTGTTTGCTCATGTGTATTTGCTTGACTGACAAAGGTAACACGCGCACCAACGCAGGCGCTGCGCCGCTTGCATTGGCACGTGCTGCGTAGACGGTACGCATTATGCGGCAGCGCCCCGCCGTGGCGTTACTCGATGGCCTTGGTGATGTCTTCCACCACTTTCTTGGCATCGCCAAAGACCATCATGGTCTTGTCCATGTAGAACAGCGCGTTGTCCAGGCCCGCGTAGCCGGCGGCCATGGAGCGCTTGTTGACGATGACCGTCTTGGCCTTGTAGGCCTCGAGAATCGGCATGCCATAGATCGGACTGCCCTTGGTGTGCGCAGCCGGGTTGACCACGTCGTTGGCGCCCAGCACGATGGCCACGTCGACCTGGCCGAACTCGCCATTGATGTCCTCCATCTCGAAGACCTGGTCGTACGGAACCTCGGCCTCGGCCAGCAGCACGTTCATGTGCCCAGGCATGCGTCCAGCGACGGGATGGATGGCGTACCTGACCGTGATGCCCTTCTCGGTGAGCTTGGCCGCGAGCTCCTTGACCGCATGCTGCGCGCGCGCCACTGCCAGACCATAGCCGGGCACGATGACTACGCTGTCGGCATTGCCCAGCAGGAATGCCGCATCGTCGGCGCTGCCACTCTTGACGTTGCGCTGCTCGCCACCTGCCGCGCCACCCGCAGCAGCGTCGCCGCCGAAGCCGCCGAGAATGACGTTGAAGAAGCTGCGGTTCATGGCCTTGCACATGATGTAGCTCAAAATCGCCCCCGAGCTGCCCACCAGCGAGCCGGCAATGATGAGCATGGCGTTATTGAGCGAGAAGCCGATACCGGCGGCGGCCCAGCCGGAGTAGCTGTTGAGCATCGAGACCACCACTGGCATGTCGGCACCGCCAATGGGGATGATCAGCAGTACACCGAGCGCAAAGCCCAGCGCAATGACCAGCACGATATCGATCCAGCTTTGCGAGTGCCAGAAGCCGAATACGAAGAACGCCGCCAGCAGGCCCAGCAGCAGATTCAGCCAGTGCTGCCCTTTGAACTGCACCGGCTTGCCCTGAAACAGCCGGAACTTGTATTTGCCCGAGAGTTTGCCGAAGGCAATCACCGAGCCCGTGAAGGTGATGGCACCAATGAACGCGCCCAGCGCCAGCTCGATGCGGTTGCCACCGGGAATGGGCTGGCCGTGCGCGGCAATGCCAAAGGCCCAGGGCTCGGCCACCGCGGCCACGGCAATGAACACCGCTGCCAGCCCGATCATGCTGTGCATGAAGGCCACCAGCTCCGGCATCTTGGTCATCTCGACGCGATTGGCCATCACCGCGCCGACCGAGCCGCCAACCAGCAAGCCCAGCAGCACCCAACCAAGGCCCATGACGCCACCCGCGAGCTCGACGATCAATGCGGAGGTAGTGACGACGGCAATCGTCATGCCCGCCATGCCGAAGACATTGCCGCGGATGGATGTCGTCGGGTGCGACAGCCCCTTGAGCGCCTGGATGAAACAGACGCTGGCCACCAGGTAAAGCAGTGTGACGAGATTCATGCTCATGCCGACTTCTCCTCACCCGCTTTGGTGGGCGCCTTGCGCTCTTTCTTCTTGAACATCTCCAGCATCCGGCGCGTGACCAGAAAGCCGCCAAAGACGTTGACGGCCGCCAGCGCCACGGCCAGCACGCCCATGGTCTTGCCAAGCGGCGTCTCCGTCAGCGCCGCTGCCAGCATGGCGCCGACGATGACGATGGCGGAAATGGCATTGGTCACCGCCATCAGCGGCGTATGCAGCGCAGGCGTGACGTTCCAGACCACGTGGTAGCCCACATAGATGGCCAGCACGAAGATGATCAGATTGGTGACGATGTGCGATACGGCATCCATATCTCTTTCCTTGAGTGATTGACGGGGTGAACGAAGCGCAGCTCAGCCGTGGGCCGGCTTGATGGCCTCGATACGGTTGCCCTCGCCCAGCAGCACGATTCGCGGCTGATGGTGGGCAATGGCCTCCTCGGGCATCGGCGCGTAGGTGCAAATGATCAGCAGGTCACCCACATGCGCGCGCCGGGCCGCCGCGCCGTTGAGCGAGATCGTGCCCGAGCCCCGCGGGGCCTTGATGATGTAGGTGGAAAAGCGCTCGCCGTTATTGACGTTGTAGAGCTCGATCTTCTCGAACTCCCGCATGTCGGCGGCATCCAGCAGGTCTTCGTCGATGCCGCAGGAGCCTTCGTAATGCAGATCCGCCTCGGTGACGGTGGCGCGGTGCAGCTTCGCGCGCAGCATGACGCGGCTCATGCCCTGACCACCTTGCCGTCGCGCGTCATCAGGCAGGCGGCGACGATGTCATCCGCCAGATCGATCTTCAGCCCCTCATCCTTGGACAGGATCAGCTTCAGGAAGTCCAGCACGTTGCGCGCATACAGCTGCGAGGCATCGGCCGGCACCAGCGCCGGCAGGTTGGTCTCGCCAATCAGGGTCACGCCGTGCTTGACGACGGTCTTGCCGGCCTGCGTCAACGGGCAGTTGCCGCCCACGCCATCGGCACCGCGGCCGGCGGCAATGTCGACGATGACCGAACCCGGCTTCATGGCCTGAACCATCGCCTCGGTCACCAGCGTCGGTGCGGCGCGTCCTGGAATGAGCGCGGTGGTGATGACGACATCGGCGGCGGCCACGCGCTTGGCCACTTCGACCTGCTGGCGCTCCAACCAGCTGGGCGGCATGGGGCGGGCATAGCCCCCCACGCCCTCGGCCGCTTCCCGCTCCTCGGCAGTCTCGTAGGGCACATCGATGAACTTGGCGCCCAACGACTCGACCTGCTCCTTCACACTCGGGCGCACGTCGCTGGCCTCGATGGTGGCGCCCAGGCGCTTGGCAGTCGCAATCGCCTGCAGCCCGGCCACGCCGACACCCAGCACCACCACCTTGGCCGCCTTCACGGTACCGGCCGCCGTCATCAGCATCGGGAAAAAGCGCGGATAGGCGTTGGCAGCCATGATCACTGCCTTGTAGCCGGCGATGTTGGCCTGCGAGGACAGCACATCCAGGCTTTGCGCCCGGGTGGTGCGCGGCGCAGCCTCAAGCGCGAATGCCGTCAGTCCGGCGCTGGCCAGCCGCTGCAGCCCTTCGGCATCGAAGGGATCAAGCATGCCCACCAGCACCGCGCCAGGCGTATAGTCAGCCAGTTCGTCGTGCTGCGGCGCACGCACCTTAAGCACCAGTTCCGCCGCCGCGGCCGTGCGTGCGTCGACGATTTCAGCGCCGGCTGCACGATAGGCGTCATCCGTCTGGGCCGAAGCCTGACCCGCACCGCTTTGCACCTGGACGGCATGGCCCTGGGCCACCAGCTTTCTGACCGTTTCCGCCGTGGCCGCAACCCTGGTCTCACCTGCCGCCGTCTCCGACGGGACGCCAATGCGCATGTCTGTCCCCCTGCCTAGTTGAAAAGAGCGTGGCAATATAGCGCATCGGTATGCTGACGCGACCTGGTTTGCACACTTGACCATATCTTCCGTAGGACACCGCCTGCTCGCCTCGCCCATTCGCACATGGCACAGGCATACATACGCATGACGCAAGAACATTCCTCCAAACCCGCCATCGCCTTTCTCGGCACGGGCCTGATGGGCCTGCCCATGGCCACACGCCTGCTGGACGCAGGCTTTCCACTGCACGTCTGGAACCGCACCGCCGCCAAGGCCGCCCCACTGGCGCAGCTGGGCGCGCACCTGCATGCCAGTGCTGCCGAGGCTGCGCACCATGCTGCCATCACCATCTCCATGCTGGAAAACGGCGATGTCGTACGCAAGGTTCTGGAGGACCAGGGTGTTGCCGCCGCAATGCCCGCCGACAGCCTGTTCATCGACATGGCATCCATCCAACCCGAGCAAGCCCGTGCGCATGCACAGCTGCTGCAGGCGCGCGGCATCCGCACGCTGGACGCCCCCGTCTCCGGTGGCACCGTGGGCGCGGAAGCCGGCACCCTGGCCATCATGGTGGGCGGTGACGCCGCGGACTTTGCGGCCGCTTCCGCCATCTTCGCAGCGCTGGGTCGCGCCACCCATGTCGGCGGCCATGGCACCGGGCAGCTGACCAAGCTGATCAACCAGATGATTGTGGGCGTGACCATCGGCGCCGTGGCCGAGGGGCTGCTGCTGGCCAGGAAGGGCGGCGCCGACCCGGCCAAGGTGCGCGAGGCCATCAGTGGCGGCTTTGCCGACAGTCGCATCCTGCTGCTGCATGGCGAGCGCATGGTGGCGCAGGACTTCGCGCCGCGCGCACGCATGACGGTGCAGCTCAAGGACCTGCGCAATGCACTGGCCACCAGTGCGCAGCTGGACTTCGAGCCCCCCATCACCCGGTTGCTGCACGCATTGTTTGAGGATGCGTGCCGCGAAGGTTTTGCCGACCTCGACCACAGCGCACTGTATCTGGCACTGGCACAACGCAATGGCATGAAACAGCCATGAGCGTGGCATGGCGACACGGGGCATGCTGCGCAATGCTTGCCTTGCTGGCCCTGACGGCCGGCTGTACCTCCGCCGCACCACGCGGACAGTCCCACACACAGGTGTGCACAGTCACCCGTGTCTCTGACGGCGACTCGCTGCGGGCACTCTGCCCGGGGCTCGGTGGCGTCACCCGCATCCGCCTGCGTGGCATTGATGCGCCGGAACTGCGCCAGCGTTATGGCCAGCAGGCACGCCAGGCGGTGCTTGCGCTGTGCCAAAAGCAGGCCATCCGCATCCCCGCCAGGCCAGCACGGGACCGCTACCAGCGCGTGCTTGCCGATGTGCACTGTGGCGGCGTGGACGTCAGCCTGCGGCTGGTGCAAAGCGGACTGGCCTGGGTGTACCGGCCAACCGCCGCGGAGTATCCCCGGCTGGTCCAGGCCGAACGGCGGGCGCAGCGCGCTCGCCTGGGTCTTTGGGGCGACGCACATCCGGTCGCGCCCTGGACGTGGCGCAGGCAGCACGCTAACCGGTAGCTGTCATCGTCATGACCCGTTGGTTCATGCACAATCGGCGCAGTTTTTCCATCCTGCAGCATGCCCGCCTATTCCTTCGATGCCATTGACGCTCTCGGCCAGCCCCGCAAGGGCACCATCGACGCCGACTCCGCCCGCGCTGCCCGCACCCAGTTGCGTGCGCAGGGCCTGGTGCCCCTGGCCGTCGATCCCGTTCAGGGCGGCAAGGATGCCGCGGCAGGTTCAGGCAGCTTCCAGCGCCGCGCCTTCAATGCCACCACACTGACGATCTGGACGCGCCAGCTCGCCGGACTGGTGACCTCGGGGCTCACCCTTGAGCGCGCCCTGGCCATGCTGGCGGAGGAAGCCGAGGACGTACGCCAGCAGCATCTGGTGGCCAGCCTGCGCGCCGAAATCAATGGCGGCAGCACCTTTGCGCGCGCGCTGTCCGCGTGGCCGCGCGAGTTTTCCGAGGTATATGTGGCCGTGGTCGGCGCCGGCGAGCAAAGTGGCGAGCTGGGCAATGTGCTGGAGCGCCTAGCCGATGAGCTGGAGAACCAGCAGGCCCTGCGCGCGCAAATCGTCGGCGCGGCGCTCTATCCGGCCATCGTCACGGTCGTGGGCATTGCCATCGTGGGCTTTCTACTCAGTTATGTCGTTCCGCAAGTGGCCAGTGTGTTCGCCGGCGACAACCGCAGCCTGCCGCTACTGACGGAAGTCCTGCTCGCCATCAGCGATGCGCTGCGCGCGCATGGCCTGTGGCTGCTGCTGACCGTGGCATTCGCGTGCGTGCTGGTGCGCTGGGCACTGCGCCGCCCGGCCCAGCGCGAGAAGTTCGACGCGCTGTGGCTCAGGCTGCCGGTCATCGGCAAGCTCACCGCCCAGTTCAACGCGGCGCGCTTTGCCTCCACGCTGGCGATGCTGAGTGCCGCTGGTGTGCCCATCCTCAAGGGGCTGCAGGCAGCGGCAGAGACGGTCGGCAACCGCTCGATGCGCCGTGATGCGATGGACGCGCTCGTGCTGGTGCGCGAGGGCGCGCCGCTAGGTGCAGCGCTGGCACAAAAAAAACGCTTTCCCGCCCTGCTGGCCATGTTTGCACGCCTTGGCGAGCAGACGGGCGAGCTTCCACTGATGCTCGAACGCGCCGCCAAACAGCTGCAGAATGAGGTGCAGCGGCGCGCCGTGCGTCTGGCCACCATGCTGGAGCCGCTGCTCATCGTCGCCATGGGCGTGGCTGTCTTGATCATCGTGCTCGCGGTGCTCATGCCCATCATCGAAATGAACACCTGGGTGCAATAGCCATAGCCGCGCGCGCCATGTCAGATCCTTCTCTGCAACCGATTGCCAATGCGCAGGTCATTGTCCCCGATTGGCCGGCGCCGGCGCACGTGCAGGCCCTGTTCACGACCCGCACGGGCGGCTGCAGCGCAGCGCCCTGGGATAGCTGGAACCTCGGCAGCCATGTTGGCGATGACAGGCAAGCCGTCATGGCCAATCGCGCGCGCCTGCACATGGCGGTCCAGGCCCTTGGCGGTGGCGCCCATCCTGTCCGCCTGACCTTTCTGACGCAGGTGCATGGCAACCATGTCGTGCATCTTCCGCTGGCGCCCTTGGATCTGCCCCATGGCCCGAGCACCGATGGCCCGCCGGCCGACGCCGCGATCACGACAAGCGCAGGCACCGCATGCACGATTCTCGTGGCCGACTGCCTGCCCGTACTGTTCACGCATCGCCACTACCCCATTGTGGCCGCGGCCCACGCCGGCTGGCGCGGCCTGGCCGGCACGCAGGGTCACGGCATTCTTGAAGCGACACTCCAGCAGCTGGCCCTGCTCGCGCGCCTGCTGGCCGGCGCGCCGCACATGCCACTGAGCGCGGTAGCGCGCGATGTGCTCGTCTGGCTGGGGCCGTGCATCGGTCCCGCTGCGTTTGAAGTGGGCGATGACGTACGTGAGGCCTTCGTGCGCCCGCATCCCGCCGACGCCGCCGTGGCAGCGTGCTTTTCTCCAGCCGGGCCGGGCAAGTGGCACGCCAGCCTGCCCGCGCTGGCGCGCCTGCGCCTACATGCAGCAGGCGTGCCACACCAGGCCATGCATGGCAATGACGGCCAGCCCGCGTGGTGCACCCATGCGCAGGCGCAGCACTTCTTCTCCCACCGCCGGGATGCGGCGGCGCTTGGCGCAACCGGGCGCATGGCCGCATGCATCTGGCTGACATAGGCCAGACGCCATGACCCCCTTCGCAGGGTCTGAGAGCCTGTTTGCGATGTTCTTATGCGCCGCAGGTGCGGATAAACCCTGTGCTACCAAAGTGGAGCGGGTTTGCCCAGTTGAAGCCGCCCCGATGGACCATCTATGATGGTTGCGTAAATCGAGAAAAATGGCGCCGTAGCCAGCACTGACGTCAAGCCTGGCGCTTGAATCCTGCGCACTGGTGTCAGGCATGCCTGACGTACATGCGTGCCGCTGGCATACTGCTTAGGACCCATGCGGCGGCAAACAGAACAGGCAAGGCCTTGCGCCCCGGCGGCGACCCCGAGGATTGGATGAGGAGACATTGGCCATGAGCAGCACCCCGAACCAAGGCGCAGGCACGCACGTCGATTACTGGCAGCAGCTGCACACGCTGCAGCAGCAGGCGCTGCAAGGCTGGGGGCAACTGGGGCAGCAGGGCCTGCACGGCAAGCAGCAGGATGCCGCCGGTGCTGGCGCGAGCCCCCCCTTTTCCTTCTTTGCCGAACTGGCGCAAAGTCATGCCGCCAGCCCCGACACGCCGCGTTTGCACATCGATGCGGAGAAACTGCAGGCGCTGCAAGCACAATACCTGGAGCAGATCGGGCAGCTCGCCCGCAGTGAGCTCCACGAGCTGGCCGAGATGCTGCGCACCGATCGGCGCTTTGCCAGTCCCGCATGGCTGGAGAGCAAACCCGCTGCCATGACGGCTGCGCTCTACAAGATCCATGGCGCGCTGCTGCACAGGCTGGTGGCCATCACCGAAACCGACGACAAGACCCGCGCTCGCCTGCAGTTTGCGGTGGACCAGTGGCTGGCCGCCACTGCGCCGAGCAATTTCCTGGCGCTCAACCCCGAAGCGCAGCTGCAAGCCATCGCCTCCAAGGGCCAAAGCATTTCCAAAGGCCTGCTCAACCTGTGGCAGGACGTCCGGCGCGGCTATCTCTCCATGACCGACGAGGCACAGTTCGAAGTGGGCCGCAACCTCGCCGTCACGCCCGGGTCAGTGGTCTACCAGAACGCGCTGTTTCAGCTCATCGAGTACAAGCCGAGCACTCCAAAGGTGTACGAGCGACCGCTGCTGCTGGTCCCCCCCTGCATCAACAAGTACTACATCCTGGACCTGCAGCCCGGCAACTCGCTGATTGAATACGCCGTTGCGCAAGGCCATCGCACCTTTGTCATCAGCTGGCGCAACCCGGACCGGTCAATGGATACCTGCACCTGGGATGACTACATCGAGCACGCGGCCATCGAGGCCATTGGCGTGGTACAGGACATCACTCGCGCCGCCACCATCAACACACTGGGCTTCTGCGTTGGCGGCACAATTCTCACCACCGCCCTCGCCGTGCTGGCCGCGCGCGGCGCCCATCCGGTCGAAAGCGCCACGTTACTGACTACGCTGGTTGACTTCTCCGAGACGGGTATTCTCGACATCTTCATCGACGAGAACCTGGTGCGCTTTCGCGAACTGCAAATGGGCCAGAAAGGACTGTTGCCAGGCCATGACCTGGCAACGACCTTCCGTTTCCTGCGCCCCAACGAACTGGTGTGGAACTATGTCGTTGGCAACTACCTCAAGGGCGAAACGCCAGCGCCATTCGACCTGCTGTACTGGAACAGCGACGGCACCAACCTGCCCGGCCCCTTTTACACGTGGTACCTGCGCAATACCTACCTCGAAAACAACCTAGTCAAGCCGGGACACGCCACCGTCTGCGGCGTACCGGTGGACTTTCGCCAGGTGCACACGCCAATGTACATCTACGGCTCGCGGGAGGACCACATCGTGCCAATTCGCGCAGCCTACGCAAGCACGCGCGTTTTTCCAGGTGACAAGCAATTCGTCATGGGTGCATCCGGACACATTGCCGGAGTGATCAACCCTCCGGCGCGCGGCAAGCGCCATTACTGGAAGAGCAGCGTCAGCCCCCTGCCCGGGGATTGGGAACGCTGGGTCGAGACGGCCGAGCAAGTCCCCGGGAGCTGGTGGCCGCACTGGGCCGAATGGCTGGCGAGCCATGCCGGCAAACAGGTTCCAGCCCCCAAGCGCCCCGGGCGAGGCGCTGCTTACAAAGAGATCGAGCCGGCACCGGGCAGCTATGTCCGCCAGCGCGCTTGAGTTGAATCATCCGATCATCGCCCCACCAGTCAGCCAGACGGTTGAGCCGGGCACAGTCTTTGCATCCAGCTTTCTGTAAAAAACATTCAAGGAGCACATCGCATGAATCAGAAGGTCGCCTACGTTACCGGAGGAATGGGCGGAATCGGCACCGCCATTTGCCAACGCCTGTACAAGGAAGGATTCAAGGTGATTGCCGGCTGCGGCCCCAAGCGGGATTACCAGTCCTGGCTTGACGAACAAAAGGCTGCCGGCTACATCTTTCACGCATCGGTCGGCAATGTCGCAAACTGGGATTCCACCGTAGAAGCCTTCTCCAAGGCCAAGGCCGAACACGGCAGCATTGATGTACTGGTCAACAATGCCGGCATCACGCGCGACAGGATGTTCGTGAAGATGACGCCCGATGACTGGAATGCCGTCATCGAAACCAACCTCAATTCCATGTTCAATGTCACCAAGCAGGTGGTCGGGGACATGGTAGAGAAAGGTTGGGGCCGCATCGTCAACATCAGCTCCGTCAATGGCGCCAAGGGCCAGGCCGGCCAGACCAACTACTCAGCCGCCAAGGCCGGGATGCACGGCTTTACGATGGCGCTGGCACAGGAGCTGGCCAGCAAGGGGGTAACCGTCAACACCGTCAGCCCCGGCTACATTGGCACTGACATGGTCAAGGCCATCCGCGAGGACGTGCTGGAGAAGATCGTCGCCACCATTCCCGTGCGACGCCTGGGCGAGCCCGGCGAGATCGCCTCCATCATCGCATGGCTGGTGTCGGAAGACGGTGGCTACTCCACCGGCGCGGACTTTCCCGTCAACGGCGGCCTGCACATGCACTGAAAACAATGGCTGGCAGGACGCTGCCTGCCAGCCAGATGAAGATGGAAAGGCACCTGCTGATGCGCTATCGGTAGCGCGCCGCATCAACGCGCAGCGCACCATCAGGTTGCCTGACCTCAGGCAGCGATGTCCAGCACAATACGTCCGTCGATCTTCCCTTTGTGCATGCGGTCGAAGATATCGTTGATGGCCTCCAACTTCTCGGCCTTGACGGTAGCCTTGACCTTGCCCTGCGCGGCGAAATCGAGTGATTCCTGTAGATCCAGGCGCGTGCCGACAATCGAGCCCTTGATGGTGATGCCCTTGAGCACGGTGGAGAAGATCGGCAGCGGGAAGCTGCCGGGCGGCAGGCCATTGAGCGAGATGGTGCCGCCACGGCGCACCGCCCCGATCGCCTGCTCAAAGGCTTTTTCCGAGACAGCGGTGACGAGAATGCCATGTGCGCCGCCAATCTCCTTTTGGAGGAACTCAGCGGGATCGGTGGTGCGCGCATTGACGACCACGGTGGCGCCCAGCGCCTTGGCCAACGTCAGCTTGCTATCTTCCACGTCGATGGCGGCAACGTTGTAGCCCATGGCCTTGGCATACTGCACGGCCAGGTGGCCAAGACCGCCAATACCAGAGATTGCCACCCAGTCCCCTGCCTTGGCGCCCAGTACCTTCAAGCCCTTGTACACCGTCACGCCAGCGCACAGGATGGGTGCCACTTCAATGGAGTCCAGCCCGTTGGGCACGTGTCCGACGTAGTTGGGATCGGCCAGCGCGTATTCGGCAAAGCCACCGTTGACGGAATAACCGGTGTTTTCCTGCTTCTCGCAAAGCGTCTCCCACCCGCCCAGGCAGTGGACGCAGTAGCCGCAAGCGGTGTGCAGCCACGGAATGCCGACACGGTCGCCTTCCTTGACATGTTTGACGTTCTTGCCCACTGCCACGACATGACCAACTCCTTCATGGCCGGGAATGAATGGGGGGTTGGGTTTGACTGGCCAGTCACCATCAGCGGCGTGCAGGTCGGTATGACACACGCCGGAAGCGGCGATTTTCACCAGTACCTGATCGTCATTGGGGGTAGGCACCGGCACTTCCTCGATCTGCAGCGGCTTGCCGAACTCGCGCACTACGGCAGCTTTCATGGTCTTGCTCATGAGACGTTCTCCTTTACAGGTTGAGAAGCGGTTAACAGTTGTATCGTGCGCAACGGCGGCCGGACCGCCGCTGCCGCGCCCGCTGGCGCACCGTGCGCTCAGAAGAATCCGAGCTTGTCAGGGCTGTAACTCACCAGCATGCACTTGGTCTGCTGGTAGTTGGCCAGTGCCATCTTGTGGGTCTCGCGGCCAATGCCCGACTGCTTGTAGCCACCAAATGCGGCATGCGCCGGATAGGCGTGATAGCAGTTGGTCCACACGCGGCCAGCCTGAATGGCCCGCCCGGCCTTATAGGCTGTCGTGCCGTTACGCGTCCAAACGCCAGCGCCCAGTCCAAAAACGGTGTCATTGGCAACGGCCACTGCCTCGTCCAGGTCCTTGAAGGTCGTCAGCGCCGCAACGGGGCCGAAGATTTCTTCCTGGAAGATACGCATCTTGTTGTTGCCCTGCAGTATCGTGGGCTTGATGTAGTAGCCACCTTCGAGCTCGTCGCCCAGCGCATTGCGCTCACCACCGATGATGGCCTGGGCGCCCTCCTGCCTGCCGATGTCGATATAGCTGAGAATCTTCTCCATCTGCACCTTGGAAACCTGCGCACCGACCATTGTCGAGGTATCCAGCGGATGGCCCGTCTTGATCCTGGCTACGCGCTCCTTGGCCTTCTCGATGAACGCTTCGGCGATCGACTCCTGCACCAGAATGCGTGATGGGCAGGTACAGATCTCGCCCTGGTTCAGCGCGAACATCGCCAGCCCTTCCAGCGCCTTGTCAAGAAAGGCATCATCCTTGTCCATCACATCCGCGAAGAAGATGTTGGGGCTCTTGCCGCCAAGCTCGACGGTGGACGGAATCAGATTGTCCGCGGCGGCATGCAGGATGCGCTGGCCCACCGGGGTGGAGCCGGTGAAGGCAATCTTTGCGATGCGCTTGCTGGTTGCCAGTGCTTCGCCAGCCTCCTTGCCGAAGCCATTGACGATGTTGACCACACCCGGGGGAATCAGATCGCCAATCGTCTCCATCAATACCAGAATGGAGGCCGGCGTCTGTTCCGCCGGCTTCATCACCACCGAGCACCCGGCGGCCAGCGCCGGCGCCAGCTTCCAGGCGGCCATCAGCAATGGGAAGTTCCAGGGGATGATCTGGCCCACGACACCGATCGGCTCCTTGAAGTGGTAGGCCACGGTGTTCTCGTCGATCTCCGAGATCGCTCCCTCCTCGGCCCGCAGGCAGCCGGCAAAGTAGCGGAAGTGGTCTACCGCCAGCGGCAGGTCGGCGGCCAGCGTCTCCCGCAGGGGCTTGCCGTTGTCGATGGTCTCGGCCACCGCCAGCAGCTGCAGGTTCTGCTCGATGCGATCGGCAATCTTCAGCAGCAGGTTGGAGCGCTCGGTCGGCGAAGTCTTGCCCCATTTGACCTGGGCGGCATGGGCCGCATCCAGCGCGCGGTCGACGTCTTCGGCATCGGACTGCGCGACCTTGGTAAAGGGCTTGCCGGTAATGGGAGAAATGTTCTCGAAATAGCGCCCGGCCGATGGCGCCACCCATTTACCGCCGATGTAGTTGTCGTACTGCGCCTTGTAGGGAAAGCGCAGATCAAGGTTGAAGCGCTTGAGCTCAAAGGGGTCTGCCATGTATGCCTCCATATGTTGAAGTTATGACGATCAAGGCCGTGGTCACACAAACCCAGCCGATCCTTACGCGCACGCCGACGGCGTACCGCGTCAATACACTTTATACAAAATTCGCGCCAACTGGCATATACACACAAACATATGATTTATAACGATTTTTGTGCATTGCAACACCAACTCTCCAGGTTGCTGTGTCGCAGTTTGAGACACTGTCACCCCTGCGTTTTCATGACAACCGCAACAGTCGCGCAAACCCGCACAGCGTGGCGTTTGCGCGATTCCTATAATGGGTCCGTCAGGCCGCTCACTGCCGTTGCACGGGTGGACCTGAGACCCAACGAGGCGGCTTGACAGGCGCGCAGAAAGCCTGCATGCCAGTGCCTGCGCCCACGCGATAGGCAGCTGGCCGGCATCGCCGCAACAGCTTTGCGGGATACGCACGCGGGAGAGGGTCACCCTGCCAGGCGGGCACCGGTGTGCACAACGGCAAGCGCGTGTCCCCCTTCATGGCAAGGAGACAGCATGAGGCAGGAAGTACAGGAACTCCTGAGTGCACGCAGCGCGCTCTGCGCGGCGGGGCGCCCCGCGCTGGACGCGCGCCTGGCCGATTCCTGGCAGCGCAGCGTTGACGCAGGCCTTCACCCGCGTGACATGCGCGAAATACCTGAGCCCCTCACTGGCAGTGCCTTTCGGCAGTTGCTCGACTGCAATGGCGACCTGCTCGCACACGCCCGGCCCGTGATGGACTTCGTGTACGGACAGATTCGCGGCAGCCAGTGCATGGTCGTTCTCTCCGACGCCCACAGCCTGCTGCTGCACACGCAAGGAGATCGTACCTTCCTCAACAAGGCACAGCGCGTGGCCCTGATGCCGGGAGCCGACTGGCATGAGCGCCGCCGCGGCACGAACGCCATCGGCACCGCAGTGGCCGATCGCGCACCGGTGCGGGTGCGAGGCAGCGAGCACTTCATGGAACAAAACGGCTTCCTGCACTGCTCTGCCGCCCCCATCTTTACCGCACAGGGCGACGTGGCTGGCGTCGTTGACATTTCCGGCGCGCCGATTGCCTCGCACCGCCATACACTGGCGCTGGCGGGTATGGCCGCGCGCATGATTGAGAACAGCTGGCTGAAGTCCAGCTATCCGCAACATGCCCGCATCCACCTGCATCCCCAGCCGCAGGGACTGGATACACCGGCCGAAGGGATTGTCATCATGTCCGGCGACGGCGTGCTCGTCGGCGCCAACCAGGCAGCCATGCAGCTGCTGCGCCTTGCCAGCGGCGACTTCTTCCAGCTGAGACTCGACAGCCGCCTGCGCGAGCGCCTGCTGAAATTGCTCGCAGAATCGAACCGCGGCATCCGCAGCCTGCGCCTGCCTGGCGCTGGCAAGCTCTACCTGCGCATCCACTACGCGACCGCCGCGCCACTGTGGCAGCGCGCCACAGACCATCGGCTTTCGGCCGCACCGCACCCCACCGCCGCGCCTGTGCAGGCCAGCGACTCCGCCCCATCAGGCGAGACGGCCCAGGATGCGCTGGCCGCTACCGATACCGGCGACCAACGCTGGCGCACTGCCACCGACAAAGTGCGCCGCATTTTGAGGCACGACATTCCACTGCTGATCCAGGGTGAGTCCGGTGTGGGCAAGGAAGTGCTGGCACGCGCCGCGCACGCCAGTGGTCCGCGGCAGGGCAAACCATTCGTGGCCATCAACTGCGCAGCCATCCCCGAATCGCTGATCGAGGCCGAGCTGTTCGGCTACGCACCGGGCGCCTATACCGGTGCCCTGCGCGGCGGCAGCCCCGGGCGCATCCGTGAAGCGCATGGTGGTACGCTGTTTCTCGACGAAATCGGCGACATGCCATTGCTGCTGCAGTCGCGCCTGTTGCGCGTGCTGCAGCAGCGCCAAGTCACGCCGTTGGGCGGCGCGCCCGTGCAAGTCGATTTCGCGCTGATCTGCGCCAGCCATTGCGCGCTGGCGCAGGCGGTGGAGCAAGGGCGCTTTCGCGCAGACCTCTACTACCGCATCAATGGCTTTGCCGTGCATCTGCCGCCATTGCGAGAGCGACAGGATTTCGATGCGCTGATTGGCCGCATTCTGCGTGACTGCGCTACCGAGGATCTGCACGTAGCCCCCGATGTGATGGCAGCCATGCGACGCTACCACTGGCCCGGCAACCTGCGCCAGCTCGCCAGCGTACTGAAGACGGCCTGCGCCCTGCGCGAACCCCATGAGCAACAGCTGAGCTGGCACCATCTGGCCGATGACATCAGCGCCACGCTGCAAAGTCTGCCCCCTGCCGCCCCGGCGGTCCCGGCGGCACTGCCTGCCCGCACCGCACAGGCAGACGACATGGCCGGTGCACTGCAACGCCGCAAACTGGCTGCCATTGCACGCGCTGTCCAGGAAGCGGGCGGCAACATCAGCCGAGCGGCTCGCGCACTGGGCGTGAGTCGGCAGACCATCTATCGGCATTTGCGCGACGCGCAATGGCGCCATGCTGGTGATGTCGCCGCATCCAAGCTCGGTCCACCACATGACGGCGCGTGCTAGCATCTGCGGTTTCGTTCAAGGCGTTCGGTTCGCTCCTGCACCACGCGATCATGCGGCACGGGCCGGTTACCCAGCTTCTCTGCCATGTCCAACAATGCTTCCCCACTTGCGCTGACCATTGCTACCCGTGAAAGCCGCCTAGCGCTGTGGCAAGCCACGCATGTGCAGACGCTGCTGCTGCAGCGCGGCCATCGCGTGCAGCTGCTGGGGATGACAACCCGCGGCGACCAGATCCTCGATCGCAGTCTCAGCAAAGTCGGCGGCAAGGGTCTGTTTGTCAAGGAGCTGGAAGCGGCCCTGCTTGAAGGCCGTGCACAGCTGGCGGTGCACTCGCTCAAGGACGTGCCCATGGACCTGCCTGCGGGATTCACACTCGCCTGCGTGCTGCCGCGCGGCAATCCGTGCGATGCCTTCGTCTCGCCCCGCTATGCCAGCCTGGACGCCCTGCCGCACGGCGCCTGCGTGGGCACCTCCAGCCTGCGTCGCCAGGTACTGCTGCACCACCTGCGCCCGGACCTGCGCATCAAGCCGCTGCGGGGCAACCTCGACACGCGCCTGCGCAAACTCGATGAAGGTCAGTTTGATGCCATCGTGCTGGCCGCAACCGGTCTGGAACGCCTGGGATTGCAGGCGCGGATTCGTCACATCTTCACGCCTGAACAGATGCTGCCAGCAGCAGGCCAAGGGGCACTCGGCGTCGAGGTGCGCAGCGATGACGCCCAGTTGATCGCTGCGCTGCAGCCGCTGGCCGACGCACCCACATGGCTGGCCACAGCCGCCGAGCGCGCCGTCAGCCGCGGGCTTGGCGGCAGCTGCTCAGTGCCGCTGGCAGCCCACGCAGTGTGGGCCGAGGGCGGCACAAGCGACCAGCTCTGGCTGCGTGCTGCCTGGGGCGATGTGCATGGCAGGCAACCGTTGGTGCAGGCGCAGGCCCGCGCGCAGGTCACCAGCACGGCACAGGCGGAGGCGCTGGGCGAACAGGTCGTTGCGCAGCTGCGCAGCGCAGGCGCCGCAGCCTGACCCCGCTGCGCCCGACGCGCTTCACGCCGCCTCGGGCGGCGGCCACTGCAGCTGGCGCCTGCTCTCGAATACGCGCAGCGCTCCGGTCAACGGATCGTTGAACGCGATGCGTCGCGCCAGCAGTTGCAGTGGCCGGCTGAAGTCGCCTTCGGGCGGATCGTTAATGGCCGGATAGAACGCATCGTGGCGGATCGGCACGCCCAGCGCAGCCATGTGCACACGCAACTGGTGCTTGCGCCCGCTTTCCGGTCGCAGTCGGTACAGTGCCCATGCACCATGCCGCGCGATGACCTCCATCGAGGTCTGGCTATTGGGCTCGCCAGGCACCTCCATCATCGTGAAAAAGCGCGGCCCGCCCGGCTCCAGCCGGCTGCGATGCACCACTGGCGTGGCAAAGCGCACATGCCAGCGCGCCACCGCCTCATAGACCTTGTCTACTTGGCGGTTGCGAAACAGGCTATGGTAGGCATCACGCAGCGCCGGATCGGCGCAGAACAGCACCACTCCGGCAGTGTCCTTGTCCAGCCTGTGCAGCGGTGAAAGCTGCGGCAAGCCCAGTTGGCGCTGCAGCCGCGTGAGCAGCGTCTGCGCGGCGTGCTGGCCGGCCGGTGCCGTCGGCAGGAAGTGGGGCTTGTCGACCACAACCAGTGCACTATCTTGATGCAGCACGGTATGGGCAAACGGCACGGGAACCTCCTGCTGCACCGTGCGCCGGTACAGCAGGTGGGTGGTCACAGCCACTGGCATATCCGCTGCCAGCGGCTTGCCGGCCGCATTGCATACCTGGCCAGCAGCCAGCCGCTGGCGCCACACCGCCTCCTCCACACGCGGAAAGCGCTGACGCAGAAAGGCGAGCACCGTACCAGGGGCCCGTGGCGGTACGCCAACCCGGCTCCATCCCGGCAAATCCGATTTCATGCCGCGTGGTCCCGCAACCGTGCCGATGCACTGCCGGGCAGGGATTGCAGCCACTGCTGCAACCACTGCCACAGCCGCTCGTCCAAACTGTAGGAGACATTGAAGCGTAGCCACCCGGTCGGGGCCAGATCGACCATGAACAGCTGCCCCAGCCCCAGCAATATCCCTTGCGCAGCGGCCGCATCGACCGCCATCCGGCCATCGGCCACCGCGGGATGGCGCGCCCACAGGAACATGCCCTCGCCCGGCTCGCTAAACAGTTCGAAACCCAATGCCCGCAGGCGCGCGGCCACGGTCTCGTGTGCCGCCGCCAAGCGTTCGCGCAGCTGCCGCAGGTGCTTTCGCCAGCGCCCGTCCGTAATGACGTTAAAGACCAGCTGTTCGCCCACTTCCGAAGAGGTCAGGCCGGAGAGCATCTTCAGGTGCAGCATGGGCGCAAGCACCTGTGGATGCGCCAGCAAATACCCCACGCGCAGGTTGGCCGCCACTGTCTTGGAGTAGTTGCCCAGATAGATCACGCGCTGCAGCTGATCCAGGCTGGCCAGCGACGGCTGGTGACTGGCGTCCATGTCCGCGTAGATGTCGTTCTCCACCAGCATCACATCGTGCCGCGCAGCCAGTTGCAACAGCTGGTGCAGCTGCGCCAGGCTGGCGCGCGAGCATGTCGGACTCTGCAGGCGCGGCTGCGTAAAGAATGCCTTCGGCCGCAGCGTCTCCAGCAAGCGCGTGAATTCCTGCAGGTCATACCCATCGGGCGTGCGCGGCACACCGTGCAACACGGCCCCTTGCAGCCGCAGCATGCTCAGCAGATTGGGATAGCCGGGCTCATCAACCAGGACGACATCACCGGGCTTGACCAGTGTGCGCGCAGCCAGATCCAGCCCCTGACTGGAGCCGTGCGTGAGCATCACCTGCGCCGGCGTGGCATGAATCAGCTGCTCCTGCGCCAGCGTCTGGGCGATGGCCTGCCGCAGCGCCGGCAGCCCCAGCGGATCGCCGTAACCGCTCAGGGCCACGCCGTCACTGGCCAGCTTGCGCAACGCGCGCCGCACGCCATCGCCAAACATCCATTCGTCGGGCAGCCAGCCGCAGCCGGGCTTGAGCGGCCAGTCGCGGTTCTCGAAGATCTGCGTGAGGTACCAGGCCGCATCGAACACCGGTTGCGCCCGCACTGCGCCTTCGGCGCTGTTCGCCGCTGCAGGCTCGACTCTGCGATTGACGAAGAATCCGGCGTTGGCGCGCGAGACCAGCACCCCCTGCGCCACCAGCCGGTCGTACGCTTCCACCACCGTGAACACGCTCACGGAGTGACTGGCGGCAAAGGCTCGGATCGAGGGCAGCTTGGCACCAGGCTTGAGTACCTGTGACTGCACCAGCGCGCGAATACCTTCAATGATCTGGCGCACCAGCGGTGTCGGGGCGTCAGGGCGCAAATCAAGCATGGGGAAAATGCGATCCAGAAAATCCATCCATCGGGCCAAGCCGATACAAAGCAAGAAAAATGCCGGAGAACCTAGGGTTTTCCTGTAGTGGTCAAGCGACCAGTACAGTGCGCCGACTCCCGCGCACCGCTGTACATGGACGCTGGCACACAGGCTCCCTACATTGGCTGCTGCTGCCAAGGCATTGGTCATGACGCAGATGTCCTGCGCACCTTGGCAATGCAGAGAAACCCATGAACAGCCCAGCCGACAACTTTATCACCAAGCCCCAACCCGCCAGTCAGGACAATGCCGCACTGATGGCCCGCCGCCAGGCCGCCTTGCCGCGTGGCGTTGGCCAGTCGCACGCGATCTTCGCCAGTCATGCGAGCAATGCGGAAATCTGGGACGTCGAGGGACGCCGCTACATCGACTTTGCCGGCGGCATCGCGGTGCTCAACACCGGCCATGCCCACCCGGAAATCACGGCTGCCGTGCAGGAGCAGGTGGCCAAGTTCAGCCACACCTGCTTTCAGGTGGTTGCCTATGAACCTTACGTGGAGCTGGCAGAAAGGCTCAACCAGCTTGCCCCCGGTTCCACCGCCAAGAAAACGCTGTTCCTGACCACCGGTGCCGAAGCGGTGGAGAACGCCGTCAAGATCGCGCGGGCTTACACCAAGCGCTCCGGCATCATCGCCTTTGGCGGCGGCTTTCATGGTCGCACGAATCTGACCATGGCACTGACCGGCAAGGTTGCTCCCTACAAGGTCGGGTTCGGTCCCTTCCCCTCCGACATCTACCACGCCAAGTATCCCAACCCGCTGCACGGTGTCAGCGTCGAAGAGGCACTGGAATCGGTGCGTGCGCTGTTCAAGTACGACATTGAGGCCGAACGTGTCGCAGCTTTTCTGATCGAGCCGGTGCAGGGGGAAGGCGGTTTCTATGCCGCGCCCGCCGAATTCATGGCCGGCCTCAAGGAAATTGCCGACGCGCACGGCATCCTGCTCATCGCCGATGAAGTGCAGACTGGGGCGGGCCGCACCGGCACCTGGTATGCCTGCGAGCAATGGCCCGTCGTACCCGATCTGATCACGACCGCCAAGTCGCTCGGCGGCGGCTACCCAATCTCCGCCGTTACCGGCCGCGCCGAGGTGATGGATGCGCCTATTCCGGGTGGCTTGGGTGGCACCTATGCGGGCAGCCCGGTCTCTGTTGTTGCGGCGCTGACCGTACTGCGTGTGTTCGAGAAGGAGAAACTGCTTGAGCGCGCCAAACAATTAGGTGAGCGCCTCAAGAGCGGCCTGCGCAAGCTGGCGGCGCAGCACAAACAAATAGTCGACGTGCGCGGTCTCGGTGCCATGGTGGCATTCGAGCTGGGCATTGACGGCGACGTGCACCGTCCCGATGCGGCGACAACCAAGCGCATCGTGGAAGAAGCAACCCGCCGCGGCCTGATACTGCTGTCGTGCGGAACTTACGGCAACGTGATCCGTATCCTTGTGCCGCTGACCGTCAGCGACGAAGTGGCTGACGAAGGTCTTGCCATCATCGCCGACAGCGTGGCCGCGGCGCTGGCCTAAGCCTTGTGCTGTCCATCCGGAATCCGACACGGCCCGCCAGGCGCTGCGATCCGCTTCACGGACGCGGCGTATGGCTGTGGCCGCGCCAATAACAACGAGGAGACACCATCACAACCTTGTGGCCTGCCGCCCGACTGCCACATTGTCGCAACGCACCGGCCGGTGCCAGCAGAACCGCCGGTTTCGTCTCGAGGAGCGCCGCCCTGATCAGGTGCATGCATCGCCGCTGGCCGCACCCCGCGTGTCCGCACAGCGCCTGCAACCGCGCGCCCTCGTTCCAGCCAACCAGTCCGCACCCGCTGCCTGCAGCGGCGCACGGAGGTGAACAGACCATGCAGACTGATTCCAACGCCCGCACCGCTGAAGGCTCCGGCCACCTCAGCGCCTCCCTGAAGACCCGCCACCTCACCATGATGTCGATCGCCGGCGTCATTGGCGCAGCACTGTTTGTCGGTTCCGGCTCGGTGATCGCCCAGGCCGGCCCTGCAACCATCCTCGCCTACCTCGCCGGAGGGGTGCTGGTCATTCTCATCATGCGCATGCTTGGCGAGATGGCTTCTTCCTCTCCCGATACCGGCTCGTTCTCCACCTACGCCGAAGACGCTATTGGCCGCTGGGCCGGTTTTACCATCGGTTGGCTGTACTGGTGGTTCTGGACACTGCTGATGGCATGGGAGGCCTATGTCGCTGGCATCATTCTGCATGGCTGGTTTCCTGCCGTCAGCGTCAACGTCTTCACGGCCGTGGTCACAGCGCTGCTGATTGTGGTCAATTTCCTGCAGGTCAAGAACTACGGCGAATTCGAATTCTGGTTTGCACTGATCAAGGTGGTTGCCATCATCTGCTTCATCGCGCTGGGAACACTGGCGGTCTTTAACCTTTGGCCACTAGGCGAAACCGGCAGTGTTGCCAACCTGACCGCACACGGTGGCTTCATGCCCAATGGCATCGGCTCGGTCATCGTTGCGCTGCTCGGGGTGATGTTTGCCTTCCTTGGTGCGGAAATCGTCACCATCGCCGCGTCCGAAGCGCAGAACCCTGCGCAGCAGATCGTACGCGCCACCAACTCCGTGGTCTGGCGCATCTGTCTGTTCTATATCGGCTCGATCTTCCTGATTGTCTGCCTGGTGCCCTGGAACGACCCACTGTTGGGTCAGTCCGGCTACGGTTCCTACCGTCGCGCACTAGAACTGATGGGCTTGCCCGGCGCGCAGTTCGTGATGAACTTCGTGGTACTGACATCCGTGAGCAGCTGCTTTATCTCGGCCCACTACACATGCTCGCGCATGTTGTACTCGCTCGCTCAACGCGGGGATGCGCCCGCATTTCTGATGAAAACCCGCGCCAACGGCACGCCAGTCAATGCCGTGATCGTCTCCTGCGCCATGGCCGTTCTGATTGCCTGCATCAACTTCTTCGAGTCACTGCGTCCCAAGGACATCCTGGACTTGCTGATGAACACCACCGGCATGATCGCCATGCTCGTCTACCTCGTCATCGCCTGCTCGCAGCTGCGCATGCGCCGCAAGCTGGAGGCTGCAGGACGGGAGATTCCGCTGCGCATGTGGCTGTTCCCCTATCTCACCTACGCAACCATTGTGTTCATCGTTGCCGCACTGGTCGCAATGCTGTTCGTTGAGCAGTACCGCGGCATCGTTCTGTCGACCGGCTGCGCCGCATTGCTGGTCGTAGTGGCTGGCATCGTGGTGCACGTGCGCTCTGCGCACACGCGGGCAGCCGCACGCAGCGATCACACTGCCGCGCAAGAGGCGCGCTAGCAACATCTGCAAACCTTTCACACGCCATCTCCACTCCTCGATCGCCAACAATGCCTTCCGACTGCCCTCTCGCACGACTCAACGATCCGTCCCTGCTCAAGACACAGGCCTTCATCAATGGCCAGTGGATCGATGGCGCCAGCCGCTTTCCAGTGCAGGACCCGGCTACCGGCGCGCACCTGGCTGACGTAGCGCTGCTCTCGCGCAGCGATGCGCGCCGTGCCATCGACGCCGCCAACGCCGCCCTGCCCGCCTGGCGCAACCTGACGGGCAAGCAGCGTCACGCCATTCTGCTGCGCTGGTACGTGCTACTGATTGAGCACCAGGAAGATCTGGCGCGCATCATGACCGCCGAGCAGGGTAAGCCGTTCGCAGAGGCCAGGGGCGAAGTCAGCTATGGTGCCAGCTTCGTCGAATGGTTTGCCGAGGAAGCCAAGCGCACCAACGGCGAAACCTTGCCGCAGTTCGACAACAACCGCCGCCTGCTCGTCATCAAGCAGCCCATCGGGGTCTGCGCCGCCATCACCCCATGGAACTTCCCACTGGCAATGATCACCCGCAAGGTAGCGCCAGCGCTGGCAGCCGGCTGTACGGTCGTCATCAAGCCTGCCGAGCTCACGCCACTGACGGCGCTGGCGGCGGTCGAGCTGGCGCGCCGCGCGGGAATTCCCGATGGCGTGCTCAACATCGTCACCAGCGACAGCGCAGGCAGCATTGAGATCGGCAAGGAACTGTGCGAGAACGACACGGTACGCCACCTGAGCTTTACCGGCAGCACCGAAGTCGGCCGGATCCTCATGCGGCAATGCGCGCCAACGGTCAAGAAACTGGCGCTGGAACTCGGGGGCAATGCGCCCTTCATCGTGTTCGATGACGCGGACATCGACTCCGCCGTCGAAGGCGCGATTGCCAGCAAGTACCGCAACGCCGGCCAGACCTGCGTGTGCGCCAACCGCATCTATGTGCAGGATGGCGTCTACGACGAATTCGCCGAGAAGTTTGCCGCCAAGGTGTCAGCCTTCAAGGTCGGCAACGGCTTCGAGGAAGGCGTGGTGCAGGGTCCGCTGATCGAGCCTGCTGCACTGGAGAAGGTGCAAAACCACATTGACGACGCCCTCGCCAAGGGCGGCAAGCTGCTGACCGGCGGACAGCGCCTGCATGGCCAATTCTTTCAGCCTACCGTGATCGCCGATGCCACCGCAGATATGAAGGTCGCGCGCGAGGAAACCTTCGGCCCGCTGGCACCCCTGTTTCGCTTTGCCACGGAGCAGGAGGCCATCGATGCGGCCAACCACACGGAGTTCGGCCTGGCCAGCTATTTCTACAGCCGTGACGTCGGACGCATCTTCCGCGTGGGCGAAGCGCTGGAGTACGGCATGGTGGGAATCAACGTTGGCATCATTGCCTCCGAGCACGTGCCGTTTGGTGGTGTCAAGCAATCGGGCCTCGGCCGCGAAGGGTCGCACCATGGCATCGACGAGTACCTGGAACTGAAATACCTCTGCCTGGGCGACATCCAGCGCTGACCCCTTTAGGCTGTCTTGGATCAGTCCTCAATGCCGCGTTGCGCCGGAATGCCTGCTTCGTATGCGTGCTTGATCTGGCGCATCTCGGTCACGGTATCGGCGATGTCGATCAGCTCCTGCGGGCAGCGCCGCCCGGTCAGTATCACATGCACCTCGCGCGGGCGCGTCTGCAACGCCTGCACGACCTCCTGCAGCGGCAGCCAGCCGTAGAGCAGTGGGTAAGTCACTTCGTCCAGCACCACCAAAAAGTAGTCGCCACTGTCAATGGCAGCGCGCGCACGCACCCAGCCCTCACGCGCCAGCTCGGCCGACCGTTCCAGATCCTTGCTCTTCCATGTAAAGCCGTCGCCCAGCCCCTCTACCGGAACGCCAAGCTGCTCGAACGCGCGGTGCTCGCCAAAGCGCGCACTGGGCACCTTGAGGAACTGGAAAACCTTCACCGCCTTGCCGCGTCCGTGCGCACGCAGCGCCAGGCCGAAAGCCGCGGTGCTTTTGCCCTTGCCATCGCCGGTGTTGATGAGCAGCAGGCCGCGCCGCTGCGCCACAGCCTGTTGCGGCGTCTGCTCAACCGGAGGGGGTTCTAGTTGCATGGATCTATCCTCAAAAATGGTTCATTGATTGGCCGCGTCAGCATGCACCTCGGCGCCAGGCAGCCGGGCAATGCTCGTCCACTGCCCCTGCACCTGGCAGATCGCGATGCGATGCTCGAACACCGCCTCGACGGCGCGGCGCGTCG
This sequence comes from Lampropedia cohaerens, assembly GCF_001005215.1. GTDB lineage: Bacteria > Pseudomonadota > Gammaproteobacteria > Burkholderiales > Burkholderiaceae_C > Lampropedia > Lampropedia cohaerens. Next base: position 122,521 of record NZ_LBNQ01000012.1, read on the forward strand.
CGACGTGGCCACAGGGCCCATGGTGCACGATGCGCCCATGCCGCAGGACCAGCAAATCGTCGGCCTGCAGGGCCATGGAAATCTCGTGCAGCACGGTCACCAGCGTCGTGCCAGCAGCCACCTGGGCACGCATGTCCAGCAGCCACTGGGTCTGGTGCGGGGGATCAAGGCCCGCCAGAGGCTCATCCATCAGCACCACCGGCGCCTGGACAGCCAGCACCCGCGCCAACAGCACGCGCTGGCGTTCGCCGCCAGAAAGTTGCGTCAATGTGCGGGCACGCAGCTGCCACACATGGCAGGCCTGCATTGCAGCGCGCACGGCCTGCACATCTGTGGCGCTGGGCATTGCAAGCCAGCTCTGGTACGGCAGCCGCCCCAGCATCACAGTGTCATAGGCCGTCAACGTGTCAAGCACGGGCTCCTGCTGGCCCAGCCACGCCACTGTGCGGGCGCGCTGACGGGCGGACATGGCCGTCAGCGGCTGATCCAGCAACAGCACCTGACCCTGCACCGGCAGCAAGCCTGCCATGGCCTTGAGCAGCGTGGACTTGCCGGCGCCATTGGGGCCGACGATGCTGGTCCAGCGCCCCCTGCGCAACGCTACATCGGCGTGCGCAATCGCACGATGCGCACCGAGGTCGACGCACAGCTGTTCCAGACGGATGGCTGCGGTCACCGCATTCCCTCCACGCTGCGCCTGCGTCGACGCAGCATCAGCCCTAAAAGATAACTGCCGCCAAGCAGCGCTGTGAGAACGCTGACCGGCAACTCCTGCGGCGCGATCAGCCAGCGTGCCAGCCAATCGGCCGAGGCCAGCAGCACCGCGCCCATGGCGGTGGAAAGCACCAGCAGTTGCCGATGCCGCACCATGACGAGCGCACGTACCAGATGCGGCGCGGCCAGGCCCACAAAGGCCAGCAGCCCGCACTGTGCCACCGCCGCACCCGTGGCCAGCGCCAGCACTACTACCAGCGCTGCCTGCACCGCGCCCAGCGGCAGGCCCAGCGAGCGGGCGGTGTCTGCTCCCAGTGACAAACCATCCAGCCCGCGCGCCAGCGCCCACGCTACCAGCACGCAGACAAGCAGTGTCAGCGCCATGATCGCGCATCCCTGCCAGCTCACGAACGCCGTCGATCCCAGTGCGTAGGACTGCATGGCCTGTAGCAGTGCCGGCCGCGCCTGCAGGATCAGGTCGCGCAATGCACCCAACACGACGCCTGTGATCACGCCCGCCAGCAACAGCTGCAAGCTGGCCAATGCCCCGCGGGCAAGCAGCAGCGTCACCATGACCGCTGCCAACGCCCCCAGAAAGGCCGCCCCCGTCAGACCGGCATGCATCGCCAGCGCATGGACGAGCACTCCGCCCGCGCCACCTTCGCCTGCGGCCTGAACGAGGCCCAGCAGCGCCAGCGTCACCCCCAGCGCGGCGCCTGATGCGCTGCCCAGCAGGTAGGGATCGGCCAACGGATTGCGAAACAGCCCTTGCGCCACGCAGCCAGCCAGCCCCAGCAGCGCCCCCGCCAGCAGCGCGCCCAACGTTCGTGGCAGCCGCACGTCCATGACGATCTGGCGCATCACAGGGTCATCACGCATGGCTTGCAATGGCGCGAACCCTTCGCTGCCTGTGGCCAGCCCCATCGCCAGCAACAACGCAGCCAGCAGCGCAAGCGCTGCCAGCAACCATACGCCGCGCTGCGCATGACGCGGCGCATCCGTATCGGCTTCAGACTGGGGCAGCGGCGTGGTCATGCGATGACAAGCCTTGCTTAATGGGTCTGCTGCGGCGGCGCGGGCGGTACATGATCGGCGATGCACTGCGCCATCAGGGCTGCCGCCTCGGCCATGCGGGGGCCGGGGCGCACCAGCACATCGGCAGCCTGTGCATCAAAGCGGCAGATGCGCCCCTGCCGTACCGCACGCATGCCGGACCAGCCCGGATAGGCCAGCCCGGCAGCCTGCACACCGGTCATCAGGATGTCAGGGTCCGCGCGCAGCACGAATTCGGGCGCCAACCGGGGAAACGGCCCAAGCTGCTCCGGCACCACATTGTGTACGCCCAGGCGCTGCAGGGTCTCGCCGATGAACGACTGCGGCCCCGCCGCGTAAGGGCCCTGCCCCACCTCGAAAAACACCCGCACGCCGCGCGCCTGGACGGGCAGGCGAGCCGCGGCGGCCTGCATCCCCTGCTCGATCTGTTGCCAGACAACGTGGGCGCTGCGCAGATCGCCATGCAGCTGCATGTCGGATGCAGGCCCCCGCAACATGGCCTCAAGCCGCTGCAGCACGCGTTGCACATCGGCGCGGGTCTGCGGCTCCAGCGCCACGACCCGCAGGCCCAGCGCTTCGAGCCGCGGCACCGCACGCGTGCTGACGGCCGCCAGCACCACGTCCGGCCGCAGGGCCAGCACGGCCTCGATATTCGGATCCAGGCCGCCGCCAAGCACCGGCAGAGTGCGGACTGACTCCGGGTGACGGGAATAGCGGTCCACACCAACGAGCCGGTCACAGGCACCGAGCGCGCAGACACTTTCCGTCAGCGCCGGCAGCAGGCTGACGATGCGCTGCGGTGGCTGTGCAAATAGCACGGTGTGCCCGCGGTCATCCACCACGGTCACGGCCTGCACCGTCCCCTGATCGGGCGCGGGGTGCGCCTGACCGGGTCCAACCGGAAGCACCGCAAGCAGTGCCAGCGCCACGCGAATGACCGCGCTACGCAGGGAAACTGCGGCGGTGCCGCACCTCAGCGCTCGGGCGCCCACTTCACCCCCAGATAGACGCTACGGCCCGGCGTGGCATAGCCGTGCACCACCGCATAGGGCTTGTCGCCGACGTTGTCGATGCGGCCAACCAGCGTCCAGTCCTGCCCCAGCGTGTGCGTGGCAGACAGGTTCCACAGCGCGTAGCCGCCCAGCCGCCGGGTGTTGGCTGAAGCATCCCAGCGGGAGGCCGATGCCTGCAGCTCCGCACCAAACAGCCAATCGGCCATTGCATACTCCGCGCGCAGGAAACCATGGCGTTTGGCGCGCCCCGCCAGCAGGTTGCCGGTCGTGCGGTCGGTCGGCTTCTGCCAGTCCAGCGAGCCCTGCAGGCTCCAGGCTCCCATGCGTGTCTGGCCAGCCAGCGTCACACCCTTATACTGCGCGCGGGCGGTGTTTTCGTAGCAGCCCCAACTGCTCTCGCAAGGACCTGCGGCGCCATAGCTGATGAGATTGGTGAGATTGTTGCGGTAGGCCGTCAGCGACAGCAAGTGAGCGCCCTGCGCGTAGGTGATGCCAGCCTCCACATTGCGCGCCACCTCCGGCTTGAGATCTGCCACACCGGAATCACTGAAGCGCTGATACAGCGTCGGCGCGCGAAAGGCCCGCGCGGCAGATACATGCGCGCGCCACTGCGGCGACAGCGTCAGCCCGTAGGCCACCGAGCCCGTCGTCTCTCCACCAAACTCGCTGTCATCGTCATAGCGCACCTGCGCCTGCAGGGCGTGCGCGCCTACATTCAGCGCATACCCCAGGGCCAGTGCGTTCTGGCTGCGCTTGCGATCAATGGGCGCGCTGACGAGGCTGTCTTGCCTGCGCTCCAGCAAAGCCGTCAGGTGATGTGCGCCAATGCGCAGGTCGTTTTGGAACAGGTAACTGCGTACGTTGGTGTCGGCGCTATAGGGGCTGGGCGCCGTCTCGTACTCGGTGCGGGAGTCACTCACGCTGACCAGCGTGCTGTACTGCTCACTCCACTGCGCCTGCCAGGCCAGATTGCCGGTGCGCAGGCGATTCTTGCTGCGGTCATCCGCATCCGCGCTGGCATCGTAGCCGGAGTTGAGATAGCTGCCCAGATAGGTGCCAGCGATGCGATGGCGAGAATTGATCCGGTAGCCCAGGCTGGCATGGCCAGAGCTGCGCCGGTAGCCGTCCTTGTCCGGGTTATAACCCCAGGTGGCCGGATCGGAGATGGCATTGAAGCCACTGCTGCGCTCATAGCCCACGTCCAGCGCATAATCCCAGCCATTGGCCCCGCCGCTGATGCCGGCGCTAGCATCGCGCGTGCCATGGTTGCCAAGCCCTGCCGAGACGAACGGAGTCGGTGCCTGTTCGCCCTGCTCGCCACGCCGCGTAAAGATCTGGATCACACCGTTGACGGCGTCGGAACCATAGACGGCTGCAGCGGGCCCACGCACGACCTCGATACGGTCAATCATGGACAGCGGAATGGCCTCCCATGGCGCGCCGCCCGTGGCCTGTGAATCCACTCGGACGCCATCGATAAAAACCGCCGTGTGACGCGTTTCCCCGCCGCGCATGAAAACACTGGTGGTGGTCCCCGGCCCGCCGTTGCGCGCCATCTCGATGCCCGGCTGGCGCGCGAGCACATCCGCCAGTCCGGTGACGCCGCTTTGCGCGATCGTTGCGCGATCAATGACCGTGACGTCGGCTAACACATCCTTCAGGCGCTGTTCACTGCGTGTCGCAGTGACGACCACCTCATCAAGCAAGGGATTTTGCGCGTGTGCGAGGCCAGCGCAGGCCAGCAGACAGGCGACGGAAACGGCGCGCAACGTCACGGACGCAGTCGGCCACGGCTTCGTGGTAGGCAACATGTGGACATTCAAGATCAAGACGCCGCACCGACCTCCCCGTCGGCATTGGCTGGCACACAAGCGCGGCCAGGCCGCGTACTTGCACGCTGCAGGCCGGTATCCGGGCTGGCGATTGGGCACCCCCGGCCTTCCCACTACATCTCGGCAGCAGTGACCATGGATAGGGGGTGCCGCAGCAAGGCGGCACGCCTTGCGATCGCTCACCGTTGCGGGGGCAGCGCAGGCCAGATGCACGCGTGGGTACGCGCCATCACCCTGCTTCCCGTTCAACTGCCAGCGCAAGAACGCGCTGGCGAGCACCTGCAGCGGCGCCGATTGTAGGCGATCAGGCCCGCCACGGTGCCCGGGGCACAGGCGATCAGGGCCGATTTACTGCTTCTTGAGCGCCTGCAGCTTGGCAAAGGCCGACTGCATTGCCGACGCAGGCTGACCCTGTGTGGCAGCATCGCGGCGCGGGCGCCGAGCACTGGCCGCGCCCCCCGCCGCGTCACGGCGCGCTTGCTGGGAAGCCGATTGGTCCAGCCGCATCGTCAGGCTGATGCGCTTGCGTGGCACATCCACCTCCAGGACTTTGACCTTGACGACCTGGCCAGTCTTGACGATCTCGCGCGCATCCTCCACGAAGCGATTGGCCAACTGGCTGACATGCACCAGACCGTCCTGGTGCACGCCCACATCCACGAAGGCGCCAAACTGCGCAACATTGCTCACGGTGCCCTCGAGCACCATGTCGGGGCGCAGATCGGTGATGTCCTCGACACCGTCGTTAAAGCGCGCCACCGTGAAGTCCGGCCGGGGATCCCGCCCGGGCTTTTCCAGCTCGCCGAGAATGTCCTTGACCGTGATGGCGCCCACTTCACCCTGCGCGAACTGCTCGGGCCTGAGCGTGCGCAGGAAGCTTCCATTGCCCATGAGCTGCTCGACTGGCTTTTGCGTGTACTGCAGGATGGCTTCCACCACCGGATAGGTCTCCGGATGCACGCCCGTCATGTCCAGCGGATTGTCGCCGCCGCGGATGCGCAGAAACCCGGCACTTTGCTCGAACGCCTTGGGCCCGAGCCCCGGCACCTTGAGCAATTGCTGACGGTTGCGGAAGGCGCCGTTGGCCTCGCGCCAACGCACCACCGCCCGCGCCACCGACGGGCTAAGGCCGGAAACGCGCGCCAGCAACGGGACACTGGCCGTGTTCAGATCCACCCCGACGCCATTGACACAGTCCTCCACCACCGCATCCAGCGTGCGCGCCAGCTCGGTCTGGTTGACATCGTGCTGGTACTGCCCCACACCGATGGACTTGGGATCGATCTTGACCAGCTCCGCCAGCGGATCCTGCAGGCGTCGCGCGATGCTGACGGCGCCGCGCAGGCTCACGTCCACGTCCGGCATCTCCTCGCTGGCATAGGCACTGGCCGAATACACCGAGGCGCCCGCCTCGGAGACCACCACCTTCTGCATCCGGTGCCCAGCACTGTCGGCCAGCATCTTGACCAGCTCGCCGGCGAGCTTGTCCGTCTCGCGGCTGGCCGTGCCGTTGCCGATGGCAATCAACGCGACCTTGTGCCGCGCGCACAGCGTCGCCAAAGTGCGCAGCGCGCCCTGCCAGTCGCGGCGCGGCTCGTGCGGATAGACGGTGGCCGTCTCCAGCAGCTTGCCGGTGGCATCGACCACGGCCACCTTCACGCCCGTGCGAATGCCGGGATCCAAGCCCATCACGGTGTGCGCGCCCGCGGGCGCTGCCAGCAACAAATCGCGCAGGTTGTCGCCAAACACCTTGATGGCAACGCGCTCGGAGGCCTCGCGCAGGCGCGCAAACAGATCGCGCTCCAGCGACAGGCTGAGCTTGACGCGCCAGGTCCATGCCACCACCTTGCGCAGCCAGTCGTCAGCGGCGCGGCCCTGATGGCTCCACTGCAGCAACGCGGCGATGCGGCCTTCGGCCAGACTGGGCCGACCGGGCTCGGGCTCGACCTCCTGTGCCAGACGCACCTGCAAGATATCGAGGCTGCGCCCGCGAAACACCGCCAGCGCGCGGTGCGACGGCACCTGGGCAATCGGCTCGCTGTAGTCGAAGTAATCCTTGAACTTGGCCACCTCCGGATCATCCGGATTCTTGCCGTCCGCGAGCTTGCTGACCAGCAGTCCCGTCTCCCACAGCCATTGGCGCATCGTCTGCACCAGCTGCGCATCTTCGGCCCAGCGCTCAGCCAGAATGTCGCGCGCGCCATCAAGCACCGCAGCAGCGGTGGTGAAATCGCTGCCGTCCTCGCCCTTTTCTGCCTTGACGTAGGCCGCAGCTGCCTCAGTAGGCACCAGCGCGGGATTGGCAAACAGCGCATCGGCCAGCGGCTCCAGTCCCGCTTCGCGCGCGATCTGGCCTTTGGTACGCCGCTTCTGCTTGTACGGCAGATACAGATCTTCCAGTTCCTGCTTGGTCGCGGCCTTGGCGATGGCGGCACTCAGGACGGGCGTGAGCTTGCCCTGCTCCTGGATGCTTTGCAGCACGCTTTGACGGCGCTGCTCCAGTTCGCGCAGGTAGCCAAGCCGCTCCTGCAACGCGCGCAGCTGGGCGTCATCCAGGCCGCCAGTGGCCTCCTTGCGATAGCGCGCAATGAACGGTACTGTCGCCCCGTCGTCGAGCAGCTTGACGGCTGCATCGACCTGCCTGGGCGCCGCGCCAAGCTCCTGCGCGATCAGTTGGTGGATGTGCTGCTGGGTTTGCGCGTCGATGGTAGATGCCATTTGCAGGGAGGAGAAACTATCAGGAAACCGGCTAGTGTGCCACGGCGCAGCGCCTGGGCATGGCTGGCGCTGCCCACAAAATACTATTGCAGCGCCTGGGCAAGCTGCTCGACCCAGTGCTGCGCCAGCTGCGCGTCGCTGGCTTCGGCCATCACGCGCAACACCGGCTCGGTACCGCTGGCACGCACCAGCAGGCGCCCCTTGCCAGCCAGTGCGGCCTCAGCCTCTCGCATGCAGGCCTGGAATCGCGCATGTTGCTGCCAGCCATTGCGATCGACCATCCGGACATTGCGCATCACCTGCGGAAACAGCGGCACTTGCGCCAGCGCATCGGCAATGCGCTGGCCACTGCGCACCACGCGCTGGAGTACCTGCAACGCGCTGACAATGCCGTCGCCGGTAGTATGCCTGTCCAGCGCCAGCAAGTGCCCCGAGCTTTCGCCGCCGAGCAGCCAGCCCTTTTGCATCAGCGCCTCCAGCACGTAGCGATCGCCCACCTTGGCGCGCAGCAGCGGCACGCCCAGTTGCGCCAGCGCCTGCTCGATGGCCATGTTGGTCATCAGTGTGCCAACCACACCGGCCACCGCCTCGCCCTGTTCAAGCCGGTCCCGCACCATCAGATACAGCAGCTCGTCGCCGTTGAACAGGCGTCCCGAGCCATCGACCATCTGCAGCCGGTCGGCGTCGCCATCCAGCGCAATGCCGTAATCGGCACCGACCTCACGCACCTTGGCAATCAGCGCAGCGGGTGCCGTCGCGCCAACGCCCTGGTTGATGTTGTAGCCATCGGGCGTCACGCCGATGCAGTGCACCTCGGCGCCCAGTTCGTGAAAGACCTGCGGTGCACACTGGTAGGCAGCACCATTGGCCGCATCCACCACCAGCCGCAATCCCTTGAGGCTGAGCGCCTGGGGAAAGGTGCTCTTGCAGAACTCGATGTAGCGCCCGGCTGCATCGCCCATGCGCCGCGCCTTGCCAAGCCCTTCGGACTCCACCCAACAGGGCGGCTGCGCCAGACCCTGCTCGACCTGCAGTTCCCACTCATCCGGCAGCTTCGAGCCCTGCGCACTGAAGAATTTGATGCCGTTATCGGCAAAGGGATTGTGGCTGGCGCTGATGACCACGCCCAGATCGGCTCGCACAGCCCGTGTCAGATGGGCCACAGCCGGTGTGGGCACCGGCCCCAGCAGCACCACATCCACCCCCGCGGAGTTGAACCCCGACTCCAGTGCACTTTCAAGCATGTAGCCGGAGATGCGGGTGTCCTTGCCGATCAGCACCGTTTTGGGTGCGCCATCGGCGCGCAGCAGCCTGCCCACCGTGTGCCCAAGATGAAGGATGAAGTCTGGCGTGATGGGGGACTGACCGACGGTCCCGCGAATGCCATCGGTGCCGAAATACTGCTTGCTCATAGGAGAAATTGTCCGCGAGCGGGCGAGCAAAACAAGCTAGCCACCGCCCTTGGAGACGTTTGTTGACGCTTGAAACCTGGTTGCAATGTCCTCATGCACCGGCACTATTGGCCACTGGCAGCCCGCCAGACCTTGAGTGCATCGACAGTGGCCGCTACGTCGTGCACGCGCACCACCGCGGCCCCGCGCTCGACGGCCAGCATCGCCGCAGCCACACTGGCCACGGTGCGTTGCGGCACCTCACGCCCAGTAACAGCTCCCAGCGAGGACTTGCGCGACCAGCCCAGCAGCAACGGCACACCCAGCGACTGCAGCCGTCGCTGCTCGCGCAGCAGCGCAAAGTTCTGCTCCACGGTCTTGCCAAAGCCAATGCCGGGATCGGCCATCAGCCGTGCACGGGCAATTCCCGCTGCTTCCAGACTGCGACGGCGCTCGGCCAGGAAGTCGAGCACCCGCTGCGTCACATCGCCATGCATGGGGTGTTTCTGCATGGTCTCCGGCTCGCCGTGCATGTGCATGAAGCACACGCCGCAGCGCGGATGCGCGGCCACAATCTCCAGCGCGCCGCGTCGGCGCAACGCCCAGATGTCGTTGATGATGTCCGCGCCCAGTTCCAGCGCCTCGCGCATGATCTCGGGCTTGTAGGTGTCGATCGAGATGGGCACGCCCAGCTTTATCGCCTCGCGCAGCACCGGCAGCAGCCGTTCGCGCTCCTGCTCAAGCGGCACCGGTGGCGTGCCCGGCCGGGTGGATTCGGCACCAAGATCAAGAATGTCGGCGCCTTCGCCGAGCAGCGCCTCCGCGTGGCGCATTGCCTTGGCAGGACTGGCGTGTCGCCCGCCGTCGGAGAACGAATCGGGCGTAAGGTTGACGATGCCCATGACGAGCGGACGATCCAGCCGCAAGGCAAAGCGCGATGTCTGCCAGACCGGCGAACTGCTTGCGGCTTCGGGGGCGGAGGTGACGGATGCTGTCATTTTCTGGGAGCGCAAAGAAAATCGGGGCCAATGCCCCGATGGTGATGCCGGATCCGCAGTGGTCAAGCCACCGCCGTTACGCCGCCGAAGGTGCGGGATCGGTCTTGACGGATGGCGCACCGCCGTCGGAATTATTGCCACCAGTGCTCACCGACGGATGCTTGGGCACCCAGTCCTTGGGCGGCGTCGGATCCTTGCCGGCCATGATCTCGTCAAGCTGGTTGGAATCAATCGTCTCCCACTCCAGCAGGGCCTTGGCCATGGCGTGCATCTTGTCCTTGTTCTCCTCAATCAGGCGACGCGCCAGCGCGTACTGCTGGTCGATGATGCGACGGACCTCATTGTCGACCTTCTGCATCGTCGCCTCGCTGACATTAGTCGTCTTGGTCACCGAGCGGCCCAGGAACACCTCACCCTCGTTCTCGGCATAGACCATTGGCCCCAGCTCCTCGGACATCCCGTAACGCGTGACCATGTCGCGCGCCAGCTGCGTAGCCTTGTTGAAGTCGTCCGAGGCACCAGTGGTCATCTGGTTCATGAACACCTCTTCCGCAATGCGGCCACCGAACAGCATGGCAATGCGCGCCAGCGCCCACTCCTTGTCGAAGCCATAGCGGTCCTTCTCAGGCAACGTGAAGGTCACGCCCAGCGCGCGGCCGCGCGGCACGATGGTGACCTTGTGCACCGGGTCGCACTTGGGCAGCAGTCGCCCGATCAGCGCATGGCCAGCCTCGTGGTAGGCAGTGTTCTTGAGCTCCTCGGGATCCATGACGGCGGAGCGGCGCTCCGGCCCCATGAAGATCTTGTCCTTGGCCTGCTCGAAATCCTGCATCTCGACGACGCGGGCATTGCGACGCGCAGCCATCAGCGCAGCCTCGTTGCACAGGTTGGCCAGATCGGCACCGGACATCCCCGGCGTGCCGCGCGCGATCACGTTGGCGTTGACGTCCGGGCCAATCGGAATCTTGCGCATGTGCACGTTGAGGATCTGCTCACGGCCCTTGACGTCAGGCAGTGTCACATAGACCTGCCGGTCAAAGCGGCCCGGACGCAGCAGCGCCGCATCCAGAATGTCGGGCCGGTTCGTTGCCGCCACCACGATCACGCCGAGATTGGTTTCAAAGCCATCCATCTCCACGAGCATCTGGTTGAGCGTCTGTTCACGCTCATCGTTGCCGCCCCCCAGGCCAGCGCCGCGCTGGCGACCGACGGCATCGATTTCGTCGATGAAGATGATGCAGGGCGCATTCTTCTTGGCGTTCTCGAACATGTCGCGCACGCGCGCTGCACCCACACCGACGAACATCTCAACGAAATCCGAGCCGGAGATGCTGAAGAAAGGCACCTTGGCCTCGCCGGCAATCGACTTGGCCAGCAGCGTCTTGCCTGTTCCGGGAGGGCCAACCAGCAGCAGTCCGCGTGGAATCCGGCCGCCCAGACGCTGGAATTTCTGCGGATCTTTCAGGAAGTCAACGACCTCCTTGACCTCTTCCTTGGCCTCGTCGGCGCCGGCCACATCAGCAAACGTGACGGTATTGTTGCTCTCATCGAGCATGCGCGCCTTGCTCTTGCCGAAGCTGAAGGCACCGCCCTTGCCGCCACCCTGCATCTGGCGCATGAAGTAGATCCAGACACCGATGAGCAGCAACATCGGGCCCCAGCTGATGAGAATGGTGCCAAGCAACGAGCGGCCTTCGCGCTCCTTGACGCTGAATTTCACGTCGGCATTGATCAGATCGTCGATCAGGCCGCGGTCTGCGAACGTACCGGTCGTGCGGATGCGCCGGTCATCAGTGGTCAGCGCCACAATCTCATAGCCGCCAGAGGCCGTCTCCTGAATGGTGGCCTCACGAATCTGGCGGTTCTGCACCTGGGAGATGAAATCCGAATAAGGCACCTGCGCAGCGCCCGCGCCGGGGCCGGTATCAAACTGTTTGAATACCGTAAACAAAACGACGATGAAGACCAGCCACATCGCCACTTTGGTAATCCATTGATTGTTCAAGCCTTGCTCCTGAAACTCGCCTGCGCTGCATGGGGACAGCCAGAGCGATGAGGGCGTTCACATCCGCCCGTGCAGAGGAAACTGGAAATTCCGTCCCTTTCAACTGTGGCCCATTTTATGCTTTTCAAGCTGCCGTACTTCCCTAATGGTTACTGGTGTGGTAGGGGATTGGCACCGCGCGGTCAGACGGCAAGGGGCGCTTCGCCCAATGACGACACCATTCATGCGCCGCGCACGCCCATCCCGATCAGGAATACTTCGGCCGAGCGTGGACGGGATGCCTTGGGCTTGAAAGGCTTGCTGCGTACAAACGTGGCGCGAAACAGCTGCACCAGCGCGTCATAGCCAGGGCCATGAAAGACCTTGGCGACCATCACACCCTGCGGCTTGAGGTGGCTGGCGGCGAAATCCACCGCCAGCTCGACCAGCGCTTCGACACGTGCACCGTCCGTCGCCGAATGCCCACTGAGGTTGGGCGCCATGTCGGAGACCACCGCATCCAACGGCCGTCCCGCCAGCGCGGCCTCCAGCTGCTCCAGCAGTGACTCCTCCTGGAAGTCACCCTGGATGAACCGCACGCCAGGCACCGGCTCCATCGGCAATAGATCAATGCCAATCACACGGGGGGCGCCATCACCCACGGCGCGCGCCAGCTCCATCTTGCGGCTGAGATACTGGCACCATGCGCCCGGAGCGCAGCCAAGATCAACCACGACCTGGACGTGATCGAACAGCTTGTGCACCTCATCGATTTCCTTGAGCTTGTAGGCGGCGCGGGCGCGGTAGCCATCCTTCTGCGCCTGTTTGACGTAGGGGTCATTGATGTGGTCGTGTAGCCACGTCTGGTTGACCTTGCCCGGTTTGTTCTTGGTTGCCATGCCGTGTGATCTTGAGCCCTTTTGCGAATCTTCGCATGGAATGAGGCGCCGCCCCGTCTGCATGGCAAGTTGCGGCAACCCTCACACCTGAGAATTTTGCGACCGGCAACCCCATATCCGTCAAGTCCATGCAGCATCGCCGATAATGATGCCATGACCCAATTGACCCTCACCCCCACGCAGCGCCGCGCGCTGCGCGCCCAGGCCCACCACCTGCAGCCCATGGTCCACATCGGCGCCGGCGGCCTGACCGCCGCGGTGGAAAAGGAGGTGGCCGCCACCCTTGATGCCCATGGCCTCATCAAGATTCGCGTGTTCAGCGACGAGCGCGCCACGCGCGAGCAGTACCTGCTCCAACTTGCCGAGAGCCTGAATGCGGCCGCGGTGCAGCACATCGGCAAGCTCATCGTGCTGTGGCGCCCGCCCGCCGAAAAGGTCCGCACCGCCGGCGATGGCAAGCCCCCCATCGAGGTCAAGGTCGTCAAGCCGAGCAAAAAGCCTGGCCAGAAACCTGAAATCAAGCGCTTGCGCGTACTGGGCAACCAGCGTCTGACGGCAGGCGGCAACATCAAGAAGGCCAAGCCCCGCCGCGCCTCGCCGAAGAAGCAATCACTGGACTGATACCCTGCCATGCGCGAATCCATGGCAGAGCCCACCCGCTACGTCCTCTGCATGAAGTGGGGTACCAAGTATGGCCCCGAGTACGTCAACCGCCTGTATGCGATGGCGCGGCGTTATCTGCAGGGCGTCTTCACTTTCGTCTGCCTTACCGATGACACCCGGGGCATCCGCGATGAGGTGCAGTGCTTCCCCATTCCCGAACTGGATTGGCAGCGCTACCCGAACCAGCCTGACCGCGCGTGGAAAAAGCTGGCCACCTTCTCCCCCGCCCTGCGCGATGCCTATGGGCTGCGCGGCGTGGCGCTGTTTCTCGATCTGGATGTGGTCGTGGTCGGGGCACTGGACGCATTCTTCGAGCTGCCCGGGACATTTCGCATCATTCACGACTACGCCAGACCGTGGAAGAAACGCCGCATCACCGGCAACTCCTCGGTCTACCGCTTCGAGATCGGTGCGCACCCGGACGTGCTGGAATATTTCCAGCAGAACGTTGCCGAGGTACAGCAGCAGTTTCGCAACGAGCAGGCCTACCTGTCGGACTACCTGCACCGTCAGGGCCAGCTGCAGTACTGGCCCGAGAGCTGGTGCCCGAGCTTCAAGTACCACTGCATCCCTGCCTGGCCCAGCAACTACTGGCGTGCGCCATTCATCCCGGTGGAGGCGCGCGTCGTCGTGTTCCATGGCGAATGCAATCCACCCGACGCACTGGCTGGCAGACGCAACCGGCGCTTTCGCCACATTCAACCCGCGACCTGGATCGCCGAGCATTGGCATGAGTGAGCCCGCGCCCATCCCCTCGCGTCAATGATCTGCCAGCGCGCCCTTCTCTTTCATGTCCGTGACCATCGACCCCTCCTCCATCCCCGCTCCCGGGCGCAGCAAGTTCAAGCGCCGCGCGCTGCTGGGCTTTTTTCTGCTGAACATCTTTCTATTCAGCAGCCTGGGCATCTGGCAGGTGCAGCGACTGGGCTGGAAGCTGGACCTGATCGAACGTGTCAACGCACGCATCCACGCGGAGCCGGCTGACGCTCCCGGCCCCACGCAATGGTCGCAACTCACACGTGAGAATGCCGAATACCGCCGCGTACTCCTGCAGGGAGAGCTGCTGCCTGGACAGGAAGTGGCGGTCTACACCAACACCGAGCTAGGCCCCGGCTACTGGCTGTTTGCGCCTCTGCTGGTGCGGCAAGCAGCGGACTCCGATGCTCCGCAGGCCATTGTCTGGGTCAACCGTGGCTACCTGCCGATGCCACTGCGCGATCCGGCATCACGCCCCGGCGCAGAGCCTGCAAGACTGCCCGCCACCGTGACCGGGCTGCTGCGCTTTGGAGATGGCAAGCACCTGTTCCTGCGCGACAACGTTCCGCAGGAGAACCGCTGGTATCGCCGTGACGTCAAGGAATTCTCCGCGGCCCGCACGCTGCCGCAGCTCCCCGTTGCGCCCTACTTTGTTGACGCCCAGGCCAGTTCGGTAACGCCGTCATGGCTCACGCCCGGGCTGACACAAGTGAACTTTCGCAACAACCATCTGAGCTACGCCATCACCTGGTTCGTGCTGGCTGCGCTCAACGTGGCAGCGTTCATCTACCTGCTCTGGTTCGAACCAAGGCAGCGTCGGCAACGGCCTCAATCGCAAGAGGATGCATGAGGCCGGCCCTGCGCGTCTTTTGACGTGGACAGCCGCCACAGCACCACGGCGCAACACAACCACTGCAGCGCGTACACCGCGGCGCCAGCGCCCAGCAGGGATGACAGGTTCTCGCGCATGAGGATGCGCGGCACCACGGCAAACTCAAGCAGCAAGGCTGCAAGCAGCGCGGCCAGTGCCCAGCCCGTCGTCGTGAGGGCGCGACCTGCCCATGCATGCCCGGCCTCCTCGGCAGAAGGCCGGATGGCGAGCACCACCGTAAAGCCGCACGCAACGCTCAGCCACATGCTTGCAGTCATCACGCTGGCCGCCAGTGGCACGGCCATGGCGGCGCCAGCGGCGTGCATATAGAAAAGCGGCATGACGATACCGCCGATCGCCGTCAGGGCGCCCCACCACAACGCTGCCGCCAGCAGGGGCAGACGTGCCTTGATACAGGCTGGCAACTGCATGGCTCAGCGCCGCGTCATGGCCACAGCGTGCGCATTGGACATATTTAGCAATACCGAACGGCAACGATCTCGTAGTGCTTCTCGCCGCCGGGAGTCACCACCGAGACCACATCGCCTTCATCCTTGCCGATGAGCGCACGGGCAATCGGGGTAGATACGTTCAGCAGGCCTTTCTTGATGTCCGCTTCGTCCTCGCCAACGATCTGGTAGACCACCTTCTCGCCGGTTTCCTCATCTTCAAGTTCCACCGTGGCGCCAAAAACCACCCGGCCGCCAGCATCCAGCGTTGCCGGGTCAATGATCTGCGCGGCAGCGAGCTTGCCTTCGATATCCTTGATGCGGCCTTCAATGAAGCCTTGCCGGTCCTTGGCGGCGTCGTACTCCGCGTTCTCGCTCAGATCGCCCTGTGCACGCGCTTCGGCAATGGCAGCAATAACCGCCGGACGGTCCACCGTCTTGAGTTGCTGCAGCTCCGCCTTCAGCAGTTCCGCGCCGCGCTTGGTGATGGGGAGAGTGGCCATGGTCGTTGCTCCAAAAAAAACGCACCGCCAGATGTTGCCATCCAGCGGTGTGGGATTCATCCGTCAAAACGCACTTACCCCTCGGGTTCGAGGGGCGTGCGCCAAGGCCATCCGTTGGCCTTGCTCGCCATTGTACGGGCCGCCCGGCGCACTGCCCAGCAATACCAGTGCGGCGCCTGCCAGATTTCGCCGCCCACGGGGCCTTCGTACAGCCTTCTCAGCGCACGCTGTGCGGCGGCGGCATGAGGCCGCTTTCCGGTGCGCGCGCCACCTCGCGCAGAAACTGCCAGACGGCCTGCACCCTGGCCATGTGCCGGATCTCCGAGGGCATGGACATCCAGAAAGTGCGCTGGAACCTGGCCTGCTCAGGCAGCACCGCCACCAGTTGTGCGTCTTTCTCGCCCAGAAAGGCCGGCAAAATCGCAAGGCCAGCGCCTGCCCGCACCGCTTCGTATTGCGCGAGCACACTGGTGCTGCGCAACCCGAAGACGCTGGGCTGGAAGAAGCTTTCGAGAAACTGCAGTTGCTTGGAAAACAGCAGATCATCGACGTAGGAAATGAAGGTGTGGCCCTTGAGATCCTCAACCCGCACAATCGGCGCATGGGCGGCGAGATAGTCGCGCGAGCCATACAGCCGCAGCACATAGTCGCTCAGCTTGGTGACCACCACCGAGCCCCGTGTGGGCCGCTCCAGCGAGATCACAATGTCAGCCTCGCGCCGCGAGAGATGCAGCAGACGTGGCAAGGCCAGCAGATCCACCACCAGATGCGGATGCTCGTGCGCCAATTTCGCCAGTGGTGCCGCCAGCACGCGTGTGCCCAGGCCTTCTGGCACCCCCACGCGCACCAGCCCGGACAGGCCCTCATCCTTGACCAGCGAGCTACTGGCGATGGAGAGAAACGCCTCCTCCATCGCCTCGGCCTGTGGCAGCAGATAACGGCCTGCCTCGGTCAGCCGGTGACCGGACGCCTCGCGCGCAAACAGCGGTACCCCCATCTGCTTTTCCAGCGCCTGAATGCGGCGGCTCACCGTCGTATGGTCGACCTGCACCATGCGCGCGGCATTGATCAGCGTGCCGGTGCGCGCCAGCGCGAGGAAAAAACGCAGATTGTCCCAATCCATGGCAACTCTTCAAAAGGAAATGCCATGATCGTAGCGGCACGGCAGCGTTTGACCAGCGCACCCCATGTCGCGCGCAGCGGCTATTACGCCAACGGCGCAATAGGCTGATGCACACGATCACCCGGCGTGACCACCTCACCCCAGGTGGTGTCCCACTGCGTCGGATAAAAGCTCTCCGGCGACTGCTGCGCAGCCAAGTCATCTTCCTCCGGGATATGACAGCCCGCGCGCACTGCAGTGATTTCGCCTTCTTCATCGTGAAACACGGTGGCGACATTGCGCGCATGCAGGCGATCGAGCATGGTGCGCGAGACTTCGAAACTGCGCATCAGGGCACGCTCTTGCACCAGCAACGCCGCCTGTTCGGCCGGCCTGCGCATGGCATGGAACTTGTTGAACGCAGCCCAAATACCCAGCACGATGGCGCCAGCGGCCAGCACCGTAAGGTACAACGCCGCGATGATCAGCATGCTGAGGGAAAAGTCGACCATGAATTCACGCCAGCTAGACACATCGCGCCATGAACGCCTGCCAAGAAACAGCAGGCAAAGGCCCATGAATGCCAGCCACAGCACCCCGGTCAACAGCGATTCGATAACGTAGCGCAGTGAGCGCTTGCGCGACACGAGAAGCAGGGCACTGGCCGGCTGTGCCGGCAGTCCCGGTGACTGTCCGGGGTGCCAGACCAGTTCCGATGACGCCGCATCGTCAGCAACGGGGGCATTTGACTGCTGTGAATAGGAACCTGTTGTCATCCGATCTCTCGTCCTTTCAGAAGCTGCTGACGATGGCTTTGGAGGCCTCTGTCCGGGCTGGTCCAGCGGGCACGGCGGCGCGTCTTGCGCACCAGCACCATGGGATAGCTCACCAGCGTGCAGAGGAAACTGAGCAGCCAGAACGCCGCGGGGTACCAGACAATCCAGGGCAGCACCCGCAGCAGTCCTCGCTCGTAGCGCCGCTCGATGAAAACACTCACGGTCATCTGCACCACGCAGGCGACAGCCAGAATCACGCCGCTGAATGACAGAGGTGTCAGCCGGGTCGTGCCCATCTCCAGCGGCAGCGGCAGCACCCAGCCCAGCAGATACAGGCACAGCGCGTAGAACAGACAGAACGCCCACAGGGCCGAGAGCAAAAACTCTCCGGCCAGGCCCCACATATGCCTGTGCCGCCAGTGCGCCAGGCGCGGAAGCTGCTTGACGAACACCTCCGCGCCGCCCTGGGCCCAGCGCAGCCGCTGCTTCCACAGCCCGCGCAGTGTCTCAGGCATCAGAATCCAGCACAGCGCGCGCGGTTCAAAGAATGTGCGCCAGCCCGCCATCTGCAGTTTCCAGCTGATGTCGATATCCTCGGTGATCATGTCGCTGCTCCAGTAACCCGCCTGGTGCAGCGCGCTGCGGCGAAACGCCGCGATCACCCCTGAAACGGTAAAGAGATGGCCGTAGATGCGCTGCGTGCGCTTGATCAGTCCGATGATGGAGGAGAACTCGCCCACCTGAATACGCCCGGCCAGCGTGCTGCGCGTGCGAATGCGCGGGTTGCCAGTGACCGCTCCCACCCGTGGATTGCGCAGCATGGGTTCCACCAGATAGGCCGCGCAATCGGCGCCCAGCATGGCGTCGCCGTCGATGCAGACCAGGTACTCGCTGCGCGCGGCCAACGCACCAGTCTTCAGCGCAATCGCCTTGCCCTGATTGCGCGCCAGATGGATGACGCGCAGCCGCTCATTGGTCGCGGCCAACTGATTGAGCAGCTGCGCTGTCTCATCGCTGGAGCCGTCGTTGACAGCAATGACCTCGATATTGCGGTAGCGCTGGGTCAGGGCCGCACCAATGGTGTCCTGCACATGGCTGGCTTCATTGAAGCACGGCACGATGATGGAAATCAACGGTTCGCCCTCCAGCCGAGGCGGCGGCACATGTGCTCCCCACGGCCAGCGACGCTCCCAGCGCCACCAGAACATCAGCCCGCCCGTCACCCACAGGCACGACATCAGCAGCGGGTAATACAGCACGAAATTCAAAACTGCGGAAAAGCCGAGCAGCCAGATGGCCAGCAGCGGCCCCAAAAGCATGACGCACAACAGCGGAATGGTCAGGCGACGGTCATTCATGGCAGCGGAAACCAGTGGTTGGAGAGATGCCGGCGCATCGTGGCCGTGTCCGGGTGCTGGTGCACGAAGTCATCAGGGTAGTAAGCCATGTGCCTGGCGCCGCGGATGTTGAGGCGGCGCAGCCACTGACCGATCCGGTCACTCGGGATACGACGCTGCGCGCCTTGTGCTGCCCAATCGACGGCCTGCACCTCGAACACCGTCTTTTCCAGCCCACCGGGGATGGCAGCCACCGCATCCACCACACTATCCAGCCAGGCATCGATGCGCTGGCGCGGTACCTGCTCCATCAGCGGCATCACCATGGGCACCACCCAGTCATAGCTGGCCAGCGACTGGCGGAAGTTCTGCGCCAGCCAGCGCTCGCTGTCGGGCTGAATAACGGTGCCGACAAAGAGGTTGCGTGCGCTGCGTACATGCGCGCCACGAATGCTGCGTACAGCCTCCAGCAGTTCCAACGTGAGATCGGTCAGCGCATCGGTCTTGAAACGCATCCAGCGCTGCTGCTGCGCGGCATCTTCGAGCGGCACCGGAAACGGCCCGATAAACCCGGCTTCACGATAGGCGTGCAACGCCGGCTCGCTGAGATCCTCGTCCTCGGTCAGCATGGCATCGTCATGGAAGATCACGCCATCGAACGCGGCCTGCCAGCCAAGATCTTCATACAGCGTGCGAATTGCCTGCCGTGCGGCGGGATCGAACGGCGATAGCCGTGGGTAGTGGCCTGGCGCATGCGCACGACTGCTCGCCTGCCCGTTCGCGCCGCCTGCGCCCTGCGCTGCGAGGCCCTGCGCCGACGCGACGCGGGTAATGGCCGGATCCAGCTCGAAGGCCAGCACCGGCATCCATGCATAGACATCCACGTCTGCGCGAGTGTGCAGCTGCCACGCCACGCGATTGAAGAGGTCGGCGCGCATCGGCAGCACTCGGTTCGGGAAATAGACGGAGCGAATCACGCCATCGCCCTGCGGATCGGCAAACGCCTGCAGAAAGACGGTGGTGATGCGCATGTCATAAATGCGCTGCACAAGTTCACCAATATTGCGTTCCTGCTGCTGCGGATCACTGTCGTAGACATAGTCCAGATCGACGTGAACAGCCCGCATGGGTTCCTGCTCCTGAATTCCCGTGATGAAGCCGGCAAACTGCGCCAGACTGAGATCACTGCCAATCAGGAAGCGGGGAATGTTGTCCAGCTGCGCCGCGTTGGCCAACCCGGCCTCCAGCCCGAACGACAGCTGGTAGCCGTACCTCTTGGCGATCTGCCAGGTGCGGCCATGCATCGCACCATAGGGCCAGACCCAGGCGCGCGGCGGCTGGCCGGTGTATTGGGCAATGCGGCTGCTCACGGCCTGGATGTCCTGGCTGATGCGGGCATCGAACTGCGCATGGCTCTCGTAGCGTCCGCTCTGCATGTCATAGAACAGACTGGCCGCTGCAGGCTGCGTATTGCCCTGGGGATTGGCCGTCTGGCCAAAGTGCATGTTCTGGGTATGCGCGCCGATTTCCACCAGGCCGCTGGCATGCACCTCACGCACCTGCTCCCAAGTGCCGAAGTGCTCCCGCGGCGTAATCAAGCCGCCGAAGTCGATGGGTTGATCGGCCGGCGTGTCCAGCCAGCTGCCTACCGGCGCCCACAACGCAGGCCATTGATAGGCCCGCAGCAGCGGAAACACCCGCGAGTAGAAACTGCTGTAGCCATCATCAAAGGACAGCAGCACGGCCTTCTCGGGCAGATCCTTGCGGCCAGCATGCGCGTCGAGAATCTGCTGCACGGAAATGGGCTGGTAACCGTTCTCACGCAACCAGGCAAACTCGCCGATCAGCTTGCGGGTCGTCACTGCGAGGTAGCGCTGGTCGGCCTCGTCATCGTTCACATCATGGTAGGCAAGCACCACAAAGCTGTTGCGCGGCCAGGGCTGCTCGCGCAGCAGCGCGCTGCGCTGTTGCGGCGGAGTGAAGACAGGCGTGTCGGCCAGCGCGGGCTGCCCTGCCAGCAATGCGGCCAGCAACAGCCAGGCGCCAAGCAGCACGAACATACTGCAGCGCCACCACCGCGCAGCCCAGGCAAACCGCGCAGCCAAACCTTTCCCGCCGAAATGGGTGAAAGAAAACATGGGTCAGAACCGGTGAGTGAAGTCGATGGAAAAGAACAGCTCGCGTTCGCGCTCGCCGTCATAGGGCCGCCACTGAACGCCTGTCTGAAAGCCGATGTCCGTGGCCTCATCCAGTACCAGCTGCTGGCCGTAGCGCAGCTGCTCGATGGCCCCACTGCCATAGTCCTGCTGCCAGTAGCGGCCAATCGCGACCTGAATTTCCTGGCTCCAGACCCGCTCGTAGCGGCGATGGAGAATGTGGCGCAGTGTCAGGCTGGGCAGGATGCTGCGGTCGCGCCGAGGCGCAAAATATGGCCCGCCGGGGCTGGTGTTGCGACCCGTGGCTAGATCCAGCCCGCCATCGAGGTGCCAGTGGGCCCGCGTCAGCAACCGCTCCTGACCGGTCAGCTGCAGCCCGGTGTAGCGGTTGCCATCGTCATAGTGCAACGTATTGATGCCCAGCTGCCAGCTGCGGCTCTCGTGCGCGCGCCACTGCAGCTGCAACTGTCCTTCATCGGCCGTGATGCCGCTGCGCAGCGCGCGCAGGGGGGTTCCCACACTGTTGAGGCTCCAGCTACCCTGGACCTGCCAATGGTCGTTGAGTTGCTGGCGTGCCAGCACACGCAGTCCCGCATGGCTTTGACCGCCGGATCTCAGCGACGCCAGCTCGAATTCGGCATGCGTGTCGTGATGGCGCCACTCCAGACCTGCACGCCACTGGTTGTAATGGCCCTTGCCTTCCGGAAAGGTACCGCTGCCGTGGCGCATTCCGGCAAACAACCGCCAGTCATAGCTCAACGGTGCGCTGTAGACCACCACCGAGTAATCCATTCCGCCCTCGCCGATGGCCGAGACACCGTCTGAATCGCGCCAGCCCGCCTCAAACTGCAGTTCGGGACGGCGCGAAATCTGCCAGCTGCGCAACGCCCGCTGCGCCCAGTCTTCTTCGGGAAAACGCTGATACAGGTTCAGCGTCAAGGCCTCGGCAGTGCGCCAGTCCTGCAGGTCCATCGCCACACTGGCCTGCGCCAGCAGCAGTCTGTCACCCAGCGGATCATCGTTGGACTGCGCGATGCGCAACTCATCGGCCGCACGACGCGGCCATCCGCGATCCCGGTACACACTGGCCAGGGCGATGCGTGTGTTCTGATCGCCGGGTCCGAGTGCAAGCATGCCTTCAAGCTCGGCCTGCGCGGCATCAAGACGATCGGAGAAATACTCCGCCAGGGCGTCGTTGCGCCGTGCCTGCGCCCACTGATCGGATGGCACCGCCGCGCTGCTGCCAGGCACCCAGCGCTGCGGCGGCGTCTGCTGCGCGTCCTGCCGAGCCACCCCTCGCGCCTGCTTGATCGACTCGGACTCGGTCAGGGCGTAAAAAAGCCCCGAGCGAGCCAGCTCCACGACCTCCTCGTCCTGGTCGGGTCGCTCGAGCAATTCCGCAAAAATCTCTCTGGCCCGTTCGGGCTGGCGCGTCTCCAGCAGCGCCGAGCCCACCCAGGCCAGCGCATAGTCCGGGATATAAGAATCCTGCGCGCGCAGCGCTTCATACTCCTGCAAAAGCGCGGGCAACCGCCGCGCCGTCCAATAAGCACCGAGGCGATCGATGCGGGCACGGCGGACGTCGGCAGCCAGTTGCACGTCGTGCGGGGCCTGCGTCAGCTGCGCGTCCCAGTCGCGCAGCAACGCATCGTAGTGCGCAACCGCCCGCTGCCCGACCTCAAGGCGCTCCGTCTCGGCACGGCTCGGCGTGAAGGACACGCGCACCATCTCCGCAAGCCGATCCAGCTGCAGTCGACGTACCCGCGCGGAGGGAGATTGCGCCGCCACGGCTTCCTCGTGCAACATGTGCAGCGCCGGCAAAGGCACACCAGCCTCGGTCAGGCTGGCCAAATAGGCATCCTTTGCAGCCGCGCTTTGCGGCGCGGCGCGCAACGCGCGATCGGCTGCATCCAACGCAGCATAGGAGCGGCGCTGCGCGCGCAGCAAATAGCTTTGCGCCAACAGACCTTCCACCTTCCGCTGCGCAAAGCGCTGCCTGAAGCGCTCCAGCACAGCCTGTGCGTCCATGAACTGTCCGGCATCTGCCAATGCATATACGGCCCCCAGGTGCCAATCCGGTTGGTCCGGCTCGCGCGCCAGCAACTGTTGGTACAGCTGCGCGGCGGCCCCCCATTCACCGGTGTTGCGCAAGGCGCGCGCCACCGCACCCAGCGCGCCAGACGATACGGGCACTTGTGTTCGGTAGCGGCGGTAGATGTCGAGCACCTGCCCGTCACGCTGTGCCCAGCTGCTGATCAACAGCCAGTCATTGACCTGCCTGGCGGACATTGCCCCTTGCGCCGCATCCTGCGCAAAGGCCGCAAGCGCCTGGGCATAGTCCCCCTGCCGCGCACGCGCGATGCGCTGTTCGTAGTCATCCGCACGCGCGGGCGAAAACGCCA
This sequence comes from Lampropedia cohaerens, assembly GCF_001005215.1. GTDB lineage: Bacteria > Pseudomonadota > Gammaproteobacteria > Burkholderiales > Burkholderiaceae_C > Lampropedia > Lampropedia cohaerens. Next base: position 146,138 of record NZ_LBNQ01000012.1, read on the forward strand.
GGCTCACCAGCAACCCCAGCAGGACCGCCGCGCGACCACAGGCCGACGTGCGCGACGACCACACGCCTTCCAGCGCAGCCCTGTCCATCCATCGCAGATATCTCAATGCGTCCTCGCAATACATGGAAAATAATGCACTTTTAAAATATGCTCGCATTTACACTGGCACAAAGTATATGCAATCAGCCATTCAGAACATCATTTAAAAAGATCCGATGACATTGATTGACTTTTGCCCAGAAAATTATTTCAATAAATATTGACATTGGATTAAATCATTAACTTTTCAATATAAATCCAATGACAATTGTATTGATAAATTTACATTATGTTTCTTTCGGGCATAAGGCCATTTTCCAGCGTCGTTGCGCTATGGTCTTGCCACCCTTTGCCTGAAATTGCCATGCCTGAATTCATTGACACCTCTCCACCCGGTACCTGCATCTTCTGCAAAATCATTGCCGGCGAGGCGCCCGCGGCCATCGTTCACGAGGACGAGCTGACCATTGCCTTCATGGATCTCGGTCAGGTCACGCCAGGCCACGTCCTGGTGGCAACCAAGCGGCACGCGCAGGACCTGTATGCTTTGACCAGAGCAGAGTGCGCGGCGGTCATGCAGGCCAGCCAGCACATCGCGCAGGCGGTTCGTCAGGCGTTCACCCCGAGCGGATTGACGCTACTGCAAGCCAACGGGCGCGATGGTGGCCAGACGGTCTTTCACTTTCACATGCACGTCGTGCCGCGTCATGCAGATGACGGTGTCGCTCTGACGTGGCCGCGCAAGGAACCGGGACAGGCTACGCTGGCGCAGTACGCCGGCCAGATTCGTGCGGCACTGCAAGAGCAAGGCGCAGGCTCGCGCCCCTGATCTGCATATTTGCAAATCATTGCTGCAGGCACAGGCGTTGACCTGGCAAAAGCGCACACTACGATAGGCCATGCGACACACAGTGCAGGACGCCGGCACCGCCACACACAGTCCGGAACCTGCAAACAAAACAAACCAGGAGACAAGCATGCATGCACAAACCGCAGCGGACCAGGACGTGCCCACCGTCAAGCTACTCATTGACGGACAGTTCATCGAGTCGAGCACCACCCAGTGGCGCGACGTCATCAATCCAGCCACCCAGCAGGTGCTGGCGCGTGTGCCCCTTGCCACGCAGCAGGAGATAGATGCCGCAGTGGCCGCTGCGCAGAACGCGTTCAAGAGCTGGCGCAAGACGCCCATTGGCGCACGCGCACGCATATTCCTGAGACTGCAGCAGCTCATCCGTGAAAACATGGCAGAGCTGGCCGCACTGCTGACGGCCGAGCAAGGCAAAACGCTGCCTGATGCCGAAGGGGATGTATTCCGCGGACTGGAAGTGGTCGAGCACGCTGCCGCCGTCGGCAATCTGCAGTTGGGCGAGCTGGCCAACAACGTCGCCAACGGCGTGGATACCTATACCTTGCTGCAGCCCTTGGGCGTGTGTGCGGGGATCACGCCCTTCAACTTTCCGGCCATGATCCCGTTGTGGATGTTCCCCATGGCCATCGCCACCGGCAACACCTTTGTACTCAAGCCGTCCGAGCAGGATCCCATGGTCACCATGCGCCTGTGCGAGCTGGCACTTGAGGCAGGCATTCCGCCCGGCGTTCTCAACGTCGTGCATGGCGGCGAAGCCGCGGTCAATGCGCTGTGCGACCATCCCGCCATCAAAGCCATTTCCTTCGTCGGCTCGACCAAGGTCGGAACCCATGTCTACCACCGCGCCTCACTGACCGGCAAGCGGGTACAGTGCATGATGGGTGCGAAGAACCATGCCGTCGTACTGCCCGATGCGAACAAGGAGCAGACCCTCAATGCCATCATTGGCGCCGCCTTCGGTGCTGCTGGTCAGCGCTGCATGGCGCTGCCGGTGGTCATTCTGGTTGGGCAGGCCCAGCAATGGGTGCCGGAACTCGTTGCCAAGGCCCGCACGCTGAAGGTCAATGCCGGCACGCAGCCTGACACGGACCTTGGTCCGCTGATCTCGCGCGCCGCACGCGAGCGTGTCGAGGCGCTGATCGAGCGCGGCATCGCCGAAGGTGCCACGCTGGAACTCGATGGCCGCAACCCCGCTGTACCAGGTTATGAGAATGGCAACTTCGTCGGCCCCACCATCTTCTCGGGCGTCAAGCCAGGCATGGCCATTTACGATATAGAGATCTTCGGCCCGGTGCTGTCGCTGATCGGCGCCGACACGCTCGATGAGGCCATGGCCCTGATCAATGCCAACCCCAATGGCAATGGCACGGCGATCTTCACCCAGTCCGGCGCTGCCGCACGCAGGTTCCAGGAAGACATTGATGTCGGGCAAGTCGGCATCAACGTCCCCATCCCGGTGCCCGTTCCGCTGTTTTCGTTCACCGGTTCGCGCGCCTCGAAACTGGGCGACCTCGGCCCCTACGGCAAGCAGGTTATTCTTTTCTATACGCAGACCAAGACCGTCACGGCGCGCTGGTTCGACGAGGACAGCGCAGGCGGGCTCAACACAACGATCAGCCTGAAGTAACATGCCTGCATGACATGCAAAACATGCTCGGTGGCAAGCGCGCTGCGGCACATGCTGGGGTTGCCAGTCTTCGCAGCGGCCATGGCCTTTTCCGCCCATGGGCAGACCATTCTCCCGTCCGAACCTCCGTGCACGCCGAGCACCTGCACACTGCAGCACTTCGGGGCCGTGCGCGCAGATACCGAAGCGCTGTACGGCGACGTGCAGCAGGCGCTGTCGGCCCACGAGCGCGCTGCTCTGCGCGATGACCAGGCCAATTGGCGTCGTCTGGCACGGCGCCATTGTCAGCAGCAGGCACCGGTAGGCTCGCAACGCGATGCGTCGCAAGCCAGCCGCCATCATTTCTGCATGATCGAGCAGGACATGCAGCGACGCAGGCAACTGCGCAAATGGCTGATGCAAGGCGATTTCACGCAGTAGTGGTGCCTGCCCAGCCCGGCATCTGACATACAACAACACAGCGACACAGGAGACACGCCATGCACTTTGAGTCCACGCAGGATCAACTGGCATTTGCCGAGACCGCACGCGACTTCGCCGCCACCGAGCTTGCGCCCCATGCCGCACAATGGGATGAAACCGCGCACTTTCCCAGGGACGTCATTGCCAAGGGCGGCAAACTGGGCTTTTGCGGCCTGTACGCACCCGAGTCCATTGGCGGCCTGGCACTGCCCCGACTGGATGCCACCTTCGTGTTCGAGGAACTTGCCGCAGCGGACCCCTCCACGGCAGCCTTCTTCACCATTCACAACATGGCCACGTGGATGCTGGGCACATGGGGCGGCGACGCCGTCCGGGCCCAATGGGGGCAGGCCCTCACCAGCGGCGAGAAGCTGGCCTCCTACTGCCTGACCGAGCCCGGTTCCGGCTCCGATGCGGCATCACTCAAGACGCGGGCCGAGCGGCGCGGCAGTGAATACGTCATCAACGGCAGCAAAGCCTTCATCTCCGGCGCCGGCAGCACCGATGTGCTCATCCTCATGGCCCGCACTGGCGGCCCGGGCGCAGGGGGCATCTCCGCCTTCGCCGTCCCTGCTGATGCGCCTGGCATCAGCTATGGCAAGAAGGAAGCCAAGATGGGCTGGAACAGCCAGCCCACACGTACCATCACGTTCGACAATGTGCACATCCCCGACGACCACCTGCTCGGCACGGAAGGCGAAGGATTCAAGATGGCCATGAAGGGGCTCGATGGCGGCCGCATCAACATCGCCACCTGCTCGGTCGGCGCCGCGCAAGGCGCCCTCACCCACGCGCAGCGCTACCTGCACGAGCGCCAGCAGTTCGGCAAGCCCATTGCCAGCTTTCAGGCACTGCAATTCAAGCTTGCCGACATGGCGACTGAGCTGGTTGCTGCACGGCAAATGGTACGTCTGGCCGCCGCCAAGCTGGACGCACAAGACCCCAACGCCTCCACCTACTGCGCAATGGCCAAGCGCTTTGCCACCGATACCTGCTTTCAGGTCTGCAACGACGCGCTGCAGCTGCACGGCGGTTATGGCTACATCAAGGATTACCCGCTTGAACGCCTGCTGCGCGATGCACGCGTACACCAGATCCTCGAAGGCACCAACGAGATCATGCGCGTCATCATCGCGCGCCGCATGTTGGAGGCCGATGCACCTTCGGCCATTCGCTGAGAACCTGATCACAATCCCCGCCCCCGAAACGCGCAGGAGTGCCCATGTCCATTACCGCCTCTGGCCTTGCCCTAGTGTCTGCTGGTGGTGCCATCGGTTCAGCAGCCCGTTATGCCTTGGCCACCCAAACCACCCAATGGGCGCAGCTGATACTGCCGACCACACGCTTTCCCTGGGGCACCTGGCTGGTCAATCTGCTGGGCTGCTGCATCATCGGCGTGATGGCCGGGCTGGCACTGCGCCACGCGTGGCTGAGCGCCAACCTGCGACTGCTGCTGTTCACCGGCCTGATGGGCGGCTTTACCACCTTCTCCGCCTTCGGGCTGGAAACGGTGGAACTGGCCATGCGCCAGCACTGGCGTGTAGCCATCGCCTACGTCCTCAGCAGTGTGCTGCTGGGGCTGCTTGCCACCGCTGCCGGATTCTGGCTTGGGGCCGGAGCGGCGGCACTCGGTCCGCGCTAATGCGCGCACTGCGAGACCGACACTGCCACCGCAACCACACGACAACAAACTGAAGGAGACAACCATGAACATCGCATTCATTGGCCTGGGCAACATGGGCAGCGGCATGGCTCTGAACCTGCACAAGGCCGGACACCAGGTCACCGGCTATGACCTGTCTGAAGCGGCGCGGCGCAGCCACGCCGAGCAAGGCCTACGCATCGCCGCCAGCGCCTTGCAGGCAGTCGAAGGCGCGCAGGCCGTCATCACCATGCTGCCCGCCAGCCAGCACGTCGAAAGCCTGCTGATCGGCACTCCGCAGGCACCCGGCCTCCTGGCGGGCCTGCCCGCAGGCACCCTGGTGATCGACAGCAGCACCATCGCCGCCGAGACGGCGCGCAAAGTCGCCCACGCCGCGCAGGACAAGGGGATCGACTTCATAGATGCGCCCGTCTCCGGCGGCACGGCAGGCGCAGCCGCTGGTACCCTCACCTTCATGGTTGGCGGCAGCGACGGCGCACTGGCACGCGCCCGGCCACTGCTCGAGTGCATGGGCAAGAACATCTTCCATGCCGGTGGCGCGGGCGCGGGCCAGACCGCCAAGATCTGCAACAACATGCTGCTGGGCGTATTGATGATCGGCACCAGCGAAGCACTGTCACTGGGCATGGCCAACGGACTGGACCCGCAAGTCCTCTCCGAAATCATGCGCCGCAGCTCTGGCGGCAACTGGGCATTGGAGGTCTACAACCCGGTTCCTGGCGTGCAGGAAGGCTCGGCGGCCACACGCGGCTACACCGGCGGATTCGGCACGGACCTGATGCTCAAGGACCTGGGCCTGGCGCTTGAGAATGCCATCGCCACGCGCGCCACCACTCCGCTTGGCGCGCTCGCGCGCAGCCTCTTCGCCGCGCACAGCCTCAGCGGCCATGGCAGCGAGGATTTCTCCAGCATCATCAAGCTGCTGCAGCCGCCGGCATAGTGCCCCTCAAGCCGCAGGCGGCACACGCTCCATCAGTGCCGCTGCGGCCAATGCCAGCCACGCGAGGATGAAGCAGGTGCCCCCCCAGGGCACAAAGCTGCGCAGCGCCTGCACGCTGGTGAGCGTCTGCAGATAGATCAGGCCGCTGAACAGCACGATGCCCAGCACAAACAGCACCGCCGCCACCAGCAGCGCCCGGTTGTCGGCACTCTGGCGCAGCCACAGGCCAATGGCCAGCAGCACCACTGCATGCAGCAACTGGTAATGCACCGCAGACTGCATGCTCACCCGTGCTGCCTCACGCGCCTGCAGCGAGTCGATGAACCCCAGTCCATGTGCGGTATAGGCCCCCATGGCCACCCCGATGGCCCCGAACAGGCCAGCCAGCACGATACAGATCTTGAACACGAAACACACTCCTTCTCTTAACGTCACACGTACACAACCACAGGCGCCAGACATCAGCAGTCCGAACCCGTGCACGTCCACCACCGATTTGCCACGACAGCCGCCGGGAGTGCCGCGCCACTGCGCGGCCTCCAACGACGGGGATGGCGGGGCGTTGGCGGCAGTGCCGTTACGGCTCCGGACGGCGCCATATCCACACCTGCACGGCAGCCATGCAGGCAATGGCCATCAACACCGCAATGCGGTGCGGGATGGTCCACAGGGCGTTGTTGCACAAACGTCCCGAGTCTGTAGGCTAGCGCACCCATGA
>NZ_LBNQ01000013.1 GCF_001005215.1 Lampropedia cohaerens
CGCATCGGCGACGCGCCGATGCTGCCTGAGCTGCTGACGCAGATCCCGGCGACTGAAGCCGTGGCGACGGTGAGCGGCGATGGTGCCTATGACACCAAGGCCTGTCATGCCGCGATTGCGGCACGCGGAGCCGCCGCCGTGATCCCGACCCGCAAGAATGCGCAGACCTGGAAAGGCAGCAGCGCGGGCGTCGAGGCTCGCAACGAAACCTTGCGATCAACCCGGCACCTGGGCCGGACGATCTGGAAGAAATGGAGTGGTTACCACCGGCGCAGCCTGGTGGAAACCAAGATGGGTTGCTTCAAGTTGCTGGGCGAGCGGGTCATGGCCCGAGATTTCGACCGCCAGGTGACGGAGCTTCAGGTGCGCGCGGCGATCCTGAACCAGTTCACGCGCTTGGGCACGCCACACACGATACGTGTGTCCTGAGCAGACTGGGGAAAGGGGTAGCTGCGCTCAGTGGGGCAATTGCGCAACAGCGCCCCCGGTAGTGAAAGATTGCAATGGGCGCTGCGCGGCAGGCCCCGTGCATCTGCCCCCCATTGTGCGACAAAGACGGTGACATCGGCGTTTGCGACAATAGCGGCATGCCTGTCTCCGTCAAGTTTCGCCTGCGCGTCTACCGTGACGACACCATTGCCATCGGCCCCGGCAAGGTGGCGCTGCTGGAAGCCATTCATGCGGCCGGTTCTATCTCTGGTGCGGCACGGCGTCTGGGCATGTCGTACCGACGTGCCTGGCTGCTGCTCGACGAGCTCAATGGCGCGCTGGCACAGCCAGCGGTCGTCACCGCAGCCGGAGGCGCGCACGGTGGCGGGGCGCGGCTGACCGAAGTGGGCGTGCAGATCATTGCCGCCTATCGTGGCGCCGAAGCCCATGCGGCCCAGGCTGCCGCCAAAGAGCTGGCACTGCTGCAAGGGCTGCTCAAGCCCTGATGGCGCCTCCCTTCTCCCTATCTCTTCTCGCCATGCCTGTCAGTGATTCCCACCCCATCGCCGCCATTGCCACCGCCAGCGGGCGTGGCGCCGTGGGCATTGTGCGCGTCTCGGGCAAAGGCCTGGCGGCCTGGGCTGAACACTGGCTGGGTCAGCCCCTCAGGCCGCGCCATGCGCACTATTTGCCGTTTCCTGACGCGCATGGCAGGCCCATCGACCATGGCCTGGCACTGTTCTTTCCGGCGCCGCACTCGTATACCGGCGAGGACGTGCTGGAGCTGCAGGCGCACGGCGGCCCCATCGTGCTGCAGATGCTGCTGGCGCGCTGCCTGGAGGTTGCCGCTGCAACCAATCCGGCCACCAGTCAGCCATGGCTGCCGGGCCTGCGGCTGGCGGAACCGGGCGAATTCACCCGCCGCGCCTTTCTCAACGACAAGATGGATCTGGCCCAGGCCGAGGCAGTGGCTGATCTGATCGACGCCAGCACCGAAAGCGCCGCGCGCAGCGCCAGCCTGTCGCTCAGCGGCGCGTTCTCGCAGGCCATCCACACCTTGCGCGACGGCTTCATCCACCTGCGCATGCTGGTCGAAGCCACGCTGGATTTTCCGGAAGAAGACATTGACTTCCTGCAGGCTGCCAACGCACGCGGTCAGCTCGCGGACTTGCGCGCCCAGCTCACTGCCATTGGCCAACGTGCCCGCCAGGGCGCGCTGCTGCGCGAGGGCCTGCGCGTGGTCATCGCCGGGCAGCCCAATGCGGGCAAAAGCTCGCTGCTCAATGCGCTGGCGGGCGCAGAACTGGCCATCGTCACCCCCATTGCCGGTACCACGCGGGACAAGGTGGAACAGACCATCCAGATCGAGGGCGTGCCGCTGCACATCATCGACACAGCTGGGCTGCGCGAGACCGACGACGAAGTCGAAAAAATCGGCGTACAGCGCGCCTGGCAGGCTGCCGAGCAGGCCCACGTTGTGCTGTTCCTGCACGACCTGACGCAGCACGGCAACTCTGTGCACCAAGCACAGGATGCCGCCATTCTCGCGCGCCTGCAAACCCTGGGCGTGCCCATCCTGCACGTGTGGAACAAGCGCGATGCCGCCGCGCCCGAAGCCGCGGCCAGCGTTGCAGCTGGCAGTGCAGATGAAGCCCCTGCGCGCACCCTGCTGCTCTCGGCCAAAAACGGCGACGGCCTGCCCGCATTGCGCCAGGCCTTGCTGCAGGCCGCCGGCCACGAAACCGTCGCCGAGGACGTCTTTACCGCCCGCGCCCGCCATCTGGAAGCACTGGCGCAAGTCGAGCACCACCTCTCCCAGGCCGAAGCCCTGCTGGACGGCCCCGCCCCCGCACTGGACCTGCTCGCCGAAGAATTGCGCCTGGCTCAGCTCGCCCTCAACCGCATCACCGGCGAATTCGGCGCGGATGATTTGCTGGGGGTGATCTTTTCCAGCTTCTGCATCGGGAAATAACCCAACCCCTTCGCCACTGCCGCGCATTTCAGCCAGTCATGCTCTGCCGCTGATGGCGCGCTGCTGGTGACAAAATGTCAACCAACGCCCAGGGCAGGGTTTGCCCCGCATTCCTTGGGCTGGAACGCGCCGGCGGACGAGTCCTGCGCATGACCAACGTCTTTCGCGTTACGCCAAACCATGAAACCCATTGAACAAGCATTCTTCAACGATCTGGAAAAGAAGCTCTGGACCGCCGCCGACAAGCTGCGCTCCAACCTCGACGCCGCCGTGTACAAGCACGTCGTGCTCGGGCTGATCTTCCTCAAGTACGTCTCCGATGCCTTCGAGGAGCGGCAGCGCGAACTGCGCGAGCAGTTCACCAATCCAGACCATGACTACTACATGGACCCAGCCGACTACGGCGGCGCAGGCACTGCAGAGTACGAAGAAAACATCGTCTACGAGCTGGAGCAGCGCGACTACTACACCGAGAAGAACGTCTTCTGGGTGCCGGTGGAAGCGCGCTGGCAGACCCTGCGCGATTGCGCGCAACTGCCACCCGGCGCAGAACTACCCTGGAGCGCACCGGGCAAGACCACGCCCGAGAAAATGCGCGCCGTCGGCTGGCTGATCGACAACGCCATGGAAGCTGTCGAGCGCGAGAATCCGCCGCTCAAGGACGTGCTCAACAAAGACTTCGCACGCACCCAGATCGCCTCGGAAAAGCTGGCCGAGCTCATCGCCCTGTTTTCCGACACCGACTTTGCCGCCAAAGCCTACAAAGGCCAGCCCCTCAAGCTTGACGCCAAGGACATCCTCGGCCACGTCTACGAGTACTTTCTTGGCCAGTTCGCCCTGGCCGAAGGCAAGAAGGGCGGCCAGTACTACACGCCCAAGAGCATCGTCACCCTCATCGTCGAAATGCTGCAGCCCTTCAAGGGCCGCATCTACGACCCGGCCATGGGCTCCGGCGGCTTCTTCGTGCAAAGCGAAGCCTTCATCGAACGCCACGCCGGGCAGATCAAGAATGGCAAGCGCGACATCAGCGTCTACGGGCAGGAAAGCAACCCCACCACCTGGCGACTGGCCGCGATGAACATGGCCATCCGCGGCATCGACTTCAACTTCGGCGGTGGCCCGGCAGATACCCTGCTCAACGACCTGCACCCGGACCTGCGCGCCGACTACGTGATGGCCAACCCACCGTTCAACATGAAGGAATGGTGGAACGAAAAACTGGCGGGCGACCCCCGCTGGATCGCTGGTACGCCGCCGCAGGGCAACGCCAACTTCGCCTGGTTGCAGCACATGCTCTGGCACCTGGCGCCCACCGGCAGCATGGCGCTGCTGCTGGCCAACGGCTCCATGAGTTCCAACACCGGTGGCGAAGGCGAAATCCGCAAGCGGCTGATCGAGGACGACTATGTCGAGTGCATGGTCGCGCTACCGGGCCAGTTGTTCACCAACACCCAGATTCCGGCCTGCATCTGGTTCCTGACCCGCGACAAGCAGAACGGCTTTGCGCTGGACAAGAAGAAGCGCGACCGGCGCGGCGAATTCCTGTTCATCGACGCCCGCCAGATGGGCTACATGAAAGACCGAGTGCTGCGCGACTTCACGCCTGACGACATCCGGAAAATCGCCGAGACCTTCCATGCCTGGCAGCAGGGCGAGGGATATGAGGATGTGCCCGGTTTTTGCCATTCCGCCAAGCTGGACGACATCCGCAAGCATGAGCATGTGCTGACGCCGGGGCGGTACGTGGGCGCGGCAGAGCAGGAAGACGACGGCGAACCCTTTGCCGAGAAGATGCAGCGACTGACCGCGCAGCTGGCTGAGCAGTTTGCGGAAAGTGCGAAGCTGGAAGCGGAGATCAGGAAGAATTTGGCGGGGTTGGGGTATGCGCTCTGATTGGATAGATACGACGCTTGGGGATTTTGCTCCGTTTAATTATGGAAAAGCACTTCCCGAACGAGACCGAGTTCCGGGCGATGTTCCTGTTATCAGCTCGGCGGGAGTGACTGGAGTACACGCTGAGGCTTTCGTGCAGAGCGCGGGTATCGTAATCGGCCGTAAGGGAACTGTAGGGCGCATCACACTGTGTATGACGCCATTCTGGCCTATTGATACCGCCTTCTATATTCACGATGAACCTCAAAAAAGAGATATTCGCTTCACGTATTATTTGCTCCAGACGCTCGGACTGGATCAAATGAATTCTGACAGTGCCGTTCCTGGGTTAAATCGCGATAATGCGCACGCGTTACCTATTAGTATTCCGGCAACAGTGAAAGAACAATCTCAAATATCCAACATTCTTTCTACCCTGGATGAGAAAATCGACCTCAACCGCCGCATCAACCAAACCCTTGAAGCCATGGCGCAAGCCATCTTCAAATCCTGGTTTGTCGATTTCGACCCGGTAAAGGCCAAGATCGCTGCCATCGAACAAGGCCAGGACCCACTGCGCGCCGCCATGCGCGCCATCAGCGGCAAGACCGACGCCGAACTCGACCAGATGCCCCGCGAGCACCACGACCAACTCGCCGCCACCGCCGCGCTGTTTCCTGATGCCATGCAGGATTCGGAGTTGGGGGAGATTCCGAAGGGGTGGGCAGTTGGAACATTGGCCGACCTGTGTCATTTGAACCCTGAAAGCTGGAGTGCTAGAACCCTGCCCGATATAGTTCGGTATGTGGATTTAGCCAATGCTAAAGGAGGAGAAATTTCAGAGGTAAAAAGCATTGGAGGAAAAGACATTCCAAGCCGAGCCAGGAGAATCTTGCGGTATGGGGACACCATTGTCGGTACGGTACGGCCGGGCAACCGATCTTTTGCCTTGATTGGTGAAGATGGTTTGACGGGAAGCACAGGGTTTGCTGTGCTACGACCAAAGTCAGCGCATTGGCTAGAGTTTGTTCATCTTGTAGCAACCTCCGAAGCCAATATTGAGCGCTTGGCTCATTTGGCAGATGGTGGTGCATATCCTGCTGTACGCCCTGAAATTGTGATTCAGGAAGATGTGGTAATTCCTGCGGAATCTATCGTACAAGCATTTAGTCAAAACGTAAAACCGCTGTTTGCCAAAATTCAAAAAAATAGAAAAAGTGCAATATCTCTCGCCGAGCTCCGCGACACCCTCCTCCCCAAACTCCTTTCCGGTGAGCTGTTGGTAGCTGATCTCGATAAGGGGGCTTTGGTGCCATGACCATTACGCCCGAGCAAATCGACCTTTGGCGCAGCAGTGCTTCGGAGACTCAGAATCTGGAGTTCAAAGAAGCCAAGAATCAGTACGACACCAAAAAGTTGTGCCGCTATTGCGTGGCCATTGCCAATGAAGGTGGCGGGCATCTGGTTCTGGGGGTGGCTGATAGGCCGCCGCGTGCCGTAGTCGGCAGCGAGGCTTTTCCCGATACACAGGATATTGCCGAGAAGCTGTTCCAGTGGCTGGGTTTTCGTGTGGATGTGGAGGCGGTGACGCATCCCGATGGGCGGGTGGTGGTGTTCATCATTCCCGCGCGGCCCAAAGGCACTGCCTATCACTATGATGGCGCCTATCTGATGCGTTCCGGCGAGGATTTGGTTCCGATGAGTGAGGACCAGTTACGCCGTATCTTTGCCGAAGGGCAACCTGACTGGCTGGAGTTTCCTGCACTCCAAAATGTGTCAGCACAGGATGTGGTGCAGTTGTTGGATACCCAGACGTTCTTCGATCTGCTGCAGTTGCCCTACCCCACCGACCAGACAGGCGTGTTGGCGCGATTGCTGGGTGAACGGCTGATTGTGCGCAATAGCCATGGGCCGGGTTTCGACATCCTCAACATGGGCGCGGTCTTGCTGGCCAAGAGCTTGCGCAGCTTTTCTGGCATCAGTCGCAAGGCGGCGCGAGTCATTGTCTACGCGGGTGAATCCAAGCTACAGACTTTGTCCGATGTGACGGGTGAGAAAGGCTATGCCGTCGGGTTTGCGGGCTTGGTTCAGTATGTGATGGGCAGGTTGCCGCAGAACGAGGTGATTGAGGGGGCGCTCCGAAAGGAGGTCAAGCTTGTGCCGGAGGTGGTGATCCGCGAGTTGTTGGCCAATGCCTTGATCCATCAGGACTTCGAGGTGGGGGGCGCATCACCAACGGTGGAGGTGTTCTCCAATCGCGTGGAGATTGCCAACCCTGGCGAGCCGGTTGTACCGGTCGAGCGGTTCATCGATGGTTACCAGTCACGCAATGAGCGGTTGGCCGATCTGATGCGCCGGTTCGGTGTGTGCGAGGAGAAAAGCAGTGGCATTGATCGGGTGATTGAGGCAGCGGAGCTGATGCAGTTGCCCGCGCCAGAGTTCCTGACCGGTCACAAGCGAACCATTGTGGTGATCCATGGACCGCGCTCGTTTCGTGACATGAATGGCAGTGATCGCGTGCGGGCGTGCTATCAGCATTGTGTGCTGCAGTACGTGCTGCGCAAGCAGATGACCAATCAGTCCTTGCGCGGGCGATTCGGTTTGTCCGAGGGGAGCAGCAATACGGTATCGCAGATCATCACCGCGACCATCGAGCAAGGATTGATCAAGAACGACCCCAACGCCCCGGACTCGCGGCGTTATGCCAGGTACATTCCGGCATGGGCTTGAGCTATTTCACCGCAAACGGATTCATGCACCAAAGCCGTGAGTATGTCATTGATTTAAAAAGAATTTTTCATTTCATCGCAAATCGAAGATGGCGACGTCAGGCTGTCCGAATGAACGGAAGTTCCTGCATGCTGCTGCACAACGGATGCGCTGCTGGTGAATCCAGTTATAGGTCTATGAGATATCCATGAGCCAACTCAACTTCTTCGAACAAGCCAACCAGCCAGTGGAAGTCCGGCTGGAAGGCGAAACTGTCTGGCTGAGCCAGGCACAGATGGCCGAACTGTTCGACACCTCAACAGACAACATCAGTCTGCACCTGAAAAACATCTATCGAGACGGGGAGTTGGGGGAATCAGCAACCACCGAGGATTTCTCGGTAGTTCGTCAGGAAGGCTCCCGTCACGTGCGGCGCAAGCTCAAGCATTACAACCTTGATGCCATCATTTCTGTTGGCTATCGCGTCAGCTCCACCAGGGCCACGCGCTTTCGCCAATGGGCCACCCGCGTACTGCGCCAGCATCTGGTGGAAGGCTACACGCTCAACCAGATGCGCCTGCAGGAGCGCGGCATTGAGTTCGAGCAGGCGGTCGCCTTGCTGTCGCGCACACTGCAGAACCAGCAACTGGTGACGGACGAAGGCCGTGCCGTGCTGCAGGTCATCGGCGACTACGCCCGCAGCTGGAGCCTGCTGCAGGCCTACGACGAGCAGCGCCTGGCCGAGCAGACGGCACGCCAGCAGGGGATGCAGCCACTGGCGTTGGACGATGTGCCGGTGGCCGAGAGCCTGCCTGCGCAGAAAGATCGGATGGTGCGGCTGATTGAGCATTTCGTGCTGCTCAAGGCCGATGAAGGAGCAATGCAATGAGTATCACGGAACAGCAGCTGGAAACCGCCGCCATCGGCTGGTTCGGTGAACTGGGCTGGCAGTATGCCAACGGCCCGGACATCGCACCCGACAGCGACCACCCCGCCCGTACCGATTACCGCCAGGTAGTGCTGCGCGAACACCTGCTGGCAGCGCTTGCGCACATCAATCCGCAGATTCCCGCTGCGGCGCTCGAACAGGCCGCGCATGAGCTACTGACAATCAGCGAGCCGTTGCTGATCGCCCGCAACCGGCGCATGCATCGGCTGCTGCTATCCGGTGTGACGGTGGAGTTTGCTGAAGGTGAAGGCAAGAAAACCGATCTGGTGCAGTTCATCGACTTTGCCAACCCGGCGAACAATGACTTCCTGCTGATCAGCCAGTTCACCGTAACCGGCACCAAGCAGCCACGCCGCCCGGATCTGGTGGCTTTCGTCAACGGCCTGCCGCTAGCGGTGATTGAGCTAAAGAATCCGGCCAACGAACAGACCGACATCTGGGATGCCTTCAACCAGATTCAGACCTACAAGGACGAAATCGGCGACCTGTTCAACACCAATGTGGCCGTGGTGGTCAGCGATGGGTTCACGGCGCGGCTGGGTTCGCTCACGGCCAACCAGGAACGCATGATGCCCTGGCGGGCGATTGCCAATGAGGACGACCGCCCATTGCTGGAGCTAGAGCTGGAAACCTTGGTGCGCGGTTTCTTCGCGCCGGCGCTGTTTCTCGACTATGTGCGCCACTTCGTGCTGTTCGAGCAGGATGGCGGCCAGATCATCAAGAAAATTGCCGGTTACCACCAGTTCCATGCCGTGCGCGAGGCGGTCAGGGCCACGGTGATTGCTGCCAGCACGCCGAGCAAGGGCGTGCTGGAGGTGCAGGAGCCACGCGCCACCTATGGCAAGGAGGTGCAGCCCGGCAGCCGCAAGGCCGGTGTGGTGTGGCATACGCAGGGCTCGGGCAAGAGCATTACCATGGCCTGCTATGCGGGCAAGCTGTTGCAGCAGCCAGAGATGAAGAACCCCACGCTGGTGGTCGTGACCGACCGCAACGATCTGGATGGGCAGTTGTTCGCCACCTTCTGCGCCGCCGAGGACCTGCTGCGGCAGACGCCGGTGCAGGCCGGCAGCCGCGAGGAACTGCGGCAAATGCTCGCCTCGCGCGAGGCGGGCGGCATCATCTTCACCACGGTGCAGAAGTTTGCTTTGCTGGAGGATGAGGCGCAGCACCCACTGCTGTCGGATCGCAGCAATATCGTGGTGATCTCCGACGAGGCGCACCGCAGCCAATACGGCATGAAGGGGCGGCTGGACACCAAGACCGGCAAGTACGTCTTCGGCTATGCCAAGCACCTGCGCGATGCCCTGGCCAATGCCACCTTCATCGGCTTTACCGGCACGCCGATTGCGCTGGAAGACAAGGACACGCGCGCGGTGTTTGGCGATTACGTCAGCATCTACGACATCCAGGATGCAGTTCATGACGGCGCCACGGTGCCCATTCTGTATGAAAGCCGCCTGGCCAAGCTGGACGTGAACCAGGCCGAGATCGATGCCCTCAATGCCAAGGTCGAGGAGATCGTCGAGGACGAGGAAGACCTCAGCGCCCGTGAGAAAACCAAGAGCGACTGGGCGCAGCTGGCCCGTCTGGTTGGCGCCAAGCCGCGCATCGAGCAGGTGGCCGCCGATCTGGTGCAGCATTTCGAGACGCGCACCGCCACGCTGGAAGGCAAGGCAATGATCGTCTGCATGAGCCGCGACATCTGCGCCGAGCTGTACAACGCCATCGTCGCGTTGCGCCCGGACTGGCACGATGCCGACCCGGAAAAAGGTGCCATCAAGGTGGTCATGACCGGTTCGGCCGCGGACAAGCCCTTGCTGCAGCCGCACCTGTACAGCCAGCAGGTGAAGAAACGCCTGGAAAAGCGCTTCAAGGACCCGGACGACCCATTGAAGCTGGTGATCGTGCGCGACATGTGGCTCACCGGTTTCGACGCGCCTTGCTGCCACACCATGTACATCGACAAACCGATGAAAGGGCACAACCTGATGCAGGCCATTGCGCGCGTCAACCGGGTGTTTCGCGACAAACCGGGCGGGCTGGTGGTGGACTACATTGGCATCGGCAATGAACTGAAAGCAGCGCTCAAGACTTACGCCGAATCCAAAGGCCGGGGTGAGCCGGTACACGATGCCGGCGAAGCCCTAGCCGTGCTGCTCGAAAAGCTGGACATCGTGCGCGGGCTGATGCACGGCTTTGATTACAGCGCCTTCGAGACCCATGCCATGCAACTGCTGGTGCCGGTGGCCAACCATCTTCTGGGCTTGAAGGATGGCAAGCAGCGCTTTCTCGATGCCATGCTGGGCGTGAGCAAGGCGTTTGCGCTGTGCAGCACGCTGGACGAGGCGGCGGCGCTGCGCACCGAGATCGCGTTCTTTTCCGCAGTGCGCGCGGCCATCGTCAAGTCCACCACGGTGGACCGCAAGCGTGCCGATGCGCACAAGCACAGCGCACTCAAGCAGATTCTCGACAACGCCATCGTGGCAGACGGCGTGGCGGACGTCTTCGCCCTCGCTGGCTTGGACAAGCCCAACATCGGCCTGCTTTCAGACGAGTTTCTGGAAGATGTGCGGCAGATGAAGAGCCGAAACCTGGCGGTGGAACTGCTGGAAAAACTGCTGCGCGACGAGATCAAGGCCCGCGTGCGCGGCAACGTGGTGCAGGAGAAGAAATACGGCGACCGCCTGCTGGAAACCCTGCGCAAGTACCACAACCGGGCGGTGGAAACCGCGCAGGTCATCGAAGAACTCATCCAGATGGCCAAGGACTTCCAGGCCGCGCTGCAACGCGACGCCGCGCTGGGCCTGAACCCCGATGAGATCGCCTTCTACGATGCCCTGGCCAACAACGAAAGCGCGGTGCGCGAACTGGGCGACGATACCCTGAAGAAGATCGCCGTCGAGATCACCGAGAAGCTGCGCAATAGCACCACAGTGGATTGGCAACAGCGCGCGAGCGTGCGTGCCAAGCTGCGGATTCTGGTGCGGCGCACGCTGCAGAAATGGAAATACCCGCCCGACAAGCAACCGGATGCCGTGGAGCTGGTGCTCAAGCAGGCCGAGGCGTTGTCGGATGCGTGGACGCGGTGATCAGCATTGAGAGCAGGAACATGCGGTGCCGGCCAGCGCTGCGCGAAATCGTTCGGGGACCTGTGAGGGGGCGACTGTGTGGCCATGTCGGCGTGGCCTTTTAGTGCTGCACGGCAATGACCTTGTAATACGCCTTGGACCCGCCAAGCAAAGAGGGGTAGCTGCGCCATTGCGCCTGCGCCGGATCACCGATGGCGACGGATGGATCGACGCTGTTCTTGGCAATCTGGATGTGACCAACCGATCTGCCATGTGTGTCAAAGCACCACCTGCCATCTCTTTCGGCCATGCGATTATTGGTGGGACTGCGCCCGCGAGATGCGATGCAGTAGGTGCGTTGCACGGAGACGATCTGGTCCATGGCGGGACCACGCATCCAGGCCATCAGGCGGTCCGCTGCCATCAGCAACAGCAGGCAGGCCAGCAGCGTGCATACGGGTTGGGCCCAATGCAGAAACTTCTGCAATTGTGCAGCGTCACTGGCGCGTTGCAATAGATGGCGGCTGCGAACCCCGGCATAGGCCAGTCCACCGAGTCCTCCCAGAATGAGCGCCACCGGCCAGGGAGCCGCCAGCCACCATCGGCTGGTGCTCATTGGCAGCAGTTCGCAAATGGCCCATGCAGACAGCATGGCGGGCATCCAGAATCTGTGCAGGTGCTCGGGAAGCTTCATGGCCATTTGGGGCATGGTGGGTGCAACGGAATCGTTGGACGAGCCACGAACCGCAAGGCATGTTATCCGTTGGCCATTTCCGCAAACGTCTCACGTGCCGCGTCAACCGTGTCGGCCACATCCTGCTCGGAATGCGCGGCACTGACAAAGCCCGCTTCGTACAGGGCAGGGGCGAAGTAGATGCCGCGGCGCAACATACCGTGGAAGAAGCGGTTGAACAGCGTGCCGTCCGTCTTCAACACCTCGCGGTAGTTCTGCGGCAGTGTGGGCAGCAGGAAGAAGCCGAACAGGCCCCCTTCGCTGTCGACGCGCATGGCAATGCCCGCTGCCTGCGCGGCATTCTGCAGGCCGGTGGTGAGCTGGCGGGTGCGGGCGGCCAGCTGGTCGTGAAACCCCGGTTGCTGGATCAGCCGCAGCGTGGCCAGACCGCAGGCAGTCGCCACCGGGTTGCCCGACAGTGTGCCGGCCTGATAGACCGCGCCCTGCGGCGCCAGCTGCTCCATGACGGCACGCGGCCCGCCGAATGCAGCCAGCGGCATGCCGCCGCCAATCACCTTGCCCAGCACCGTGAGATCAGGCGCAAAGCCCTCGATCGCCTGCGCATACAGGCTTTGCGCGCCGCCCAGCGCGACGCGAAAGCCCGTCATCACCTCGTCGATGATGAGCAGTGCACCAGCGGTGCGGGTAAGCCGGCGCGCGGCGGCCATGAATGGCACGCTGGCGCGCACGAAGTTCATGTTGCCTGCGATCGGCTCCATGATGACGCAGGCGATGTCGCTGCCGAAGCGCGCGAAGGCCTCTTCCAGCTGCTGGACATTGTTGTATTCCAGCACCAGTGTGTCCTGCACCACCTCCGGTGGCACACCGGCACTGGTGGCGTGTCCAAAGGTCGCCAGGCCCGAGCCGGCCTTGACCAGCAGGGCGTCGGCATGGCCGTGGTAGCAGCCCTCGAACTTGATGATCTTGCTGCGGCCGGTGGCACCGCGCGCCAGGCGGATGGCACTCATGCTGGCTTCGGTGCCGGAGTTGACCAGCCGCACCATTTCCATCGAGGGCATGAGCCGCAGGATCTCTTCGACCAGCGCGATTTCGCGCTCGGTCGGCGCGCCAAAGGACAGGCCCTCATCCACGGCCGCATGCACCGCCTCCCGCACCTGCGGGTGGCCATGGCCGAGGATCATGGGGCCCCAGGAGCCGATGTAATCGATGTAGCGCTTGCCATCGGCATCCCACATGTAGGCGCCCTGCGCGCGCGTGATGAAGGCGGGTGTGCCACCCACCGCCTTGAAGGCGCGCACCGGCGAGTTGACGCCTCCGGGGATGCTGCGCTGAGCGCGTTCAAAGAGAATGGAGTTCTGGGTCATGGAGGGAGACTGGTTGCTGGCCGCCACTTGCGGCACGGTGGTGTGAAACAGGTTCTGAAATCTGTATGTCGCATTATCTTGCGCTCGCCAGTGATCTGCTGCGCCGCATGCCGGTGAAGCTTTCCCGAGCGTTTTACACCGATCGCGTTGGCAATCGGGCGCGAAGCTGATACAAATGCATACAATCGTTGCGATGTCGGCGTAAGACGCGGAAATTGCTAGGGTCCACCGCTGCGCAGGATGGGGCGGCGACAATGGCGTTTTGAGGCAACGCGATGACCGAGATGGAGAATGTGGAGTTTTCGACCTGGATGTGCCTGTCCTGCGGCTGGATTTATGACGAGGCGGCGGGAGATCCCGAGCACGGCCTGCCACCTGGCACGCGCTGGGCGGATGTGCCCATGAACTGGACATGCCCGGAGTGTGGCGCGCGCAAGGATGATTTTGAGATGGTGGCAATTTGATAGGCAGATCGTGAGGCTGCCGGTGGCGCGAGCGGGTTTGCGGTGATCGGCAGACCGTGCGCCGCCTGAGGCTCGCGCCATTTGCAACAAGGTAATGACATGAATGACCGCGCAAATGCCACCAGGGTGCTGGTGGTGGACGACAGCAACACCATTCGCCGCAGTGCCGAGATTTTTCTCAAGCAGGGTGGCTATGAGGTATTGCTGGCCGAGGATGGTTTCGACGCCCTGTCCAAGGTCAACGACTATGAGCCGGACCTGATTTTCTGCGACATCCTGATGCCCAAGCTGGATGGCTACCAGACCTGCGCCATCATCAAGCGCAATCCCAAGTTTTCCAACACGCCGGTCATCATGCTCTCGTCCAAGGATGGATTCTTCGACAAGGCGCGCGGGCGCATGGTTGGCAGTGAGGACTACCTCACCAAACCGTTTACCAAGGACCAGTTGCTCAAGGCGGTGCAGGCATTCATTGCCACGACTTGATCCCTGGCCCACAATCGATTGAGGCAGAACAATGACGATCCAAAAAGTGCTGGTGGTGGACGATTCGCGCACCGAACAGGTTTATCTGACCGAGCTGCTGCAGCGCCAGGGCATGCAGGTGCGCACCGCCAGCAACGCGGAGGAAGCGCTGCAGATTCTGGCGCAGGAGCGCCCGGACCTGATCCTGATGGACGTGGTCATGCCCGGCAAGAACGGCTTTCAGCTCACGCGCACCATCACCCGCAATCCCGCATACGCAGACATTCCCATCATCATGTGTACCAGCAAGGGCCAGGAGACTGACAAAGTCTGGGGCCTGCGCCAGGGCGCGCGCGGCTACCTGGTCAAGCCCGTCAACCCCCAGGATCTGCAGAGCGTCATCGGCACGCTGGCCGAGGGGCAGGTGTGAGCACGACCGAGACCGCAGCCGCAGCCGCGCCGACGCCGGATGACGCGCACCTGCAGGCGCGCCTGGCCAAGCGCCTGCGCGAAGTCGACCGTGGCGAGCGCGCCATCGCAGCGTGGATGGGGGTGCGGATTGGCGCGCGGACGCTGCTGATCCCGCTCAGCCATGCTTCGGAGCTGATGCCGGGCCAGCGTCCGACGCCCGTGCCCTACACGCAACCGTGGTTTCTGGGGCTGGTGAACTGTCGCGGCGAACTGGCGGGCGTGATCGATCTGGCGGCTTACATCGACCCCGAGACGCCGCCGCGGCACGCCCAATCTTTTGGCCAGACGCGGCTGCTGACCTTCAATCCTGCGCTGGAGATCAACGCGGCACTGGTGATTGACCACATGGCTGGCCTCAAGAGCCAAGGCGACTTCGTGCAGGCCTATGCGCCGCGCTCGGACAACCCCTGGCCATTTCTCGGCAACTTCTACATTGACCGGGATGGCACGACCTGGCAGGAGCTGAACTTGCAGCGCCTGAGTGAGGATCCGCGTTTCATCTCCATCGGCCTTTGAATGCTGGAACCACGTGAATGACAAACCTTTCAACAACCGTGAGCGATAGCGCCAATTCCTTGTTGGCGCAGGCCGTGCAGCGCGAGCCGGCGGACACTGCTGCACGCCAGGCCAGCAGCCAGGACCCCGCCGCCGAGGACGCCCAGCAACCGGTAGCCCTGCCCCTGCTCGGTACTGCTGCGCTTAGCACACATGTGCTGCGCATGCGCCTGACGTTGCTGCTGGGTGTGGTGCTGCTCGTGCTGGGCGCGGCGCTGGGCATCTGGCAATCCCAGCGTGTGGGCAGTCTGTACGAGGCGGGCACAGAGGCGGCCATGCAGGCGCATCGCGTCTCGACGGCGGCGGCGCAGGCCTTGCAGGGCCATGCGCCGGCGGTGCCGGAGACGGTCACGCACGCACAGGCACTGGCGCAGCAGCTCGATGTGCTCGCCCAGGCGGATGCCGACGAGGGCGGGCTGGCTGCCGTGGCCCAGCGCGGCGCGCAGATCCGCTCGCTGGCGCAGGTGCTGCAGCAGCATCGCAGCGCATTGCTGGCGCGCGATGCGGCGTTTGCCAAGCTCCAGCAGGCGGCAGCCGACGCGCAGCCAGCGCTGCAGCAGGGCGCGGGCGGCGACGCTGCGCCAGGCGAGCTGCTGCAGTTGCAGCTTGCGCTGCAGGCCACAGGAGGCGCTGCCCAGCGCCTGGCGCAGGCGCACACCCTGATGCCGGAAGATTTCCCGCCCATGCTGGCCGCACTTGCGACCGCCGAGCAGGCGGCAGCCCAGCTCAGCCAGCGCGCGGGCACTGCGCAACTGCGCGAACTGGCGACGCAGCTGCGTCCGCAGCTTGAGGACGCGCGGCTGGCCATGCTGGCGCTGCAGGAAGGGGTGCAGGAGCCCAATCTTGCCCGCGATGCGCTGCAGAAGCTGCATGACCAGGCGCAGGGCCTGGTGCAGCCCTTGCAGGCAGCCAAGGATGCGCTGGTCGCAAGGCTTGGCTGGCAATGGTGGCAGATCGCACTGAGCCTGGCCGGCGTTGCACTGATGGCGTTGGCCGGCTGGCTGCTGGCGCTGGCCTACATCCGCAGCAGCCAGGCCGGGCTGGCGCAGGCGCGCCAGCTGCAGGCGGCCACGCAGACGCGCGAGCAGGATGCCAAGCGCCTCAACGATGCCAACCAGGCGGCGATTCTGCGCCTGATGAACGAGCTGCTGCTGATCGCCGAAGGCGACCTGACGCAGGAGGCCACGGTGACCGAGGACATCACTGGTGCCATTGCCGACTCGGTCAACTACACCATCGAGGAGCTGCGCCAGCTGGTTGCCAGCGTGCAGGAGTCGGCCAACCGGGTCACCCGCACAACCATGGCAGTGGATGCGACCTCCACCGAGCTGTTGGCCGCGTCGACCGAGCAGCTGCGCGAAATCCGCGACACTGGCAACGCCATTCTGGAGATGGCGCGTCGCATCAACGCGATTTCCGACCAGGCGCAGCGCTCGGCCCAGGTGGCGCAGCAGTCGCGCGAGGCGGCCTCGGCAGGTCTGCAGGCTGTGCAGGACTCCATCGGCGGTATGAACGCCATCCGCACGCAAATCCAGGACTCCTCCAAGCGCATCAAGCGGCTGGGTGAGTCGTCGCAGGAGATTGGTGAGATCACCGAGCTGATTTCCGACATCACCGAACAGACCAACGTGCTGGCACTCAATGCCGCCATTCAGGCCGCGTCCGCCGGCGAGGCCGGGCGGGGCTTCTCCGTCGTGGCGGAGGAGGTGCAACGGTTGGCCGAGCGCTCGGCCGATGCCACCCGCAAGATTGCCGAGCTGGTGCGCACCATTCAGAGCGACACGCAGGATGCTGTGGTGGCCATGGAGCGCTCCACCGAAGGCGTGGTGGAAGGCGCCTCGCTGGCCGACCGCGCCGGCGCGCAGCTGACCGAGATTGATGCCATCTCGCGTCAGCTGGCCCAGCAAGTCGAGGCGATCTCGGCCGTGGCCGTCAATGAGGCGCAGCAGGCCAACCGCGTGGCCGAGAACATCCAGCACATCTTCGCCGTGACCGAGCAGACCAGCGATGGCACGCGCAACACGGCCCAGCAGGTGCGTGAGCTCTCCAAGATTGCGCAGGAGCTGCTGCAATCGATTTCACGCTTCAAAATCCAATAGGGCGCCATGCGTGCGGGCTGCCCGCATGCAGGCGCGACGAGCCTGAGCCATGAACACTACACCGCGTAGCAACGACTCCCTTCAGGAGCAGGACCTGGGACCGCTGGCCTGGGTGCAGGGCGAAATGCGCCAGACCTACGGTCAGGCCGTCGATGTGCTGGCCGCGTTCGCCGCAGGCACGGCGGACGCTGCGGGGGCGGATGCGCCTGACGGGCTGAGCGAGCAGGCCCAGGAGTTCGCGCGCGCCAGGACGTTGATTCACCAGACCACCGGGGCGCTGGAGATGGTCGGGGCGTTCGTTCCCGCGTACGTGCTGCGCCAGGCCGAACAGGCCGTAGCCCGCATGGCCCAGCATCCGCAGCTGTGCACGCCCGAGGCAGTGGCCGCGCTGCGCGCAGGTGGCATGGCGGTGGCCGACTATCTGCAGAATCTGATGCAGGACCCGGCGCTCTCGCCCGTGCTGCTGTTTCCCGCCTACCAGGGCCTGTATGACCTGACCGGCGCCTCCCAGCCAGCCAGTCCTGCCGATCTCTGGCACCTGGATGGCGACCTGCGTGAACCGGAGCTGGAGTTGCCTCAGCGCGCCATTGCGCCCAGCAACCGCGTGCGGCAGCTGCTCGACCATGCCATCCTGTGCATTGTCCAGGGCCACAACGAGGCCGGTGCCGGCGAGGATCTGGTCAAGCTGTGCCTGGGTCTGGCGGCGCACCATCGGGCTTTTCGCGAGCGTACCTTCTGGAAGGTGGCAGCAGGGTTCTTCCAGGGCATCGCCATCGGCGCAATTCGCAACGATATCTACGTGCGCCGGGCCGCCACCCGCGTGCTGGTGCAGTACGCCTCGCTCATTCAGGGGGATACCCACATCACGGCGCGCTGGATGCAGGACCTGCTGTTCTTTTGCAGCCAGTCCGGCAGTGTTGACGCAGCCCGCGCCCCCGTGCTGGCAGCGGTGCGCCAGGCGTTCCGGCTGGAGCGCTTCCAGCCGGTCGACTACGACACCAACCTCTTTGGCGCCATCGCACCGGAAGACAAGCAGGCCCTGCAGCAGCTGCTCAAGGAACTGGCCGATGGCTGGGGCAGCGTCGTCGATGGCGCGCTCGCCCAGCTGGCGGCTGTGACCGCGCAGTTCGAGGCCCTGCAGCAGCGCCTGCCGCAGCATTTTCCCGGCGCCGAGGCGCTGACGGCCACGTTGGTGCAGGTGGCGCAGGCCTTGCACAAGAAGCAGGCCAAGCCCTCGCCCGAGCTGGCCATGGAAGTCGCCACCACCGTTCTCTACCTGCAGGCCATGCTTGCCGATGCGCGCATCCGCTCGGAGCAGCTGCCGCAGCGTCTTGGCGAGCTGACGCAGCGCCTGCGTGCCGCCGCGGGCGAGGGCCACAGCGAACCGCTGCCTGGCTGGATGGAGGACTTGTACAGCCGCGTCACCGATGCCGACACCATCGGCAACGTAGTGGGGGAGCTGCGCGCGCAGCTGGCCGAGGCGGAAAACCATCTGGATCGGTTCTTTCGAGATCCAACGGATGCGGCGTCCCTTTCACAGGTGCCGGGCATTCTCTCGCGAGCACGCGGCGTGCTGGCCGTGCTCGGGCTGGTTGCTGCCACCAAGGCCATCGCACAGATCAACAGCGATATCCAGCAGCTCATTGATGCCGGCGAGCACGGCCAGTGGAAGGCCGATGATCCGCGCTTTGAAAAAATCGGCAGCAACCTCGGTGCGCTCAGCCTGCAGGTCGACATGCTGGCCTACCAGCCCGCGCTGGCCAGGGATCTGTTCGTGTTCGACAGCGCGGCAGGTCGCCTGCAGCCATTGATGGGGCGCCTGAAGGTCTACGAAATCGGCGGACGCGATATCTTCGATCAGGTGCAGGAGTCCAGTGTCACGCCCGGCGAGCGCGAGCTCGACCCTGCCTACGGCGATGACCTGCCGGCCGCGGCCACGATCGAGGTCGCGCCTGCGCCTGCCGCGCAGGCCAGGCAGCCCCTGCCGCCTGCCGCCGCGGCGGCCGATGCGCAGGAGGAGGATGACGATCTGCTTGCCATCTTTCTTGAAGAAGCCGAGGAAGTCCTGCAGAACGGGCAGGGGGCGCTGGCTGCCCTGGCGAGCACGCCCGCCGATGTGGCGCAACAGACTACGCTGCGCCGCGCCTTTCACACCCTCAAAGGCAGCTCGCGCATGGTCGGACTCAAGGAGTTTGGCGAGGCCGCCTGGGCGATGGAGCAATTGCTCAACAGCTGGCTGGCGGAGCAGAAAGCCTTTCATCCCGACATCCACTTGCTCTGCACCCAGGCGCTGACCCAGCTGCAGCAGTGGACACAGGCCATTGCCGCGCAGCAGCCAATCGACCGATGGCAGGCACAAGACTTTGCGCACAGTGCCAGGGCCATGCGCGAGGAGGGCCAGTACATCCCGCTGGCAGCCGACGACACACACGCATCGCCAGCTGCGCCAGAGCAGGCGCAGGACGATGACCTGCGCACAGCCGTGGCCCAGCTTGACGACGGCGACACCCAACTGGAGCAGGCCATCTCCGCGCAACAAGCGCAGCCTGCGCACGCCGCCTCCGAGGCCGCGGCTACCGAGCCCTTGCAGCTGCCCGATGCCTTCGAGCAGCCCGCCTCTGCGGCCGACGACGATCTGGCGGCCACGCATACCTTGCTGGGAGCGCTGGAAGACAGCCTGGCCGAGTCGGAAGAAGCGGCCGAGCGCTGGGGCCTGGCCTTCAAGGACACGGAGATCGTCAGTGACGAACTCTTCGCCGAGGATGCCGTGCCCGCTGCACCGCAGGTGGACTTTTCCGGCGACGCCAGCCTCCTGGAAGACCTGGACGCGCTGGCCGCATTGCCTGTGCCGCACATCGACATACCGCTGGCAGAATCTCTGCCAGAGCAGCCAGAGCAGCCAGAGCAGCCAGAGCAGCCAGAGCAGCCAGAGTCTGCGCCCGCACCAGAATCACAGGCTGAAGCGCGGCCGGATGAGGTCGATGCGGAGGAACCTGTTTTCCAGGCGTATCAGCCCGCAAACGCAGGTGCCGACAGGGATGCCGAGGCGGACGAGACGACGGACCGCCTGCTGCAGGCGCTGCAACTGGCGCAGGAGCTTGAGCAGGGCGTGCAGAACGCGGCAGGCGCGTTGCCGGTACCCATGGTGGCGCGGGCCCATGCCCTGGCGGCCGTTGGCGCCGCTATCGCTGCGGCGCCACGCTTTCATGCGTTGCTGCAGGCGCTGCAGGCCGCCATCACGCAACTTGCTGCACAGGCGCCGGCGGCCGAGCAGCAGGCCCATCAGGTGCTCGCAGAGGCCTTGCAAGAGGTGCAGTCGGTGCTTGATGGGATCGTGGCGCGCACCAGCCGTGGCGACGAGGTGCCCGATGCGCTGATCGCGCAACTGCAGGCGCTGGCCATGCCCACGGCCGATGCGTTGGACGAGCGCGGCGCGGCGGAGCCGACCCACGAGAGAGTTTCTTCGCGGGCCGAGGCTGCGCCTGTCCCGCTGGAGCCGGTGGACCTGGACCTGTTTCCGATCTTCGAGGAAGAGGCGCTGGAGCTGCTGCCCCGGCTGGATGCTGCGCTGCACCGATGGGTGGAGGCGCCCGCAGCCTTCGACGCGCGGGCCGAAGCCCTGCGTGTGCTGCACACCCTCAAGGGCAGCGCCCGGCTGGCTGGCGCCAACACCATCGGTGAACTGGCGCACCGTTTTGAATCCGACATCGAGGCCATCGAGCCCAGCGCCGGTGCCGCAACGCTGCTGACGGAGCTGTTGACCCGCCTGGGTGAACTGCGGGCCCGCTTTGACGCGCTGCGCCAGTCCCTGCTGGCTGGCACCGAGCGTGTGCCGGCCGTGGCCACACCCTTTGTCGCGCCGGTCAACGTCGCCGTCTCCCGACCTGCGGCACCCGCGCCAGAGGCCGCCCAGCCTGCAGTGCCGGAGATGGGCCAGCCGTTCACCGATGGCATCCCAGGCCCAGTGCCGCTGGTGGTGCAGCACGGCAGCAAGCGGCAGGACACGGTGCGCGTGCGCAGCAGCCACATCAACCAGCTCATCAACCAGGCGGGGGAGCTGCAGATCTCACGCAGCCGTGCCGAATCGCGGCTGCGCCAGCTCAACGCCGCCCTGGAGGGCATGACGGTCGATCTGGACCGCCTGCGCCAGCAGCTGCGCGAGCTGGAAGTGCAGACCGAGACGCAAATGCAGTCGCGGCTGGCCCAGGGCCGTGAGGATGACAGTTTCGACCCGCTGGAGCTTGACCGCTTCACCCGTGTGCAGGAGCTCACCCGCATGATGGCCGAGACCGTCAACGACGTCGCCACCGTGCAGCGCAGCCTGCAGGCGGCCATGCTGGGAACGGAAGATGACCTGCTGGCGCAGGAGCGCAAGGGCCGGGAGCTGCAGCGCGATCTGCTGCGCACCCGCATGGTGGAGTTCGACAGCATTACCGAGCGCCTGCAGGCCGTGGTGCGGCAGGCCGCCGCGGACAGCGGCAAGCAGGCCGAGCTGGTCGTCGAGAACGGCAGCATCGAGATGGACCGGGTGCTGCTTGAGCGGATGATGGGCAGCTTCGAGCACATTCTGCGTAACTGTGTCGGCCACGGTATCGAGCCGCCCGCGCTGCGCGAGCGCCGCGCCAAGCCTCCAGTGGGCCGCATCACGTTGCGCATTGAGCAGGAAGGCAACGATGTGGCGATCTCCTGCAGCGACGATGGCGCCGGGCTGGACTTCGAGGCCATCCGCCGCAAGGGCGTCGAGCGCGGGCTGATCGGTGCGGGGCAGATCGTCTCCAACAAAGAGCTGGCCAACCTCATCTTCATGCCTGGCTTTACCACCGCCAGTGCACTGACGGGCCTGTCGGGCCGTGGCATCGGCATGGATGTCGTGCGGGTGGACGTGGCGGCGCTTGGCGGCCGCGTGGAGACCAGCAGCGAGCCGGGTGTGGGCACCACCTTCCGCCTTGTGATGCCGCTGACGACGGCAGTGACCCAGGTCATGCTGGTGCGCGCCGGCAAGCTCACCGTGGGGGTGCCCGCCAACCTGGTCGATGGCATCGAACGCATCGACGTGCAGGCGCTTGATGACGCCTATTCACGTGGGCAAATCAGCCTGGATGGCCGGCGGGTGCCGTTTTTCTGGGCCGGCGCCATCCTGCAGCACAGCCCGCGTTCGCAGGAGCTGGACGGCAAGACCGCCTCCGTCGTGCTCGTGCGCAGCGCGGCGCAGCTGGTGGCCATCCATGTCGACGAGGTGCTGGGCAACCAGGAAGTGGTGGTCAAGAATCTGGGGCCGCAGCTGTCGACCCTGCCGGGCCTGGCGGGCATGTCCGTGCTGGCCTCGGGCGCGGTGCTGCTGGTCTACAACTTCATCGCACTGGCCAGCGTCTATGGTGAGACCGCCCTGCAGCTGCAGCGGCAGCAGACGGGCGAGGGCGCGGCGAGGCTGCCGATCGATGACAGCGAAGGCCATTCAGACGTGCCGTTGGTGCTGGTGGTGGACGACTCCATCACCGTGCGGCGCGTCACGCAGCGCCTGCTCAAGCGTGAAGGCTACCGCGTGGCGCTGGCCGCGCATGGCGGGCAGGCCCTCGAGGCATTGCGGCAGGAGCGTCCGGTGGTGGTACTCTCGGACATCGAGATGCCACAGATGGACGGCTTCACCTTGCTGCAGCACATCCGCAGCGATCCGGCGCTGGTGGACCTGCCGGTGGTGATGATCACCTCACGCACGGCGCAGAAGCACCGCGAGCACGCCCGCGCGCTGGGCGCCAACCACTATCTGGGCAAACCCTACGCCGATGCCGAACTGCTCGCACTGGTGCGCAAGTATGCCGAGGTGGCGCGAGTCCAGGAGAAGGTCTGAATGTTTCAACCCAGCCAGGAAGAGGTGCGCAGGTTCTTCTGCAGTGTCTACGCAAAGGCGCAGGCCGGCGCGCCGATGGAGGCCATCGAGACGCTGGCCAGCCTGTGGATCGCCGAGCATCCCGAGTACCACGCCGATCTGGCCGATGCCGATGCGGCAGTGGCCCGGCACTATGACGCTTCGGCGGATGGCCGCAGCAATCCGTTTCTGCACCTGTCCATGCACCTGTCGATCAGTGAGCAGTGCAGCATCGACCAGCCCGCCGGCATCCGTCAGGCGGTGGAACTGCTGGCCAGTCGCCTCGATTCCCTGCACGAAGCGCACCACGCCGTCATGGAGTGCCTGCAGGAGATGCTGTGGCAAAGCCAGGTCCACCAGCGCCCGCCAGATGGGGCCGCCTACGTGGAAGCGGTGCAGCGCCGCGCCACGAGGTTCTAGGTGCCGTTTCGCGCGTCCAGCAGGTAATCTACCGCACCGGCTTGCCGGATTACCACCGGAGCGGCCCTGCGCAGGCTCTGCTTGTCGCGCAGCCACACCACATCAAAGATGTCGATGCCCAGTTGCGCGGGCGCCTGTGTGGCCAGGAACCGCTCGACCTCCTGCTGTGAGGAGGCATGTAGCGTCAGCGGAGCGTAAAGACGCACCAGAAGAACGGCCTGGTCATTGCCAGAGGGCATGACCCAGATCCGATAGCCCAGATTCAGCGCGCCGGTGCGGACCATGGCCTCGGCAAAAAGGCCGGTCAAAGCCTTGCGCTTGTCCTCCCAGCTGGCGTCGGCGGCAATCTGGGACGCCGAATGGGTGCCAGCGTCCGCGCTGCCCGAGAAAGGGTGCCAGAGTTCAGTCTTGCACCATAGCGCAATAAGGGATCGAGACAAAAAGGAAGTGGCGTTCCAGCGCATAGACTGCAGGCGAATCAGGACGGCGAACTGCAACACCGCTGGCAACGCATGGCAAACGGTCAAGCAACTTTGTCAAACATTGTGACATTTTCCGTGCCGCTTCGCAGCAACGGCGGAAAAACGTGCTTGCCAGCAGGGCTCTGCTACCACGCTGGGGAGACGCCTCAGCCTTGCTGTGCGGAGGGAGTGGCCCAGCGCCGCTGGCTCAGCAGCAGGCCCAGCCAGACCGCGCCGAGCAGGCCGTTGACGGCAAAAACGCCCGCTGCGCCCCATTGCGTCATCAGCAGGCCGCCGGCAAATCCCCCTGTGAAAAGGCCCAGGGACTGCAGTGTGCTGTACGCGCCCATGGCAGAGCCGCGTGACTGCGTGCGCGCCAACCGCGAGACCAGACTGGGCTGCAGCGCTTCCAGCGCATTGAAGCCGCAGAAGAACAGAAACAACAGAACGCCTAGCATGACCAGCGTCGACAGTCCGGCCGATATTCCGGCGTGACTGACTGCGGCCAGGGCCAGCTGTGAGACCACCAGTAACGCGACACCCAGCAGCAATGCCCATTGCACCCGGCCGCGTCGCTCCAGCGAGAAAACTGCGCCAAAGCACACGACCGAGGCGGCAATCGTTGGCAAATACAGTTGCCAGTGCGCAGTGGCAGCCAAACCCGCCTCTACCAACAGCAGCGGAACGGCACTCCACATCGCCATCTGCATGGCATGCAGGATGAATACCCCCGCCTGCAGCCGCCACAGCGCGCCGGCAGTGCCGGCAACAGGAGGGCGTTGCAGCGCCTGCGACGCAGCCGAAGGCACGGCATGGTCCGGTCCGTCCTCATGCGTGGCAGGCGCTTGCGGCACCAGCCACGTCAGCACCGCAATACCCAGCAGTGCCAGCACGGCAATCAGCCAGAACAGCCCCGCCAATCCGATGCGTGCGCCCAGCCACGGTCCCAGCACCAGCGCCAGGGAGAACGTGGCACCGATGCTGATACCCACCAGCGCCATGGCCTTGGTGCGCACCTGCTCCCGCGTGTGATCGGCCAGCAGCGCCGTCACGGCCGCCGAAACCGCTCCGGCGCCCTGGAAGGCCCGACCGATGACTAGGCCCCAGACCGAATCGGCCAACGCCGCCATCACGCTGCCGGTGGCGAACACCAGCATGCCAAACACGATCACACGCTTGCGCCCGAACCGGTCAGACGCCAGTCCCATCGGCCACTGCAAGGCAGCCTGCGTCAACCCATAAATGCCCATCGCCAGTCCGATAAGCCGGGCGTCATCGCCGCCGCGATAGTCCGCAGCAGCCAGCGTGAATACCGGCAACACCAGGAACAGGCCCAGCATTCGCAACGCATAGATCGACGCCAGCGCCCCGCTGGCGCGGCGCTCGTTGGCAGTCATGGCAGTGGAGGAGGGATGCAAGGCTCAGCTCGATTCATGGAAAGTGCGCATTCTAGGAGCGCACAGAAAAAAGCGGGAGAAGCCAACGCAGCCAATGCTGCAATGAGCGTGGAGACGACACCGATGCGGACGGAGACGACCTTCTGAGCTGCCTGTGCGGCAGGTCACGAACTGTTTGCCAAAAACCGCGCCCCATTAGATTTCTGAGCTGCCTGTGCGGCAGGTCACACTGAAGGAGGCGATACAGGGTTTCGCTGACGTTTCTGAGCTGCCTGTGCGGCAGGTCACGCGCAGGCTCATTGCTTCCCCCTTGCTCTGATTTTCTGAGCTGCCTGTGCGGCAGGTCACTGATCCTGCGGCACGGCTTCACCCTTTCGGTATTTCTGAGCTGCCTGTGCGGCAGGTCACCCAGACATCCTCATAGAAAGCGGCCTGCACATTTTCTGAGCTGCCTGTGCGGCAGGTCACGTAGGTCAAGCCAGCGTATTTGATCTGGTAGTTTTCTGAGCTGCCTGTGCGGCAGGTCACTCGGAAGAGCCCACGCCGGATTACTGGCCGTGTTTCTGAGCTGCCTGTGCGGCAGGTCACAGCATCATGCGCGCCCAGGCGTGGAACAAAACTTTCTGAGCTGCCTGTGCGGCAGGTCACGCGGCTATGTTGCGCACGATGCTCGATCAGATTTTCTGAGCTGCCTGTGCGGCAGGTCACAGCGAGCGGCGCTACATGTTCCGGCTCGATGCTTTCTGAGCTGCCTGTGCGGCAGGTCACATGACGGCTGTTCGGGCAATGATGTTTGCCGATTTCTGAGCTGCCTGTGCGGCAGGTCACCTGGAATGCTCAAGGAGATCACGACCCCATACTTTCTGAGCTGCCTGTGCGGCAGGTCACAGCTGATCGGCACGGCCACCCGGACGGCCATGTTTCTGAGCTGCCTGTGCGGCAGGTCACCTTTCTTACATGAGCACTCTTCAGGACCGCATTTTCTGAGCTGCCTGTGCGGCAGGTCACTGACCGAGCGCGTGGAGAAGGCGAACGGCGAGTTTCTGAGCTGCCTGTGCGGCAGGTCACGATGGCGGAGCACCACGCGCAGAGGCCCGCGATTTCTGAGCTGCCTGTGCGGCAGGTCACAACAAGAGGCGACATTCAAGAAGTATCGACTCTTTCTGAGCTGCCTGTGCGGCAGGTCACGCGATCAGATTTCCGCCCCATGCTGGCACACTTTTCTGAGCTGCCTGTGCGGCAGGTCACAGGCCGCTGATCCTGCTGACGAACCTGGGCATTTTCTGAGCTGCCTGTGCGGCAGGTCACCTCTGCCGATGATCCTGTCGCCTTCTTCCAGTTTTCTGAGCTGCCTGTGCGGCAGGTCACGCTGGCGGCGCGGCCAATATCGCATCCGCTCGTTTCTGAGCTGCCTGTGCGGCAGGTCACAACGCCCGGCCCGCACCGATAACCGAGATACATTTCTGAGCTGCCTGTGCGGCAGGTCACCATGCGGTCATCCACCACGTCGCGCTCTTGCATTTCTGAGCTGCCTGTGCGGCAGATCACAGGCCTGACTTCGGCGGGCTTGCCCGCCGCTTTTTCTGAGCTGCCTGTGCGGCAGGTCACACCAGAAGTCGAACCCGACCACCACGCGCCCATTTCTGAGCTGCCTGTGCGGCAGGTCACCTGCCACAATCCCCCCCATGCCCTCCCGAGAATTTCTGAGCTGCCTGTGCGGCAGGTCACATCTCATCCGCGACGTGGCGGAGGCTCGCGATTTTCTGAGCTGCCTGTGCGGCAGGTCACGGGTCCTGAGTAAATTTGCCCCCGGCATCTGATTTCTGAGCTGCCTGTGCGGCAGGTCACCAGGACAACCGCCCGCGAGGCGGTTTTTTAATTTTCTGAGCTGCCTGTGCGGCAGGTCACCTCCGCGCTGGTCGGCGATGAGGTGTCGATACTTTCTGAGCTGCCTGTGCGGCAGGTCACGCAACAGGCGTTGCCAGGGTTCGTCTACTGGCTTTCTGAGCTGCCTGTGCGGCAGGTCACCAATCCGAACCCTTATCTCGAAGCCCTCTACTTTTCTGAGCTGCCTGTGCGGCAGGTCACGCTGATGACCCGTTCTACGACCGCCAGGTGGATTTCTGAGCTGCCTGTGCGGCAGGTCACCTGCGCTGTCATGACTTCTCTCCTTGGGATAGTTTCTGAGCTGCCTGTGCGGCAGGTCACCACGAAAAGATCGGAGAAATCTGCCGCGCAGTTTTCTGAGCTGCCTGTGCGGCAGGTCACCTTTGTCCGCGGCTCGGTCATGATTCGTCCAATTTCTGAGCTGCCTGTGCGGCAGGTCACATTGCCGCTACATTGTGTATGTCGATGAAAGTTTTCTGAGCTGCCTGTGCGGCAGGTCACAGTGCAAATCATGATCTGCGGCGTTCCATGCCTTTCTGAGCTGCCTGTGCGGCAGGTCACATCTACGTCAAGTAGCAATGCCACCTTGCGCTTTTCTGAGCTGCCTGTGCGGCAGGTCACGCTTTGACGGTTTCGACGGCAAGCCGTGGCTTTTTCTGAGCTGCCTGTGCGGCAGGTCACTGTACTGACTGCTCATGGCCCCATTCCTTACGTTTCTGAGCTGCCTGTGCGGCAGGTCACTTCAGGAGAAGGCGAGCGGCGCAAGCAGGATTTTTCTGAGCTGCCTGTGCGGCAGGTCACCAATTGAGACTGTTTCAATCGAGTATCAGCCCTTTCTGAGCTGCCTGTGCGGCAGGTCACAGGCAATCAAACGATCATCATGACAGAGTGAATTTCTGAGCTGCCTGTGCGGCAGGTCACACATCCACACCATTAACTTGACCAAGGGTGTGTTTCTGAGCTGCCTGTGCGGCAGGTCACGAATACGGTGAATTCGTCGAAGCTGAAGATTATTTCTGAGCTGCCTGTGCGGCAGGTCACGACAATCCAATGGATCTGGTCTACAGCCTGCTTTTCTGAGCTGCCTGTGCGGCAGGTCACTGTACGCCGATCTGATCGAAACGCCTGTTGATTTTCTGAGCTGCCTGTGCGGCAGGTCACGTTGCGCACGGCGCTGAGTAATTGCAGGAAGTTTTCTGAGCTGCCTGTGCGGCAGGTCACGATGCCACTGCAACTGCTGCAATCGATTCATCGTTTCTGAGCTGCCTGTGCGGCAGGTCACATCCTCGCCTGCAATGACCCTAAGGTCAGCCATTTCTGAGCTGCCTGTGCGGCAGGTCACGGCGCATCCTGGCAGGTCTCCGCGTGATCGCATTTCTGAGCTGCCTGTGCGGCAGGTCACTCTAGGTGGCCTTGACGGCTATTCTTCGGCATTTTCTGAGCTGCCTGTGCGGCAGGTCACGCAGAGCTGCGCCGCCAGTCCGATGCGCTGCATTTCTGAGCTGCCTGTGCGGCAGGTCACATTGCAGCGCTGCGCCGCGATCTCGCGCATGCTTTCTGAGCTGCCTGTGCGGCAGGTCACTGGGCACGTGGCCTGGCGTGGGTTTCGCCCGTTTTCTGAGCTGCCTGTGCGGCAGGTCACGGACGACGTGCTCTCAGAGGAGCCCGCCCAGTTTTCTGAGCTGCCTGTGCGGCAGGTCACCAGACGCTGTTTTTTGGCACATCCCCTAGCGTTTTCTGAGCTGCCTGTGCGGCAGGTCACGGGCGTAGCGTCAAACCCTCCTGATCGTTGCATTTCTGAGCTGCCTGTGCGGCAGGTCACAACGATGGAACCGCCGCGCACACACCAACAAGTTTCTGAGCTGCCTGTGCGGCAGGTCACATTGCGCAGATGACCGCTGCTGGCCCGGTGCATTTCTGAGCTGCCTGTGCGGCAGGTCACATCGCCCGGCCAATCAACTGGTCGTGCCCGATTTTCTGAGCTGCCTGTGCGGCAGGTCACTGCTAGAGCAGGGTCGCGTGCGCATGCCTGGATTTCTGAGCTGCCTGTGCGGCAGGTCACTACCCGACGCGGTCATGATGGCATTAGTCGAATTTCTGAGCTGCCTGTGCGGCAGGTCACAACATCGGGGAATTCACGCTGCGCGGCCAGCATTTCTGAGCTGCCTGTGCGGCAGGTCACCGCAGACGTGCGCGCAGCGTCTCGGGATGAATTTTCTGAGCTGCCTGTGCGGCAGGTCACGGCGGCCAGAAGTGTTGTTTGCAGTCGTTGAATTTCTGAGCTGCCTGTGCGGCAGGTCACTGCCAGAAGGCCAAGCGCACTGTCCGCATCGATTTCTGAGCTGCCTGTGCGGCAGGTCACGATTTCATGCTCATGGAGTACAACATGATCGTTTTCTGAGCTGCCTGTGCGGCAGGTCACCGGAATCCCCGCGCGCGCAGTTGCTCGGTCACTTTCTGAGCTGCCTGTGCGGCAGGTCACCCGGTACAGTCGATCAAGACGGCCAGTGAGAATTTCTGAGCTGCCTGTGCGGCAGGTCACCCACCGATACCTGTCAACCTCGGGACGGTGGATTTCTGAGCTGCCTGTGCGGCAGGTCACACTCTTTGCCGCCATCCAAGCAGCACCAACCATTTCTGAGCTGCCTGTGCGGCAGGTCACGCTGCGGTGCAGGCCCGACTGGATGCGTTGGATTTCTGAGCTGCCTGTGCGGCAGGTCACCCGGATGAGCGGCGTGAGCATCGTGCTGCTGCTTTCTGAGCTGCCTGTGCGGCAGGTCACACGGTGGCCGCGCCCGCGCCGCCCTATCCCAATTTCTGAGCTGCCTGTGCGGCAGGTCACGCCACGGCGGAACATTCATCATCACAGCCAACTTTCTGAGCTGCCTGTGCGGCAGGTCACATTCTGACATTTTCCGACGCGATTCCTCTGATTTTCTGAGCTGCCTGTGCGGCAGGTCACCGCCGCGTGTGGACGAAACTGAGCCGGGCCAATTTCTGAGCTGCCTGTGCGGCAGGTCACACGCCGAGCGACGTGTACTACATGGGTGCGCATTTCTGAGCTGCCTGTGCGGCAGGTCACGCCGCTGCGGCCTGGACGTACTGATCGACGTTTTTCTGAGCTGCCTGTGCGGCAGGTCACTGCTTGTCGCAAATAAGCAGGCAGTCCGGTATTTTCTGAGCTGCCTGTGCGGCAGGTCACGCCACGTGGCTGCATCCTCAATCGTTTCCAGCTTTCTGAGCTGCCTGTGCGGCAGGTCACTGCATCGGTGGGCGTGGGGTCAATGTGATGCTTTTCTGAGCTGCCTGTGCGGCAGGTCACCGGCAAGGCCCACACCGAAAAAAACAAAACGTTTTCTGAGCTGCCTGTGCGGCAGGTCACGACCCGCAGGCCATCGCACGCGCGGTGCGGCATTTCTGAGCTGCCTGTGCGGCAGGTCACTCTGCAAACCAAAGTCACCACGAATAGACGCATTTCTGAGCTGCCTGTGCGGCAGGTCACGCCCGTTTTGTGGCGGTCCTGCGTCTATTCGTTTTCTGAGCTGCCTGTGCGGCAGGTCACGAGTCGCAAAGGGATTAATGGCTGCTCCTGCTTTTCTGAGCTGCCTGTGCGGCAGGTCACGTTTTGCCCGCGCCAGGCGAGCCGGTGATGATTTTCTGAGCTGCCTGTGCGGCAGGTCACCAGAGCAAGCCGGGTAGTTTGCGCTTGGTCTTTTTCTGAGCTGCCTGTGCGGCAGGTCACAGTACAAGCGCACGATCTACACCAACATCAACTTTCTGAGCTGCCTGTGCGGCAGGTCACAAACATCTCCGCACTTGCGAGCGGCCCCAAATTTTCTGAGCTGCCTGTGCGGCAGGTCACACCTGTTCAATCTGTTCTTGATCGGCGGCGGTTTTCTGAGCTGCCTGTGCGGCAGGTCACACGGGCTACGTCATCCGCGAGGCGCTGGGCGATTTCTGAGCTGCCTGTGCGGCAGGTCACGGCCTCATCTGCTGCGATGGGGCGCGCGTCAGTTTCTGAGCTGCCTGTGCGGCAGGTCACTCGTTGAGCGCCGCGCGGGAGGAGGTGACCATTTTCTGAGCTGCCTGTGCGGCAGGTCACCCTGGGCGACGGCATCATGGCCACCGCAGACTTTTCTGAGCTGCCTGTGCGGCAGGTCACAGGAGGGACTGTGGCATTGGCAGCTGCCGTTATTTCTGAGCTGCCTGTGCGGCAGGTCACGGCATCCTGCACGCTGACGGCACCGCCGATCATTTCTGAGCTGCCTGTGCGGCAGGTCACAATGAGCGAGCCGCGCTAATCGTTGAGCTGCTTTTCTGAGCTGCCTGTGCGGCAGGTCACCCAGGCCATCAACTGGCAAATCACCCTCTAAATTTCTGAGCTGCCTGTGCGGCAGGTCACCGATGGTCGCGCCAGATACCGAAGGCCGCCAATTTCTGAGCTGCCTGTGCGGCAGGTCACAGCCTCACCCTGCGCGAGGAACGCTCCGACGATTTCTGAGCTGCCTGTGCGGCAGGTCACGACGCCGCCGCAGCCGCCGAGGAACAGGGCCATTTCTGAGCTGCCTGTGCGGCAGGTCACTCGGCGACGACCTGACCTACGACGAGCAAAACTTTCTGAGCTGCCTGTGCGGCAGGTCACGCTTGTCCGGCATGGTGGGCGCCACGTCGCATTTTCTGAGCTGCCTGTGCGGCAGGTCACTTTCGACGGCAAGCCGTGGCTTGGTCTTGATATTTCTGAGCTGCCTGTGCGGCAGGTCACGTTTTGCTCATTGCATCAATGGCCTTGCCATATTTCTGAGCTGCCTGTGCGGCAGGTCACATAGATAATCAGCAGCAGGCCGCCAGCTATGATTTCTGAGCTGCCTGTGCGGCAGGTCACACAAGCAACGTGGCTACGTCAGCATCCCTGAATTTCTGAGCTGCCTGTGCGGCAGGTCACAACGTCCAGCGCGTGTCGGCCCCTTCCAACATTTTCTGAGCTGCCTGTGCGGCAGGTCACGTGCGCTTGTACTCTGCGCCGGTATCAGGATCTTTCTGAGCTGCCTGTGCGGCAGGTCACGATGGCATTAGTCGAAGGCTGCGCATCGATGCTTTCTGAGCTGCCTGTGCGGCAGGTCACGATCTGGCGGGCCTTTGTGCACGATCGGCAGCTTTCTGAGCTGCCTGTGCGGCAGGTCACCAGAGCAAGCCGGGTAGTTTGCGCTTGGTCTTTTTCTGAGCTGCCTGTGCGGCAGGTCACTCCATCTGGTGCACCACATCCGTAAACCGCCGGTTTCTGAGCTGCCTGTGCGGCAGGTCACCGAATGCGCGGGCCATGGCCGCAGTGCGGTCATTTCTGAGCTGCCTGTGCGGCAGGTCACTCTTTTGGTGCGAATTGGTGCTGAACGGCATCTTTCTGAGCTGCCTGTGCGGCAGGTCACGGCATGTACTACCAGCGCAATCAGCAGAAAAATTTCTGAGCTGCCTGTGCGGCAGGTCACAGTGGGGGTGACGGCATCCATGTCGGCCCTGGTTTCTGAGCTGCCTGTGCGGCAGGTCACGGGCTCTTGTGCGGTGGGTGGAACGTGGACACTTTCTGAGCTGCCTGTGCGGCAGGTCACTGCGTGCGCTTTAGTCAACGTTCCGGGCTTGATTTCTGAGCTGCCTGTGCGGCAGGTCACTTGCAAAATCTGAAGTTCCGCTTCCCGTGTCATTTCTGAGCTGCCTGTGCGGCAGGTCACGATGTTGGTCATCAGCGCCTGCATCTCCAGCTTTTCTGAGCTGCCTGTGCGGCAGGTCACGATAGATCCGCGTTCCACGCGCCCCGCTCGCATTTCTGAGCTGCCTGTGCGGCAGGTCACCAAGTTGCGCCTCAGATCGGCTTGACTGCAGATTTCTGAGCTGCCTGTGCGGCAGGTCACTCATCAAACGATTTTCCGTGCGCCTCGATCGCTTTCTGAGCTGCCTGTGCGGCAGGTCACGGGGATAGGCGCTTGGTCATGCCATCTCCGTATTTCTGAGCTGCCTGTGCGGCAGGTCACCAGGATTTGGTCTTCCAGGGTTTGCAGGTATTTTTCTGAGCTGCCTGTGCGGCAGGTCACTGGCGATGATATGGCAGCAAAAATGTCTGACATTTCTGAGCTGCCTGTGCGGCAGGTCACCATCACCCCCGCCGATGGCCAGGCCATCACATTTTCTGAGCTGCCTGTGCGGCAGGTCACTATCGACGGTCGAGCTGGTCAGAGAAACAGATTTTCTGAGCTGCCTGTGCGGCAGGTCACTTGCATTACTCATCGTTTGCGCTCCCGGTGATTTTCTGAGCTGCCTGTGCGGCAGGTCACCAGCAGCAGATGTCGTTCTACCTCGAATCGATTTTCTGAGCTGCCTGTGCGGCAGGTCACTCCAGGCGGTCTGTTTTCGGCCAGTATTTGTATTTCTGAGCTGCCTGTGCGGCAGGTCACATCAATTCGGAGAGACTCGGAAACTCTATATCTTTCTGAGCTGCCTGTGCGGCAGGTCACCGCAATAAAGCGCGGGCCAACGCCCTGCGCGTTTTCTGAGCTGCCTGTGCGGCAGGTCACGCTATCTGGATACTCCGTTTAGTTCCCCATCCTTTCTGAGCTGCCTGTGCGGCAGGTCACTTCCTGCATGAGGCCAGGACTTACAGCTACAATTTCTGAGCTGCCTGTGCGGCAGGTCACAAGCAATTTTTGCGCTTCCTCGACCATCTCTATTTCTGAGCTGCCTGTGCGGCAGGTCACCGCATCATCTCGCGGTACGAATGCGACCACATTTTCTGAGCTGCCTGTGCGGCAGGTCACATTGTCCTTCTGATTGGTTTGTTTCTGGATCTTTTCTGAGCTGCCTGTGCGGCAGGTCACAGTGGGATGTTGGTATCTGGATGAAGAATGCATTTCTGAGCTGCCTGTGCGGCAGGTCACGGCATGGTCGCGGCGCACGGCATGCCGGATGATTTCTGAGCTGCCTGTGCGGCAGGTCACCCGGGTGGCCGAGTTTGAGCCGAATTCTGATTTTTCTGAGCTGCCTGTGCGGCAGGTCACGAAGCGGTTGCTACCACTTTAACGCCCCTGGTTTTCTGAGCTGCCTGTGCGGCAGGTCACTAGATTGTAAGTCGCTCAATCCATTGATTTTTAAAGAACAAGTCCAATGACCAGGCAAAGCACCCAAATACTTGGGTGTTTGCTAAGTGCTTGATTTTGCTGGATGCTCAGATGGCATCAGGAAAAAGGGTCAAAACCACGGCACGGTAGCGGTGGCGCTGAGTCCGTACGTGTTGAAGGTGCCGCCAACGGCTTGAGATGTTGGCGCGCTGACTTTCACAAAGAGTTGGAATGACTGACCGGTGCTGCTGCTGCGAATGTGCACGAACGGCAAATCGGGCTTGCGTTCGATGTCATCCGGTATGGCTGCGGCGGCCTGGTCGGCGGTTTCGCCCTTGCGTTTGATGCGGCGGCGGCGCAGGCGCTCTGCGCTGGTTTTGAACTGGCGGCGCTGTACGGTGCAGTGCTTGGCATCGGCGGGAGCGGCTTGCATGGGGCTGAGGCGCACGTGATCGCGCATGCCGGCGAGCCAGTTGCTGCCCATCAATGCATCCAGTGCAGCGGCGCTGCCGTGCAGGCGCAATACCGGGCCTATGGCGCGCGGTATGCGGCTGTAGTGTGGAAAGCTCACGCCGATGTCACCAGCGGCCCTTTGCACCAGCGCGCGGTGCAGCTTGGTGTAGAGCGCTCCCATGAGCATGCTTTCGGCAAATTCCGGATCCGGCAGCACGCGGATGTCGATGTAATGCGTGGTCATGGCGCTGACCTCGCTCAATTGCCTGCATCGCCAAACACACCGCCACGGATGAGTACGGCCATGACGAAGTGTTGCTGCTCCAGCGGTGCTACTTTGTCCTTCAGGATCCAGTCGTCCAGCAGGTTGTAGAAGTCCAGCTTTTGCTTGGGCTGCCGATAGGCCCTTCCCTGCGTGGTGACGGAGCCGTAGGGTTCCACTGCAATGGGGCCCAGTTCACTGGCGCCTTCGTACCAGTCATCAATGCTGCGGATGGCATTGCCCAGCTTTTGTGAATGGATGGCAGCCACGTCACCCACGTGGTAGAGCGTTTTGCTCTTATCCCCGCGGCCGCGCTCCAGAATCAGCTCCTGCGATGGGAAGACTTCCTGCCCTTTTCCTAAGCGGGCGTAGGCGGTGATTTGCAGCAGCACGTGCTGTTCACCGGCCAGCCCTTGTGCGATGAGAGCGGCCAGCGCGTCACGGTCACCGCTGGCGCTGCCGGCGTCGAAGTTGCGCAGGCTCAGTTGCAGCGCATCAAAGGTCCAGCTTTGTGTGGCCTTGCCTTTTTCGAGTCGTTCAATGGTCACTTGCACCTGTTCGGCGCCCACGCGGTTGCGCCACAAAAAGCGGCCATTGGCCAGGTTGTGTGCGTAGCGCTTGGCCAGCTCGCCAAAGCCGTTGGCTTGCACATAGCTGGCAACCGTGGCCACCAGCTTGGCCTGGTAGTCGGCGTTGTTGCAGGCCGATGGCGTGCCTGTGCCTGGCAGCACGCGCAAGGTGAAGCTGACTTTCAGCGTATCGGCATCGGCAGGCAATGTGGCGACATCCACCGTTTGCAGGTTGGGGTTTTCAATTGCGGCATCCAGTTTGGCGGGGTCCTGGTCTTTGGTTTTCAGGCGGTTGGAGATGGTGCCGCGTACCGATTTCTCGCGCAGGCCGATGGCTGCCCATTGCGCGGTTTGTTCCCTTGCCTCCCATTGGCCTGCGTACATCAGGGCATCGGATGGATCGAGTTTGCGTTCAAAGGCGAGGACGGAAGCGGTTTTCAAAGACATGGTGGTTCCTTTCGGTTCAGCAATTTCAAGTCAATGTGGTGCGATGGGTGATGGGTTATCCGCAGTCGATTCCGTTGCCGCACTGCCATACGGCGCAAGGGCTGCTTCCGGCGCGTCATGCTCAGGTTCCGGTGGCACGTAGCCGCTGCGCGCTCGGTACAGGCCGCGCTCGGGCTGGCTGTCCGCCCACCACAGCAAATCACTGATGTCGCGCATGCGGTGCGGGCTCACCCACTGGCCTACCGAATACAAGCTCTCCACAAACCGGAATGGCGTTGTGCGATCTCTGGCGTTGGCGACCAGCCCGGGCGCGTACAGTTCAGACAGCGCG
Source organism: Lampropedia cohaerens (assembly GCF_001005215.1). GTDB lineage: Bacteria > Pseudomonadota > Gammaproteobacteria > Burkholderiales > Burkholderiaceae_C > Lampropedia > Lampropedia cohaerens. Next base: position 36,308 of record NZ_LBNQ01000013.1, read on the forward strand.
CCATACCCTACTGGGATGGGCACCAGCCAGCCAGAGCCTTGGGGGCGATCATGGGACCAGACGATCTTGGGTTGGCCGTTTGCCTGCTCCTCCTCATGGCTGCGCCAGTTGAAGCGGGCCAGATCCAGCCAGGCATCCAGGGCTGTGGCATTGGCATCCTGCGCTTGCAGCTTGGCCAAGCGCTTGACCAGCAGGTCATCACGGCCCACCAGCGCAAAACCGGGTAGCAGGCGGCGGCGCAGCAGGCGGAACTGTCCGGCGCGTTTCTCTGCATCGGCCTCCATCAAAATGAGCGACGGCGTGATGGATTGGCCCGGCTGTGGCCTGTGGTGGATGACTGAGCCACCCGCAATGCGCATGGTGCTAAGTAATTCTCGAATCTTCCACGCCAAGGCTTGGCGCGCCGCTGCATCGGTCGTGAAGGGGTTGTCGGCAGCTTCCTGATCGACGCCGACCTGGAACACCAACGAGATATCCAGGTGAATGCGGCCTTCCTCGACGATGGCTGCGGTGCTGCCGTCTTTCTCAACCGGGTTGCGCGTCAAACGGAAGGTCTTGACATAGCCATCGTTGACCTGCTCCTCGTGCCAGTGGCAGACCACGCCTACCTTCTCAAAAAACAGACAGTCGGTTCCCGCTTCCACCAGCTTGCGCTCCAGCGCCCATTGCAGACCCAGAAACGCCGTGATGGAGGGAAAGCCATGCGTGAGGGGGCTGGAAATCGCATTAGCGTTTTGCACGCGCAGGTGCGGAATCACCAGCAGCCATTTGTTTGCCATAGCATGCAAGTCCTGTGTCATGGTGCATTTCCTTTGCGGCTGGGGATGTACTGCGGCGCGGCATTGGCAGTGCGCGCACTGTGCAGGGTGCTGGCCCAGCCGCCCTCGCCCTCATCAAGCAACAACTCTTTCTGCCACTGGCGGTGCTCTGCCTCGCCCACTGGTAGCTTGCCTGCCAGTTGGGCATTGAGCCAGTTGCCAAAGCGATGGCCGATTTGCGCCGGCCAATCCATGGCCTGCCACTGCGCGTTGAATTCCTCGTCGTGCTGCGCGCGTTGCGGGTTCAGCCAGAGTTGCTCGGCAGCCACCAGCTTGCAACGCGCATCGGCCGTCCAGGTTTCGCCATAGGCTTGAGCCCATTCGCGCTGAAGTTCAGCGGCCATCAGTACCAAGTCATCAATCAAGCCGGCCACATGCTCATCCACCTGACGGCGCGTCTCCGTGTTGGCTGGCGGGTCGGTCAGCAAGAAATCCAGCAAGGCTTGGATGCCAGCCCTGACGCCCTCGCGATGCAGCAGCACCTCATCAATCACCGAACGAATGCCCCAGGGCGCACGCAGACGGCTGCGCCAGCTTGGCGGCAGGGACGCCAGCAGGTAGTTGTTGCCACCGCGCTCGCTGTTGAGCTGCGAAATATTCTGTGGCTTGGTGCCTCCCAGCTTCTGCACGGCCAGCTGGGGGTAGTCACGAAAGACGCCATCGTGCATCTTTCCTTCGCGTCTGGCGGCGCGGGCCTGCTTGTTGGCTTCACCAAAACGCGCCTCTTGCACGTCCTGGTACACGGCATGGGCCAGCGAGGTGGCATACAGCGGTGCCAGCAGGTGGTAGTCCTCATCGGCACTGGCGTCGCTGCCAACCATCCAGTAGAGCTGTTTGGCGCGGGCGTGGCTACTGATGCCCGCGCCTCGCTCCTGAGTGAGGCTGATAAAAGCGCTGGCCCATTCCTTTGCTTGCTGCTCGTCATCACTCAACGCGTGCAACGCCGCGTCATCACCTGCAAGCAACAGATCAAGCAAGCTGATGCCATCAATGTCAATTTTCAGGAATTTATAGACATCAAGTGCAGCGGCATTGCCCACGACGTCGCTGGAGAAGTTACCCGCTAGTGAATGACTGCCGACCAGCTCGTGCTGAGGCAACTGTGTGGGCGTTCTGTATAGGTTCGTGCCGCGCGCATCCGGATGAATTGGCTTGAGTGCGTGCGTGACGGCCTGAATCTGTTTCACGCGGCGGGCAGCATCCTGTAGCCAGGTGGCCGGCTGAAACTGTGCCTCCAATGCAACGCGTTTGGGATCGTCGATTGCAAGCTTGCTCAGTTTGTCCTGCAAACGGTCATGCAAGAACGTCTGAATGGCGCTACGAACGCGGAGAGTCTGTTCCGTAGGCATGGGGATTCCTTCCGAGGAATTGAAGAACTGTAGAGTTCCGGAGCGGCGCTGCTGTGGCACTCGGACGAGACGGAGTAATTACCTCACGCGTTGACGCGCCGTCCTGATTGAGCTCGATTCTATGGAGATTTGTAACCGAAATCAATTCCAGTAAACTATCACTTTAAAATCTAAAATTTCACCTCCCTTTCTCCTTCTGTAGAGGGTGCCCATACTGAGTTCAGAAACTGCGGGTAACGATCCCTCACGCCTCCGCGCTGTGACCTGCCGCACAGGCAGCTCAGAAAAGTAAGCGATCGCTTTAACTTGCAGTGTTACCTGCCGCACAGGCAGCTCGATTGCGGCTATTTCGCAGCAGTAAACCCCAGCGCCGGATGCCACCGCCAGCCCTGCGTGCTTGCGCGCAGGCTGAGGGTGGCATAGCGTTCGGCAAAGTCCTGGATAGCCAAGCCCATCGCCTCGGCTTGTGCCTGCATGGCGTGCCAGAAGTCGGCATGCCCATTGCCCGCTCCCCACGGTGCAATGCCGGGGCCGTTGACGGCACTGTCGGAAATGCGCTCCAGCAATGGACCGTCGACCAGCACATAGAGCTGCTCCCATTTTTTGTCGCCTTCAGCCACGCGGTAGAGCAGGTAGCCGTCCTCATCCTCGTTGGGGCGCAGCACCAGATCAACGTATTCGGTGTGGTCCTGTCGGAACACCTGGCTTTGTTGCATGGCGCCGCTCAGTTGCACCGTTGGCCAATGCCAGAAGGTGCTGGCGTTGAGTTCTGCAGGCGGAGCCGGGATCTGCATGGTGGATGCGGCTGCGGGTACTGGTGTCGCAGCGGATCGATTCTTGCGCCGGTGGCCTGTTGCGGCCGCAGGCGCCGGGGGCAGCATTTGCCGTTCCATGCGGATGTGTTCCAGATCCACCAGATTGCCGCTGGGGCTGCGCTGATCGGCCGGGCGTGGCAGGATGCGGGGCCTGGCATCGACCACCAGGCGCTGCTTGGCATCCAGCAGGTTTGCCAGCAGCGCTTGCAGCTGGTGCGGCTTGAGCGGGAAATCCGCGCTCTCAAAGCCCGGGCGACAGAAGGCCGGCTTGCCGGGTTGCTGGAAATGGCGCAGATTGGTGTCGCAGATCAGGATGTTGGGCGTGGCTACCGGCTTGTTGGTGCGGTGGCGCAGCACGCGGCCAGCCAGTTGAATGAGCGAGCGCATGGACGATGGCTCCACCACGGCCCAGTCGTAGTCGTGATCGCGGCCGACCTCTGTCACGGGACTGCCCAGCACGATGAAGAGCTGATCGGCCGCAACGTTCGCATCAATGGCTTGCCGAATCTCTGGAAGATCAAAGACGGCGTTTTCGTCGCGGCGATTGAGCGCTGCATCCAGACGCTGCTCCATGGCCGAGCGCGCAAACAGCGGGAACTGTGAGTGGTACACGCACAGATGCATGCGCACCCCTTGTGGCGCGCCCAGCGAAAACATGGCCAGGGCCACTTCGTACAAAGGCGCAATGTTGGCCATGCGTATCAGGCCGAAGCTGATGCGCTTGGAACTGGCGGGGTCGAGACTGTGATGCTCGCGGTGTAGCGCCAACGCCGCATCGCGCAGGTGCTGCGCAAAGCGCTGGTGGCGTTGTGGTTCGGTCAGCTCGTGGAAGCCGTCTGGCATCGGCAAGAGCTGCGCCCATTTGCGTGGGTGGGTTTGCACTTGTGCGGCGAGTTTGGCGCTGCGCCTGGCCACGAAAGAGGCATGTGCGGCCGCAAAGCTGCCGGCATCGGCGCATTCGGCGTCATGCTGCTGGAATTCATCCACCCACAGGCAGGCAATGCGTGGGGCTTCAAGTGGGCGGGCGCTGCGGTTGTGCTGGTAGTGCTTGCGCCCGGCGCAATAGGCTTGAAACAAACCTTCCACCAGTGCAGGCGGCAAGGTGGCCGATGACAGCAGCACGCGCGCGCCCAGCAAGCCTGCCCAATGCACCAGCCGTGTCAGTGCGGGCAAGTCGGCGATGTCAAAGTCGTCGGGCTCATCCAGCACCAGATCCCCGCTCATCAAGCGCAGCATGGGGACGATTTGCTTGCCGCCCCGCAGGCTTTCGGTGGCGGGCGTCAAGTGATCGACGGTGCAGACCAATAGCGGCGCCGCCAACAGCTTGCGCGCCGCGTGGTCATGGCTCAGGTGGTGCAGGATGGGGTGTTGGTCGTTGCCTTCAAATACGACATGGCTGCTCTCGTCGGCCAAGTCTTGGCGCGAGGCCGAACCGCTCTGCTCGGCCTGCGTTTCGTAGTATTCAAACAACTCCCGGCTGGCCGCGCCGCCGACTTGAATGGCCAGATCGTCATCGCCCAGCCCCAGGTCTTGCTGAAAGCTGCGGCCAGTCTGCAAAGTCAGCGTGCGCAGCCCCATTGCGAAGGCGCAGCGCAAGCCCTGCTGCGGGTTGGCCAGTGCGTTCATGATCCGGGCGTTGCCCAAGGTCTTGCCGCACCCGGTTGATGCCATGTTGACGATGAATGCGCCGTGCTCCGCAGCGTGCGTGCGCACGCTGGCGGCCAGATCGGACGCTTTGTCTTGCCAGCGAAAGCGGGCGACTTCGCTGCGTTTTTTCAGGCCCCGGTGGTTGCGCAAATGCGCCAGTTGGCGATTCAAGCTGGGGAAGGTGTGCACCAACTGGCTGGCGTGGTGCTCCACACCCAGCAGGTGTTCATCCAGCGCTTGCAGACGTTGGCCGGTCTTGCGATCGGTGTTGGCAAACAGCGGGTAGTTCTCCTCGCCTGTCACGCGCAAGCCGGTGTCCTCAAGGCCGGAATAGTAATGGTCGGCCAGCATCAACGCCAGGCGCGAGAGGTGCATGACGTACGGATTGGTCAAGCACATTGCTGCCGGTTCACTGCAGAGGCGCGTTGGGCTTGCAGCGCTTTCACCGCTGGTGGAGGCCGTGGTCTGCCGAAGCATGGCCTGGGCAGCACGTGCGGCGCGCCTTCGCCAGGCATCGGTGCTGACAGGCAGGCCGTTGGAGAAGCGCCAGTAACTCGCAACGGCCGCCATATCGCGGGCATGAAAGGGCTCGTTCCACTCGGCATTCAGGCGCTGGAGCAATTGGTGCAGATCGGCGGGCTGCACGCTGAACTGGCGGCCATGGTAGAGCCGCGTGTTTGCGTCCACCATTTCGGTGGCGCTGTATGGCGCGGCAGGCAGGCGGTGGTGCGTCAAGACCAGCCATGCCACGGCCTGTGCCAGTGGTGGCAGTACGGCAAAAGGGTTGTGTGCTGCGGTGATCTTCGCATCCAGGCCATCGCGCAGCAGATACTCCTGGCCTAACCATCGGTCACGCCAGGCATCGGCATGTTCGATGGTTCCAGCATGGGCCAGAGCGTGCAGCCATGCATGGTCGTCCTCCAGCCCGCAGGAGGTGACAAAGGCCTGAAACAAGCGTACCGAAGCCCATTCATGGCGGTACAGATTCTTTGTCTTCAGCTCGCCTTTGAGGCGGCTTTGAAAAGCATCGCTGGCCTTGCCCAGGTCGTGCATCAACGCGGCCAGCGCCGTGAGCTGTTGCATCAAACGCAGGCTGTTCCAACTGTTTTCATCATCGGCACGCAGCACATCACTTTCGGTACTGTTGGTGGGCACCGTTCCTTCTTCGTTGAATTGGCGCGCGTCTCCCACGATCCACAGCAGCTCGCTGTGGTTCTTGCCGCCAATGCGGTGGCAGGCCACGGCGGTGTTTTTGCGGGCGGTCTGGCGCAACAGTTTGCGCAAAGTGTCCAGCCCGGCCTGGGTGATAGGGGTCTGCCAGGTGCGCTCGCCCTTGCGTTCGGCAAATTGATCGAGGATGCGGCGGGTTTCGGTCAATGCCCGTTTGCTGCATTGGGAGATCAGCATTACGTTCATGGCTTGGCCTCTGCATGGGCGCTGTCGACCAGCCGGGCGGTGCGCATGGCAATGTCCTTGGTGCTGTCGATCATGAAATCCAGTGATTCGCTGCGCGTCAGCGCTTCAATACAGTTGCGGCGAAATTGCTGCTCATCATCGCCGCGCATGGCCGAGAGAAAGGCCTGCGGCAGGATGGCGGCGTCCTTCACCAAGTCCGCCACATCAAACACCAGTCCGCCGCGCCGCGTTTTGCCGTGCAGCACTGCCAGTCCGTGCGGCAGGCCGAGTACCCAGCAGCAGGTGGCCCCCAGGCCGTAAGCCAGGTAGTTGCCATGGTCCAGAAAGCGGTTGGCAGGATCGGTGCCGGTGCCCCGCTTGGCACGGGTGAAGTCACCATAGCCTGTGGCATCGACGGCAAGTTTGAATAGTGCTTTGGTCAGCCGCGCCTCCTCAGTGAGCAGGGCCGTGGTGTCCTCGGCGCGCGCTATCTCGCGTTGTGTGCGGGCGATGAGTTCTTCCAGCCTGGCGGTGTCTGCATCAAAACCGGCGTCCTTCAAACTGCGGTGGCTCCACTCCATTTGGAGCCGCTGCATGCGGGCGGTTTGCAGGGCCTTGGCAGCCATCAGGCGCAGTTCATCGTCAAACCAGAAACGCACCCACGCCTGCAGGTATTCGGTGGGGCGGTACTCGCTTTGCGGTGTGAGCCAGGCCACCTCCACATCCACTTCATTGGCACTGAACAATGGCGTGCCGCCCCCGCCGCAAAAACCCACCAATACGCCCGCCTTGGCCAGCTCGCGCATCGCCGCCTGGGTGATCGAGGTGCCGGTGCCCAGCAGGATGCTGGTGGTGTTGGCAATAGGAATGTTCCAGTACAACTGGCGCTTGCCGGCGTCGGTGACGTATTCCACACGTCCGCCATTGACCAGTACCCGGCAGTGCTCCAGGTAGTAGATGTTGGCCCGCTTGGAGTGGAGGATGGTCTTGAGGTCGGAGGCGGCAATGTCGGTGTGGGCCATGGGAATTCCTCGATCTCAGGCGCCGCCGGCATAGCCTTCCAGGCCGAGGCGCACAATGGTGGCGATGTCGTCGCCGACGGCTTCGCGGAACTCGGCTTCGGCCTGCTCGACGGCAGATTTGAAGGCCTGCAGCCACAGCAGGCCGTCGGCGGTGAAGGTTACGCGGATGGCGCGGCGGTCGGCGCTGTCGCGCTGGCGTTGCACCAGGCCCCAGGCTTCGCACTGGTCGATCAGGTCGGCCATGGCCTGCTTGCTCATGCCCGCGCGGTGGGCCAGGGTGGTGATGCGATCGCCCCGCAGCGACAGGTGGCGGGTGACGTGGATGTGGGCGGCGCTGACTTTGTTGCGCGCGGCCAGGTTGGACAGCGCCAGTGGCACGTTCACATCGTGCGCCATCAGCGTCAGCACACGCTCGTCAAAGCGGCGCAGCGCGTGGCCCATCAGCCGGCCCAGATGGGTCTGGCGCCAGGCATCTTCAGGAGGCGGCACGCCACTGCTGGTGACGTCCTCCTCCCACGGGTCGGCATCGTGTCGCTCCTGCATGGCAGGCATCATACAAAGTGTGCCGGCACGTAACAGCCTATTGGACAGGGAAACTGACCATTAATTGATGGTTTTTCCAGATATCCCTGCCTAAACTTGCATCCATGTTGCTGGTGTGCCAGCTGTAACCCCGCTATTGAGGAGTTTCCCCATGAATGCAACCGTTGCAAACAATGAGAAAGCCAAGGCCTTGCAGGCCGCGCTGGCGCAGATCGAGAAACAGTTCGGCAAGGGCACCATCATGCGCCTTGGCGAAGATGAGGTGGTCAAGGACATCGAGGTTGTCTCCACCGGCTCGCTGGGGCTGGATGTGGCGCTGGGCGTCGGCGGTCTGCCGCGCGGACGGGTGATCGAGATTTACGGGCCGGAGTCCTCGGGCAAGACGACGCTGACACTGCAGGTCATTGCCGAGATGCAAAAGCTTGGCGGCACCTGCGCCTTCGTCGATGCCGAGCATGCGCTGGACGTGCAGTACGCCGGCAAACTGGGCGTGCATGTGAAGGATCTGCTGATCTCCCAGCCCGACACCGGCGAGCAGGCGCTGGAGGTGGTCGACAGTCTGGTGCGTTCGGGCGCGGTCGATCTGGTGGTGGTGGACTCGGTGGCAGCGCTCACGCCCAAGGCGGAAATCGAGGGCGACATGGGCGACTCGCTGCCCGGCCTGCAGGCGCGGCTGATGAGCCAGGCGCTGCGCAAGCTTACCGCCACGATCAAGAAGACCAACTGCATGGTGATCTTCATCAACCAGATCCGCATGAAGATCGGCGTGATGTTCGGCAGCCCCGAAACCACCACCGGCGGCAATGCGCTGAAGTTCTACGCCTCGGTGCGGCTGGACATCCGTCGCACCGGTTCGATCAAGCGCGGCGATGAGGTCATCGGCAACGAGACCAAGGTCAAGGTGGTCAAGAACAAGGTCTCGCCGCCCTTCAAGACGGCCCAGTTCGACATCATGTTCGGCAGCGGTATTTCGCGCGAGGGCGAGATCCTCGACATGGGCGTGGCCGGGCGTATCGTCGAGAAATCCGGCTCCTGGTATTCCTACAACGGCGAGAAGATCGGCCAGGGCCGCGACAACGCCAAGGAGTTCCTCAAGGAAAATCCCGAGCTCGCGCGTGAGATCGAGAACAAGGTGCGCGAGAACCTGGGCGTGGTGGCTGCCGCCATCAGCGGGCTGCCCGATGGGGTGGACGCCGACGGCGTGCTGCTGGAGGATTGAGCGTGACAGAAGAAGGGGATGATGCCCTGCCGGCCAGCCGCCGCGTGGGCGCGCGCCGTGGCGCGACGGCCCCTTCGCTGCTGGCGCGCGGCTTGCAGGCGCTGGCGCGGCGCGAATATGCGCGCGCCGAATTGGCACGCAAGCTCGCACCCCATGCCGAAAGCGCGCAGGCCTTGGAGGCGGTGCTCGACCAGCTGCAGGCCAAGGGCTTTCTGAGCGATGCGCGCGCCGCCGAGGCGCTGGTCAGGCAGAAGGCAGCGCGATTTGGCGCGGTGCGTATCCGGCACGATCTGCAGGCCCGGGGGCTGGACAAGGAGCTGGTGGATGCGGCGCTGGCGCCACTGGAAGACGATGAATTTGAACGCGCGCGGCAAGTCTGGGGCGCCAAGTTTGGCGGGCAGGATCTGCAGGCGCTTGACTGGCAGGCACGCCAGAAGGAGCGCGCGCGCCAGATGCGCTTCCTGGCCGCACGGGGCTTTTGCGCCGACGTCGTGCGCAAGGTCATGCGCGCGGCGGATGGGGCGGAGGATTGATGCGCATCCCGTCATTGCGAGTGCCGTAGGGCGCAACAGCGAAGCGTATTTTCGCCTTCCGTTTCTGCCGCTGTGGTGTCTGTTTCGGCGATGGCGCGTTATGCCTTTGGCTAACCCGCCCTAACGCTGCTCAATCGACGGTCCACAGCGTTATCACGTGCCCTCACGGCGCCGCTATACCGGGTGGATTCCGGCACGGATTGCATTGGTGAGCAAATTTCCCGCGCCATCCCAGAAAATCTGGATGCCCAGGCACAGCAGGATGAAGGCCGACAGGCGCAGAAACACCACGGTGCCGGTCTCGCCCAGCAGCCGCAGCAGGTATTCCGCGTAGCGGTAGCTGATGAAGATCAGCAACGCGATCAGCAGCAGACCCAGAATGGCGCCTGCGGTGCGCACGATCGACAGCGTCAGCGTTGGCGAGGCCAGACTGACCCCCACGGTGATGGCGGCGGAAATCGTGCCGGGCCCGCAGGTGATCGGGAAGGACAGCGGAAAAAACGCCTGCATGCGCACCATCTCCGGCGTGAAGTTCTCGGCGATCTTGGCCGCGCGCGGTGATTCGGCACTGTTGGTGGTCAGCAATCGCCAGCCGATGCTGATGACGATCAGTCCACCTGCGGTGCGCACGATGTCCAGCGAGATGCCGAAGATGTCCAGCACGAACGAGCCCAGCAGCGTGGCGCCCACCATCAGCAGGAAGACGTTGCGCGCCACCTTGCGCGCCAGCTCGTGGCGCGTCTTGTCCGATGCGCCCTCGGTCAGCGAGAGAAAGATCGGCGCGGAACTGGTCGGATTGGAAATGGGCAGCAGCGTGGCCACTGCAAGCAATGCGCTGGCACCAAAGGCTGCGGCGTAGCTGAAGAAGTCCATGACGGCGCGAAGGGAGCCGGCTCGTTCGTTGATTACTGATCCGGCAGGCCCAGCATCAGCTTGATGTTTTGCACGGCAGCGCCGCTAGCACCCTTGCCCAGGTTGTCCAGCCGCGCCACGACCACGGCTTGCCGATGGGCCTCGTTGCCGAAGACACGGATTTCCAGTGTGTTGGTGCCGTTGAGCGCCAGCGCATCGAGCTTGCCATCGGGCTCTGCGGGCAGCACTTTGACGTAGTTGGCGGGCGTATTGGTCCGCGCGTAGTGGGCCGCCAGCGCGTCGCGCAGGTCGGCCAGGCGCGGGCGGCCCGGCAGGCTGTCGAGCTGCAGCGGCAGTTGCACCAGCATGCCCTGTTCGAAGTTGCCGACAGAGGGCGTGAACAGGGGCCGTGCGGTCAGGCCGGTGCAGGCCATGATCTCAGGAATGTGCTTGTGGGCCAGGCCCAGCGCATACAGCTCGAAGGCTGGCGCGCTGCCACTGCGGTAAGCCTCGATCATCGCGCGGCCACCACCGGAGTAGCCACTGACGGCAGGCAGATGCACGGGAAAGTCGGCCGGCAGCAACCCCGCGTCCACCAGCGGGCGCAGCATGGCGATGGCGCCGGTGGCGTAGCAGCCTGGATTGCTCACGCGCTGGGCCGATCGAATGCGCTCGGCTTGGCCTTCGCACAGCTCGGGAAAGCCGTAGACCCAGCCCGGCGCCACGCGGTGCGAGGTGGAAGCATCCACGATGCGGATGCTGCGGCCGGTTTCCCGCGCGATGGCTTCGACCAGGGCCACGGTTTCCCGCGCTGCATCGTCGTGCAGGCACAGCACGACCAGGTCGACCTGCGCAATCAGGTCGCGCTTGGCCTGCGGGTCCTTGCGCCGCTCGGCCGCGATGCTGACGACTTCGATTGCGGCTTCGCGCGCCAGCCGCTCGCGGATCTGCAAGCCGGTCGTGCCGGCTTCGCCATCGATGAAAAGCTTGGTCATGGGCATCTCTAAGTGTTTACCCTTAATTTGCGTTGACGTGACCGCTGGCGGCGGTGTGCGAAACGTGCGAAAAATCTACAAGGCGTTGTCGTACAAGCATAATTGCTGGGCAGCGTGCGGCTTGGCAACGCAGCGCCCAGTGCATTGCGCGCTGCAACAGGGCAACGTTACAATGCGCCCGCCTGTCCGGCTACCAGCAGGTACACCGCATCCGTGGACGCCGATGCGGCGGGTGTGCCGGGCATGATACATGACCTGCTCAGGCTGCCTTGCTCCACGGGAGCGGCACATTGTCGCCGTGTGATCGGGCCGCTTTCTTCCAATCCTTCCCCTCCCAGAGAGATTCCTCATGAAGATTCACGAGTACCAAGGCAAGGAAATCTTGCGCAAGTTCGGGGTGCCTGTGCCCCGTGGCATCCCCGCCTTCACCGTGCAGGAAGCCGTGGAAGCGGCGCAGAAGCTGGGCGGCCCGGTCTGGGTGGTCAAGGCGCAGATCCATGCCGGCGGCCGTGGCAAGGGTGGTGGCGTGAAGGTCGCCAAGAGCATTGATGAGGTCAAGACGCTGGCCGAGCAAATCCTGGGCATGCAGCTGGTCACGCACCAGACCGGCCCGGAAGGCCAGAAGGTGCGCCGCCTCTACATCGAGGAAGGTGCCGACATCCAGAAGGAATATTACATTTCGGTAGTCACTGACCGTGCCACCCAGAAGGTGGCCTTCATTGCCTCCAGCGAAGGCGGCATGGACATCGAGGAAGTGGCACACAGCACGCCCGAGAAGATTGTCAAAGTGTTTGTCGATCCGCTGGTTGGCATGACCGACGAGCAGGCCAGGGAGCTGGCGCAGGGCATCAACCTGCCGGCTGACTCCGAGGCGCAGTTCATCGACCTGGCCAAGAAGCTCTACCAGTGCTACATGGAGACCGACGCCTCGCTGGTCGAGATCAACCCGCTCAACCGCGACAGCCAGGGCAACCTCATTGCGCTGGACGCCAAGTTCAACTTTGACTCCAACGCGCTGTTTCGCCATCCCGAGATCGTGGCGCTGCGCGACCTGGACGAGGAAGACCCGGCCGAAGTCGAAGCCTCCAAGTACGACCTGGCGTACATCAGCCTGGACGGCAACATCGGCTGCCTGGTCAACGGCGCGGGTCTGGCCATGGCGACGATGGACACCATCAAGCTGTTTGGCGGCGAGCCGGCCAACTTCCTTGACGTGGGCGGTGGTGCCACGCCCGAGAAGGTGACCGAGGCCTTCAAGATCATGCTGCAAAACCCCAAGGTCGAGGCGATTCTGGTCAACATCTTCGGTGGCATCATGAAGTGCGACACCATTGCCACCGGCGTCATTACCGCCAGCAAGGCCGTGAACCTGAAAGTGCCACTGGTGGTGCGCATGAAGGGTACGAACGAGGAACTGGGCAAAAAAATGCTGGCCGAATCCGGCCTTCCCATCATCAGTGCCGACACGATGGCCGAAGCCGCCGAAAAAGTCGTCGCCGCGGTCAAGAAGTAAGGAATCGCCATGTCCATCTACATCAATAAAGACACCAAAGTCATCACCCAAGGCATCACCGGCAAGACGGGCCAGTTCCACACCGAAAAGTGCATCGAGTACGCCAACGGCAAGAACTGCTTTGTCGCTGGCGTCAACCCCAAGAAGGCGGGCGAGAAGATCTTTGACGTGCCGATCTACGCCTCGGTCAAGGAAGCCGCAGGCGAAACCGGCGCTACCGTGTCGGTGATCTACGTGCCGCCGGCAGGCGCTGCTGCTGCCATCTGGGAGGCTGTCGAAGCCGATCTGGATCTGGTCATCTGTATTACCGAGGGCATCCCTGTGCGCGACATGCTGATCGTGCGCAACAAGATGAAGCAGAAGGAAGCCGCTGGCGGCAAGAAGACGCTGCTGCTCGGCCCCAACTGCCCCGGTCTGATCACCCCTGAGGAGATCAAGATCGGCATCATGCCCGGCCACATTCACAAGAAGGGCCGCGTCGGCGTGGTCTCCCGCTCGGGCACGCTGACCTATGAAGCCGTGGCGCAGCTGACCGAACTGGGCATTGGCCAGTCGTCGGCCGTGGGCATTGGCGGCGATCCGATCAACGGCCTCAAGCACATCGACGTGATGAAGGCCTTCAATGACGACCCGGACACTGACGCTGTCATCATGATCGGCGAGATCGGTGGGCCCGATGAGGCCGATGCCGCACGCTGGTGCAAGGAACACATGAAAAAGCCCGTGGTCGGCTTCATCGCCGGCGTCACCGCTCCTGCGGGCAAGCGCATGGGCCATGCTGGCGCCTTGATCTCTGGCGGCGAGGACACGGCCGAGGCCAAGCTCGCCGTGATGGAGGAGTGCGGCTTTACCGTCACCCGCAACCCTTCCGAAATGGGCCGCTTGCTCAAGAAGCTGCTGTAACGCACACAGGCACGCTGCGCAGTCAGAAAGAAGCCCCGCACGGCAGCAGCCGGCGGGGTTTTTTTACTAGCCCTGTGGTTCAGCCCGATGCCCCAGCGGGTGCGGGCATTGCGACGCATGAACCGATCGCAAACGGCTTCTTGGCAATGTGCGCCTGTCCCACAGCGTGCGCGTTGACGGGTCAAGCGCCTTTGCGCGGAGACTCATGCCTGGGCCTCCGCGCAGAGGCTAGTCGACGACTGTCACTCTCCGGCGGCCGGGCCGATGAAGCGCTTGGTGCTGTAGAGGTCAGCATCAAGCTTGCGCAGGATCGGCAGGCCGGTGCCAGGATCGGCAGGCTGTTTCTGAAGATACTGGAAGAACACGTCTGAGTCGAGCACGCCGATATCCAGCACCCGCTCGGCCGGCACATTGGCGAGGGTTTCATAGCCATCACCACCATTGGCATTGAAGCTCAGCACGGCCAGCTTGTAGGTCTTGCTGGGATTGAGCGGCTCCCATAGGCCTGTGGTGGCATTGCGAACTTCCAGCGCGCTGGCGCGTTGGCCCTTGGGCTGGGTGGCGTCCACCTCAAAACGCAGCCCACCCGTGTACGGGTATGGGCCGGTGGAGCCGTTTGGTCGGAACACTGCGTCCAGGCCATCTTCGATCATGCCTTTGACTTCTGTGCCAGTGATTTCCATGGAATACAGCATGTTGCCAAAGGGCAGAACGGCAATCGCATCGGCGGCAGTGACACGGCCTGGCAGCAGCGGAACCCGCACGCCCCCGCCGCTTTGCAGCGAGATGTCGGCGCCGCCGTAGACGTCCTGTGCTATCTCAAGATAGGCCTGCGCGGCAATCTGCTGGATGTCGCCCCCGCGCGCATTGACCTCGCCAAGTGCGTTGCAGCTTTCGCTGGAGCGGCTGTAGTCGACACTGCCCGGCCCACCCGGTACCCGGCGCGAGCAGAGCTCTTCCTGTACCAGCGCTACCTCGGTGGTGTTGAAGACTTCCAGCTTCTCGGCAAAAGGCGCCAACGTCTGCGCCGCCTGCACATCTTCGCTGGTGATGCGCAGGAAGCCGCTGGCGTTCACGTCGGCCTGGACTGCGGCGAATTCGCCGGCGGTCAGCGCGCGGCCATCGTCGTGGGCGAAATCCTCGCCAATCAGCACGTGGGGGGTGCCTTCGCAGGCGGTGACGATGCCCGCTTCATCGAAGGAGACGTGCAGCTCGCCGACGATCTGGCTGTACTCCCAGGCCTGTACCACGCAGACAGGATCGCCGTCGGCGTTGGTCAGCTGCGTCGGATAGGGGCCGGCCGGAGAGCCGATGTCATAGGCGCGCATGCTGTCTGGACCCAGCAGGGTGTGCGAGTCACCCCCCACGATCACGTCCACGCCGCGCAGCTGGCTGGCTAGCTGCAGGTCATAGCCATAGCCGATGTGCGATTGCACGATGATCTTGTTGATGCCCTCGGCGCTGAGTCGGTCGATCTCGCGCTGCGCGGCGGCCAGCTCGTCCTCGAATTGGGTGTCGGGGTCGGGGCTGGAAGCGGTCTTGGTCTTGCCGGCAATGGTCAGGCCCACCAGGCCGATCCGCTGGCCAGCGCGCTCGATCACGGTGGAGGGCTTGACGTACTCCGGCGCGCGGCTGGGGTGCAGCGCCGAGTTGGCGCCGAACTGAACGTTGGCGCTGAGCACCTGTGTCTCGCAGGGGCCACCGCGCAGCATGTCCAGGAAATTCTTCAATCCCGTGTCGCCCTTGTCGAACTCGTGGTTGCCCAGGGTGAACGTATCAAAGCACACAGTGTTCATCAGCGCCGCGTCGGCCTCGCCGTCGGCGCCGGCGCGGTTGAAGTAGAGTGTGCCGGTCAGCGCATCGCCAGCATGGATCTTGATGACATTGTCCGACTGCTTGTCCAACTCCCGCAGCGCCTGTGCAACCCGCGCAAAGCCCGCGGCGGAGACGCTGATTTCGGCACGCTCGGCTGCGCCCGTATCAAGCAGCAGGCTGCGCGACTTGCCAGCGAGGTTGGAGTGGTGGTCGTTGATGTGCAGGATGGTCAGGTCCAGCGGTTCGGCAAGCGGCGTGTCGTCGTCGCTGCCGCCACAGGCGGCCAGCAGGCCGACGACGCAGACGCAAAGCGCCAGCCGGGCAAAAGGTGGGGCAAAAGAGGCCATGGTTGCTATGCTCGCGAGCAGTTTGAAAACTGTAAGTTTCCAAACTGACCATGACGCGGCCATGACAGCCCCGCGTGATGGTGGCCTCTGCGTCGCAAGGTCGCACTACAGCCGCCGCAGCCGCTCCAGCGCGGTGCGCAGTGTCTGCTCCTGCTTGGCAAAGCAAAAGCGCACGGTGCACTGGTTGAAACCATCGCCATAGAAGGCCGATGTCGGGATGGCCGCCACGCCGATCTCGCGCGTCAGCCATTGGCAGAACTCGGCTTCGGGCAGGTCGCTGATGGCCGAGTAATCCACGGTCTGGAAATAAGTGCCCCTGCACTCGAGCAGCTTCAGGCGCGTGTCTGCCAGCCCGGCGCGGAAGAAGTCGCGCTTGGCCTGGTAGAACGCCGGCAACCCGAGATACGGCGCCGGGTCCTGCAGGTAGCGGGCCAGCCCGATCTGCATCGGGGTATTCACCGTGAAGACGTTGAACTGGTGGATCTTGCGGAACTCCGCCATCAGCGCGGCCGGCGCGGCCACCGTGCCGACCTTCCAGCCCGTGACGTGGAAGGTCTTGCCGAAGCTGGAGACGACAAAGCTGCGTGCGGCCAGCTGCGGGTAGCGCGAGACGCTCTCGTGCCGCAGGCCGTCATAGACCATGTGCTCGTAGACCTCATCGCTGAGCAGCAGCACGTTGGTGGGCGCCAGCAGCTCCTGCAGCGTCAGCATCTCGGACTGCGTCCACACCGTGCCACTGGGGTTGTGCGGCGAATTGATGATGAGCAGCCGCGTGCGCGGCGTGATGGCCGCGGCAATGCGATCGAAATCCGGGCGGAAGCTGCCGGCGGTCAGGGCCACGCGCACCGGTACGGCGCCGGCCATGCGCACGGCCGGTACATAGCTGTCGTAGCTGGGGTCGAGCACGATGACTTCATCGCCCGGTTGCACTACCGCGAGGATGGCCGTCAGCAGCGCCTGCGTGGCACCGGCCGTGACGGTGATCTCGCTGGCCGCGTCATAACGGTGGCCGTACAGTGATGCAATCTTGGCTGCGACCGCCTCACGTAGCGGCGCGGCACCTGCCATCGGCGGGTACTGGTTGTGGCCCTGTGCCATGGCCTCTGAGACAGCCTGGGTCAGCGCCGGATCACAGTGGAAGTCCGGAAAGCCCTGTCCGAGGTTGACGGCCTGGTGCTCGGCCGCCAGTGCGGACATGGTGGTGAAGATCGTGGTGCCGACGTCAGGCAGCCGGCTCTGGATTGCGGGTGAAGGGTAGGCCATGGAAGCGGGTGGGACGAAAAAAGTAGGCGCAAGCAACGGCTGTGCCCGCGTGGGCGCAGCGCACGGAAGAACCGTGCACAGGGCCGAAGCTTACGCCGACTTTCAGCAGCAGCGCACCGGCCGCCCCTTGCCGCCGCCATAGCGCGCGTCGATGCGGTTGCGGAAGAACTCCTCATAGCTCATGTAAGGCTGGCCAGGATGGTTTTCCTCCATGTGCCGCACGTAGGTGCCGTAGTCCGGCATGCCCACCAGCATGCGCGCGGCCTGACCCAGGTAGCTGCCCGTCTCGCGCAGTTTCACCAGTTTGCTGAACATCGGGATGACTCCTTGCGCGTTGTTGTCTTACGCGCTCGCTGCCGGAATCGGCTGGAAGGGCGTTTCCTGGTCGCTGCGCTGTGGATTGCGCCAGCCGGCAATTCCGACCTTCACCGCGTAGAACAGAATGCTGTAGACCACCAGCAGGAACAGCGCCGTCAGCACCGTATTGGTCCAGGCGTTGAAGACGATGTGCTGCATCTGCTCCATGGACTTGGCTGGCGCGAGAAGCTCGCCCGAAGCCATGGCCGCGCTGTACTTGTTGGCCAGGGCGATGAAGCCCACGGTAGGATCGGAATCGAACAGCTTGATCAGGCTGGCCGCGGTGGTGCAGATGACCAGCCACAGCGCAGGCAAGGCGGTGACCCAGGCGTAGCGCTGGCGCTTCATCTTGATGATGACGACCGTGGCCAGCATCAGCGCGATCGCCGCCAGCATCTGGTTGGAGATGCCAAACAGCGGCCACAGCGTGTTGATGCCGCCGAGCGGATCGACCACACCCTGATACAGCAGCCAGCCCCACAGCGCCACGCAGCCGCCGGTGCCGATGATGTTGGCGCCCCAGGAATCGGTCCTGCGCAGCGCGGGGATGAAGTTGCCCAGCAGGTCCTGCAGCATGAAGCGGCCAGCGCGCGTGCCGGCATCCACGGCAGTCAGGATGAACAAGGCTTCAAACAGGATGGCAAAGTGGTACCAGAAGGCCATCGTCCCGTCACCGGGCAGCACCTGGTGCAGGATGTAGGCAATGCCCACGGCCAGCGTAGGCGCGCCACCAGCGCGCGCCAGGATGGTGTTCTCGCCGACGTCCACGGCTGTCTGCGAAAGTTGCTCAGGCGTGATGGTAAAGCCCCAGGAACTGACGGTGGCGGCCACGGTGTGCACGTCCGAGCCGACCAGCGCGGCCGGACTGTTCATGGCGAAGTAGATGCCTGGTTCGATGACCGAGGCGGCCACCATGGCCATGATGGCCACGAAGGACTCCATCAGCATGCCACCGTAGCCGATGTAGCGGGCATGCGGTTCGCGCTCAAGCAGCTTGGGCGTCGTGCCCGAGGAGATCAGTGCGTGAAAGCCCGAGACGGCACCACACGCGATCGTGATGAACAGGAATGGGAACAGACTGCCTTTCCACACCGGGCCTGTGCCGTCGATGAACTGGGTCAGCGCAGGCATCTTCAGCTCAGGGCTGACGAATACGATGCCCAGCGCCAGGCCCAGGATCGTGCCGATCTTCAGGAAGGTCGACAGATAGTCGCGCGGCGCCAGCAGCAGCCACACGGGCAGGACCGAGGCAATCGCGCCATAGGCGATCAGCATCCAGGTGATCTGCACGCCGGTAAAGGTGAAGGCTGCCGCCCACGCGGGATGCTGGGCAACCCAGCCACCGGCCCAGATCGATGCCAGCAGCAGCACCAGGCCAATGACGGAAATCTCGCCAATGCGCCCGGGACGGATGAAGCGCATGTACACGCCCATGAACAGGGCGATCGGGATGGTTGCCAGCACCGTGAACATGCCCCAGGGGCTTTCAGCCAGCGCCTTCACGACGATCAGCGCCAGCACCGCCAGGATGATGATCATGATGAGAAACGCGCCGAACAGCGCAATGGTGCCAGGGATCTGCCCCATCTCCTCACGCACCAGCTCGCCCAGCGAGCGGCCGTTGCGGCGCGAGGAAATGAACAGCACCATGAAGTCCTGCACGGCACCGGCCAGCACCACGCCGGCAATCAGCCACAGCGTGCCCGGCAGATAGCCCATCTGCGCGGCCAGCACCGGCCCGACCAGTGGCCCCGCGCCGGCGATGGCCGCGAAGTGATGGCCAAACAGGATGTGCTTGTTGGTGGGCACGTAATCGAGCCCATCATTGTTCAGTACCGCAGGCGTTGCGCGGTTCGGATCCAGCCCCATTACCTTGTTGGCAATGAACAGGCTGTAATAGCGATAGGCCACCAGATAAATGGAGACGGCAGCAACGACGATCCACAGCGCGTTGATGGGCTCGCCACGACGCAGGGCCACCACGCCCAGCGCTGCGGCGCCCAGCAGGGACAGGGCAATCCATCCAAGATGCTGCAGCCAGTTTGTAGAGCTAGTGCGACTCATACTGAACAACCATAAGTAGGGAATTAAACGGCCGACTGTTTCTGCGGGCAGCTGGCCAGCGAGGCCTCAGATTCTGCGCGCTTGAGCGCCAAGCTGAGCGGGCAAATTGCCGAAAATGGCAGGTTTGCGCCTGATTGCCTAGGGAGAACAAGGGAAAACACCTAGAGGCGGCGCCGAATTTTCGCGAGGTTAAAGCGCTGCGCGCTCGCCCTGTTCAGCCACTTTTTATGCCTGGCATGCAAGATTGCGCGCAGCCTACGGCCGTTACCGCGGCGTTGCATGAGTGCCTGGCGTTGACCGCCAGGGGGGGCGACGCAAACCGGGCCGTCTGCCGGGCGTATGAAAGTTTCTGATCAGGTTCGTTGGTGTCAACGAGATGGCAATGCAGCGGCATGCCTTGTGCGCTGCCTGTAGGGCAGATGCGGGCCGGCGCTTATCCTGGATAGTGAGTGCCGTTTCCCCTACAGCTCGTAATTGCTCTCTCGCCCGGCCAGCGCGAGCTTGACCTGTTCGCGGCTCAGGCGCGGGCTGATCAGCTCGGCGAAGCGGTAGACGAACTGGCGCATGTAGGCTCCGCGCTTGAAAGCCACGCGTGCGACGTTCATGCCGAACAGATCGCCCATGGGCCGCACTTCCAGATTGCCGCGCAGCTCGCCCTGCACGGCCATCTCCGCCACGATGCCAATGCCAAGGCCCAGCTTCACATAAGTGCGAATCACGTCGGAGTCGATCGCCTCAAGAATGATGTTGGGCTTGAGTTCGCGGCGCGCAAAGGCGCGGTCAACGCGGCCGCGCCCGGTGAATGACGGGTGGTACGTAATCAGCGGCTCGCTGGTGATATCCTCCAGCGAGATGCGCGCCTTGCCAGCCAGCGGATGGCTGGGCGGGAAAATCAGTACATGCTGCCATTCGTAGCAGGGCAGCGTCACCAGTTCTGGGTATTCGGCCAGCGACTCGGTGGCCATGCCGATGTCAGCGACTTCTGTGAGCACCATGTCCGCCACTTCGTGCGGCGTGGCCTGATGCAGGCTGATGTTGACCTTTGGGTACTCGCCGCGAAACCGCGCCACCGGTTCGGGCAGCACGTAACGCGCCTGGGTGTGGGTGGTGGCAATCGACAGGGTGCCATTGTCCTGCGCGGAAAAATCACTGCCGATGCGTTTGAGGTTGCCCACCTCGCGCAGAATGATCTCGATGCTTGCGAGCACGTGCTGGCCCGGCTCGGTGACCCTTTTCAGGCGCTTGCCATGGCGTGCAAAAATTTCGACGCCCAGCTCGTCTTCCAGCTCGATGATGGCTTTGGAGACGCCTGGCTGCGACGTGTGCAAGGCCTTGGCGGCCTCGGTCAGGTTCAGGTTGCGTCGCACCGCCTCCTGCACGAAACGAAACTGGTGGAGGTTCATATATAACCGTATCGTCTGATGGATCGAGTCAATATTATCTATTATCGATAACTTCGCTGCCACGTGCGCAGGTTCTCATGCGATGGCCTGGCCGCATGCACGTGCCATATGTCCCGGATGGGCGAGGGATTGAGATAGAGATACCCAAAATGGGTTTAATTCAACCCAATAAGGGTATCCTGTCCGGCGAAATGTTCATGAAGGGGCGGCGAGGTCGCCATCAAACGGTGTGCAACCGTTGCGCCTGCGTGCGGATACAGTGCTTGAACGCGTCCACAATGGCCGGTGCCTGCACGCCTTGTCGCACCACCATGCCGTAAGGCTCGGCACTGGCGCGGATGGGCAGCGCCAGCCGTCGCAGGCTGCCAGTCTTCTCGAAAAAATCCACCGTCTCGCGCGACATGAGGGCCACCAGCTCCGGGCTTTTGTTGAGCAGCAGCGCCGTCGCGAAGGTCGAGGCGGTTTCGATGGGCCTGCACTGCAGCCGCACATTCAGGCTGGCGGCTTCGCGCTCAAGCAGCGTGCGCAAGGGCATGTGACCGGGAAACAGGATCCACGGGTACTGCGCAGCCTGTGCCAGCGTCACCTGCTTGCACGGTGCCAGCGGGTGGACGGGGGAGACCGCCACGCGCACTTCCTCGTCGCACAGCCACTCGAACTGGAACAGCTCCGACCGCGTCGCCACGGAGGTGCGACACAGCGCGATGTCCAGCGTGCCGCTTTGCAAGCCTTCCAGCAGATGTGCGCTGGTGCCCTCGTGCAGGTCGACGACCACATCCGGGTGCTGTTTGTGAAACACCAGTAGCGCGTCGGCCATTACAGCGGCCAGCGCGCCGGCAATGGTGCCTACCGAAATGCGCACGCCCGCAGCCCGCGACAGCGCCGCCATCTCATTGTGCATGTGCGCCAGGCTGGAGAGCATCAGGCGCGCATGGCGGATCACGCAGTGGCCCATGTCGGTGGCTACCAGGCCCTGTGGCGTGCGCGCAAACAGGATTGCACCCAGTGTCTCCTCAATTTCCTTGAGGGCTTTGCTCACGCCCGGTTGCGACATGTGCAGCAGGCTGGCGGCCTGATGCACCGAGCCCATGTCCTGCACCGCGATCAGCAGCTTGAAGTGGCGGAACTTCAAACGTGCATTTACCGCATGCAGCGTGGCCAGCTGCGGGTTTTCCTGACCGGGTTTTTGCGGAGATTCCATTTCGTAGATTGCTGGCGATCAAGTCGCATCGGTGCAGGGCGAAAAACTTTCTAAGCTGCAGGCACTTTTCAACAACTGCGAGAGCTTGCCATGAAATTCTTGAGATATGGCCCCATGGGGCAGGAAAGGCCTGCCGTTCTGGATGCGCAAGGCCGGCTGCGCGACCTCAGTGCGTGGACCCGTGACATTGACGGCGACTTTCTTGCCGGTCCGCTGGTGCAGGCGCTCAAAAGCCAGGATCTTGGGCAATTGCCTCTGGTGCCGGGCCAGCCGCGCATTGGCGCCTGTGTGGGGCAGATCGGCAAGTTTATCTGCATCGGATTGAACTATGCCGACCACGCGGCCGAGTCGAACATGCCGATACCGGCCGAACCGGTGGTGTTTGCCAAGTGGACCTCGGCCGTGGTCGGTCCCAACGACGACGTGCGGATTCCACGCGGTTCGAGCAAGACCGACTGGGAAGTCGAGCTTGGCGTGGTGATTGGCAAAGCCGCTTCCTACGTCGATGAGAGCACCGCGATGGAGCACGTGGCGGGCTACTGCGTGATCAACGATGTTTCCGAGCGCGCCTATCAGCTTGAGCGTGGCGGGACGTGGGACAAGGGCAAGGGCTGCGACACCTTCGGTCCCACCGGACCGTGGCTGGTCACGCCCGACGAGGTGCCCGATCCCCACCAGCTCAACCTGTGGCTGGAAGTCGATGGCACGCGCTACCAGGATGGCAACACCGCGACCATGATCTTCAAGGTCCCCCAGATCATCGCCTACCTCAGCCAGTTCATGACGCTACACCCCGGCGACGTGATCTCGACCGGCACGCCGCCGGGCGTGGGCATGGGCATCAAGCCCGAGCCGGTCTTCCTGCGCGCAGGCCAGACCATGCGTCTGGGCATTGACGGCCTGGGGCAGCAGCAGCAAAAAGTCGTCGCCGCCTGAAGGAGTCCACCATGAATACCTACGACTTCAAGAATCAGGTGGCAGTGGTCACCGGCGGCGCCCAAGGCATCGGGCTGGCGGTAGTGGAGCGCCTGCTCGCTGGCGGCGCGGCGGTGGCAATCTGGGACCGCGACGCACAGGCGCTGACCGATGCCAGCCAGCGGCTGGGCGCGCTGGGGACCGTGGTGACCTGTGAGGTTGACATCGTCAACCTCGCGTCGGTGCAGCAGGCCTACCAACAGACCGTGCAGGCGCTGGGCAACGTCACGATCCTTGTGAACAGCGCCGGCATTGCAGGCACCAACGCACCGGTGGTGGAGTACCCGCAGGATGAGTGGAGCCGGGTCGTGGACATCAACCTCAACGGCACCTTCCACGTCAACCAGGTGGTGGTGAAGGGGATGATCGCTGGCGGCTATGGGCGCGTGGTGAATGTCGCCTCCATCGCAGGCAAGGAGGGCAACCCCAATGCCTCTGCCTACAGCGCCTCGAAGGCTGCCGTGATTGCGCTGACCAAGAGTCTTGGCAAGGAAACCGCAGGCTATGACATTGCGGTCAACGCGATCACCCCGGCAGCGGCCAAAACCCGGATCTTCGAGCAGATGGCGCAGCAGCACATCGATTACATGCTCTCAAAGATTCCGCGCGGGCGTTTCGTGCAGGTCCGCGAAATCGCCTCCATGGTGGCATGGCTGGTGAGTGCCGAAAACTCGTTCACGACCGGGGCGGTCTTCGACCTCTCGGGCGGCAGGGCCACCTACTGACAGCTACCACGTATCAAGTACCGCCCGCGCGGGCGGGCCATGCGCCAACACACCTTCTCTTCTGCCTCGCGCAGGGCGCGCATGGAAAGCATCACTACAAGTACAAGGAGACAGTTCATGAGTGTCAATGCAAGCATTGGTGTCGCAGGCGTTGCCGGGCGCGCCGCGGTGGCGCGCGAGCAGCAGGTCTATGGCAAGGTTTTCTGGCGTTTCATACCGCTGTTGGTGGTGTGCTGGGTGATTGCCTATCTGGACCGCGTCAACATCAGCTTCGCGAAACTGCAGATGCAAAGCGATCTGGGATTTTCTGACGCGGTGTACGGGCTGGGTGCCAGCGTGTTCTTCATCGGCTACTTTCTGTTCGAGGTGCCGAGCAACATGATCTTGCATCGTGTGGGCGCACGCGTGTGGATCATGCGCATCATGGTGACGTGGGGCATTGCTTCGGCGTGCACGATGTTCGTGACCAGCGAGATGGGCTTTTACGTGATTCGCTTTCTCGTCGGTGCGCTGGAGGCTGGCTTCGTGCCAGGGGCGCTGTACTTCTTCACCAAGTGGTTTCCCGCAGCGCGCAGGGCGCGCATCAACACCATCTTCATGTCCGGCATCGCCTTCTGCGGCATCATCGGCGGGCCGATCTCTGGCGGCATCATGAAATACACCGATGGCCTGCTGGAGCTGGCCGGCTGGCAATGGCTGTTTCTGCTCGAAGGGATTCCGGCCGTGATCCTCGGGGTGGTGGTGTGGAAATTCCTGGATGACGAGATTGCCGATGCCCGGTGGTTGAGCCAGGACGACAAGGCCTTCTGGCATGCGCAGGTCAATCGCGATGCCAAGGAAGCGCAGGCCCACAACTTTCTCGCAGCGCTCAGGGAGCCTGCCACCTACACGCTTTCGTTCATCTACATGTGTCTTGCTGGCGGCATCTATGGTCTGGTGTTTTGGATGCCCCAGCTCATCCGCACCGCAGGCACGCAGGATACGTTCGTCATCGGACTGATTTCCGCCTTGCCCTATCTGATGGCGGGTATCGGGATGATCCTGCTTGGCAAGAATTCGGACCGTACCGGCGAGCGGCGCTGGCATCTGGCCCTGACTGTGCTGGCTGGCGGCATTGGCTACTTCCTGTGCGGTGCCTACAGCAGCAGCACGGTGGCGTTGCTGTTCGGACTCACGGTTGCGGCCACGGGCATCATCTCGGCCATCGGGCTGTTCTGGGTGTTCCCGCAGCGCTTTCTCAGTGGCATGGCCGCCGCTGCCGGCATCGCGCTGATCAACTCCATCGGCCAGCTTGGAGGCATCATCAGCCCCTATATGGTCGGCAAGGTCCGCGACGTGACGGGCAGTGCCACACTGGGGCTGTACGCGTTATCGGCGGCATGTCTGGTGGCGTTCGTGCTGGTGGCCTGGGGCCTGCCGCGGCGCCTTTACCAGAAGGTGTGAGGCTTCTGCTCCGCGGGCCAGGAGGAGCTTGCGATGTGTGGTTGCGCTGACAAAGCCCTTGCGCTGGCCGCCGACACGCATCGGATGCATACCCAAAGAAGGTATGATCCAACCCACATTGGGTATTTTCTCAACCTGCGATGCCTTCACGCACATCCGGACTGGCCAGTGCCCTGTTCAACCAAACACAGCAACGCGTCATTGGGTTGCTGTTCGGGCAGCCCTCGCGCAGCTTCTACAGCGCTGAAGTGATTGCCACCACGCATGGCGGCAGTGGTGCCATCCAGCGTGAGCTGGCGCGCCTGGCCGAAGCGGGCCTGCTGACGGTCGAGCGGCGTGGCCATCAGAAGCATTACCGCGCCAACCCGCAGTCGCCCATCTTTGAGGAGCTGTGCGGCATTGCGCGCAAAACCATGGGGTTTGCTGAGCCGCTGCGCATGGCGTTGCAGCCCCTGGCCGATCGCATACAGGCGGCATTCATCTATGGCTCGGTCGCCAAGGGGCAGGACACCAGCCAGAGTGACATCGACCTGCTGGTGCTGGCCGACGATATCGGCTACGCGGACCTGTTCGATTTGCTGGAGCCACTCAACACGCAATGGCAACGCAGCATCAATCCCAGCATCTACAGCACCGAGCAGTGGCGGCAACGCCTGCTGCGCGGCGACGCATTTGCGAGCCGCGTGTGGCAGCAGCCCAAAATCTGGGTGCTGGGCGATGCGCAGGCCATGGCCGCGGAGATAGGTACGCTGGGCGAAGGGCCGCAGCCATGACCACCTCTGACCGTGCCTTCGTCAACCTCAGCGGTCCGGGCAAGCCGCTGCGCGCTGAGCCGCCCGATGCGGCGGAGTTCGCCGGTCTTGTTAAATCCGCCATGGCGCGACTGTCCGATGCCGACAACGCCCAGCTTTCGCTGGAGAGTCGCTTCGATCTCGCCTACAACGCCGCCCACGCCCTGTGTCTTGCGGCCCTGCGCTGGCACGGCTGGCGCTCGTCCAACCGCTACATCGTCTTCCAGCTGTTGCCCAGCACCCTGGGCCTGGGCCCGGCCGTGTGGCGCGTGCTCGCCAAGTGCCATGACATCCGCAACCTGGGCGAATACGAGGGCCACCTCAACATCGACGCGCGCATCACCTCCGACCTTCTCAGGGCCTGTCACGCGGTGGCAGAAAAAGTGCAGGCGCTGCCGCCGATTGCGAACCCGACTGGTCGGCGCTAACTGTATGCGCGGCGCAGGCAGCGGCTGGACTGCTGCGCCACCTGTCTTCGCGAGGCCTGCCTAGCTGCAATTCCCGTACTGGCACGGGCCCGCGCGCTTTTTGCAGCGCATTCCCGCGGACACTTTTTCGAATTGTCACAACTTCCATATTCAGCCATAAGCCCGCCATGCGTCGGCCATAATCGCCGATTTCTCGCGTCGGCTTGATCGACTGGTGCCTGCTGAAATGGCGGCAACAGTAAGGACTTGTCGACTTTTTCCGCAGGAGCTTTCCGTGTTCGCTTCTATTTTCGTCCGCGCAGCGGCAATCGCAGTGCCGCTGCTGCTGGCTGCCTGCAGCACCACTGAACAATCTCGCAGCCTGAGCATTCCGCAAACGGTCGCCGCCGAGACGGCCCGCCAGTATCAGGGCCCGCGCATGCCTGTTTCGATCGGCAAGTTCGACAACCGCACCAATTACCAGCGCGGGGTGTTCTCCGACGGCGTGGATCGCCTGGGTGGCCAGGCGCAGACGATCCTCACCGCCCATCTGCAGCGCAGTGGCCGTTTTGCGGTACTGGATCGCCAAAATCTGAGTGAGACTGGCCAGGAGGCGGCAATCCTGGGGCAGGCCCAACAGTTGCGTGGCGCCAACTTTGTCATTACCGGTGATGTCAGTGAATTCGGTCGCAAGGATGTGGGCGACCGGCAACTGTTCGGCGTGCTGGGGCGTGGCAAGACCCAGGTCGCCTACGCCAAGGTGAACCTCAATGTCGTGGACGTCGCCACCAATGAGGTGGTGTATGCCGCACAGGGCGCTGGCGAGTACACGCTCTCGGCGCGCGAGGTGCTGGGCTTTGGCAGTACCGCCAGCTATGACGCCACCCTCAACGGCAAGGTACTGGACCTGGCAGTTCGTGATGCGGTTGACCAACTGGTGGCAGGGCTGGAGCAGGGCGCCTGGCCTGCTGCGCCGGTTCAGCCATGATGCAGCGGAACAGGCCCATGAGCCGATCGAAGCCCCTGTTGGTCATCTTTGCACTGGCGGCTGCGGTACTGGCTGGCTGCGCCAGCCGCACGCCCATGCTCTATGGTTGGTATGACTACCAGACCCAGCTGTATGCCTACTTGCAGAGCGGCAACGGCAACTGGCAGGAGCAGCTCGCCGCGCTGGAGCAAATGCAGGAGCAGCTGCGTGCAGCGGACCAGGCGCCGCCACCCGGCTTTCATGCGCAGTTGGGCCTGCTCTACAGCAGGACCGGCCAGATGCCGCTGGCCAGGGAACATTTCGAGCGCGAACGCCAGCTGTTTCCCGAGTCATCGCAGTTCATCGATTTCGTGCTGCAGTCGATCGATTCGTCAACCAGCCCAGTGGAGAATCCGGCATGAAACGCGTGCTGTGGAAACAGTGGCGCCGCCTTGCGGCCATCGGTGTCACTTTGATCGCCATGGGCCTGACAGGCTGTGCCACTCCGACTCCTTATGACTACAGTGCCTTGCAGGAGGCCGATCCCCGCTCCATTCTGGTGTTGCCGCCGTTGAACAACACGCCGGACGTGGATGCCAGCAACGCTGTGTACGCAGGCGTGACGTTGCCGCTGGCCGAGTCGGGTTATTACGTCTTCCCGGTCGGACTCACGCACAGCTTGCTGCAGGAAAACGGCATCGCCAACGCAGCGGAGGCCCACCAGATCCCGCTCGATCGGCTGCAGAAGATCTTCGGTGCGGATGCTGTGTTGTACATGGAGGTGCAGCGCTATGGCACGGTCTACTCCGTCATCAACAGCGAGAGCGTGGTTGCTTTGCACGCCACCTTGAAGGACGCACGTACCGGCCAGCAGCTGTGGGAAGGCGATGCCAGTGCGTCCAGCAATGAAGGCAACGCTGGTGGCAGCGGGTTGGTGGGCATATTGGTGACGGCGCTGGTGAATCAGGTGGTCGACACCTTGACCGAGCGCAGTTACCAGATCGCCCACCTTGCCAATCAGCGCCTGCTGCTCGCAGATGGCCCCGCCCATGGCGCGCTGCTGCATGGGCCGCGCTCGCCCAAGCACGGCCAGCCGCCGCGCTGAACATGGGAACGCACGGCCAGGCCCGCAGCAAGCAAGGTTGTCGCATTTTCATGGCGTTTCAGTGCTGCCTGTGGTGCCTCAGGGTGGGGGCGATTGGCCCATGCGCAGGCGTTGGGACAGGCTGCCAGGAATAGTGATCGTCAGAATGGATGGGGCGCTCTGACCTGCAGTGTGGTCAATCCAGGGTCATCCGCATCGACAGCTTGGGCGCGTTCGGGATCAGCGCGCGCATATCCAGTACCTCTGTCAGGTATTCCACAAATACGTCGGCGGGGCGGCTTAATGGCGCGCCGCGAAGGTAAATCAAGTCGGCCAGGATCGGCGTTGCGCCTTCAAGAGGGACGACCCGGAATGCCGCTCTTGGCCAGCTTTGCAGGGAAAACTGCTCTACCAATGCAACGCCTGCGCCGGCCTGTACCAATGCGCAAGCGCTATGGGGCGTGCCGACTTCAATGGTGGTCTGCAATGCAGAGGCATGCGGGCCAAAGAAAGAGGCTAGGCGTTGGGCCATGGGGGTTTTCGGCACGTAACCGATGTTGAGGTGCTGCGCCAGCTCCTGCGCACTGACGGCATCGGCTTGCGCGAGGGGGTGATTCCAGGGGCAGATGCACATCAGCTCACTGCGCGCTATCAGGCGCGTCGTGAGCTGAGGGTGCTCCATCGGCAGCGTCGATATGCCCAGATCGGCGTGGCCTTCCAGTATGAAGTCGCGCAGCGCTTCATGGCCCAGCAGTACGAAGCGCACATGCAAGTCGGGAAATCGCAAGCGCAGTTTTGCCAATGCAATGGGCACCAGCTCATGGCCAATGCTATTGCTTGCCGCAATGCTGAGCAGGCCTTTACGACGTTGCAGGAGGTCTTGCGCGAGGCGGTCGATATCACGTATACGCCCGTAGACGTCATCGACTGACTTGAAAAGTCGCTTGGATTCCTCGGTCGGATACAGCCGTCCCTTGATGCGATCAAACAGCGGAAAGCCAAGCTGCACTTCCAGATGGCCCAGCACGCGGCTCACGGCCGGCACAGAGACGTGCAGCAGCCGAGCAGCGTCACTGACCGAGCCGGTCGACATCACCGCCCAGAACACTTCCAGATGTCTCAATTTCATGCAGTGACTCTAACTCCAAGTCGAGCTTAGGGGTGTCAAGGCAGGGCACGTCTGACAACACCATCTTCCTTTTTGCTGTATCCGCGAATCATTGCGGCCTTTTGAAAACTCCCAGCTGCGATGGGCACAACTTCAGTGCTATCTGACACGCGTGCAGCCATGAAAGCTCTAATTTGGTGCAAAAAATGTCCAGGTTCGGTGCATTTTTCTCCGGTGTTAACCAAACGGCAAGAGCCGGGGATAAAAGCGTTATCGATTTTCCCCTCCCGTTGCGCAATCATTCCTGTACCCCTTATTGATATGGAAACATGAGATGACTGGAAAGCGTAGCTTCGTGATGGCTGTGGCTCAGATGGGCGCGGTAAATCTGGATGACTCCCGCGCATCGGTGGTCGCCCGTTTGGTGGAAATGCTGAAAGAGGCCAAAGGCCGGGGTGCGCAGTTCGTCGTTTTCCCGGAACTGGCGTTGACGACCTTTTTCCCACGCTACTGGATGGAAGAGGCAGAAGCACAGGCACGTTTTTTTGAGCAGACCCTGCCCAGCGCGCAGACCCTGCCACTGTTTGACGCAGCGCGCGATTTAGGGTTGGGGTTCTATCTGGGCTACGCCGAGCTCACGCCCGAAGGCACGCCTTACAACTCTGCCGTGATCGTGCGGCCCGACGGCAGCATCGCTGGCAAGTACCGCAAGATCCACTTGCCAGGGCACTCGGACCATAAGCCCGCGGCGCCATTCCAGCACCTGGAGAAGAAATACTTTGAAGTCGGCGATCTGGGCTTCGGCGTGCATGACGTGCCACTGGGAGGTGCCCAAGTGCGCATGGGCATGTGCCTGTGCAATGACCGCCGCTGGCCAGAGACGTACCGCGTCATGGCGCTGCAAAGCGCGGAAGTGGTGGTACTTGGCTACAACACGCCATCACTGAACATTCACTGGAATGAGCCAGTGCATCTTCGCACGACCACGCATTTGATTTCCCTGCAAGCCAACGCCTATCAAAATGGTCTGTGGGTGGCTGCGGCAGCCAAGTGTGGCAGTGAGGACGGTCATCACATGATTGGCAGTTCGGTGATTGTGGCTCCCACCGGCGAGATCGTGGCGCGCGCGGTGTCGGAAGACGATGAAGTGATTGCCGCCAACGTGGACCTGTCGTTGGGTGAGATGTTCCGTGAACACGTCTTCAACTTCGCCAAGCATCGTCGGCCGGAGCACTACAAACTGATCACGGAGCGCACGGGCGCTGGAGCACCGGTCAAATGAACGCCTTTGACTATGAACTGGTCATCCGCGGTGGCCGCGTCGTGACGCAGGGCCGCGTGGAAACGAGTGACGTTGGCGTGCGCGACGGGCGCATCGCGCACATTGCGCCTGCGCTGGGCACAGGACAACGTGAAATCGACGCCAGCGGGCGTTGGGTGTTGCCGGGCGGCATTGATAGCCACTGCCACGTCGAGCAGCGCTCTGGCATGGGCATGATGTGCGCGGACGACTTTTACAGCGCAACGGTTTCTGCGGCGTTCGGTGGCACGACCACGATCATCCCGTTCGCGGCGCAGCATCGCACTGCAAGCATCCCGGACGTTCTGGCGGACTACCACGCGCGAGCGGCCGAAAAGGCGGTGATCGACTACGGCTTTCATCTCATCGTGGCCAACCCCGATGAGAAGACCCTGCGAACCGATCTGCCGCAGGCCATTCGTGACGGCATTACCTCGCTCAAGGTCTATATGACTTACGAGAAGATGCGCCTTGACGACTACCAGCTGCTGGACATTCTGGCGCTGGCGCGGCACGAGCAGGCGCTGGTGATGCTGCATGCCGAAAATCACGACATGATCCGCTGGATCACGCAGCGCCTGCTGGAACAGGGGCACACCGCGCCCAAGTTTCACGGTGTTGCGCATGACCCGATTGCGGAAAGCGAAGCCACCAATCGCGCCATTGCGATGTCGCGCTTGCTGGACGTGCCAGTGATGATCGTGCACGTTGCCGGCGCCGAGACGGTGCAGCTGCTGCGCGGTGCGCAGCGCCTGGGTGCCCGGGTTCTTGCCGAAAGCTGCCCGCAGTACCTGTTTCTGGACGCCAAGGACATGGATCGCCCCGGGCTGGAAGGCGCCATGTTCTGCTGCTCGCCACCCGCACGCGATGCCGCATCACAGCAGGAAGTCTGGCGGGGTCTGCTCGACGGAACGCTGGCGACCTACTCCTCCGACCATGCGCCCTACCGCTTCGACGCAACAGGCAAGCTTCCCAAAGGCGATGCCACCACCTTCAAGGAGATGGCCAACGGTGTTCCAGGCATTGAACTGCGCATGCCACTGCTGTTCAGCGAAGGTGTGATGAAGGGGCGCATGGATATCCACCAGTTCGTCGCACTGACCGCAGGCAACCACGCCAGGCTGTATGGCCTGTCCGGCCGCAAGGGGGAACTGGTGGCAGGCGCCGATGCGGACATCGCCATTTGGGATCCGCAGCGCCGCATCACGGTCACCGCCGGCATGCTGCACGACAACGCAGGGTATACGCCGTACGAAGGCCGAACCATCCAGGGCTGGCCCACCACGGTCATCAATCGGGGCCGGGTAGTCGTGCAGGATGGGCAATTGCTGGTCGAGCGCGGCACCGGACAGTTCCTGGCGCGCAGCAAGCCGCAGCTGCCGGCCGTACCCGTGGCAGGCACGGCAGCGACCCATGCGCGTGGCGCGGTGCTCAAGGCGCTGCTGCAAGTGCGAGGTCCGCAATGAATGCAGTGCCGCGCATCCTGGCGCTCAACCCGAACAGCAGCGAGCACGTCACGCAGTCGGTGGTGCACGCGATGCGTTGCGCCATGCCTGAGCGCATGATCGACATAGTCGGTGTCACGTGCAGCGATGGGCCCGAAGGAATTGTGACACAGGCCGATTTCGAAGACGCTGGGCGTCGCATGGCCGCATGTGCATCCAATGGCTTTTCGGGGACCTACGACGCTGCCGTCATCGCCTGTTTCAGCGATCCTGGCCTGGAAGCGGTCCGCAGCCAGTGCGCCATCCCCGTCATCGGCATGGGGGAGGCCGGCATGCGGTGCGCCCTGCGCGCGGGCGGGCGCGTCGGGGTGGTGGCTGTCGCGGATGCTGCGATTGCACGCCACCTTGCGTATTGGGAACGCATGGGTGTCGGCCACCGCGTAGTGGGTGAGCGTGCGCTGAATATTTCGGTCGCCGCATCCGGTGATCACGAGCAGGCCTTCGCGCGCATGCTTGCTGCTGCCGAGACGTTGCGCGACGCGCTGCATGCGGATGCCATCTTGCTCGGCTGCGCTGGCATGTCCGCGCTGCGCGGGCAGCTTGAGTCGGCGCTAGGGGTCCCGGTGATCGATCCCTGCGCGGCAGCCATTGCTGCTGCGCTCGATGCCGTGAATGGGACGGTCCAGCCATGAGCGCCGCCCAAACACCCCAGTGTCTGGGCGTATTGGGAGGGATGGGCCCGCTGGCGGGCGCGCACTTTCTCAAACGACTGATCGAAATGACGCCAGCTGGTTGCGATCAGGAGCACATTTGCGTGCTGCTGCGCAGCGATCCGAGAGTTCCGGATCGCACCGCCGCCATGCTGCACGGCGGCAGAAGCCCTCTGCCGGACATGATGCAAGGGATTGCCCTGCTCGTCGATGCAGGAGCCGATTGCATCGCCATTCCGTGCAATACCGCGCATCTGTGGTACCCGCAGCTGGCCGCCAACAGCCATGTACCGATTCTGCACATCGTTGATGCGGTGCTTGATGACTTGGCAGCTCAAGGCGTCGCTGATGGCCCCATCGGTCTGCTCGCTACCCCCGCAACTTTGGCGCTGGATCTCTATCAACCGGCCCTCAGGGCGCGCGGCTATGACGTTCTTGTGCCACAGGCCCAGGCCTTTGAAGATTGTGTGCGTGCGATCGAGCTGGTCAAGGCAAGCCGCACCGAGGAGGCACTGGCACCGGCGTCTCGCGCCGTCGCGTCGCTGGCAGGGCAACGCGCACGCGCGGTGGTGCTGGCATGTACGGAGCTGCCACTCGCGCTGCCGACCGCGTGCCGAAACGGCTTTGACGTGGTGATTACCGATTCGGTCGATGCACTTGCGCGGCGCGTGCTGGCGGTTTTTCGGCCAGATCTGCGTGCGGCAGCACCCATTTTTCCCTCTCCCACACCCTTAACCCTAGCTTAGAGGAGTTCGCCCATGTCTCGCCTGACCCGATTCTTTGTCGCACCTGTCGCACTGGCTTGCCTGATTGGCAGCGCAATGGCCCAGACGCCGCTGCGCACGGGCATCGACCCGAATTTCCCGCCGCATGCGTTTCCCAAGCTCAGTGGTGGTTACCAGGGCTTCAATGTGGAGCTCGGCGAGGAAATTGCCCGACGCCTTGGCCGCCCCCTGGAGATTGAAGGTGCGCAGTACTCGGCCCTGATCCCTGCGCTCAATGCAGGCAAGTTCGACTTTCTGATGGCGCCAACAACAGTTTCTGCCGAACGCGCCAAGACCGTGCTGCTGACCGAAGGCTACATGAACAACGATTTCACCATCGTGGTGAAGAAGAGCCGCAACGATCTGAACACGCTCGAAGACTTCAGGGGCAAGACGTTGGCAGTCAACAAGGGCTCCGGCCCCGAAGAGTGGGCACGTGCCCATCAGGAGCAGTACGGCTACGAAATCGCCGTGTACGGCACCAATGCCGATGCCGTTCAGGCCGTGATCTCGGGGCGCGCAGATGGCAATCTCGCAGGGTTGACGCCATCGGCCTGGGCGGTCAAGAGCAATGGCTCGATCAAGACGACGGCCGTTATTGAAACAGGCTCGGTCTGGTCGATTCCTTTCCGCCTGGACGACAAGGCCGGTCGTGACCAGGTCAGCATGGTGCTCAAGTGCATGAAGAAGGATGGTTCCCTGGCTGCGCTCTACACGAAGTGGTTTGGCGCCGAGCCCCTGCCCAATTCCGCCACCGTGGTCTCCCCGCCTGGTCACGGGGTTGAAGGACTCAACGGCTATGACGCAACACCCGTCGAGCTGAACTGCAACTAATCGCGCCCAATAGCCCAAGATCTTTACCGCCCGAACCGATGTCCGCAACTTCCTCTTCTTCGCTGCTGCAAGTGCGCCAGCTTTTCAAGCACTATGGCTCCAATGTCGTTCTGAAAGGGATTGACATGGATGTGCGGGCCGGCCAGCTGGTATCCATCATCGGCCCTTCCGGCTCCGGCAAAAGTACATTGCTGCGCTGCTGCAACCGCATGGAGAACGCGAGCAGCGGTCAGGTTCTGGTGGAGGGCAAGGACATCTACGACCCACGCGCGAATCTCAACAAACTGCGTGAGCGGGTAGGCATGGTGTTTCAGGCATTCAACCTTTACCCGCACTTGACGGTGTTGGGCAACGTGGCCCTTGCGCTCATCAAGGTCAAGAAAATGCCGCGTGCCCAGGCCGAACAAGTTGCCCTCGATGCGCTCAGAAAAGTCGGCATGGAGCACAAGGCCGATGCGCGCCCCGCGCAGCTCTCGGGTGGGCAGCAGCAGCGCGTAGGCATCGCGCGCTCCATAGCGATGCGACCGGCCCTGGTGCTTTTTGACGAGCCTACCAGTGCGTTGGATCCGGAGATGGTGGGCGGTGTGCTGGAAGTCATGCGGGAGCTGCGCAACGACGGAATGACGATGGTCGTCGTGACGCACGAGATGGGCTTTGCCAAGGCGGCCTCTGACCATGTGGTGTTCATGGAAGATGGCGTCATCGTCGAGCAAGGCCATCCAGATCAGGTTTTTGGCAGTCCGACACAGGCGCGCACGGCGGCGTTTGTCGGGGGCATTGGCGAACGCCGCATCTAACCCCGGCGAGGCCTGCGCATGCAACTTGATCAACTCGTCTTCACATTTTTCAATGCGGACGTCGCGCGCCAGTATTTGCCGCAAATCCTGCGCGGCGCCGTCGTCACCATTGAGCTGGGGGTGGCCATTGTCGTGGCCGGGCTGGCGCTGGGTCTGCTGCTGGCTTACCTGCGAACCTTCCCCTCGCGGGCGTTGCGCCTGACTATCCGGATGTCGGTGGACATCCTGCGAGCGCTGCCGCCCTTGGTACTGATCATTCTTTTCTACTATGCGATGCCGTTCATCGGCATCTCGATGAGCGCGTTCGTGGCAACTTGGCTGGCATTGACGTTGGTGCTGGCGGCGTTCTCTGAGGAAGTCTACTGGGCAGGTATCCAGGCGCAGCCCCCCGGCCTACAGGAGGCTGCGCGCTCGACAGGCCTGTCACACACGCAGACCATGCTCTACGTCACCTTGCCACAGGCATGCCGCCTGATGGTTGCGCCGCTGACCAATCGTGTAATCGCCATCACCAAGGGCACAGCCTATGGCTCGGTGGCCGCCCTGAATGAGATTCTGAACGAAGCAACCTCCGCCACGAGCTTCGCGGGCAACCCAACGCCGCTGATGCTGGGCGCTCTGGGTTATCTCATGATTTTTCTTCCCGTGGTCATCGCGAGCCGATACATCGAACGCCGCCATGGCGCAGGTATGCACTGAAGCCCAAGAGCGCGCACCATGAACAACATCATTCAAACGTTTTTCAACGTCGACGTGCTGAAAGAGGTCACGCCCTACGTCCTCAACGGCCTGTGGACCACGCTGGCGCTGTCGCTGTGGGTGATTCCCCTTGGCCTGGCCAGCGGCCTGCTGCTTGCGGTGGCCGGTTTCGTCACCAAAAGTCGCCTGGTACGCGGTGCGCTGGTGGTTTACATCGATTTCTTCCGCGCATTCCCACCACTGGTGCTGTTGATATTTCTCTACACGGGCCTGCCCTACCTGGGCGTTGAGCTGTCCCCCCTGGGCTGTGTGGCCGTCGGGTTCATGCTCAACAATTCGAGCTACTTCGGCGAGATTTTTCGCGCCGGACTCGAGAGCGTCCCACCCGGACAGCGGGAAGCGGCTCGATCGACAGGCATGAGCCGCCTGCAGAGCCTGATCTGGGTGGAAATTCCTCAGGCCTTGCGCAATGTGTTCCCCGATCTGGTGAGCAACATGATCGAGGTCGTCAAGCTCACCACGATTGCGAGCGTTGTCTCGGTCCCAGACATGCTCTATGCGGCGCGTACCGCACAGTCGATGCTCTACAACCCCACACCCATCGTTTTGGCTGCGGCGATCTATCTGGCGCTGCTGTGGCCACTCGTGATCTTTCTCAGTCACCTGGAGAAGCGACGCCACACTGCCACGCGCCCGGGTTTCTGAATAGGCGCTATTGGTCATAGCGGCGCTCCACCCTGCCGACCTGAAGAGCGCAAATCCAGAGTTCCGGGCCCCTCCTGATATGGCCTATGTACTGGCGCTATCAGGAGGCAACGTGTGGAGGCAGAACATGACTGGTTGCGCTGTTGGGCCATATGGGCTTGAACCCGGGATGCCTTTGCGCGATTGCCTGATGCGGTTGACCGCTGGCTTGCACAGGTGATCGTGCGAGGTTGCGCCTGGAGGGCGCAGATGAAGCATGTCAATGCAGCCGCTATCGCGGCGGACCTTCGGCATCAAGCGGTGCATGCAGCGCGGCACGCTACGCGATGAACACTTGGCAACAGCGCACCGGCTGGGCCTTTGCTCAGGGAGAGGCCTTCCCTATTACACGCAGCCGAGTCCTGGGAGCACAGCTGCCACGCACACGAAATCACCAGCAAGAAAAAAGCACCTAGGGCTTTCGCTCTAAGTGCTTGATTCCAAATGTATTCTGTGGTGGGCCGTGTAGGGATCGAACCTACGACAAACGGATTAAGAGTCCGCTGCTCTACCAACTGAGCTAACGGCCCACAACCAGCGCTGCTGGCAAGACAAAAATTATATACTAAATTTGCGAACGGCAGGATCGGTTGCTCGGTAGTCGGATGCGCGCGACTGGCTACTTGGGCCTGAACGGCACTACCTTTGCAACCCGGCCTGTTCGATTGGGAGTTCGCACGCGGCCAGCGATTCCTGGGGCAATACCTTCATCGCCACGCGCAACGCTGACACGATCGGTGGCTGCATCAATCTGTGCTACCCGCCCCCCGGCTTTGACCCTGCCGCGCCTGACCCCGAGAACACCAGCGTGACCACCCGCCACATCCAGGTGCGCTGGAGCCGTTATCTGTAGGTTGCGTGGTGCGCCTCCGCGACGGCGGCACCCGTAGCACCCGTAGGGCGGGTTAGCCGAAGGCGTAACCCGCCATCTCTTGAAGCGGCAACACCCGTAGAAGGCGTAACCCGCCATCTCTCTACATCCTCACGCCGAGGCGTTCGAAGCCTCAATACGGATCCAGATCCAGCCAGGCGACTGGCTTGCCGGATTCCAGCTCCACCAATGCGGTCCAGAATCCGCGGGGGTGGCGCACGGGCAGCCAGCGCAGATTTTCTTCGGCGAGTTGCGTAGCGGTTATTGCCGCGTCGATGGCAGGTGCTGCCTGTGGATGGCGCTGGCGCAGGATATCCAGCGGCTGGGCAATCTGTTGCAGAGTTGGCAGGCCTTGTTCAAGAGGGCGGTAGTAACGCGGGTAATGTTGCAGGTCCTTGCCTGCCAGGGCGCTGAACATGATTTCATTGCGCTCCTGCGCGGTCTGCGGGCGCTGCGCCCAGACGAAATGAGGGCCGCGCCAGGGCAATGACTGCCACTGTGGCTGCGTGGCCTGTTGCAAGTCCTGATCGGTCAGCTGGCCTGCGCTGACGACCTCCAGCCGGTCCACTGCCAATACGACGAACACCGGGCGTGTAATGGCGACCGTGTGCAGGCCGTATGCCAGTGCCGCCAGTTGGATGGCGGCGACGATGGCGTAGTCGCGCACCAGCTCCTTGCGCGGCTTCTTGCGGTTGTAGATCACCAGCGATATCAGCGGGCCCAGCACCAGATCGCAGGCAACCACCAGCATGAACAGCTCCAGACCGCCCAGCATGCGTGCAAACGGCGGCGGAAACCACAGCCCGAAAACCAGGGCGGCGGCAACTGCTGCGACGGCGAGCGTGACCAGAAAGTGCACGCTCATTGCACGCAGACGCATGGGCAAGTCAAGGGTGGTCAATGGCATGGGTGTGCTTGTTGCGTTGACAGAAGGTTGGATACGCTGGTCGCTAATTGGCCGTGGCATGGTGCGCAGAAGGCGCGTTTCCGCAAGGCCGAATGCGTTATTGCCAATTCCGGCGGACGGGATACGGTGTGCTACTCACAGAAGGCGGAATACGCTTCGCTATTCCCAAAAGGCGGAATACGCTGTTGCTATTCCGCCCTACGGTTGCGGGTTTGCGGGTGGGCAGATTATCCTGCGGCTTCGGCAGGGAGATGGTCATGCCTCGTTACATTCGTGCCCGTGTGCCGGGTGGACAGTTTTTCTTTACCGTGGCATTGCTGGAGCGCAGGCGGCGGTTGTTGACAGACCATATCGATATTCTGCGCGATGCGTTCAGGCAGGTACGGCGCGACAGGCCATTTTCCATCGATGCCATTGTCATCTTGCCCGACCACCTGCATTGCATCTGGACCTTGCCGGAAGGTGATGCGGATTTTTCCACCCGCTGGCGGCTTATCAAAACCCGGTTTGCGCGGCAATTGCCGACAGGAGAGCGGCTGAGCCTGCGCCGCCAGCGCAAAGGCGAGCGCGCCATCTGGCAGCGGCGTTTCTGGGAACACACCATCCGCAGCGAAGCAGAGCGCGCAGCTATCGTTGATTACATCCATTTCAACCCCGTCAAGCATGGGCATGTGCAGAGGGTGCGGGATTGGCCGCATTCCAGCTTCCACCGCTACGTCCGTGATGGTTTGTTGCCAGAGGATTGGGGCATCAGCCCTGACTGGCGACCTGGGCATGCTGATTGAGCGAATGCTTCGTCTCCCAGAAGGTGCGGTACGCTGCGCCCTTCCCCGAAGGTGAAAGACGCTTCGCTATTTCCAGAAGGCGGAATACGCTGTTGCTATTCCCAAAAGGCGGAATACGCTATCGCTATTCCGCCCTACGGTATTTAACCCCGTAGGGCGGGTTAGCCGAAGGCGTAACCCGCCATTGGTCATCCAAGAAACTAACCGCGCCAGAAGACGGGCAAAGAAAAACCCGCCAATCGGGCGATGGGCGGGTTGAATCGGAAGGCGGAATCGTCGATGGCTATTCCGCCGTACCGTGGTTAGCGGCAGTTAGAGGGGGCAAGCTTCGCTTCCAATGTTCCTGGGTCTGTTCCAGCAACCGCGTCTGCGCCAGCGGCCAAGCAAGCCCACTGAATGGCATCGGCAGGAGGCGTATAGCTAGCGGTGGAATTCGGCAGTGCAGTAGGGGTTCCTTCGGTAGCACCTTGAGCGACCGTCATCGTGAAAGGAACCAGCTTCAAAGTACCATCAGTTTGCACTGGAGCATCATAAGTGATTGTAATAACACCATCTTCATTATCGATTGCAATGCTCTTGACATTTTCTGTGGCTCCTGGGGAGTTCCAGCCTGCATCATATTTCACAGCATTAGCGGCATTTTCTGCGACAGCGGTTTTTGCTGACGTCGCCAAGGAAATGCCCTCTGTAACTTTAGCGCGCTTCGTGTAATCCTGATAAGCCGGCAAAGCCACAGCCGCCAAAATACCAATAATCGCCACAACGATCATCAGTTCGATCAAGGTAAAACCTTTTTGCATCGATGCTTTCATCTTCAAACTCCTGGTAAGGGGTTGGTTGGGGGTCTCAAGCACTGGACGAAGCGTCCAATGCCCACAGAGGTGCAAGCAGCGTGCCAGGGCGATTTGTGTCAAATTGCGTCAACGGAGTGTTGCCAGGGCAGACCGTCACGGAGGATGCACAAATTTTGCAAGCAGGTGTGACGATTTGTGTCTGATGAGGGTGACATTTTTTGTCAGGGTGGCGCTGGGCGGATGACAGATCGGGGTGGTGTAGGGAGGCGGATGGCGGGTTACGCCTTTGGCTAACCCGCCCTACGGTGTTAAAGCCGTAGGGCGGAATAGCGAAGCGTATTCCGCCTTCCGATTCACCCGCCCATCGCCCGATTGGCGGGTTTTTCTTTGGGGGTTTGCTGGGGCGGTTCGCTTCTCGCATGACCAATGGCGGGTTACGCCTTTGGCTAACCCGCCCTACGGGGGCTATGGTGGCTGTTGGGGGGGTGAGCGATGGCGGGTTACGCCTTTGGCTAACCCGCCCTACGGGGGCTATGGTGGCTGTTGGGGGGGTGAGCGATGGCGGGTTACGCCTTTGGCTAACCCGCCCTACGGGGGCTATGGTGGCTGTTGGGGGGGGGTG
Source organism: Lampropedia cohaerens (assembly GCF_001005215.1). Classification (GTDB taxonomy): domain Bacteria; phylum Pseudomonadota; class Gammaproteobacteria; order Burkholderiales; family Burkholderiaceae_C; genus Lampropedia; species Lampropedia cohaerens. The sequence continues at coordinate 77,134 of NZ_LBNQ01000013.1, forward strand.
AGCGATGGCGGGTTACGCCTTTGGCTAACCCGCCCTACCTCTATCTCGGCAGCAGGCGGAAGACCATCTGGATGCCGCCCATGGCGATGCGGTCGCCGTCGCGGACGGTGGTGCCGGCGGGGTCGATGGCGGCGTCGTTGACGGTGATGGGCTGCTCGCCCTCGACCTTGCTGACCACGTAGGTGTTGATGCGGTGGGTCAGGGCCAGGATGCCCACGCCGGGGGTGCCGACGGTGGTGACGACCTTGGTCAGCGGCAGGGTTCTGCCGGCGTTGACGCCGCTGGTGATTTCCAGCGCGGCGATGCGCCCGTCCACGGTCAGTTCGGCCCGCGCGGTTTCGTTGAAGTCGCTGCGGCCCTGCACGGGGGTGGGGGTAAAGCCGGGTTCGCTCCAGGCATCATCCACGTTGAGCTGCACCGCAATGCGGTAGGGGCCGACGACGAGGCGGTCGCCCAGCTGCAGTTCCATGCGCTGCTGCTTGTCCAGCAGGTCGCCATTGAGGTAGGTGCCGTTGGTGCTGCCCAGGTCCTCGATGTCGATGCGGTCTTCCTCCACGCGGATGAGGGCGTGTTTGCCGCTGACGGTGGGATCGTCGAGCCGGATGACGTTGTGCTGGCGCCGGCCAATGGAGGTTTGGCCGGGCTGCAGCACGTGCTCGCGCACGACGCGGTCGCTTTTGGTGATGATGAGCTTGTAGGCCATGGCTGATGCCGCCAAATCGGGGCGTGTGTTCTTGTACGGATTTCCGGGTCTGGTCTCCCCGCTGCCGTTATGCCGCAGATGGGCTGCGCGGTTCGGTTTTCTGTTTCTTTGCCTGGCCAATGCACCTCCCTCAAGGTGTATGGCGGCGCAATGATACGGGAAAACGGGTGTTCAGGGGGGGAGGGTAGACCTTTGGACTATGCGTGCTTACGCGGCTTGAGGGCCGAGTCTGCACGGTGACATTTCCTGTCCCACCTGGGCGGCTTGCCGACGATTGCAGCAAAAAATGTGCCGGGTCAGTGGGGCGGAAGGCAGGGAGGGGGTGAGGGATGCAATGGCGGGTTACGCCTGCGGCTGACCCGCCTTACGGTGTTTAACCACGGTACGGCGCAATAGCCTGCGGCGTATTGCGCCTTCCAATTCAACCCGCCCATCGCGCGATTGGCGGGTTTTTCTTTGCTCGTTTGCTGGCGCGGTTTGTTTTCTAGATGACCAATGGCGGGTTACGCCTTTGGCTAACCCGCCCTACGGTGTTAAACGCCGTAGGGCGGAATAGCGAAGCGTATTCCGCCTTCTGGGAATAGCGACAGCGTATTCCGCCTTTGGGCAGCAGCAAAGATTCCGCTGTGGCAAACGTTCCCTACGGGTTTGGGGCGGAGGGGGTTACACCACGGGTTCGTTGAGCGGGCTGGCGCCGGGGGCGCGGGTGGTGATGGGGCGGCGAAAGCGGATGACGAAGGCGTTGCCGGCCTGCTGGGCATTGGCGGCGGTGGCGCGCGGGCAGCGCAGGTAGCCGATGCTGGCGCCGTGGCGCTCGCACAGTTCGCGGCAGAGAAACAGCCCCAGCCCGGAGGAGCGGCTTTCGGAGGAGAAGAAGGGCTCGAACAGGTGTTGCTGCACGGTCTTTTCGATGGGGGCGCCGTCGCTCCAGATGGTCAGCGTGGCCTGGCCGTTGCTGGCCACTTCGGTGATGACTTGCAGCGAGTCGGGCTGGCCCTGGTGGTAGCGCAGCGCGTTGTCGAGCAGGTTGACGAGGATGCGGCGCAGGTGCTCGCGGTCGAACAGCACGGGGGTGCTGCCAGCGCGCAGCTGCAGCTGCAACTGGCGCTGGGCAGGCGCGGCGCGCTGCCAGTCGCGCACGTAGTCGCGTACCAGCTCGTCCAGTGGCAGGGCCTCGGCGCTGCCGGGGGTGTCGGCCTGGCGCTGCACGCGCGCAACGTCCAGAATGTCCTCGGCGATGCGGCGCAGGCGCTCGGCATTCTGGCGGATCATGGCAGTCAGCCGCTGCGCGGCGGGGTCGTGCAAATCCTCGGCCAGCAGCGTGTTGGCCTGGATGATGGCCGAGAGCGGGTTGCGGATTTCGTGCGCCACGGCAGCCGACATGCGGCCCATGGAGGCGAGCTTTTCCGTGCGCACCTGGGCCTCGACCTTGCGCAAATCGTGCAGGAACATCACGCAGTGCGCGGCCTGCCCGCTGCGCAGCCGCGCATCGCCTTCGGTGATCCAGGTGCGGGCCTGCACGCCCAGCGGGCTGGTGCCCTGGGGCATCAGGGTCAGGTCGGCCAGCTGGGGCTGGCGGCGCCGGAAGGTCAGCCGCGCCATGGCCACCAGCGGGCGCCATGCGGGGTTGCTGAGCAGATCCAGCGGCAATGCCCGGGCGTCGGGCAGGCCGAGGATGCCCAGCGCCGCCGGGTTGGTCGAGTGCACCAGCATGTTTTCGTCCACCACCAGCACGCCGTCGCTGAGGTTGGAGATCACCAGCGCATTGACCTGGCTTTGCAGCAGCGCGGCAGCGCGACTCTTGCGGCCTTCCTGTTCCTCGCCGGACAGGCGCATGGCCATCTGGTGCACCAGCAGCCCCAGCACCAGAAAGCCCAGCCCGGCCAGCAGCGCCTGCAGCAGGGATTGCGGGTCCAGTTCCAGCCCGGCGGGCCACAGTTGCACACCCGTCAGCGCTGCCAATACCAGCAGCACGGTGGCCAGCAGCACGGTGAGGTTGCCCAGCGCAGCAGCCATCAGCACCGGCAGGCCCAAAAGAGGCACGAAGCTGAGGCCGCCGCTGGCGTGCCAGAGCATCAGCAGCATGCACAGGGCCACATCGCAACCGATGGTCAGCGCCCAGTGCAGCGACGGGCCGCGGTGCGGCTGGCGTTCTGCCAGCATCAGCCGCGCCAGCAGTGCCAGGGCCAGGTAGGCGCCGATCAGCCACAGCACGCGTGGCGCCACCGCGCCCGTGAGCAGCCATTCTGTCCCGAGCAGGAACAGCAGCGCCGCCGCGATCATGATGCGGCCGGTGAGAAAGCCGCGCCACAGCCGCTGGAACGGCCCGGGCATGGCGGTGCTGGGTTTGCCCAGCCCGAACGCGCCGCTGGCGCGCGCCCACCAGGAGTTGCCGTGCATCATGGCCGGGGTGTATCGCCCTCATGGGCTGGCGGCGACTGGTGCTCGGCGCAGGTGTAAAGCGGCCCGTCGCGGCGTGCCAGCGCCGCATCCAGCTGCGCGCCGCAGACGTGGCAGCGCACCATGGCGCGCGGCGGCGCCACCCGCGGGGGCGCCGCCTTGTGCCGGGCGGCCCGCGCATTACCGCGCAGGCGCGACCACAGCAGCCATGCCACGACCACGAGGCCCACAGTCAGCAGCCACTTGCTCATCGCCCCAGCACCACTTCCATGACGAAGCGCGAGCCGGCGTAGGCCAGCAGCAGCAGCGCTGCGCCGATGTTGAGAATGCGCACGGCCTGCTTGCCGCGCAGGCCCATGCGCCAGCGCGCCAGCAGCAGGCCGGCGAAGGTTAGCCAAGCCATGGCGGAGAACACCTGTTTGTGGCTCCAGCTCCAGGCACGGCCGTACACTTGCTCGCCAAAGAACATGCCGGCGATCAGCGTCGCTGTGAGTAGTACAAAGCCGGCCTGCGTGAAGCGGAAGGTCAGGCGCTCAAGCGACAGCAGCGGCAGCTCCTGGTGCTGGGCGATGCCGGCGCGCATGCGCTTGTCGGCCCGGCGCAGCAGCCAGCCATGCACCACGGCGGTGGCAAACAGGCCGTAACAGGCAATGCCCAGTGCCAGGTGCACACCCATCAGCGGGCCATAGCTTGGCTGCAGGGGCTGGCCCGGAAACCATGCGCCCAGCAATGCCGCCGCCGCGGCCAGCGCGGCCAGCGGCCAGTGCGGCTGCAGGCGCGGCAGGATGTGGTATTCCACACCGTAGACGGTCAGTACCAGCCAGGCGGTCACCGACAGCGCCGGGCCAAAGCCAAAGCGCGGCTCGGACGTCATCAGCCCCGCACCGATGGCCAGCAGGTGCAGCAACCATGCCAGCAGCAGGGCCAGGCGCGGCGGATGGGGCGAAGCATGGTTATGCAGCAGCGCCGCCACGCCATAGGCCAGCGCCGCGCCCACGGCGGGCAGCAGGGTTGGGGTATGTGCGCTGGCTACAATCATGCGCCAAGTGTAATAGGGAGCTGGCAGGCCGTGCCTGCCGCTCGCATTCCCATTTTCTGCCGGAGAGACAAGCAATGGCATCCGCTCTGAGCGACAAGCTCGCCCGCCTGGTCAAGGAGATGCGTGGCCAGGCGCGCATCACGGAATCGAACGTGCAGGACATGCTGCGCGAGGTGCGCATGGCCCTGCTGGAGGCCGACGTGGCGCTGCCGGTGGTGCGCGACTTTATCGCGCGCGTGAAGGAAAAGGCGCTGGGCCAGGAGGTGGTTGGCTCGCTCAAGCCCGGCCAGGCGCTGGTGGGCATTGTCAACCGCGAGCTGGCTGCCACCATGGGCGAGGGCCAGGCGCAGCTCAATCTCAATGTGCAGCCGCCTGCGGTCATTTTGATGGCCGGCCTGCAGGGCGCGGGCAAGACCACCACGACGGCCAAGATCGCCCGCCTGCTGCGCGAGAAGTTCAAGAAGAAGGTGCTCACCGTCTCGGGCGACGTGTACCGGCCTGCTGCCATCGAGCAGCTCAAGACCGTCACGGCGCAGGCCGGTGCCGAATGGTTTCCCTCCACGCCCGAGCAAAAGCCGCTGGAGATCGCGCAGGCGGCGCTCGATTACGCGAAGAAGCACTTTTTTGACGTGCTGATCGTGGATACGGCCGGGCGCCTAGCAATCGACGAGGTGCTGATGGCGGAGATCCAGTCGCTGCACGCGGCGCTGAATCCGGCCGAGACGCTGTTCGTCGTCGATGCCATGCAGGGGCAGGACGCGATCAACACCGCCAAGGCTTTCAGCGAGGCGCTGCCGTTGACCGGCATCGTGCTGACCAAGCTCGATGGCGATTCGCGCGGCGGCGCGGCGCTGTCGGTGCGGCACATCACCGGCGCGCCGATCAAGTTCGCGGGCGTGAGCGAAAAGATCGACGGCATCGAGATCTTCGACGCCGAGCGCCATGCGGGGCGCATTCTCGGCATGGGCGATATCGTCGCGCTGGTCGAGCAGGTCTCCGCCGGCGTGGACATGGATGCCGCGCAGAAGCTGGCGCAGAAGGTCAAGAGTGGCGATGGCTTCGATCTCAACGACTTCCTGATGCAGCTGCAGCAGATGAAGCAGATGGGCGGGCTCTCGTCGCTGATGGAGAAGCTGCCCGGCGAGCTGGCCGCCAAGGCCGGTCAGGTCGACATGAACCGCGTCGAGAAGGACGTGCGCCGCAAGGAAGGCATCATCTGCAGCATGACGCCCAGGGAGCGCCGCAATCCGCAGCTCATCAAGGCCCAGCGCAAGAAGCGCATTGCAGCCGGCGCCGGCGTGCAGGTGCAGGAGGTCAACCGCCTGCTCAAGGAGTTCGAGCAGATGCAGGGCATGATGAAGCAGATGAAGGGCGGCGGCATGATGAAGATGATGAAAAAGCTCGGCGGCGCCAAGAAATTCCTGGGCGGCGGGGGGATGCCGAAGCTGCCTTTCTGAGCCGGTCGCGCCATTGCAGGCTGGCGGTCGGGGTGCAGGATGCGCTGCGCTGCCAATTGCGGAAGGCGGAATACGCTGCGACCTTCTGCAGAAGGCGGAATACGCTGCCGCTATTCCGCCCTACGGGTTTAAACAGCGTAAGGCGGGTTAGCCGCAGGCGTAACCCGCCGCCCCCTCCTTCCACGGGACCGGTCGCCACAGCCGCCGTGTGAACCAATGCGGCTTGCAAACGTTTGCACAATACGTCGCACGCTGACAGGCGCGGCCATCTGTTGACGCATACACTGCGCGTTTTCCCTGATTTCCAAGACCACCATCGTAAGACCATGAGCAATCCCTCCATCGCCGCCAGTGAAGGCAACCTGTTCCCCCCGATTCGCAAGGCCGTATTCCCCGTTGCCGGGCTGGGTACACGCTTTCTGCCGGCCACCAAGGCCTCCCCGAAGGAAATGCTGAATGTGGTGGACAAGCCCATCATTCAATATGCGGTGGAAGAGGCTTACGCAGCAGGCATCCGTCACATGGTGTTCGTCACCGGCCGCAGCAAGCGTGCCATCGAAGACCATTTCGACACTTCCTACGAGCTGGAAAGCGAGCTGGAAGCCGCCGGCAAGAAGGCGCTGCTGGAGGTGGTGCGCAGCGTCAAGCCCGACGACATGCTGGCAACCTATGTGCGCCAGCCGCGCGCGCTGGGCCTGGGCCATGCCGTGCTGTGTGCGGCGCCGCTGGTGGGCATCGAGCCGTTTGCCGTGCTGCTGGCCGATGACCTGATGACCGGCCACAACGGTGGGCCCAACGTGCTGGCGCAGATGGTGGAGGTCTACCGCCGCACTGGTGCATCGGTGCTGGCCGTGCAGGAGGTGCCGCAGGAGCACGTCTCACGCTACGGCATCGTCGCAGGTCCGCAGGTGGATGAGCGCACCATCAAGGTCGAGCAAATGGTGGAAAAGCCGCAACCGGCCGATGCACCATCGCGCCTGGGCGTGGCCGGGCGCTACATCCTCTCGGGCAATATCTTCGAGGAAATCCGCAAGCTGCCCAAGGGCGTGGGCGGTGAAATCCAGCTGACCGATGCGATCGCGAACCTCGCCAGGCAGCAGGACGTGCTTGCCTATGCCTACCAGGGCAGGCGCTACGACTGCGGCAGCAAGGAAGGCTTTCTCGAAGCGACGGTGGAGATGGCACTCAAGCACCCCCAGGTTGGCAGCTTTTTCCGTGAATACCTGCAGTCGCTGGATCTGTTGAAGTAGCCCGTCCGCAATAATTGGCCGGGTATCCCAAAAACTAGGAGACAGGCCATGACAGGACAAACCCCTGCCGAAGTCCTCGCCGAAGTGCGGGGCAGGACCGGCTTTATCACCCTCCACCGCCCCCGTGCGCTCAACGCGCTGTCGCTGGGCATGGTGCGCGCCCTTTATCAGGTGTTGCGGCAATGGCAGCAAGACCCTGCCGTGCTGGCCATTGCCATCCGGGGGCAGGGCCGCGAAGGTCCGTTCGGTGCCTTCTGCGCAGGCGGTGACATCCGTTTTCTGCACCAGGCGGCAGTGGATGGCAACCCGCAGTTGGAGGACTTCTTCACCGAGGAGTACCAGCTCAATCATTTGACCCATCACCTGGGCAAGCCCTACATTGCCTTCATGGATGGCGTGGTGATGGGCGGCGGCATGGGCATTTCGCAGGGCGCCAGCCTGCGCATCGTGACCGAGCGCACGCGGATGGCGATGCCGGAGACGGCCATTGGCCTGTTTCCGGACGTGGGCGGGGGCTTCTTTCTCAGCCGCACGCCCGGGCACGTGGGGGAATACCTCGGGCTGACTGGGGCAACCATCGGCGCGGGCGATGCAGTGGCGGTAGGGCTGGCAGACGGCTACCTTCCCGCCGAGCGATTGCCTGCGCTGTGGGAGGCGCTGGCTGGCGACTTCGCTGACGGGCCGGCCATTGCCGATTACGTGCGCGCGCAGTTGCAGCCGGTGCCATCGCCGATGGCGGCGCACCGCGAGGTCATTGACCGTGTCTTCGCGCTGCCCACGCTCACGGCGATGGCTCAGGCGCTGCAGGACGCGGGCAGCGACTGGGCGGCCGAGACGCTGCGGCTGCTGCGCCAGCGCTCGCCGCTGATGCTGCATGTGGTGCTGGAGCAGATCCGGCGCGCGCGCGCGCTGGGCCTTGCCGATGACCTGCGCATGGAGCGCGATCTGGTGCGCAACTGCTTCTACCTGCGCGAGGACCGCCGCCGCAACAGCGAGACCATCGAAGGCATCCGCGCACTGGCGATTGACAAGGACCAGCGCCCGCAATGGAAGCCCGCACGCATCGAGGAGGTGGACGCCGCCGAGGTGCAGGCATTCTTTGCCAGCCCCTGGCCTGCGCCGCTGCATCCGCTGGCGCATTTGCGCTGACCAGACCGCCGTAGGGCTCAATAGCGACAGCGTATTCCGCCATTGGGGAATAGCAAAGGGGAATAACAAAGCGTATTCCGCCTTCCGGTTCAACCCGCCCATCGCCCGATCGGCGGGTTTTTCTTTGCCCGTCTTCTGGCGCGGTTTGTTTCTTGGATGACCAATGGCGGGTTACGCCTGCGGCTAACCCGCCCTACGCGGATTGCGCGGGTTTTTCTCTATCCCAGCACGTCTTCAGAGAACAGCACCCAGCGGTTGCCAGTCTCCAGCCGCCAGTACTGGCGCAGCGTCAGACCCTGGGGAAATTCCCTGCTGCGCGATTGCAGGTTGACGATGCGTATCTGCCCCTGCGTGTCGCTCCATGCATAGATGGCGGGTTCTTCCAGGATGAAGTCGCTGGCCTGCAGATGCCGCATCTGTGCGGCGCGGCGGCGCTGCAGCGGCTCTGAAGCCAGCAGCGCTTCGCTGTAGAGCTGTGCCAGCAGCGTCTCATCACCCTCGCGCCAGGCCTGTTGCCATTGCTGCAGCACGGCGTCGAACGCCGTGGCAGCACTGGTCTGCGGGCCGCTGTCGGGGGCGGCCCATTCAATCTCTCGGGTAATCAGCACCGGCGTGCGGCGATCGAGCATCTGCAGCAGGATCTCCATGTCCGGGTTGGACAGCACAACGCAGCCATCACTGGCCAGTGGCAGTCGCGCGAATTCGTCGGACGGGCTGCCATGCAGCCAGATGCCGCTGCCGGTGCGGCCCTGCATGCGGTCCCAGTCGTTGGGGTAGTTGATCGGCAACGCGCCCACGCCATACAGGTCGGGCAGCTTTTCGCCGGGAATCGAGCGCGTGATGAAGTACATGCCCAGCGGCGTGCGCTGGTCGCCCTCGCTGCGCTTGTCCACGCCTTCCTGGCCGACGGAAATGTAGAAATCCGCTATCAGGCGCAGATGCTGGCCATCGTTGCCGAACAGGTACAGGCGCGATTTGCTGGTGTCAATCGCCACCGCGTGGCGCACGCTGGCGGGAATCTGCACGAACGCCCGTGGCACCTGATCGGTCGGTGGCGCGGCCAGGTGGGCCTGCAGGCGGCGCTGGATTTCCTGCTGCAGCGCAGTCAGCCGAGCTGCGCCCTGCTCGGCAAGCCGGTTGTCGATGGCAGGCAGTGGGTGCGCGTCCGGATGCCCTGCCTTGATGGCGAGCAGCTGCGCCCTGAGCAGCTGGGCCGAGCGAAAGGAAGGCACGTCCCTGGCCAGGGCATCGGCGGTGCGCAGCGCCAGATCAATTTCTCCGGCCTGCAGATAGCTGACGGCCTCCAGCAGCCGCGCCTCGGAGCGCAGCAGCAAGGTCGGATCTTCGTTGGCGGCGGTCTGTGCGCCTGCGCCCGGCAGCACAAGCAGCACGCCGAGCAGGCAGGCAGCTGCGCGCAGTCTGCGATGACGCTGCCGGCCGCCAGTGGGGGCCAGCGCGCTCAACTGCCGGTTCTCTCGGAGACGATGCGCCACTGATCCTGCTCCAGCACCAGCTGCAAGGTCTTGCGAGTGGTGGCGCGGAAGCTGCCGGAGGAATAGAGCTGGCGAAAGCGCGCCGTGGCCTTGTCGCCTTCCACGTCCACGCGCAGGTTGCTGAGCTCGACGGTAATGGGTGCGCGGCCCACGATGCGGGCGTGGCGCTGCTCACGCCAGGCCGCCAGGCTGCTGCCATCGGCGGGCTGGAAGTTGGGGCTGTATGCGGCCAGATAGGCATCGATGTCCTGCGCCGCCCAAGCCCGTGCCCAGTTGCGCACAGCAGCCTCGACTTGCGCCTGGATGGCCTGATCGGGCGCGGCCGTATCCGGCGTCTGCGCGGCGGCTGCCGCGGCCGCTGCCTCGGTACGCCGCATTTCTGCCCTTGCGCGTTCGGCGCGGGCCTTGGCTTCGGCATCGGCCGCCGCCTGCTCCTGCGCGGCGCGCTCGCGAGCGGCCTGCTGCGCTGCTTGCGCGCGTTGGCGTTCCGCCTGTTCCCGCTCGGCCTGTTCCCGCTCGGCCTGCTGTTGGGCGGCCAGTGCCTGTGCCTGGCGCGCGGCCTCTTGCTGTGCGGCCTGCTCGCGGACGGCTTCTTCTCGGGCCGCTTGCTCCTGCGCCGCCAGCGCTGCCTGCTCTTGTGCAGCCCGTGCCGCTGCGGCGCCGGTGTCGGCCTGGGCCACCACGGTGGGTGCAGCAGGCTGCGCAGCGGCCGTGCCGACGGGCACGATTTCCCGGATCAGCGACAGCTTGGGCGCCAGATCCTGTCGGCTGCTGTCAAGCTGCAGCGCGCGGCTATAGGCCTCACTGGCCATCTGTGCATAGAGGTCACCGAGGTTGGCGTGTGCGGTGGCGTAGCTCGGGCTGGTGCGGATGGCTGCCTCCAGCGTCTGCACGGCCTTGTCGTGCTCGCCCTGCGCTGCGTAGAGCACGGCGAGATTGTTGTAGGGCTCGGGCAGGGTGGGGTATTCACGCGTGAGTGCCGTGAACAGTTCGATGGCGCGGCGATCATCGCCCTGCTCGGTGGCGATCACCCCTTGCAGAAAGCGCACCTGCACGTCCTGCGGATGGTCGCGCAGATGTGCCTGTGCGGCGCTGGCGGCCTGCCCGAGATGGCCTTGCTCCAGCATCTGGCTGATCTGATCGGCCACGCTTTGCGCTGCAAGTGCAGTTCCCGTCGGGGCGGCGAGCGCTGCGCACACGGCAGCTGCTGCCCAGGTGCGCCGCCGCCAGACCTGCATGCGTGCGAGTCTGCGAGAGAGGGAGGCGTCGTGGATCGGCATAAGGCGGTGGTCCTATCGGATGAGCGGAAGGTTTTTCCTGATCTGCCCGGTGCGGGGCGGCCAATTGTATAAGTGGCGTCCATGGCGCGCGCGCCGGATCGCCGATTGCAAACCCCAAGGTCTACGGGTTTTTCGTGGCGGGACGGCGGCAATGTCAACGAAAATATAACGCTACCGGGCGCCGCATTGTGCCGCGAAAAGGCCTTGTACACACTGCCTTCGAGCCGGTCGGATGTTCGACCGGCTGCGGCACTGGCCTTGCCCCCATCATCTTGAAGGAATTTTTGGATGTCCTTGTCCGCTTTGCTGGCGCGCGCGCATGCGCACATCCAGGCGCATCGCGCCCGACAACCGGACAATTTGCCGCAGGGTCAGCCAGTGGTGCTGTTCTTCTCGCTGAGCAATGGGGCCGAACGTGCCGTGGTGCGGCACTACCGGGCTGCGACCTTCGAGGCTGCCTGGCAGCAGGCGGTGCGAGGCAGTCAGCGTCTGGGCGGGCGCAGCAAGGCAAGCTGGCAGTGGCTGCGCGTCGACTGGGTCACCGAGGTGCAGCCGGCGACCTGGCAGCAGCTGCGCGCGTTGCTGGGACGCACCAAACGCAACTACTTTCGCTGCGGGTTGGCGCTGGACGCACGGTTTGACCACGCTTTTCTGGAGCAGGAGCTCAACGCCAATGCCATGCTGTATGGCGGCAGCGCCGTGGAGTGCGCGCAACTGAACGAGAAGAATTTTCTGGCCTATGCCCGCAGGCGTTTTGGCCCATCTCTGCAGTGCGACTTTGCGGATGACGCGCCAGTGTGGCGCTTTGCCACCGCAGGGGTATTCGTCGCGCAGCCCGGCAGCGACATGGCGCTGCCGGGGCAGGGCGAGCCCCAGGTGCTGCCGGCGCCGCCGCTCGCGCAGCCCTGGAATGCGCCCCGGACACTCGATTGCGGTCGCAGGCAGGTTGCCGCGCTGGACGCGAAGGCCTCGCTGCAACTGGTGCGCAGCGCCAGCGCGTTTCTGGCCCGGCAGGTTGGCAAGCAGGGCCGCTTTGTCTACGGGCATTTTCCGTGCTTTGGCCGGACGATTGCCTCCTACAACGCGCTGCGCCATGCCTCCTCGCTCTATGCCATGCTGGAAGGCTGGGAGCTCACCCGTGAGCCAGCACTGATGGCGGCGATCGAGCGCGGCCTCGCCTATCTTGCCGAGGAGCTGATTGCGGAGAAGGTTCTGCCAGATGGGACGCAGGCGGCGTTTCTGGTGGATACCGGCGAGGAGATTAAGCTTGGCGGCAATGCCGTGTGCCTGCTGGCGCTATCCAAGTACACGGAGCTGACTGGGAACCAGCGCTACCTGCCGCTGCTGGAGCGCCTGGCGCTGGGGGTGCTGCACATGCAGGACGACACGACCGGCCAGTTCGTACACGTGTTGCATGCGCATGATCTTTCCGTCAAGGAGGCATTTCGCATCATCTATTACGATGGCGAGGCCGCCTTCGGGCTGATGCGGCTGTACGGCATCACCCGGGATGTGCGCTGGCTGGCGGCGGTCGAAAAGGCGTTTGCACACTTTTTGCAGGCGGGGCACTGGAAGGCACACGACCACTGGCTGTCCTACTGCGCCAACGAGCTGACGCGCTACCGGCCAGAGGAGCGCTACTTTCGCTTCGGGGTGCAGAACATTCGTGACCATCTCGACTTCATCCTGCAGCGGGAGACGACATTCCCGACGCTGCTGGAGCTGGCGATGGCGTTCGAGCAGATGTTGCGCCGCATCGAGGCGATGCCGCAGATGCACCACCTGCTCGAGGGGTTTGACAAGGCCAAGTTCTACCGCGCCTTGCACCATCGCGCGCACTACCTGCTCAACGGTTGCTTCTGGCCTGAGTTTGCGATGTTCTTTGCCAAGCCGCAGTCGGTGGCAGGCAGTTTCTTCATCCGCCACCATGCCTTCCGGGTACGTATCGACGATGTCGAGCACTACCTCTCCGGCTACGTGGCGTACTGGAAGATGCTGACGCGGGATGCTGCGCCTGCCACGGCGCAGACAGCAGTGCGCGAGCAGGCGCTGGCAGCGGCGGAAGCTACGCGTGGCGTGGAGCCTGCGGACCTGGCGCCGGAATGGGTGCGACCCTTTCGGGGGCTCCTGTTCAAGCACGCGGCGCCTGATGCCATCGCGGTGTCGGTCATCATTCCTCTCTACAACCGGGCGCAGGCAGTGCGCGACTGTCTCAAGCGGCTGCGTGCCAGCCTGTTCGACAGGGAACGCATGGAGGTCATCGTCATTGACGACGCATCATCGGATGGCAGCTTCGAGGCGGCCAAAGCGTTTGTGGACGACTTCCCCAACATCCTGGTGGCGCGGCGTGCGCAGAACTCCGGTGGGGCGTCATTGCCGCGCAATCATGGACTGGACCTGGCGAGCGGCCGCTGGGTATTGTTCGTTGACTCGGACGACTACATCACCGCCCACGCGCTGTCGGACGCGATGGCGCTGGCCGAGGCTCATCCGGGCACCGATTTGGTCTGCATGCCGTACTTTCGGGCGCATGGCAGCCGCCGGGCCATCAGCGCCTCGGCGTTTCACTATCCCAAGAGTGTGGCGGGCTTGCGCTTTGAGCAGACCATGCTGTGCAACAGCCTCAATGCCGTTGGCAAGCTGATGCGCAGATCGGTGCTGGAGGAGCACGCGATTCGCTTTCCCCAGGACATCCGGATGCGTGAGGACAACTGGTTCACGATGAAGCTGTATGCCGTGGCGCGGCAGATTGCCATCCTCGGCAACGAGAAGCCGTACTACTTCATTGCTGATCAGGACGAGGTCTCACTCTCCAGCACGGCAGCTGCGCCGGAGGATGTGCAGACGATATTTCTCTCCGTGCACGCGTTCGTTCTGGCGCAGCCGACGCTGGAGCCGGCCCGCGCGGCCGATCTGCTGGCGATCTACATGAATCGCTACGCGCCGCTCCTTCGAAAAAGCGCTCGCCTTCAGGAGCTGGCGCTGGCGTTGCGTGGCAGTCTGGCCTCCATTGCCGCGAGTGCACACCTCAGTGCCGAGGCGCAAGCCTTTGTGCGCGCGCTGATGCGTCAATCCTAGCCCTTGCAGATGCATGCGCAGCGCAGGCAGGTCCGTAGCGCCCGCGGCCGGGCTGATGCGTATCACAGCAACCCCTGTGGCGCAGTACAGCGCATCCAAGACATCGTAAACAGGTTCTCACCATTGCGTTACGTTCCGAAACGCGAGGCGTAACGTAACACGCCCCGTAACACGCGGCGTAACGGCGCCTGGGAAGTGGCAGCAAGATCAGGAGAAAATCGTTATGTATCAATAGCTTATTTCACATTTTCGCGGATTGATGCGAGTGGCACACAAGTTGCGCCGTGGTTGACAGCCGATTTTGGGGGCGAGCGTCCCCGAGCACACGCTGTAACCACTGATTTTGGAGAGTCACCATGGCCACTCAAGCTCCGCAAGCCGCTTCCAGCCCTCTAGCCTCCGGCGGGGTTGTCACCCTGACCCAACTTGGCGAGGGCGTACAAATCGTCCGTGACGGACAGACTTACTCCGCCCAGCAAGGCAGTCAACTGATCGTGGGCGATCGTCTGCTGGTGCCCGAGGGCAGCCACGCCGAAGGGGTGATCCAAAACGGCCAAGGGCAGGCGCTGGTGGCATCGTTCACCGGGGGCACGGATGCGACCATCGGCTGGCGTTCGACGGAAGAGGGCGCGGGCGCAGTGGAGCTGAATCTGGCAGACGGCCACGTGGACGTTGCACCTGCTGTGGCCGACGATGCAGTGGGCGTGATCGTGTCGCAATCGACCGAGGGCAGCGGCGCCGGGGGATACCTGTTGGCCGGTCTGATCGGCGCTGGTGCTGCGGGGCTGGCGGCGGCTGCCGTGGATGCGCTGGATGACGATGACGATGACGGCCATAGGCGTGACGACTCCGACAGTGATGCTGATGCGGACGCCGATGCCGATGCCGATGCCGATGCTGATGCTGATGCTGACAGCGACTCGGACAGCGATTCGGACAGCGATTCGGACAGCGATTCGGACAGCGATTCGGACAGCGATTCGGACAGCGATTCGGACAGCGATTCGGACAGCGATTCGGACAGCGATTCGGAC
>NZ_LBNQ01000014.1 GCF_001005215.1 Lampropedia cohaerens
CGCATCGGCGACGCGCCGATGCTGCCTGAGCTGCTGACGCAGATCCCGGCAACTGAAGCCGTGGCGACGGTGAGCGGCGATGGTGCCTATGACACCAAGGCCTGTCATGCCGCGATTGCGGCACGCGGAGCCGCCGCCGTGATCCCGACCCGCAAGAATGCGCAGACCTGGAAAGGCAGCAGCGCGGGCGTCGAGGCTCGCAACGAAACCTTGCGATCAACCCGGCACCTGGGCCGGACGATCTGGAAGAAATGGAGTGGTTACCACCGGCGCAGCCTGGTGGAAACCAAGATGGGTTGCTTCAAGTTGCTGGGCGAGCGGGTCATGGCCCGAGATTTCGACCGCCAGGTGACGCAGCTTCAGGTGCGCGCGGCGATCCTGAACCAGTTCACGCGCTTGGGCACGCCACACACGATACGTGTGTCCTGAGCAGACTGGGGAAAGGGGTAGCTGCGCTCAGTGGGGCAATTGCGCAACAGCGCCCCCAGGGTGGCAAGCGGGCCATTGCACCCCCGCTCATAGGGCTGTGCTCGGTGCTCCTTCCTCCGGTCGCTATGGCGCTGATTCAGAACGCGGCCAATAAGGCGCAGACGGCGATCTAGTGCCCTGTCCAACAAATTCGCTGCGCGCAAGACGTTGCCGGCGCCGAATGAAAGCACCGCTGCTGTGCCTCGCGCGGAAAGGCACTGAAAGCCCGCGCATGTACTGTGCGCTGTTGTGCGATTGCAGCCTTGAGGCAGCGGAGCAAACGCCGGGAAATTCCTTCTGATACGCGGCGGCGTGGCGGCACGCAGCAACACCGCCTCAGAGCCTATTTACGCGCGACGCCAACATGTGGCACATCCTGTTGAACAGCACTCAGCAGGGCGCGATTGCCGACGACCGCCATGTCGGCCTCGTCATCAATATGATCCGTGGGGCGATCTGGTACAGGCTGGTGTTCGACAAACCGCTGGACGACGCATTCGTTGATGCTCTGACAGGACTGGACGCACGCATGGACTTGGCATCTGGCCAAGGCCCATACCGTCTGGAAGGTCCGCCAGGGCGTCAGGCCACCCGGCCGTGCTACCACTTGCCCAGCGCCACTGCCAGAATGCCGGCGGCAATCAGGGGGCCGACCGGCACCCCCTTGAAGAAGGCCACGCCGATCACGGTGCCCACCATCAGACCCGGCACCAACCCAGGGTTGCTCATCATCAGCGGCACGCCCCGTCCACCAAGCCAGGCCACGCAGATACCTACTGCCACGGCCAGCAGCGATTTCCAATGGGTGAAGGCGCGCATCAGATCCAGCATGGAGATCTTGCCGCTGGCAATGGGCGCCATCACTCCCATCAGCAGGATGATGATGCCAATCGTCAGGCCGTGCCTTTCAATCCATGGCAGTGCCTGCTGCAAAGGCGTCAGACGAATCAACAGCAGTAGTAGCATGGCAATGGCCACCGCCGTGTTTTGGCTGATGATGCCGACTGCGGCGATGAGCAGCAACACCAGCAAGGTGGGATCAAATGCAGGCATAGGACGGAAATCGAAAGGCAACTGCCGCGAATGCGACAAAGCCTGCACTATCGCACGATTGGCCCCTGCGTGGCGCACCGGCCCGTACACTGGCAGGCTGTTTCGCACCGCTGGCAAGAATCTGTTCGACGCCCTGCGCGCAGGGTGGCGCGTGGAACGACGACGCCAGCACGGTGCACCGCACTGAGGAGGAATGTTCGCCATGCAACCGGCCTGGGTGATTCTGGTCTCGCTGCTGTATGCGGGCTTGCTGTTTGCCGTGGCCTGGCTGGGTGACCGCCACGCGGCCTTTACGCAGCATCGGCATGTCCGCCCGGCGGTGTACAGCCTGGCACTGGCGGTCTACTGCTCGTCATGGACCTTCTATGGCGCTGCGGGCACGGCGGCGATGTATGGGCTGGGCTATCTGCCGATCTACCTGGGGCCGATGCTGATGCTGCTGCTGGGCTGGCGCCTGCTGGAGCGCCTGGCCACAGTGGCACGCGCGCAGAAAACGGTCTCCATCGCGGATTTCATCGCATCCCGGTTCGGGCGATCACAACGGTTGGCGGCGCTGGTCACGGTGGTAGCGTTGGTGGCGGCCATACCCTATCTCGCGCTGCAATACAGGGCGGTCGCCAGCAGCCTGGCGGTACTCACGGGCATGGAAAGCAGCCCGACTAGGTTTGCCGATCCTGCGTTCTACATTGCTGCCATCATGGCGCTGTTTGCCATCTTGTTTGGCACGCGCCGCGCCGATGCATCCGAGCACCGCCCCGGTCTGATGCTGGCGGTCGCACTGGAATCGATTGTCAAACTGCTGGCACTGGTGGCTGTCGGCGTGTTCGCCGTCCTGTTCTTCCAGGATCGCCCGCACAACGCCGTGCAGGCCGTCGCCCAGCTGCTGGAGAACACCACGCCTGTGGGTTTCGCGACGCAGACGCTGTTGAGCTTCGCCGCCATCATTTGCCTGCCCCGCCAGTTTCACATTGCCATTGTCGAGTGCGGTGATCTGGCTGACATTCGCCGCGCGCGCTGGTGGTTCAGTGCCTACCTGCTGATCATCAGCCTGATGGTGCTGCCCATTGCCGCTGCCGGACTGGCCCAGTTCGGCATGCGCAGCCAGATCGCGCCCGATGCCTTCGTGCTCGCGCTGCCCATGGCACTGGGCCACGACACGCTGGCGCTGGCTGCCTACATTGGCGGGTTCTCCGCGGCCACTGGCATGGTGATCATGGTCAGCGTGGCGCTGTCGAACATGGTCAGCAATGATTGGGTGATGCCGCTGCTGCTGCGCCGGCACTGGCAACGTGCCAGCGGCAGTGCCACGCCACACGATGCCGCCATGGCGCACACGGCCAGGCAGGTGCTGTGGGTGCGCCGCATCACCATCGTGCTGTTGGCCCTGCTGGCCTATGCCTACTCCCTGGGCATGGACCAGCGCATGCAGCTGGCAAGCTTTGGGCTGTTGGCCTTCGCCGCCGTCGCCCAGTTCGCACCCGCGCTTGTGTGTAGCCTGTACTGGCCTGGTGCGAGCCGCCGCGGCGTGGAGCTAGGCCTGCTGGCGGGTTTTGCCGTCTGGCTCTACACGCTGCTGCTGCCCAGCCTCGCGGAAAGCGGCTGGCTGTCCGCAGGATGGCTGGCCAGCGGCCCGTTCGACATCGCCTGGCTGCGCCCCTACCAGCTTTTTGGCGCCGTGGGTTGGGATCCACTCACGCATGGCGTGTTCTGGTCCTTGCTGGCCAATCTCGCCACTCTGGTGCTGGTGTCGCTGCGCTGGCCTCCGGGCCTGAGCGAGCAGATGCAGGCGCAGCCGTTTCTCGCTCCCTACGCAATGCGCGGCACGGGTGCAGACAGCACAGACCTGCCATCGCATCGTGGGCGCATTCGCGTCGCCGACCTGCAAATGGTGGCCAGCCATGTCGTCGGCGCACAGACGGCGGCACGCGCGTTCGCTGCCCAGGCCCAACAACAGAATCTGCAGTTGACGGCTGACTCGATCGCCGACCGACCTTGGCTGCGCTTTACCGAACGCCTGCTGGCCGGTGCGGTGGGCGCAGCGTCAGCGCGCATGGTGATGACGCGCGCGCTGCAGGGCTCCGGGCTGGAACTGGCAGCCGTTGTGGCCCTGCTTGACGAGGCAGGCCCTGAGATGCGCTTTAACCGCGACATTCTGCTGGCAACGTTGGAGAACATCGACCCCGGCGTTAGCGTGGTGGATGCCGAAATGCGTCTGGTGGCGTGGAATCGTCGCTACGAGCGGCTGTTCAACTATCCACCCGGCATGCTGTACGTAGGATGCAATGTGGCAGAGCTGATTGCCTACAACCTTCAATGCAATCCACTGGGTCTGGCCAAGCCCGCGCCTGCGCCACAGGAGATCGCCACGCAGGTCGACAAGCGCATTGCGCTGATGCGCTCGGGACGCAGCTATACCTACGTGCGCGCGCTCAATGACGGGCGCTACATCGAGATGCGCGGCAACCCCCTGCCCAGCGGCGGCTACGTGACTGCCTACAGCGACATTACCGCTTTCAAGAACGCCGAGCGCGAGCTGCGTGAAATCAACGAGACGCTGGAGCAGCGCGTGGCCGAGCGTACCCGCGAGGTAGAACAGGCCCATGCCACGCGCTCACGCTACCTCACCGCCATCAGCCATGATGTGCTGCAGCCCATTCATGCTGCACGACTGTTCGCCACTGCCCTGCAGGACGAACAGAACCCGGCGCAGATGCGCCATCTGGCCGAGCGCGTCGACGCTTCGTTGACGGCGGCGGAGGAATTGCTCGATGGCGTACTGGACATCTCACGCCTGGATGCGGGCGCGCTGCAGCCGCAATGGCAGCGCGTGAACGTGGCCCAGCTGCTGCAGGCCTTGTTTGACCAATACGCACCGATTGCTGCCAAGCGCCACATCGCCTGGCAGCTGCGCTGCAGCACGCAGCGTGACCGCCTGTGGGTACGCAGCGATCCGCGCATGCTGCGCCGCATCGTGCAGAACTTCATCGCCAACGCGCTGCGCTATACCCAGCATGGGCGCATTTTGATGACCGCCAGGCCTGCCGGCAACGGAGTACGCATCCAGGTCTGGGACACGGGCCCCGGCATTCCGCAGGTCCATCTGGCGCGCATCTATGACGAATTTCACCGCTACCACCAGGTGTTCGACTGGGATGGCCGCGGCCTTGGACTGGGCCTGTCGATCTGCCAGCGCATCTCGCGTCTGCTGGAGCATCCGCTCGAAGTGCGCTCACGGACAGACCATGGCAGCGTGTTTGGAGTATGGGTGCCACATGCCCCCGCCACGGATGCGACAGAATGTTCCTCCACCCTGCGCACTCCTGCCGCGCCCCGAGCGCCTGCGACAGGCGCCGACCTTGCAGACATGTGTGTGCTCTGCCTGGACGACGATCCGGACATTCTGCAAGGCATGGCGGCGCTGCTGGCGCGCTGGGGCATTGCGATGCGCAGCGCGCTGACATTGCAGCAGGCCTTGCAGACCCTGCAGCAGGGCTGGCGCCCAGACTGCCTGCTGATCGACTACCACCTCTACGACCAGCTCGATGGCCTGCAGGCGCTGGCACGGCTGCGCCGGCTGGCTCCCGGTGTACCTGCCGCGCTGATTACCGCCAATGGCAGCGACACGCTCCAGCGCGAAGCCGCACAGCACCAGTGCACTGTGCTCACCAAACCCGTCAGGCCCGCTGCACTGCGAGCGTGGCTGATGGCACAGCGGCGGGCTAGCCGAAGCAGCTAGGGCCTGTGCCACCCAAGGCGATGCGCCATGGCCACGGCCTCGGTACGGTTGGTCGCACCCAGCTTGCGCAGCACGGCGGACATGTGCGCCTTCACGGTCGCCTCGGACGTACCCAGATCGTGGGCGATCTGCTTGTTCAGGCGCCCGGCGGCCACCAGCTGCAGCACCCGCATCTGCTGCGGTGTCAGCGTCGCCAGCCGCTGCGCGGCGTCCTTTTCCTCGTCGCCTGCGCCACCCTCGGCTTGCGCCTGCCCCGGGAACCACGGCTCGCCATCAAGCACCTGCTGCAGCGCGGCAGCCAGCGTGGTCACATCGCTGGACTTGGGGATGAAACCAAACGCGCCATGGTCCAGCGCACGGCGCATCGATTGGGCATCCTCGTGCGCGGAGACAATCACCACCGGCAGCTGCGGATGGCGCGCCCGCAGCCACACCAGCTGCTCGAAGCCGTCGCTGCCGGGCATGGTCAAGTCCAGCAGCAACATGTCCGCCTGGCCATGCCGATCGACCACCGCATGCAGCGCAGGCACATCATGCGCCTCGGCGATCTGCGCATCGGGCCAAAGCCGGGAAATGGTGGTGCGCAGTGCCTCGCGAAACAGCGGGTGGTCGTCGGCGATCAGGATCGTGGGCATATTTACATCTACGCAAATGCTGCCAGCGGGCAAAGTCCCTATTCTCGCGTGCAGCGTACACATATGCCAAGCACGTCGCAGCGATTGCCGCGCATCTGACCAAGCGCGCGGCGCACACGTGCGTTAGCCGACGGTAAAAAACGCCGATGCGCCAGAGCCTGGGCTCCGGGGCATCGGACGTATGTCAGAGGCGAGGTCGCGCACAAATGCGCGCTCGCCAAGGCACGCGTCGCTCAGGTGTTCAGCCGCTCACTCACCAGTGTGTCAACCACGCTCGGATCGGCCAGCGTGCTGGTGTCGCCCAGCTGGTCGGGCGCGTTTTCCGCGATCTTGCGCAGAATGCGCCGCATAATCTTGCCCGAGCGCGTCTTGGGCAGTGCCGGCGCCCACTGCAGGTGGTCGGGCGTGGCAATAGGGCCGATGACCTTGCGCACATGGGCGATGAGCTCCTTGCGCAGCTCGTCGCTGCCCTCGACCCCCGCAACCAGCGTGACGTAGACGTAGATGCCCTGGCCCTTGAGGTCGTGCGGATAGCCCACGGCGGCGGCCTCGGCAACCTTGTCGTGCAGCACCAGCGCACTTTCCAGCTCGGCCGTGCCGATGCGGTGGCCGCTGACGTTAATCACATCATCGACCCGGCCCGTGATCCAGTAGTAGCCATCGGCATCCCTGCGGCAACCGTCGCCCGTGAAGTACATGCCAGGATAGGCCTTGAAATAGGTATCGATGAAGCGCTGGTGATCGCCGAACACCGTACGCGCCTGGCCGGGCCAAGAATCGACGATCACGAGATTGCCCTCCCCCTCACCCTCGACGAACTGGCCTTGCGCATCCACCAGCGCTGGCTGCACGCCAAACCAGGGCCGGGTGGCTGACCCTGGCTTGAGCGCCGTGGCACCAGGCAACGGCGCGATCATGATGCCACCGGTTTCTGTCTGCCACCAGGTATCTACAATTGGCAGCTTGCCATTGCCAACGACCTCGTGATACCAGCGCCAGGCCTCGGGGTTGATCGGCTCGCCCACCGACCCAAGCAGCCGCAGCGACTGGCGGGAGGTCTTCTTGACCGGTTCCTCTCCCTCTCGCATCAGCGCACGAATCGCCGTCGGCGCGGTGTAGAAGATGGTGACCTGGTGCTTGTCAATCACCTGCCAGAAGCGGGCACCATCCGGGTAGCTGGGCACCCCCTCGAAGATCAGCGAGGTGGCGCCATTGGCCAGCGGCCCGTAGACGATGTAGCTGTGGCCCGTGATCCAGCCAATGTCAGCGGTGCACCAGTAGACATCGTCCTCGCGCAGGTCGAACACGGTTTCGTGGCTGTAACTGGCATGCACCAGATAGCCGCCGGTGGTGTGCACCACGCCCTTGGGCTTGCCCGTTGAGCCAGAGGTGTAGAGGATGAACAGCGGATCTTCCGCGTTCATGCGCTCGGGCTCGCATTCGGTGGACTCGGCGGCGGTGATCTCATGCAGCCACAGGTCACGTCCTGACTGCATGACGATGTCGCCACCCGTATGCCGCAGCACGATGACTTTTTCTACCGTGTCCGTGCCCTCTTGCTGCAAGGCCGCATCCACGTTCGCCTTGAGCGGAACCTTGCGCCCGGCACGCAAGCCCTCGTCGGCGGTGATGATGACCTTGGCGCTGCTGTCGCGCACGCGGTCGGCCACGGAGCCTGGAGAAAAGCCGCCAAATACCACGTTGTGGATGGCGCCGATGCGCGCGCAGGCCAACAACGCAACGGCGGCGTCAGGCACCATCGGCAGGTAGACGGTGACGCGATCGCCCTTCTTCACACCCAGGCGCCGCAGTGCGTTGCCCAACCGAGCGACCCGTTCATAGAGCTGCCGGTAGGTCACCTTCTCACCCGGCTGGTTCGGATCGTCGGGCTCCCACAGCAGTGCCACCTTGTCGCCTCGCGTGGCCAGATGCCGGTCCAGGCAGTTGACGCTGACATTGAGCTCACCATCGGCAAACCAGCGGATGTGAAAGTTCTCCGGATCAAAGCTCGTGTCCTTGACGACCGTCGGCTCCTTGAACCAGTGCAAACGCTTGGCCACACGTCCCCAGAAAGCGTCGGGATTCGTGACGGACTCCTGGTACATCTGCGCGTACTGCTCGGCAGTGATGGTGTTGGGGCCGGCAAGGGCCGGGTTGACTGGGTAAACGTCTTCGCTCATGGACATGTCTCCAATAATCAGTTGTCGATGAATCAGGTTCCGCCTTCAGGCCGGCCGCTTTCGCTAACGGGCGCCCGTGCTCACATCCACAGGGCCCTGGAATCTGCGCTCAATGGGCACTGGCAGACGAAGCACCGATGCCGGTCTGGCTGCGCACCGTCAGGGCGTCAAACGCTGCCCGCTCACGCACCGCACGCGCGGACTTGTCCGTCACGGAGAAGAACCAGATTGCGATGAACGCCAGCGGAATCGATACGATACCCGGATTCGGGAACGGCGTGATGGGTGTGGCGAATCCGAACACGTCCACCCACACCGTCTTGGACAGCACCACCCAGAGGGTTGCCACGACCAGTCCGATAAAGCCGCCCAGCGTGGCACCACGCGTGGTGCAGCCGCGCCAGGAAATGGACAGCACCAGCACCGGGAAGTTGGCACTGGCAGCAATCGCAAACGCCAGCCCGACCATGAACGCCACATTCTGGTTCTCGAAAATGATGCCCAGCAAGATGGCAATGACCCCCAGCGAGATCGTCGAAATCTTGGAAATACGCATCTGCATCTTCTCCGTTGCCCGGCCGCGGGCAAACACATTGGCGTACAAATCGTGCGAAATCGCTGCGGCGCCAGCCAGCGCCAGACCCGCCACGACGGCGACGATCGTCGCAAACGTCACTGCGGCCAGGAAACCCAGCAACAGGCTGCCACCGACCGCATTGGCCAGGTGCACCGCCACCATGTTGGTGCCGCCGATCAGGGAGGTGAGCATGTCGAAACTGCCATCCGGATTGGTCGCGTAGTACTCGGGATGCCGCACCAGCAGTGCGATGGCGCCAAAGCCGATGATGAATGTCAGCAAGTAGAAGTACCCGATGAAGGAGCTGGCATAAATCACCGATTTGCGCGCCTCCTTGGCGTTCGAGACGGTGAAGAACCGCATCAGGATGTGCGGCAGACCTGCCGTACCCAGCGCCAGCCCAAGCCCCAGTGACAGGGCATTCCATGGGTTGCTGATGAGCGACTGGCCGGGCGCCATGATGCTGATGCCATTGGGGTGCGCAGCCACCGCTTCGGCAAGCATGCGATCAGGATTGAAACTGAATGCCGCCAGCACCAGAAACGACATCAGCGTCGCGCCAAACAGCATCAACACCGCCTTGATGATCTGCACCCAGGTCGTGGCCGTCATGCCGCCGAATGTGACGTAGATCATCATCAGGCTGCCAACGATAACGACCGCCAGCTTGTAATTGATACCAAACAGCAGCACGATCAGCTTGCCAGCGCCCACCATCTGCGCAATCAAATACAGCGCAATGATGATCAGCGAGGCGCTTGCCGCCAGCAGGCGAATCGGCGTCTGCTCCATCCGGAAGGACGTGACGTCGGCAAAGTTGTACTTGCCCAGATTGCGCAGCCGCTCGGCGATCAGGAACATCACCACCGGCCAGCCAAACAGGAAACCGATGGCGTACACCATTCCATCGAAGCCACTCACGTACACCATGCCAGCAATGCCCAGAAAGGACGCCGCCGAGAGATAGTCTCCGGCGATGGCAAGGCCATTCTGAAAACCGGTTATGCCACCGCCTGCGGTGTAGAAATCCGAAGTCGTCTTGGTCTGCCGTGCGGCCCAGTAGGTAATGCCCATCGTGCCCACGATGAACACCAGAAACATCACGATGGCAGGCACGTTCGCCTGCCCCGGTGCGGCTGCATAGGACGCACCTGACACGGCCATCAGACCGGCAAAGAGAGCGAGGGTCTTTTTCATTGCACGTCCTTCAGAATGGCTGCCAGCATTGGATCAAACACCTTGTTGGAGATGTACACGTACAGGCTGATCAGCACCACCGCGCTGATGCATACCAGTACGGCGCCCAGGACGCCGTAACTCAGCGTCAGATTGCCCACGGGCTGCCCCATCACGTCAGGCAGAAACGCCAGCGTGAGGATGTAGCCCGCATAGATGATCCATGTGATCGTGAAAAAGACCAGGCTGGTGCGTCCGCGTCGTGCCAGTAACTCCTGGTAACGCGGATGCCGCAGCACGCTGGCCACCACCTGCTCGGATGTACTCATTGTCCTGTCTCCTTTGGCACTGCGCGGCGTCAAGGCCCGACAGTGCATTCTTGATATCACCCCCCATGCGCACTGGAAGGGCCGCCTTTTTCGGAGACTTCAATGTACCGGCGCACCGGCGCGCCAACCAGACGACTTTGGTAGTAAGGGTCAGTCCGGATGCCAGGCGCAGCGCACCTGATTCGGCTTCCGCACGCACCGCTTCGCCCTGCCTGAGCCGGTAACGTGCCCCTGCCTGCGCCCTGGACAATAAAAAAGCCCTTGCGAAAACCGACCCAAGGGCTCAATGAGATCTGGAGGCGCGGCCCGGAATCGAACCGGGGTAAACAGATTTGCAATCTGAAGAAAATTTCAGGCACCTCAAGGCGATAGATCAGTGAAAGTCTGACTCTCTCTGATGCCTCACGGCCAAAACAGTCACTGTGTCATTGGGCTCGATCTCAAATAGCGCCACATAGCCCGATGAACCAAAAGAGATAACAAGTTCTCGCAGGAAAGGATTGCCGTCCTCCACTTTCCTGCAACTGTACGGCAGTATCTTCAGAAACTCGATGCCCTTCATGATGGCCGAAAGGGCGCGCTCGGCCACATCAAAATCAGAAGCGTCACGTTCAAGAAGGAATTCGTACAGGCGTCGCAAGTCCTCTTCGGCATCTTCCGTAAAACGAACCGAATACTTCATGCGTTGGCGCGCTCGTCTTTTGCCTGCTGCAGGCGCTGCCTGAGCTTGCCTACCACGGCATCCGCATCCACATAGCGGCCCGTCGCTCGCGCCTTATCTCTGGATACCAAGGCACGTGCTAAAAAGTCCGCTTTGGCCTGGCGCAGGGCAACCTGGCTGCGCACTGCCTTCTCAATGAACTGCGACAGGCTCTCGCCCTCTTGCAGCACACTTTCAGTGTCTTGACGCAGTTGTGGGTCGACTCTCAAAGATGGAAAAGTTGCGGTTTTCATAACAGCCCTTTGCATTGCAATTGCAATGCAATCTAGCATAGCAGCTAACTTGCTGCAAGGCGCTTGATCTGTAAGGCTGTCAATCAGGGCGGGGGGAGCTGTTAGGCGGTGGAAAAGTCGTCGCACCCGAAGGGCTGTCCACGGGCCGTTATCCACGGGCGCAGCCGGTGGGTAACGGACGGTGGGCAGGACGGCTTTTCCACGGTCAACGGCGCTGGGGGCGGGGCTCCGCCACCAGGCCGCCGAACAGGCGGCAATAGGTAGTTTCAAGTCCCCTTCCCTGCTATCCTTTGCGCATGCCTACGCCAAAACCTATTGCCACTAAAACTCCTCCTGCCACCCCCGAGGAGGCGATCGAACGCTACGCAGTGATGGATAGGGCGATCCGACAAACAGGCATCCAGATTGATGAACTGGAATCTGCGCTTGGGATGTACATGATCGGCTTTCACTTCGGGTGGCGTGTACTGGTGGTCGTGCATAACAAACGCACGATTGCCAAGTACGAAGACATCTTAGGCATCAAAATTCGCGAGGTGTTTCCGGAGTACGGCCCAGATGCCGATCGCACCAATGCGTACAAGATCATTCAGTCTGTTTCCAACTTCTGGAAGCTTGTCTCCGGAGACATCAAGCCCCCTGATGGTCTGGACAAGCGCGGACTCGCAGAATAAAGGGTATGCAAACACCTTGACAGGGTAATAAATATCCTTTCAAATAAAGGGTATGTCATACCCTTTATTTATCCCTGCTGCGAAAACGCCTACTGCACAATCCAACGTTGATTCCTTGCGACGGCATGCGCCTGCTGGCGAGCCGCCGACTGCCGCGCCGAGGGGCCCCGCTTGCGGGGAGACTGGCGCGGCATCGGGGCGCTCGCAGGAAGCGGGCGGAACGCCTGCTTCTGGGCTTGTCAACACTTCAACAAGTGCGACGTCGTCTCCTGAATACTTGGAGATAGATTCCAAAAAATCCCGGATTCAACGTCTTCGCAGAACCATTCCCGCAGCAGCCAACATCCTGCAGCAGGAGCTGGGGCCAAGACGCTTCAAGCCTGCCATGGTCACATTGACCTATCGGGATGTGGACGGGTTTGAGGCATGCCACATTTCCCGATTCTTGGACAGCGCACGCAAGTGGATGGCTCGGCGCGGGCATACCCTGCATTACGTTTGGGTGGCAGAACTGCAAAAGCGTGGCGCGTTGCACTATCACGTGCTGATCTGGCTGCCCAAGGGGCTGACCCTGCCCAAACCCGACAAGCAGAGCTGGTGGCCGCACGGCATGACCAAGATCGAGTGGGCACGCAATGCCGTGGGCTACATGGTCAAGTACCTTTCCAAGATGGACAGTGGCGGACTGTTTCCGCGAGGGTGTCGCCTGAGCGGTCGAGGGGGCCTGCCCAAAGAAGGCCGCGCAATCTGTCGTTGGTTGAACTATGCAGGCTGGCTTAAACGTCTGGCAGGGGTCAATACACCCATCAAACGCATCAAAGGCGTGGGGTTGGTCAACATCGAAAGCGGCGAAGTGTTGCCAAGCCCCTGGCATGTTTTCTTCAGCAAGGGCAAGGTGCTTGCCATCCAAATGTTCGCGTACGCGGGCGGTATCGACCACAAGGGGCCGTACTCAATGCTGGGAGATGCGCATGCCTGAGCCGCCAATCGGCAAGGTCGTGCGCATGTACCAGAAGGGCAAGACGTGGTACCACGTCACTGCTGGACGCAATCGGATCTGGACGCCATTGTCCGAAGATAAGCAAGAAGCGCTGATCTTATGGGCACAGGTGGAAGCGCAGTCCGCACAGGGCGCACCTGATTCTCTGGCAAACGTGGTTCAGCGTTACATGCGCGAAGTCATGCCCAAGAAGGCTGCACGCACACGCAAGGATAACGAGGCCGAGGTGCCAAACCTTCTGAGGGCATTTGGTGCCATGCGTGTGGGCGATATTCAGCCCTTTCACGTGCGCCGCTACATGGATGCAAGGGGCGAACAAGCACCAGTGCGCGCCAACCGTGAAAAGGCTTTGCTTTCACACATCTTCAACAAGGCGAGGGAATGGGGTTACACCAACGCAGCCAATCCGTGCCAGGGCGTGCGGGGGTTTCGAGAAGCTGGCCGCTCACGCTATGTGCAAGACCATGAATTCAAGGCCGTCAAGCGCGCGGCAAAGCCCGTCATTGCCGATGCCATGGACTTGGCCTATTTGACGGCACAGCGCCCAGCAGACCTGCTCAAGATGCGCTGGTCGGACATTTACCGCGGCGCTCTGCACGTACGGCAGAACAAGACGGGGGCGCTTTTGTCCATCGAGGTAAGCGGTGACCTGGCCGACGTTCTGGAACGCATCAAGCTGCGGCGCGGTCAGGAGATTGGTGAATGGCTACTACAGCGCGAAGATGGGCAGCCGTTGAGCTATCCGGGCCTGTTCAAGGGCTTTGAGAAAGCGCGCAAGGCAGCCGGCGTGTTCTTCCAGTTTCGCGACATCCGTGCCAAGGCTGCTACGGACTTGGGCGATCTGGCCCATGCACAGCAATTGCTCGGGCACTCCAAGAGGGACATGACGGAACACTATGTGCGCTCGCGCCAAGGAGTGCACGTTGCGCCGCTACGGCTCCGGTAGGAAGGTGTAGAAGAAATGTAGAAAAGGGCTTACCGGAAAACCGTGTAAGCCCTTGATTTATTTGGAGGCGCGGCCCGGAATCGAACCGGGGTAAACGGATTTGCAATCCGGTGCATAACCACTTTGCTACCGCGCCAGGTTTTTCCGCATGGTGCGGAAAAGCGGCGATTCTACACGACTCTGACCAGAGCGCTGGCGAGGCAAAAAATCCCCTCCATGCGCACTGCGGCGCCGCGTCTGCCCGCGCGCATCAGGCCTTCTTGACCTCTTCCCGGTAGACCAGCAGCGGGGCCTTGCCTTCGGTGATGGTCGACTCCTCGACCACTACTTTCTGCACGTTGGTCATGGACGGCAACTCGTACATCGTGCTCAGCAATGCTTGCTCAAGGATTGAGCGCAAGCCCCGCGCACCGGTCTTGCGAGCGATTGCCTTGCGCGCAATGGCCCTCAAAGCTTCCGGCCGGATCTCCAGTTCCACGTTCTCCATGGCAAACAGCTTGGCGTACTGCTTGACCAGCGCGTTGCGCGGCTCGGTGAGGATCTTGACCAAGGCCTCCTCATCCAGCTCGGACAGTGCCGTCACGACGGGCAGCCGACCGATCAGCTCGGGAATGATGCCGTACTTGATCAAATCCTCGGGTTCGATCTCGGCAAACAGCTCGGTGACACTGCGGTTTTCCTTGGACTTGACCGCAGCTCCGAACCCGATTCCGGAGGCCTCGGTGCGGTTCTCGATGATCTTCTCCAGGCCAGCGAATGCACCGCCGCAGATGAACAGGATGTTGGTGGTGTCGACCTGCAGGAAATCCTGATTCGGGTGCTTGCGCCCGCCCTGCGGCGGGATGCTGGCCATCGTGCCCTCGATGAGCTTGAGCAGTGCCTGCTGCACCCCTTCACCAGAGACATCGCGGGTGATCGACGGGTTGTCGGCCTTGCGCGAGATCTTGTCGATCTCGTCGATATAGACGATGCCGCGCTGCGCCTCCTCGATCTTGTAGTCGCAGCTCTGCAGCAGCTTCTGCACGATGTTCTCGACGTCCTCGCCCACAT
Source organism: Lampropedia cohaerens (assembly GCF_001005215.1). GTDB lineage: Bacteria > Pseudomonadota > Gammaproteobacteria > Burkholderiales > Burkholderiaceae_C > Lampropedia > Lampropedia cohaerens. The sequence continues at coordinate 14,779 of NZ_LBNQ01000014.1, forward strand.
AACCGGCTTCGGTCAGGGTCGTGGCATCGGCCATGACGAATGGCACGTTGAGCATTTTTGCCAGGGTCTGCGCCAGCAGTGTCTTGCCAGAGCCGGTAGGCCCGATCAGCAGGATGTTGCTCTTGGTTAGCTCGACATCATCCTTGCTGCTGCCGCTCTGATCCTTGTGCCACAGGCGTTTGTAATGGTTGTACACCGCCACCGCCAGCGCCTGCTTGGCCTTTTCCTGACCAATGACATAGTTGTCGAGGTTGGCCTTGATCTCGGCCGGCGCGGGCAGATTCGGGCGCGACGCGCCCCCTGCTGCTTCCTCGCTGCTGGCTTCGTCGCGCACGATTTCATTGCACAGGTCAATGCATTCATCACAGATGAATACCGACGGCCCGGCAATCAGTTTCTTGACTTCATGCTGACTCTTACCGCAAAACGAGCAGTAAAGGGTTTTCTCACCAGCGCTTTTCTTCTCTGCCATGCGGGCAATACCTTCTTCAGTTCAGGATGGGCAGAGGCACTATTCGCCAGGCGCCTCTGCCGTCGGATCGGGACTGTGCCGCTGGTGTCGCAGCATACATGCCCCGCTCCGGCAATTCAGGCAATCTTCGCCACAGCAGGCGAAGATTGCAATGGGCCGTTATAACGCAAAACGCCATGTGGCGCACCCTGCAAACGGCTCAAGGGGGCGCACATGGCACGAATGTGTGGTTTTGCGCAGACCCCCCGATGGGGGCCGAGGCGCGTGAGCGCGCCTGACGCGTCAGCTGCGTTTTTCCACTACCTGATCCACGAGGCCATAGTCCTTGGCCTCCGGAGCGGTCATGAAGTAGTCCCGCTCGGTGTCATGTTGGATCTTCTCGTACGGCTGACCAGTACGCTCGGCCAGGATGCGATTCATCTGCTCCTTGGTGCGCAGAATGTCACGCGCATGGATTTCGATGTCCGTTGCCTGACCGCGCGCGCCTCCAAGTACCTGATGGATCATGATCTTCGAGTTGGGCAGTGAATAGCGCTTGCCCTTGGCCCCCGCAGCCAGCAGGAACGCGCCCATGCTGGCGGCAAAGCCCAGACACATGGTCGAGACATCCGGCTTGATGAACTGCATGGTGTCGTACACCGACATGCCGGCAGTGACGCTGCCACCCGGCGAGTTGATGTAGAGCGAGATGTCCTTGTCGGGGTTTTCGCTTTCCAGGAACAGCAGCTGTGCCACAACGAGGTTGGCGGTCTGGTCATTGACTTCGCCGACCAAAAACACCACGCGTTCCTTGAGCAGGCGCGAATAGATGTCAAACGCGCGTTCACCGCGGCCCGACTGTTCGATGACCGTGGGGATCAGCCCCAGGTTCTGCATTTCCAGCATGTTCATGTTCTCTCTCCTAGTGAGCGCGGCGTTTCCACACTGCGGGGGCATACCGCACCCCATGCAAGCATGGTACAAGAATTGGATCGGCAGCGCGGCCGCAGCCTCAATCTGCCCCGCCAACTCCCCAACAAATAAGGGCTTGTGCACGCTGACACAAGCCCCTGCCGGCAATCTACTGTTCGGCCCACCGGCCCAGGCGGGCCAGAATCAGGCCTGTTGCGCGTCCTGCTCGGCCGATTCGGCAGCCTGTGCGGGGTTCATCAGCTCGTCAAAACCGATGGTCTTATCCACTGTCTTGGCCTGGCGCAGCACGAACTCGGTGACATTGTTCTCGATGACCACAGCCTCCACCTCGCCCAGGCGCTGGCGGTCGCTGTAGTACCACTTGACGACTTCATCAGGCTTTTCATAGCTGGCGGCAAGCTCCTCGACATGCGCGCGCACCTGATCGGGCGTAGCCTGCAGCTCATTGGCACGCACCAGCTCGGCCACCACCAGACCGAGCCGGACACGGCGCTCGGCCTGCGGGCGGAAGATCTCGTCCGGGATCTGCGACTGCTCGACGTTCTCCACACCGCGCTGGCGCAGCTCGTCGCGGGCGCCTTCACGCAGGCGCTCGATCTCGGCCTGCACTGCGGCGTTGGGCAAATCGAGCTCAGCCTTGGTCAGCAAGGCATCCAGCACGTTCTGCTTGTTGCGCGCCTGCACGCGGAACTTGACCTCGCGCTCCAGATTCTTGCGGATGTCCGCGCGCAGTCCCTCGACCGTGCCGGCCTCCACTCCCAGCGCCTTGGCGAAGGCATCGTCAACGTCGGGCAGCTCGGCCACTTCGATCTTCTGCACCGTTACCAGGAAGTCGGCCGTCTTGCCAGCCACTTCCTGCCCATGGTAGTCAGCCGGAAAGGCCAGCGGGAAGGTCTTGCTCTCGCCCACCTTCATGCCGCGCACGGCATCCTCGAACTCCTTGAGCATCTGGCCTTCGCCCACCAGGAATGCAAAGCCCTCGGCCTTGCCACCGGCAAAGGCGTCGCCATCGATCTTGCCTTCGAAATCAACGGTGACGCGGTCGCCATCCTGCACCGCCTCATCTTCGCCGCGCGGCGCAAAGGTACGGCGCTGCTTGCGCAGGATGTCGATGGTGCGGTCGATCGCGTCCTCATCCACGGCCACACTGATACGTTCGATCTCCAGATCGGTCAGATCGCCGATCTTGACTTCCGGAAACACTTCGAACACCGCCTCGAAGTCGAGAAAGCCTTCGGCCGCGCCTTCCTTCTCGCTGATGCGCGGCTGGCCGGCGATGCGCAGCTGGGCCTCGCTGGCGGCCTGGTTGAAGGCCTCGCCCACCTTGTCGTTGAGCACTTCGTACTGGATGGCGCTGCCATAGCGCTGGGCCACCACCGACAGCGGCACCTTGCCCGGCCGAAAGCCGTCCATCTTCACCGTGCGGGCCAGGCGCCGCAGGCGCGCCTGCACCTCATCCTGAACGCTGCGCACAGGCACATTCAGCGTGATCTTGCGCTCGAGCTTTTCCAGTACTTCCACATTGACTGCCATGAAAACTTCCCTGTAAGGCCGACGCCGCGCCATCGGCAGCGCCACACTGCCCGGCCTGAGCCGCGCCATTGAAAAATCCGTGAGCGTTCGCCCCAAAAAACCGAACGGTCCACCACAAAAGCTGGTGCGCGGGGGGGGACTCGAACCCCCACACCATTGCTGGCGTCAGGACCTAAACCTGGTGCGTCTACCAATTTCGCCACCCGCGCAACGCTTTACTGGCTTTGGCACCAGTAAAACCGGCCGATTCTACAGATGTTTGCCAGCGCAGCCAAAAATCTGCATCGGCACTGGCGGCGTCGTGCGCCTTACATCACGCCGCCTGCCTCTCGCGCCGCACCCTGAACCAGGCCGCATACATGGCCGGCAGTGCCAGCAGTGTCAGCACGGTGGCCACGATCAGACCTCCCATGATGGCAATGGCCATCGGGCCCCAGAACACACTGCGCGAGAGTGGAATCATTGCGAGCACCGCCGCGGCGGCCGTCAGCGCGATCGGCCGCAGCCGGTGCGTGGCCGCGTCGATGATAGCGTCCCACGCCGGCACGCCCGCAGCGCGCTCCATCTCGATCTGGTCGATCAGAATCACGGCGTTGCGCTGGATCATGCCCATCAGGGCAATTACACCCAGTAGCGCCACGAAACCAAATGGCTTGCCCGACAGCAGCAATGCTGCGGCGACGCCGGCAATCCCCAGCGGGCCAGTGAGGAACACCAGCAAGGCGCGCGAGAAGCTGTGCAACTGAATCACCAGCAGCGTGAAAATGATGAACAGCATCAGAGGCACGCCTGCAGCGATGGAGGCCACACCCTTGGCGCTCTCGGCCACGGCACCGGCCACTTCAATGCGGTAGTCCGTATCGCCTTCGGCGTGCCACTGCCGCTCCAACTGCCGCAATTTCGGCAGCAGTGCCTCGCTGACGGTGGCGCCCTGCATGCCCTCGACCACATCGCCCTGCACGGTAACCGCATATTCGCGGTTGTAGCGCCACAACACGCCCCATTCCCAGGCAAGCTCCGGCGAGGCAATCTGCGACAGCGGAATAGCCCCGCCGAACTTGGTGTTGATGTAGGCATTGCCCAGCGCCGTAAGGCTCTCGCGCTCCTGCAACGGTGGACGCAGCACGATGTCGATGAGCTCATCCCCCTCACGGTACTGGCCAATAGTCTCCCCTTCCAGAATCAACTGCGTGCCGCGCGCAATGGACTGGCTGCTCACGCCCAGGGCCAGCGCCTTGTCCTGATCGACGTTGAAGCGCCATGCCTTGATCGGCTGGTTCCAGTTGTCATTGACGCCGCGCATGTCAGGGTGATCGGCCATCAGCGCGCGCACCGCATCAGCATGTTTGCGCAGCTTGGCGGGATCAGGCCCCACGACGCGAAACTGCACCGGATACGGCACAGGCGGGCCCATCGGCAACAGTTTCACGCGTGCGCGCGCCTGCGGCAGCTGTTGTGCGAGATAGCCCGGCAGCGACTGCAGCAGGACATCGCGCTCGTGCAGCGACTGCGTCTGCACCATCAGCTGCGCAACATTGCTCTGCGGCAGCGTCTGGTCCAGCGGAAGGTAAAAACGCGGCACCCCCGAGCCGATCCAGGTGGCGACATTGCGCACACCGGGCTGACCATGCACCAATGCCTCGGCGCGCAGTGCAACCTGCTCAGTTGCCTGGAAGGAAGCGCCTTCGGGCAACCAGAGATCCACCAGAATCTCCGGACGATTGGAGTCGGGAAAAAACTGCTGTTGCACCCGACTCAGCCCCACCAGACCCGCGGCAAAGATCAGCAGCGTGATGCCGATGGTCAGCCACCGGTGCACGAGGCACCCATCCACGATGGCGCGAAAGCGCCGGTAGAACGCAGTGTCATAGACGTCATGGCCAGCCTCGCCATCCTGCGTGGCGTCCGCCTGCGTGGCCACCGCGGGACCGCCGCGGTTCATCGGGTGGTGCGCGTATTCGTCATCGGCGCGGATGGCCTGCACATGTGCCGGCGTGCGTAGCAGCAGCAGCCCCAGATAGGGCACGAAGAACACCGAGACGATCCACGACAGCAGCAGCGCCACCACTGTCACGCCAAAGATCGCGAAGGTGTACTCGCCGGTCATCGACTTGGCGATGCCGATGGGCAGAAAGCCGGCAGCGGTGATCAGCGTGCCCGTGAGCATGGGCTTGGCGGTAATGTCGTAGGCAAACAGGGCCGCGCGAAACTTGCTGTAGCCTTCTTCCATCTTGCGCACCATCATTTCAACGGCGATGATGGCGTCATCCACCATCAGCCCCAGCGCGATGATGAGCGAGCCCAGCGACACCTTGTGCAGGCCGATGCCCCAGTAAAACATGGCCAGGAATGTCAATGCCAGCACCAGCGGGATGGTGATCGCGACGACTAGCCCAGGACGCATGTCCAGTCTATAGCGGCGCCACCACGGCTGCGTTCCGGAGCGCTTGTGCAGGCCCAGGCTGAGAAAGCTCACCGCAAGCACAATGGTCACGGCCTCAATGAGCACCTTCACGAACTCGTTGACGGCGCCGGTCACCACTTCCGGCTGGTCCTGCACGTTGTCCAGCACCATGCCCGCAGGCAGTAGCGGTGCCAGGCGGCCCACCTCCTCATGCAGCGCCTTGCCCAGCGCCACGATGTCGCCGCCCTTGGCCATGGACACGCCCAATGCCACCACCGGCCGCCCTTCGAAACGTACCTTGACAGAGGGTGGATCCTCGTAGCCACGCCAGACCCGTGCAATATCCCCCAGGCGCAGTTGCTGGCCACTTGCCGCGCGGATCGGCATCGCACGCAGGTCCTCCAGCGCTTCGAACTGACCTTCGATGCGCACGCGCACCTGTTCGTCAGCGCCATGCACGCTGCCTGCCGATGCCACGGCGTTCTGCTGGCCCAGCTGCTGCAGCACTTCGTTCATGTTCAGCCCCAGCTGTGACAGACGCTGCTGCGGCGCCTCGATGTAGATGCGCTGCGGCTGCTCGCCAAACAGCTCCACCTTGGCCACATCCGGCAAACGCAGCAGGCGCTGGCGCACCTGCTCGGCCACGTCCTTCAGCTCGGCGTAGCTGTAGCCATCGCCCGAGAGCGCGTAGATGACGCCAAACACGTCGCCAAACTCATCCATGAAGAATGGCCCCTGCACGCCTTGTGGCAGCTGCCAGGCCATGTCGCCAATCTTCTTGCGCACGGTGTACCAGAGCTGGTCGATCGCCTCAGGCGGACTGTTTTCCGCCAGCTGGAAGATGATCTGCGACTGGCCGGGCTTGGAGTAGCTCTCGATCTTGTCGGAGTACGGCACCTCCTGCAGGGTTCGCTCCAGCCGGCTGGTAACCTGCTCGGTGACCTGCTCGGCCGTCGCGCCAGGCCAGTTGGTCTGCACCACCATGGCGCGAAAGGTAAAGGGAGGGTCCTCATCCTGACCGAGCTGGAAGTACGCGGCCAGGCCCAGCAGCATCAGCACCACCAGCAGGTAGCGCGTCAGCGCCGGATGCTCCAGCGCCCACTTGGAAACGTTGTGGCGGGATACTGGCGGACTGGTGCTCATGGCAGCTCTCCGCTGCCGGAAGTGCTCGCTGCAGGCGCATCCGACGGGTCGGCAGCAAAGCGCACCACACGCTCGCCATCATGCAGCACATGCACGCCAGCGGCCACCACCAGCTCCCCATCCTCCAGCCCGTGCGTCACCACCCAGTCATTACCCTGAACGCCAGCAAGTTCCACGGTACGTTCATGCACCGTCTGCGCAGCGGCGTCAAACACCCAGACGGCGTTCTGGCCGGCATCGTTGCGCCACACGGCCGCGCTGGGCAACAGGATGTGCGTTTGCCCGTCGATGCGCTGTGGCCAGTCCACGGTAACCGTCGCCCCCAGCGGCGGCTGCGGTTCATCGAGAATTTCCACTTTCACGGCAAAGGTGCGCGTGGCCGGATCGGCACTGGCGGCGATCTCGCGCACGCGCGCCTGTTGCACCGTTGTGCTGTCAGCCCAGGCCCGCACTGTCACGCGCTGGCCCACCTTGACCTGCGCCACGCGCTGCTCCGGCACCGCGAACGCCACGTCGCGCGCGCCATCGCGCGCCAGTCGCACCACCGGCGCGCCTGCAGCCACCACCTGCCCCGGCTCGGCCAGCGTTGCCGTGACCACGCCATCGGCATCGGCCAGCAGCCGCGTATATTGCGCCTGGTTGCTCTGGGCGGCCAGCTGCGCGCGCGCCTGCTCGACGCGCGATTCCGCTGCCTTCAACGCGGCAATGCGCCGATCAAGTTCCGCCGCGCTGATGAAGTTCTGCGCGCGCAGCTCCCGATACCGCGCCAGATCAGCCGCCTGCAGGTCACGCTCGGTGATGGCCGCGCGCAATTGCGCCTGTGCCGCGGTGGCAGACAGTTGGAAATCCGTCGCATCCAGTTGCGCCAGCAGCTCGCCGGCGTGCACGCGCTGGCCCTGCATGACCGGGCGCTGCAGCAGCTTGCCGGCGACACGAAAACCCAGATCCGCCTCGCTGCGCGCCGTCACCACACCGGCATACTGAATGGGCGCCCACACGTTCTGTGCGCCCGCTGCGATGACTTTGACCGCGCGCACCGGCGCTGGTGCCGGCTCCGGCGGTGCACAGGCGGCAAGAAACACCGCGACCACCGCGGTGACAAAGACTTGATGCGGAAAGCGCAACATCATCGTATCCGTGCTTGAAGAGAGGATCCTGAACAGGCTCTGGCCACGGCCAGAGCCGCAGCCTACACTGCGACGCGCCATTGTGACGCAGGAGAACGCCGCGGCTGTCCCCTGCGCTGCCGCTTAGGCATGCAACACGCATCACCGCGGCACGCCGACCTGCCCTGGCCTTGCGCCGGAGGTCCAGTGCGCGGCGCATAAAAAGACCGTAAACAGGTTCTAATACGCCCCATGGCCACTTCGACCTCTGCCTACACACCGATCCACCACTACGAGAATTTCCCGGTGGCAAGCTGGCTGTGCCCGGCGCACCTGCGCGCGCCAGTGGCTGCGATCTACCACTTTGCACGCACCGCTGACGACCTCGCCGACGAGGGCAACGCGCCCATGGCCGAGCGGCTGCAGCAGCTGCGTGAGTTCCGGTTATGTCTATGGCAGCAGATGGAGCCGCCGCCGGCGTGGCAGCCGCTGTTTGCGGCGCTGCATGCACAAGTGGCGCGCCACGGCCTGCCGGTGCCGCTGCTGGATGCATTGCTCGATGCCTTCGAGCAGGATGTAAAGAAAACCGCCACCGGGCAAGGCTACAGCGACCGCGAAGAGCTGCTGGACTACTGCAGCCGCTCGGCCAATCCGATCGGCCGGCTGCTGCTGCATCTGCACAACGTGCAGGACGAAGCCTCGCTCGCGCAGAGCGATGCCATCTGCACAGCCTTGCAGCTGACCAACTTCTGGCAGGACCTGCAGCACGACATTCCACGAGGACGCTGGTACGTGCCCGAACGCGATGCCAGCGCATTCGGCGTGACCCGGCCGATGCAGGCGCATGCCATCGCGCAGCGCAGTCAGCCAGCCGCACTGACCCAGCTCGTTGCTGAGCTCGTGCAGTGGACGCGTGAGTGCATGCTGGCAGGAACGGGGCTGACGCAGCGCCTGCCCGGGCGCAGCGGCTGGGAATTGCGCCTGGTCATCCAGGGCGGCCTGCGCATCCTGCAGAAAATCGAACAAAGCGGCTACCAGAGCTACCACGTACGCCCCACGCTCTCCAGGCGGGACCTGCCCGCCATGCTGTGGCAAGCCTGGCGGATGAAAAACGCATAGGCAGGCTCGCAAGTGGGCACTCAGTCCAGCACCTTTTGCCAGAACTGCGCACGGCCCAACGCGGGGTCCAGCACATAGGGTGCGAAGCCGGCCTTGCGGTAAGCGGCCTGCGCTGGCGCGTTGCCATCCAGCACCTCCAGCGTCAACTTGCAGGCCCCGATCTCGCGGGCCACCACCTCGGCCTCCGCCAGGAGCTTCTGGCCGACGCCTTGCCCGCGCCAGCCGGGGGCCACGGCAATGTCGTGCACTGCCAGCAGCGGTCTGCAGGCAAAGGTGGAAAAACCCTCGAACGCATTGAGCAGACCAACAGGCTGCGCTTCGATAAAAGCCAGCAGCACATGCGTACCCGGGCGGGCGGCCAGGGTCTCGGCCAGATGCGCGCGGGCATAGGCCGACAGCGGCTCGCCACCGCCCATGGGGTCGCGCGCATAGCTGTCAAGCAGCGTCACCAGCGCCTGCGCATGCGCCTGGCAGCGCAGATCGGCACGGACAATCACCACCGGTCCGGACGATGCAGAACACTCGAAAATCATGGATTGGAAGCCTCGAGAGGTAGCAGGATCGGCAGTATCGCATCGCCCATGGGTCTTGCCACCAGCACATCCAGACGTGCCAGGCGTTTGCGCAAACGCAGCACCTGCTTGTCTTTCGACAGCAGCGCGGCGCGATGCGCAACGGCCAGGTCGATGAACTTCTGGTCATCGGGGTCGCCGCAGCGCAGCGGAACCGCCTCGGCCTCTGCCACCAAGGTCACCTGCGCATCAAAACGCGCCAGAATCTGCGCGGCGGTGCGCCCGTAATACTGCATGCGCGGCTGCAAATGCGCATAGTCCAGCACATGCTGGAGCTCATCGCGCATGGCCTGGGTGGCAATCCATTGCCAGCGCGCTGGCGCGGCCAGCGCCGCATCGATCTGTGCCTGCAGCTGTTGCGCCTGGGGATCGCCGAACAACAGCCAGTCCAGCACGATGTTGGTGTCCAGCACCAACGCCCGTGCGGGAGCAGCGGTGGCAGCGGCGCCTTGCGGCATCACCGAGGCCACGCCATCAGTGCGCCGGCACCACCGATGCAGCCGCGGGCATATAGCCGCGGCGCAGCTGCGGCAGCAGCGCCACACCCATGGCAACCAGCGAGACCAGCACCACATAGTAGGCAGGCGCCATGGGCGAGCGCTGCATCCACAGCTGCGTCAGCACCGGCGTCACCCCGCCGAACACCGCATAGGCCATGTTGTAGGAAAAGGACAGGCCCGAAAAACGCACCGCCGCAGGAAATGCCTGCACACCGACGATCGGCATGGTAGCAATGGCCCCGACGAAAAAGCCTACCAGGCCGTAGCGCACCGTCAATTGCGTGCCGTCCAGCCCGGCAACCGTGGCGAAGAAGTACAGGCTCGACAGCGCCAGCCCGCCCCAGGCGATCAGCAAGGTGGTGCGCATGCCCAGCCGGTCGCTGAGCCAGCCAAACACCACGCAGCCGATCACCAGCATCAGCGTGGCCAGACAATTGGCCTGCAGCGCCACGGCCGGTGCAAAGTGGTAGGACTTCTGCAGGATGATCGGCGTCATCAGGATCAGCACGACCACCGCCGTGGACAGCGACCACGTCATCGCTGCGGTGATCACGCAGCTGGTGCGATGCTCGCGCAGCACCGTCTTGACCGGCAGTTCCTGCGCGACGGCACGGCGCTCGGCCAGCTCCCGGAAGACCGGTGTCTCGGCCAGGAAACGCCGCAGGTACACCGACACCAACCCGAATACACCGCCCAGGATGAACGGAATGCGCCAAGCCCAGCCGTTGATCTCCTCGGGCGTGAAGAAGTGGTTGATGGCAATGCCCATCAGCGAACCGAGCAAGATGCCGCCGCAAATTCCCGAGGTCAGCACACCAACGCCCAGCCCGAAGTGGCGCGGCGGCACGTGCTCGGCCACGAACACCCAGGCACCGGGCATCTCGCCGCCAATCGCAGCGCCTTGCAGCACCCGCATGACCAGCAGCAACAGTGGCGCGGCAATACCGATGGCCGCATAGGTTGGCAGCAGTCCGATGATCAGGGTCGGCGCGGCCATCAGGAAGATCGACAGCGTGAACATGTTCTTGCGCCCGAGCTTGTCCCCATAGTGGGCAATGATGATGCCGCCCAGCGGCCGGGCCAGATAACCGGCCGCGAAAATACCCAGCGTCTGCAGCTGTACCATCCACTCGGGCAGCGATGGGGGGAAAAACAGGTGCCCCAGCACGGTCGAGAAGAACACGAACACCACGAAGTCGTAGAACTCCAGAGTGCCGCCAAGAGCGGACAGCGAGAGGGTCTTGTAATCGTCGCGCCCGAGTGGGCGCGCAGCACCAGTGGGCATGGAAGGGGACGCACGCATGATGATCGCCTGGTAAAAGATGGCTGCCGCTGCCTGCGTCACAGTACGCGGGCGTGGCAAAAACCCTTTTTCAACAACAAAAAAACCCGCAAGCGGTGGGCCTGCGGGCTCGGGGAGGAAGTCCTGTCAATCGCGCAATCGCTGCTGTGTCACGCCATCGGAGAAACCTACCTAAGCCGCAAGGCCCGGTAGGCAAATAATCACGCCAATATCCAGAAATTCCATGGCGCGCGATTGTACGCCTTGCGCACGCCACGCGCCATCTTCCTTTGCGCGGACGTCATCCAAGCCGCGCCAGCTGGTCGCGCAGCCGTGCCAGCGTGGCCCCGAAACTGGCCACGCGCTCTTGCTCCTGCGCAATCACCGCAGGGGGGGCCTTGGCCACGAAGTTCTCGTTGGCCAGTTTCGCCTGCGCCTTCTTGACCTCGCCTTCCAGGCGCGCGATCTCCTTGGCAAGGCGGGCCTTTTCCGCGGCCACGTCGACCTCCACGAACAGGCACAGGCGCGCCTCGCCCACCACGGCAACCGGTGCAGCCGCTGCGGCCTGGCTCCAGGCAGATTCGTCGGCAAACACCTGCACTTCACTCAGTTTCGCCAACGCCTGGAGTGCTGGTGCTGCGGCCTGCAGGCGCTGCAAGCTGGCTGCATCACTAGCGGTTGCCAGCAACGGTACCCGCTGCGCCGGAGAGATACCCATCTCGCCACGCAGATTGCGGCAGGCATCGACCAGCGCCTTGACCTGGGCCATTTCGGCTTCAGCCACCTCATCGATGAAGGCCGGGTTGGACTCGGGGTATTGCGCAATCGCCACCGACTCGCCCGGCTTTCCGGCAACCGGCGCCACCACCTGCCACAGGGCCTCGGTCACGAACGGAATCAGCGGATGGGCCAGCCGCAGCACGGCCTCCAGCACGCGGATCAAGGTGGCACGCGTGGCGCGCTGCTGCGCTGCATCACCGCCTTGCAGCTGGGTCTTGGCGATCTCCAGATACCAGTCGCAAAACTCGTTCCAGACGAATTCGTAGATGGCGTTGGCCACGTTGTCCAGGCGGTATTCGGCAAAGCCCTGCGCCACCTGGGCCTCGACCTTCTGCAGCAGCGAGACGATCCATTTGTCGGCGCTGCTGCGCGCCGCGGCAATGTCCGCGGCAGCGGCATCTGCGCCACAGTCGTAGCCCTCGCAGTTCATCAACACAAACCGGCTGGCGTTCCAGAGCTTGTTGCAGAAGTTGCGGTAGCCCTCGCAGCGCTTGCTGTCGAAGTTGATGTTGCGCCCCAGCGAGGCCAGCGCGGCGAAGGTAAAGCGCAGCGCATCGGCGCCATAGGCGGGAATGCCGTCCGGGAATTCCTTCTTGGTGTTCTTGATGACCTGCGGCGCGGTTTCGGGCCGGCGCAGGCCGGTGGTGCGCTTTTCCAGCAAGGGCTCCAGCGCAATGCCGTCAATGAGGTCGACGGGATCGAGCACGTTGCCTTCGGACTTGCTCATCTTCTTGCCCTGCGCATCGCGCACCAGGCCATGCATGTAGATATGCCGGAAAGGCACCTTGCCCGTGAACTGCTCGGTCATCATGATCATCCGGGCGACCCAGAAGAAGATGATGTCGTAGCCCGTCACCAATACGGAGGAAGGCAGGTACAGGTTGAAGTCCGACAGCGGATCGTCGGCGCGCTCGCCGCCCGGCCAGCCCATGGTGGAAAACGGCACCAGCGCGGAGGAGAACCAGGTATCGAGCACGTCCGGGTCGCGGCGCAATGTCTTGCCGGGCGCCTGCACCTGCGCCTCGGCCTCACTGCGCGCGACGTAAACGTTGCCGTCCTCGTCGTACCAGGCGGGAATCTGGTGGCCCCACCAGAGCTGGCGCGAGATCGTCCAGTCCTGGATGTTGTTCATCCACTGGTTGAAGGTGTTGATCCAGTTCTCCGGCACGAACTGCGTGGCACCGCTGCGCACGGCATCGATGGCCTTGTCGGCAATGCTCCTGCCGCTGGCATCGGGCTTGGTCATGGCGACAAACCACTGGTCGGTCAGCATGGGCTCGACGACCTGGCCGGTGCGCGTGCAGATGGGCAGCATCATCTTGTGCGGCTTGATGGCCTCAAGGAAGCCGCCGGCCTCCAAATCACGCACCACGGCCTTGCGCGCCTCGAAACGGTCCATGCCCTGGTAGGCTTTGGGGCCGTTTTCGTTGACGTGAGCATCCAGCGTGAAGATTGTGATCAGCGGCAGGTCATGGCGCAAGGCGCAGGCGTAATCGTTGAAGTCGTGCGCGCCGGTGATCTTGACGACACCGGAGCCGAAATCGCGATCCACAAAATCATCGGCAATGATGGGGATGTTGCGATCCATCAACGGCAGCTGCACCAGCTTGCCCACCAGGTGCTTGTAGCGCGCATCTTCTGGATGCACGGCCAGCGCACCGTCGGCCATCATCGTCTCCGGCCGGGTGGTGGCAATCGTCATACCGCGCCTTTGCTCGCCTTCGATGACTTGCGGGCCATCGACAAACGGGTAGGTGATGTAATGCATCTTGCCATCGGACTCGACGCTTTCCACCTCCAGATCCGACACCGCCGTCTTGAGTTGCGGATCCCAGTTCACCAGCCGCTTGCCACGATAGATCAGGCCCTGCTGGTACAGCTGCACGAAGACCTCCATCACGGCCTTGGAGCGCGCCTCGTCCATGGTGAAGTACTCACGGCTCCAATCCACCGTGGCGCCGATGCGGCGCATCTGGTTGGTGATGGTGTTGCCGGATTTTTCCTTCCATTCCCACACCTTGGCGACGAAGTTCTTGCGCGCCTCCTCCGGCGTGGGTCCCATGTCATGGCGGCGGAGGCCCTGCTGCTGCAGCTGGCGCTCGACAACGATCTGCGTGGCAATGCCGGCGTGGTCCGTGCCCGGAATCCAGGCCGTGTTGTAGCCGCGCATGCGGTGGTAGCGCGTGAGCGCATCCATCACCGTCTGGTTGAAGGCGTGGCCCATGTGCAGCGTGCCCGTCACATTGGGCGGCGGCAGCTGAATGGCAAAGTTCTTGCCGGCTGCAGCAGCTTCGGGATCAGGCCTGCCGGTGCCACGGTAGCCGGCGCGGCCATAGCCGCGCCGCTCCCACTCGGGCCCCCAGACCCGCTCGATCTCGGCGGGCTCAAACGATTTGGCAAGGCTTTGCAGGCCGGGTTGAACGGGGGTGTTTGGGTTCATGGTCAATGGACTGCAGCAAGGCCGCCGCGGTGAGGCGCTACCGCGTCAGGCATGCGCTTCCGGGCCAAGGCGGACAACACCGCATCAACAATACTGGGAAAGACGGCGATTCTACCGGGCCACAGTCGCCTACAACGGGCATGCGCTCCCGCGCATTGCACGCCCCCTCCATGACAAAGACCGCCCCATGGGGCGGTCTTTGTCATGGAGGTATCGGCGCGCCTGTCGGCGCCGCAATCAACGGGCGCAGGACGCACCGCCACAGGGCCAGGCCAATGCCGGCGACAGAGCCTGCCCCGTCGGCACTCAGTCGACCTTGGCCGCCTCGATCTGGACAATCACCTTCACTTCCTTGGGCACGCCAAAGCTCATGCCGTAATCCACGCCCCACAGGCTGCGGTCGATCGTGGCAACGAAGTCACCACCGCAAGTCTCGCGGCCCTGCAGCATTCTGTTCTCGTAGCAGTTGAACTTCTGCGCCTCCAGCGTCACGGGATGCGTCTGGCCCAGCATCGTCAGCTGCCCCTTGACTGCCTGCAGCGTATCGCCATCGAACACGAACTCGTCGCTGACAAAGCGCGCCACCGGATGCGTAGCCGCCTTGAAGATGTCATCCGATTGCAGGTGCTTGTCAAAGCCCGGCGTGCCAGTATCGACCGAGTTGATGTGGACGGTGATGTCAGCCTTGCCCGTCTTGGCTGCACGATCGAACGCGATGCTGCCCTCGATGTTGTCAAAGCGACCGCGGTTGGTGGAGGTGCCCATGTGATCGATCTCGAACGTCACGAACGTGTGTGTCGGGTCGATGTTGTAGGTCGCGGCCATGGCCGGTGCCATGGCCGCGAAAGTGGCGGCGGCTGCTGCAGTCAAAAGGATTTTGCGCATGGTTCTCTCTCCTCAGAAGTGGTGGGTGGTTAAAAAAATGGATAGGGGTGTCCGAGGCGCCGCACGGTCAGGGCGCGGTCATGCCGTCGAGCGTGAGCTTGAAGTTGACCTGCACCTCGTTGGCAACCATGGAGGTATCGCTCCAGGCACCATCGCCGATCTTGAAGGCCAGCCGTTCGATCGGCACCGAGCCGGTGGCCACGGCGACGCTGCCGTCGTAGTCAAGCTTGACAGGCACACTGACCTGGCGCTGTTCGCCCTTGATGGTCAGGGTGCCGGTGGCCTCGTACGCGTTGTCGCCCGTGGCCTTGATGGCGGTGGACTCGAAGGTGGCATGCGGAAATGCCGCGGTATTGAACCAGTCGGCCTTGATGAGTTCCGCATCCGTCTCGGCATTGCCGATGGTGGCGCTGGCAGTGTCCACGTCGATCTTGACGCGACTCGTCTCCAGCTGCGCGGGATCAAGTGCGATCTCGGCGGCAAAGCGCTGGAACTTGCCGGTCACAGGCACACCCATCTGATGGAAGGTGAAGGTAATCTCGCTTTGCGCTGGCACGAGCTGCTGCGCCCACACCGCGGGGATCTGTCCCAGCACCAGGCTCGTCGTGGCGATGGCCACTGTGTTCAGAAAGTGTTTACGCATGTCATGGATTCCACAGAGAGTCGAAGAAAAAAGTCCGGCATGGCGCCCACGGCCACGTGACAGACGGCGTGCCCACAGCTACCAGGGCAGCATGCGCCTGAGCAAGCCATCGCGGTCAATGAGCTGGTGTTTGACCACGGCTGCCACATGCAGCGCAACCAGCCCCATCAACGCAAACGCGGCCCACTTGTGCCAGGGCTTGAGCGCCTGCGCCAGCACGGCATCGGGCGATACCAGATCCGGCAACGGCAGCTGGCCGAACAGCACGATCGGAAAGCCCGCTGCCGAGCTGTAGGCCCAGCCCAGCAACGGCACGACAAAGAACAGCAGATACATGGCATGGTGCGTGCCGTGGTGGGCAATGTGTTGCCAGCGTGGCATGGCTCGCTCCACCTGCGCCGGCAGTGCGGGCGGGCGCCGCACGAGACGCACCAGCAGACGCACTGCGGAAAGCGTGAGAATCAGCATGCCTATCCACTTGTGCCAATTGATGAACTTGAGCTTCTGCGGCGAGAACGGCAGGTTCACCATGTAGAGGCCAAAGAAGAACAGGAATACGATGGCTGCGCCAAGCAGCCAGTGCAGCAGCATCGCAGGCGGACTGTAGCGCTCGGTGCGCGAGGGATCTGGAAGTGTCATAAGCCGGGGCTCATCGGGGAGATGCATTTTTTTGGAAAACCGAGTGGTCGCGGTGCACACGATGCCCCTACGCCCAGTCGCAATACTGCGGCAGTCACGAAGCCCGATAAAGAGAACGCCGCGCAACAGATAGTTCCCCTGGCAACAACAGTGAAACATACTGTTTACAAAATCGAGACGATAATCCCACCCTCAGATTGCAAAAATCCTTGTGCGGGCAGGCCCGACGCGCCTGCCAGGGCGCGCCGGAAACCGGCCCGGGGGACCGCCAGTCCGCGAGCCAGCAATGCCGCGCCCATGGCGCTTGCGCAAGGGTGTTGTGCCCCCCTGCAGGCCACCTTGCGCTGCTGCGGTGCTAGCGGACGGTCAGCCGCAGCAGGCGCGCATCAGCGCCATCTTCGAGCACCCAGATGGCGCCATCCAACGCCTGTGCCACGGCCCGGATGCGCGCGCCCATCGCAAAGCGCTGCGCCTCGTGCGCGGATTCGCCTTGCAGATCCACGCGTACCAGCGACCGGGACGACAGGCCGCCGATAAAGGCGTCGCCCCGCCAGTCAGGGAACATGTCTCCCGCGTAGACCATCATGCTCGAAGGCGAAATCACCGGCGTCCACCACAGCACCGGGGCTCTGAATTCAGGCCGCGTGTCGTGGTCCGGGATGGGCAGACCGCTGTAATGATTGCCGTTGGACACCTCGGGATAGCCGTAGTTTTCGCCGCGTTCGATGAGGTTGAGCTCATCGCCGCCGCGTGGCCCCATTTCGTTGACCCAGAGCCTGCCATCACCGTCGAACGCGATGCCCAGCGGATTGCGGTGGCCCAGCGACCAGATCTCGGCGGCCACGCCTGCCTGATCGGCAAAGGGATTGCCGACGGCAGGGGTGCCGTCGTCGTTGAGGCGCAGCACCTTGCCAAGGTTGGACGTCATGTCCTGCGCCGGATCGAACTTCTGGCGATCGCCCGACGTCACCCAGAGCTTGCCCTGCGCATCGAACGCCATGCGATGGCCATAGTGTCCGCGCCCCGTGACCTTGGGTACCTGCCGCCAGATCACCTGCAGGCCTTCAAGGCTGGCCGCCCCGGCCTGCTCGACCAGCCGGGCGCGCGCAATCGCAGCGCCGCTCGTGCCGCCATCTCCCGCTTCGGCATAGCTCAGGTAGACCCATCGATTTTCGGAGAACCCGGGGTGAAGCACCACGTCCCCCAGCCCACCCTGCCCTGCATAGACCACCTGCGGCACGCCTGCAACCGAAATGGCCGCCGCCACATCGGTGGGATCGACCAGCAACAGCCGCCCCGGGCGCTCGGTCACCAGCAGGCGCCCATCAGGCAGGAAAGCCATCGCCCACGGCTCGTCGAATCGGGCCACTTCGCTGACCTCGAAGACGGCCTCGGGGGCAATGGGTGCTGGCGCCTTCTCAGCTGCCGAACCAGCCTGCGTGCAGGCGGCAATCAGCGCGGCCACCACGGAAATGATCAACAAAGGACGCATGGGACATCACTCCTTTTCCGGTCAACGCGCACGCCACGGGGCGCTTGCGGCCATTTGCGCGCCCCGGAGCGCATGCGCCATGGGCGCGCGCACGGGCCAACCTTACCCGATTGGCCGCGCAGTCAGGCGACGCATAGCCCCACGCGTTCGTGGACTTTGCGAAC
Source organism: Lampropedia cohaerens (assembly GCF_001005215.1). Lineage (GTDB taxonomy): Bacteria > Pseudomonadota > Gammaproteobacteria > Burkholderiales > Burkholderiaceae_C > Lampropedia > Lampropedia cohaerens. The sequence goes on from NZ_LBNQ01000014.1 coordinate 32,865, forward strand.
GATCAGCCAGACCAAAATCGCCGAGACTGCCATAGCCCCACGCGTTCGTGGACTTTGCGCGTCACGGCTGGCGCAGCTGTGCACGCAGTTGCGCGCCCAGCTCCGGCTTGTGGGCAAAGGGATCGGAAGGGTTGCGCCCCTGCAGCACATCCTCCAGCCGACTCTGCACCGCACCGAGTGCGTGCGGGTGGCTGTAGATGTAGAACTGGTCGGTGGCCAGCGCCTCGAAAATCATTTGCGCCACCTGCGCGGCTGTGACCTTGCCCGATTGCACGGCCTTTCTGGCCATGGCCTCACCGACGCGCTGGCTGGCAGTCGCAGTGCCCTGCGCTGCGTGCTGCGGGCGCAGGCGCGCGCTGTCGACGATGCCGGTGGGCACGAAGTAGGGACACAGCACGCTGGCACCTATCTGCTGGGTCACCAGCTTCAGGTCCTGGTAGAGTGTTTCGGTCAGCGCCACCACGGCATGCTTGCTGACGTTGTAAATCCCCATGTTGGGCGGCGTCAGCAGACCGGCCATGCTGGCGGTGTTGACGATATGCCCCTGCCAGCCGGCATCAGCCTTGGCCGCGGCCAGCATCATGGGCGTGAACCAATGCACGCCGTGCACGACACCCATGAGGTTGACGCCGAGCACCCACTGCCACTCGGCCAGCGTGTTCTCCCACACCAGGCCACCGGCGGAGACACCCGCGTTGTTGAACACGAAGTGCGGCGCGCCATATCGTGCCTGCACCTGCGCAGCCAGCGCCTGCATGGCCTTGCCATCGCTGACATCCACGGAGCACGCCATGAGGCTTGCACCATGCGCGCGGACGATGGGCACCAGTTCCGCCTCTGTCTGGGCCAGTGCCTCGGCCTGCACATCCACCAGCACCAGATGCATGCCGCGCGCTGCAGCGATCCGTGCGCATTCAAGGCCAAAACCGGAACCGGCCCCGGTCAACACGGCCGTTCGGCCCTCGAATTCGGTCAGCATGGGTTGTCTCCCTGGTTGTTGCTAGTGCATGGCGATCGTGCGTCTTGGCAAGCGCCCTCCGGGCAGCGCGCGGCGCGGCGGCCAGCCACGCGCACCGGCCGAAGAACCGGTTCACAGCAGCTTGACGAGCTGTTTGCCGAAGTTCCTGCCCTTGAGCATGCCGATGAAGGCTTCCGGCGCTGCCTCGATGCCCTGCGCAATGGACTCGCGCGGACGCAGCTTGCCCTCTGCCACCAACTCTCCCAATTCCTTGAGGGCGGCGGGCCAGACCTGCATCTGCTCGCTGACAATGAAACCTTCGATGCGCATGCGGTTGATGAGAATCAGCGACGGGTTGGCCATTGGCACCGGTTGGCCGTCATAGCCAGCGATCAGGCCGCACAGGGCCATGCGAGAGAAGGCGTTCATGCGCAGCATGACCGCGTCCATGATCCAGCCACCGACATTCTCGAAATGGCCATCAATGCCATCCGGGCACGCATCCCTGAGCGCCTGACTGAGCGAGCGCACCTCATTGCGGTGCTCCTTGTAATCAATACAGGCGTCGTAACCGAGCTCCTGCGTGGCATAGCGGCACTTCTCATAGCCACCGGCGATGCCGACGACACGACAGCCCCGTGCCTTGGCCAGCGCGGCATAGGCGCTGCCAACTGCACCAGCCGCCGCAGTAACGGTCACCGTCTGACCAGCCTTGGGTTCAAGGATATGCACCAGCCCGTAATAGGCCGTCACGCCCGGCATGCCGACAGCGCCCAGATAGGCCGACAGCGGCACCCGGCTGGTGTCGACCTTGCGCAGCACGCCGGACTGATTCGCATCGACGACACTGTATTCCTGCCAGCCGCCCATCCCGACGACCTTGTCACCCACGCAATAGCCTTCATGGCGGCTCTCTACGATCTCGCCCACGGTGCCGCCGATCATGACCTCGCCCAGCGGCTGCGATGCCGCATAACTCTTGGAGTCATTCATGCGCCCGCGCATGTAGGGGTCCAGGCTGAGGAAGTGATGGCGCACCAGCACCTGCCCTTCCTGCAACGGGGGCGTCTCACTGGTGACCAGACGGAAGTTCTGGACACTGGCTTCGCCCTGAGGGCGGTTGTCGAGCACGATCTGGCGATTGATGGGCATGGGAGCTCCTTGTTAATAGGTGATTGCGTAAATTCGGCCTGGCAACCTGAATCCGTCAGCAGCTCGCATGGCACACGGGTCAGGTCGCGGCCGACGGACGCTGCTTGAGCACAAAGGTGCCGCTGGCCTTGGCACAGACCTGGCCTTGTTCATTGAAAACACTGGCCTCCAGAAACACGAGCGTACGCGTACGGTGCAGCACCTGCCCGCGGCCAGTCAGCGCACCGGTGGCAGGCCGCAGGAATGCGGTCTTCATCTCCACCGTGATGGCGCCCACCTCAGGTGTCTGCGGCTCCAACGCGGCAAAGGCCATGGTCACATCCAACAGCGTCATCACCACGCCACCGTGGGCCATGCCATAGGCATTCATGTGCTCTGGCCGCGGCAACATGCGCAGATGCGACTGTCCCGCGCCGTACTCGACGAATTCGATGCCGAGGTGCTCGATGAAGGGAACAGTGAAGCCGCGCTGCGTCATGGTTGCTCCTTGCATCCCACAGCCGTTCAGCCGCCACTGACGGCGGTGACGCCGCCATCGACAGCCAGCCACTGGCCGGTGATGTGCTTGCCGGCATCACTGGCAAATAGCAAGGTGATGCCCTTGAGGTCCTCATCATCGCCCAGGCGGCGCAGGGGCGCATGCGTGGCCACGGCATCCTCTCCCCCCATCTGCGCGAGCGTGCCGGCCGTCATCTTGCTGGGGAAAAAGCCGGGACAGATCGCATTGACGCGGATGCCGTACTGGCCCCACTCGGCCGCCAGCGCCCGTGTGAAGTTGATAACCGCTCCCTTGGACGTGTTGTAGGCAATGGTCGTCATCTGCGGCGGATTGCCGCCCAAACCTGCAATGGAAGCCAGGTTGATGATGCTGCCGGCGCGGCGTGCAATCATGCCCTGCCTGGCCAGGGCCTGACTGAGCAGAAAATAGCCCCGCACGTTGAGATTCATGACCTTGTCCCACGCTGCCAAGGGATGTTCTTCGGCCGGAGCGCCCCAGGTTGCGCCGGCGTTGTTGACGAGGATGTCCACCTCCCCGAGCTGCTGGCGTGCGTGCGCGGCCAGGTGCGCGATCGCCTCGGGTTCAGCCGCATCAGCGGCGAACCACTGGGCATCGATGCCGGCAGCCTGCAGCTCGGCGGCGGCCGCCTCCAGCTCAGCCGCCTTGCGCGCACTGATGAGTACACGCGCACCCGCTTCGCCAAGCGCGTGGGCCATCTGCAGGCCCAGCCCGCGCGAGCCGCCGGTCACCAAAGCGGTCTTGCCGGCCAGATCAAACAATTGTCCTACGGTGCGCGCCATGCCTGTCTCCTTGTTGTGATGTTGATTTGCGGTCTTACGGTCTTAGCTCTCGTAATCCATGCACTGGCGCGCCGAACGCACTGCACCGACGAAATCCTTGATGGCGACATGCTCCGGATGGTTCTGGTAAGCATCCAGGGCAGCCTTGCTCTCGAATTCACTGTAGAGCACCACGTCATAGGTCGCCTCCAGGCCCTTGGCCTGCGCTTCGGCAGCGGTGGCGACCTCGAATCGCAGCGTGCCCGGCACCAGATCGGCGCAGGCCAGCAGTTTGTCCTTGAGGCGTTGCATGTTGGTGGCGCGGTCGGCGCCTGCGGCCTGCTCATGCAGTTGCCACATCACGATGTGCTTGATGGTCATGTCGGAAGTCTGAAACGTCAGAACGCCTCCAGCGGCACGTCGATGCAGGTGGTGTCGCCTTGCGCCACCACCTGCAGCCAGGCACCGATCTTGGGCAGTTCGTAATGGAAGAAATAGCGCGTGCAGGCCAGCCGGCCCTGCGCCGCCGTCGATTGTGCCGCAGCGGCTTGCGCCACCGTGGCTACATCAAGCCATATCCATGCCAGTACACCATGACCAAAAGCCTGCATGTACGGGACGGCATTAGCCAGCGTGCGGGTGGGACTGCCCTCGACCTGCGCCCACTGCCAGGCCTGCTCGGTGGCCTGCAGCACCTGCTGCCACGCCTGCTCCAGTTGCCGCGCCCAGGGCTGCAGTGCCGCATGGTCGCTGGCGCGCCGCACGGTGGATTGGATGCGCGCCGTCAACAGCTGCAGGCCGCGCCCGCCTTCCATGCGCACCTTGCGCCCCAGCAGGTCGTTGGCCTGAATGCCGTGCGTGCCTTCGTGGATCATGTTCAGGCGGTTGTCACGCCAGTATTGCTCGACCGGAAAATCGCGCGTATAGCCGTAGCCGCCGTGCACCTGTATGGCCAACGAGTTGGCTTCCAGACACCATTCGCTGGGCCAGCTCTTGGCAATGGGGGTGAGCACCTCCAGCAGCAGGCGCGCGTCGTCTGCACCGGCAGGCGCGCCCGTATGCTGCTCATCCACCAGGCGCGCGGCCAGCAGGTTCAACGCCAGCGCACCTTCCGCATACGCCTTCTGGGCCAGCAGCATACGCCGCACATCGGCGTGCGCGATGATGGGCACCTGCGGCATCGCCGCATTCTTGCCTGCCGCGCCGGGCAGCCGACCCTGCGGGCGGACTTTGGCATATTCGAGACTCGCTTCATAGCCTGCATAGCCGAGCATGGTCGCGGCCATGCCGATGGCAATACGCGCCTCGTTCATCATGTGGAACATGAGGCGCAAGCCGTCGCCCGGTGCGCCAACGCGATACCCGATGGCCCCTGCCGCACCCCGCACGGGATAGCGCCCCTCGCCGAAATTCAGCAGCGTATTGGTGGTGCCGCGCCAACCCAGCTTGTGGTTCAGGCCCGCCAGCGCCACATCGTTGCGCTCGCCAGTCAGCTGCCCATGAACATCCACCAGATGCTTGGGCACGATGAACAGCGAAAGGCCCTTGACGCCCGGCACCAGCTGACCTCTGGCGTCCGGGATCTTCGCCAGCACCAGGTGCACGATGTTCTCGGCCAGCTCATGATCACCGGCGGAGATCCACATCTTGTGGCCGCGCAGGCGATAGCGCGGACCCAGTGGCTCGCTCTCGTAATCCTCGCCGTCAGGCGTGGCGCGCGTGGCCACGTCGCTGAGCGAAGAACCGGCCTGCGGCTCGGACAGGCACATGGTGCCGGTAAAGCGCCCGTTGAATGCGTTGTGCGCAAAAACCGTTTGCTGCAGCGCCGAACCATGCGCCATCAACAGGTTGGCGTTACCGCTGGTCAGCATATTCGCGCCGATGCTGACCGACGCCTTGGCGAAGAAGGTGTTGGCGGCAGACTCCAACAAAAATGGCAGCTGCATGCCGCCAATGGCGTAGTCCTGCGCGGCGCTGAGCAGGCCCGATGCCGCGTAGGCCTCACGTGCCTCGTAGGTGGCGCGCGGCAGGATCACCTTCTCGCCGTCAAAGCGTGGCTCGTCGCTATCGACCAGACGATTGAACGGCGCGAACTTCTCGCGCGCAATGCGCTCGGCCGTCTCCAGCACGGCGTTGAAGGTCTCGCGCGAATGGTCGGCATGGCGTGGTCGCCGCGTCAGCGCCTCGGCATCGAGCCAGTCGTAGAGCAGAAATTCCAGGGTGTCGCGCAGCGCCATGCCAAAACGTCCTCCACAACGAGGGGGCGAGGCCATCGTAACGCGCCTGTCTCGCCGCGGCAGTCACCTGCGCAACTGCCAGCGGCAGGTGGCGCACCACGCGTTGTCGGCATCGCAGGCTCCCGTGGTTGACAGGGCGCGCAGGAGTGCTTACGCTGCGCGACTCACCAGGGGGGTCCCGTCAAGGGGCTGAGATTCTGCTGGGCCGCAAGGCAGCGCAGTGACCCTTTGAACCTGATCCAGTTCACACTGGCGTAGGGACGGTGCGAATGTCTCGCGGGCCATGCACGACGATTGCTGCATGGGACTTGTCGGGCATTTTTCCCTTCCCGTCAGAGCTGGGTCTCCGTTGTTTGCACAGCAAGGAGCCTCCACATGACATCTCTTCCCGCCCCTTCCGTCACCACCGGGCCGCTGCCGGCTTCCACCAAGGTGTTCAGGCACGGCGTGCTGCATCCCGACATCCGCGTGCCCATGCGCGAGATCGCGCTGCATGCCGATGCCGGGGAACCGCCGGTGACGGTCTACGACGCCTCCGGCCCCTATACCGACCCGGCGGCCCACATCGCCATCGCCCAAGGACTGCCGCGTCTGCGCGCAGGCTGGATCGCCGCACGCGGCGATGTGCAGGCCTATGCTGGCCGGCCGGTGGCGCCTGCGGACAATGGCCTCGTGCCCGCCGACCAGCGCTCGCCGGAGTTTCCCTTGCGCCACCTTCCGCTGCGCGCACGCGATGGCCGGGCCGTCACCCAACTAGCGTACGCGCGCGCGGGCATCATCACGCCGGAGATGGAGTTCGTTGCCATTCGCGAGAATCTCGGCCGCGCACAGGCGCGCAGGCACCTCGCGCGTGATGGCCAGGGCTTTGGCGCAGCCATCCCCGACGAGGTCACGCCAGAGTTCGTGCGTGAGGAGGTGGCGCGCGGACGCGCCATCATTCCCGCCAACATCAACCACCCGGAATCCGAGCCAATGGTCATCGGCCGCAACTTCCTGGTCAAGATCAATGCCAACATCGGCAACTCGGCCGTCACTTCGTCGATGGCCGAAGAGGTCGAGAAAATGGTCTGGGCCATCCGCTGGGGCGCAGATACGGTGATGGACCTGTCCACCGGACGCAACATCCACAACATCCGCGAATGGATCATCCGCAACGCGCCGGTGCCCATCGGCACGGTGCCGCTGTACCAGGCGCTGGAGAAGGTCGGGGGCGTGGCCGAGGACCTCACCTGGGAGATTTTTCGCGATACGCTGATTGAGCAGGCCGAGCAGGGCGTGGACTATTTCACCATCCACGCCGGGGTGCGGCTGCGCCACATCCCGCTCACCGCAGAGCGCGTCACCGGCATCGTCTCGCGCGGCGGCTCGATCATGGCCAAGTGGTGCCTGCACCACCACCGCGAAAGCTTTCTCTACGAGCATTTCGAGGAGATCTGCGCCATCTGCCGCACCTACGATGTGGCATTCTCACTGGGCGACGGCCTGCGGCCGGGCTCCATCGCCGATGCCAATGACGCCGCGCAGTTCGCCGAGCTGCAAACGCTCGGCGAGCTGACGCAGATCGCCTGGCGGCACGACTGCCAGGTGATGATCGAAGGCCCGGGCCACGTGCCCATGCACAAGATCAAGGAGAACATGGACAGGCAGCTGGCCATCTGCGGCGAGGCGCCGTTCTACACACTCGGGCCGCTGACCACCGACATCGCGCCTGGCTACGACCACATCACCAGTGCCATCGGCGCAGCCATGATCGGCTGGTTCGGCACGGCCATGCTGTGCTATGTGACACCCAAGGAGCATCTGGGCCTGCCCGATCGCGACGATGTGAAAACCGGTGTCATCACCTACAAGATCGCCGCACACGCTGCTGATCTGGCCAAGGGCCATCCCGCGGCCAGAATACGCGACGACGCCCTGTCGCGCGCGCGCTTCGAGTTCCGCTGGGAGGACCAGTTCAACCTCTCGCTCGATCCCGATACGGCACGCGCCTTCCATGACGAAACGCTGCCCAAGCAGGCGCACAAGCTGGCGCATTTCTGCTCGATGTGCGGGCCGAAGTTCTGCTCGATGAAAATCAGCCAGGACATCCGCGCACAAGCCCGCGCCCAGCAAGGCATGCAGACGATGGCACTGAAATACCGCGCCGGCGGCGATCTTTACATGGCCGCAGACGCGCTCGAGAAGCTGCAGCGCTGAGCGAGCTCCCAACGCGTGGCGCCAGCGCGTGTGCCGCGGCAAGATCGCCCATGCCCCGCAGGTGCAGGCCGCATGCGTGGGCGGTCAGGCGCTGGGTGGCGCAGCGGCTGGGTCGCCACCGTCTCGGCAGCCCTTTCCAACGACAAAAATTCGGGCAGATGGGCCAAGCCAGCCTGCCACCGCCTCCGCGAAACCGACGGCCGGAGCGTCCCATTGGCCGTGCGCGCGCCGCTGAAATGCCATCTCCGGCATCACTTGAGCACATCGCGCGCCGCACCGATGCCCAGCAACGCCAGCACGATGAAAATGGCCGCGACGATGAGAAACAGCACAAACAGGAACTTCGCAATCCCCGCGGCACCGGCAGCAACGCCAGAGAAACCCAGCGCTCCGGCTAACAGCGCAATGACGGCAAAGATGATGGCCCACTTCAGCATGACGGTTGTCCTTTCTGGCGACGCAATCCCCACAGACCTGCAGCAACCCCATCGGCACCGGCGCGCGGCGACGGGCGTGGGTGTGTGTACACCAAGGGTAATTCGCCGCCGTGCCACACCCCGTCAGCAACACCGCATCTGCGGCGTCGGAGAAGACCGACAGACCACTGCGCCCTCGGCTATGATGGACGCCGCAGCGGCGCCCGGCGCCGCTGCGTCACCGAGGGGAGTCCCGCCAAGGGGCTGAGAGACTGATGGGCGGCGCCGCTGTGGGCGCCGCCGGTGCAGTGACCCTTTGAACCTGATCCGGATCATGCCGGCGCAGGGACGGACCGATTCCATCGCACGGGATCTTCACGGATGGCCTGCCAAGCAAGGCAGCGACATCCGGCGCCTTGATTGGCGCGGTGCGTCTCGCGAGCTGCGCATCCGGTTTCACCAACCATCGAGGAAACCATGCATTCGCGCTTTACCGAACAACTCCGTCAGGCCCAGCAACCGCAATGGGACCAGGCCGTGCAGCATCGCTTCGTTCAGGAGCTGTTTGCCGGCACCATCGCCGATAGCGTCATGGCCCGCTACCTGGTGCAGGATCACCGCTTTCTCGACAGCTTTCTCACGTTGCTGGGCAGTGCCATCGCGTGCGCCGACACGTTCGCAGCGCGGCTGCGTTTCGGGCAGTTTGCCGGCATGGTCTCGGGCGATGAAAACACCTACTTCCTGCGCGCCTTCGAAGCGCTTGGCGTGAGCGAGGCCGAACGCGCCAGCGTACCGGACAGCGCCCCCACGCAAGGCTTTCAGGCCCTGATGCGCGAGGCAGCCGCCACGCGTGACTACGTCGCCATCCTGGCCGTGCTCAACGTGGCGGAATGGCTGTATCAGGACTGGGCCACCCGCGATCGTGCCGGCAAGCCCCTGCCCGAGAACTTCGTGCACGCCGAGTGGGTGACGCTGCACGACAATCCGTTCTTCAATGACTTTGTGGCCTTTCTGCGCGAGGAGCTTGATCGCACAGGTCCAGCCCGTGCCGATATCGCGCATGACTTCTTTGGCCGCGCCGTGGCACTCGAGCTGGCGTTTTTCGATGCCGCTTATGCGGCTTGAAAAGGAGACAGGCCATGAACACCATCTGCGCATTCGAACGCATCAAAGCCGCCGCCATCGAGGACTGGACCCGCTACGTCGACCACCCCTTCATTCGGCAGATGGAAGCAGGCACCCTGCCCGAAGCCGTGTTTCGCCAGTACCTGATCCAGGACTATCTGTTCCTGATCCAGTATGCGCGCGCCTACGCGCTGGCCATCACCAAGAGCCGCACACTGGAAGACATGCAGATTGCCCGCGCAGGCCTTAACGCCATTCTGGACGAAATGAACCTGCATGTGCGGCTGTGTGAACGCTGGGGGCTTCGCCCCGAGCAGTTAGAGCATACGCCCGAGCACACCGCTACCGTTGCGTACACCCGCTATGTGCTCGATTGCGGCCACACTGGTGACTTGCTGGATCTGCAAGTTGCACTCGCACCGTGCATGATCGGCTACGCCGAAATTGGCCGGCGGCTAGCACCAGCATTACTTGCCAATCCCGAGCACCCCTACCGGGAGTGGATCAGCGAATACGCCAGTGACGGGTTCCAGCAGGCGGCCCAGGCGGCCATTGCCCACATCGATCGCCTGGCCGGGCAGGCGATGACCGAGGCACGATTTGCCCAGCTCGTGACCATTTTTGCCACCGCCTCCCGGCTGGAAGCCGACTTCTGGCAGATGGGCTTTGACCTGGCGGCAGACACACCCTGTCTCCAACGCTGAGGCTGCCGGCCACGCAGTGGCTGGCAGCCTGGGCGTTGTTGCACAAACGTCCCGAGTCTGCAGGCTAGCGCACCCATGACCAAGCCCGCTGCCGCCCAATACCGCACCACCAACTGGAAAGATTACAGCGCAGCCCTCAAGGCCAGAGGCTCGCTCTCGGTCTGGCTGGATCGTGACATGCAATGGCACGGCCAGCCCACCGGTCGTCGCGGTCGATCACCGACGTTCAGCGATGCCGCCATCCAGTTCTGCCTGACCATCAAGGGGCTGTTCGGCCTGCCGTTGCGCCAAGTCATCGGTTTCGTGCAGAGCCTGATGCATCTGGCGGGCCTGGATTGGCCCGTGCCTGACTACAGCACGGTCTGCCGCCGCCAGAAAACGCTGACCGTGAACATACCCTATCGCCCCAGTCGTGGTGGCTTGCATCTGCTGGTCGACAGCACCGGCGTGAAGATGCTGGGCGAAGGCGAATGGAAAACGAAGAAACATGGCTCGGAAT
>NZ_LBNQ01000015.1 GCF_001005215.1 Lampropedia cohaerens
CGCATCGGCGACGCGCCGATGCTGCCTGAGCTGCTGACGCAGATCCCGGCAACTGAAGCCGTGGCGACGGTGAGCGGCGATGGTGCCTATGACACCAAGGCCTGTCATGCCGCGATTGCGGCACGCGGAGCCGCCGCCGTGATCCCGACCCGCAAGAATGCGCAGACCTGGAAAGGCAGCAGCGCGGGCGTCGAGGCTCGCAACGAAACCTTGCGATCAACCCGGCACCTGGGCCGGACGATCTGGAAGAAATGGAGTGGTTACCACCGGCGCAGCCTGGTGGAAACCAAGATGGGTTGCTTCAAGTTGCTGGGCGAGCGGGTCATGGCCCGAGATTTCGACCGCCAGGTGACGCAGCTTCAGGTGCGCGCGGCGATCCTGAACCAGTTCACGCGCTTGGGCACGCCACACACGATACGTGTGTCCTGAGCAGACTGGGGAAAGGGGTAGCTGCGCTCAGTGGGGCAATTGCGCAACAGCGCCCTCTCTTTGCTACATCCAATAATGATCGACCAGCATTGCTGCAAAAATCGCGGTCAGATGCCAGAGTGACCAACGAAATGTTTTTCTTGCCAACTCGTCGGAATAGTTCTTCATGAGTCGATATCCGTATAGGCAGAAAATCACCCCTGCCGTACAAGCAACCAAGAGGTAAAACCAGGAACGGAATCCCAGAATCGAGGGGGCCACGGATACGGTCAGCAACGCCAGGGTATATAGGAATACCTGGCGGGCTGTATGGGCGATTCCGTGTGTGACCGGCAGCATGGGCAGCCCCGATCGTCGATAGTCCTCGACGCGGTAGAGCGCCAGGGCCCAGAAATGCGGCGGTGTCCAGACGAAGATGATGAGAAAGAGGATGAGCGGTTCGACGCCGATGCTGCCCTGCATGGCGCACCAGCCCAGCACCGGCGGCATGGCACCGGCGGCGCCACCGATCACGATGTTCTGCGGGGTCATCGGCTTGAGGATGACCGTGTAAATGCCGGCGTAGCCGATCAAGGCCGCAAGCGTCAGCCACATCGTCAGGGCATTGACGTACATCCAGAGAATAATGCTGCCCGTTGCGCCAAGGAGCACGGCAAAGGTCGCGGCTTGCAGATGTGTGACGGCCGTGCGTGCGGTCGGGCGCCAGGCGGTTCGCCGCATGCGCGCATCGATCTCCCATTCGAGCAGGCAATTGATGACCGCGGCGGAAGACGCAAGCAGCCAGATGCCCAGGGACGCGAGCGCGATCGTGCGCCATTGCGCCAGATCCGGCCAGCCATCCAGTGACAGCAGCATGCCGATGACGGCGCAAAAGACGATCAGCTGGACCACCTTGGGTTTGGTCAGCGACCAGAGATCACGCCACATCGATATAGACATGGCTGGTGGCTGCAGTGTGTTCATCCCATATGTCCCCAATGCCCTCATCCCGCGATGCGCGAGATGGGTTGATGACACGCGTCATGGCAGGCGCGTTCAATTGCTCATCATGTAAAAGTGCATGCTCCAGATGATCCAAATCGACAGGCCGACGACGATAAACAGGATCACCAAAGTGAACACGAAGCTGATGAGATTCCAGCCCCCCTCGGACGATCGGTTCATGTGCAGGAAGTACACCAGCTGAACCACGATCTGGACCACGGCGAAGGCCACCAGAATCAGCAAGGTCACGGGGTGAGAGAACACCGGCTTCATCACCAGCGCGAACGGAATGACAGTCAGGATCGCGCAGATGACAAAACCTGTCAGATAGCTTCTGGAACTGCCGTGGCTCTCCCCGGCGCGTGTCGTTGTGTGATGCGACATGGTTAGAACACTCCAAAGAGATAGACGAAGGTGAACACGCAGATCCACACCAGGTCCAGGAAGTGCCAGAACAGGCTCAGGCAGGACAGACGGGTCACGTTGGTTGGCGTCAGGCCGCGGCGCTTGACCTGGTGCATCACCACGGCCATCCAGATCAGGCCGCTGGCGACGTGCAGGCCGTGCGTGCCTACCAGGGCGAAGAAGCTCGAAAGGTAGGCGCTGCGCGTGGGGCCCGCGCCGATGGAGATCAGGTGATGGAATTCATAGAGCTCCATGCCGATGAAGACGGCCCCCAGCGCGAAGGTAACGCTCAGCCAGCGCAGCACGCCAGCCTTGTCGAGCCGATGCATGGCAAGCATCGCATAGCCGTATGTGATGCTTGAAAACAGCAGGACGAACGTTTCCGTGAGGATGAACGGGAGAGAGAAAAGCTCCTTCCCGGTCGGCCCGCCCGCGAACGCGCCGCTGAGCACCGCATAGGATGCGAAAAGCGTGCCGAACAGGATCAGGTCGGACATGAGGTAGACCCACATGCCCAGCACCTTCATTCCGCCCTGGTCGTGGGCATGGGAGTCGACGGCATGGTCATCCTGGGAGGCCTTGCCCTTTGCTTGGTCATAGGTGATGGAAGACATGCTCATCCCTTGTATTGCAGTGCATGAAGGTGCTGGTTCTCGATGCGCGCGACCTCCTCGGCCGGCACGTAATAGTCCGTGTCCTCGTCATAGGAACGCACGATCAGGGTCACGATGGTTGCGAGCACGCTCGCGCCGGCCAGCCACCAGATGTGCCAGATCAGGGCAAAGCACAGAAGCAGGATCCAGACGTTCAGGATGAACGGCACGCCGGTGCTGCGCGGCATGTGGATGGGTTCGTAGTGCTTGGGCGGCGGCGGCAGGCCGCGCTTCTTAGCCTCGTGGAAGGCATCGAGCTCGTCTGCCCGGGGCACGACCGCGAAGTTGTAGAAGGGCGGCGGTGATGCCGTGGCCCATTCCAGCGTGCGGGCATTCCACGGGTCGCCGGTGAGGTCGCGGTTCTTCTTGCGGTTGAGCACGCTCACCACCAGTTGCAGCACCAGGAAGACAATGCCTGCCAGGACGAACAGGGCACCCACGAAAGCCACTTGCAGATAGGGCTCCCAGGCCGGGTTGTCGTAGTGGTTCAGGCGACGGGTCATGCCCATGAAGCCGAGCATGTACAGCGGCATGAATGCCAAGTAGAAACCGATGATCCAGCACCAGAAGGAATACTTGCCGAAGCGGTCTTCCAGCTTGAAGCCGAACACTTTCGGGAACCAGTAGTACAGGCCGGCGAAGTAGCCGAACAGCGCGCCCGCGATGATCGTGTTGTGGAAGTGCGCGACCAGGAACAGGCTGTTGTGCAGCAGGAAGTCGGCCCCCGGAATGGCCAGCAGCACGCCGGTCATGCCGCCGATGGTGAAGGTGACGAGGAAGCCGATGGTCCAGAGGATCGGGATCGTGAACTCCACCCGCCCTTTGTACATGGTGAACAACCAGGTGAAGATCTTCACGCCCGTGGGAATGGCGATGAACATGGTCATCATGCCGAAGAAGGCGTTGACGTTCGCACCCGAACCCATCGTGAAGAAGTGGTGCAGCCACACCACGAAGGACAGGATGCCGATGGCCAGCGTCGCGCCCACCATCGAGGCATAGCCGAACAGCTTCTTGCGCGCGAAGGTGGCCGTGACCTCCGAGAAGATGCCGAAGGCAGGCAGCACCAGGATGTAGACCTCCGGGTGTCCCCAGGCCCACACCAGGTTCACGTACATCATCGGGTTGCCGCCGAGGGTATTCGTGTAGAAGTTGAAGTCCAGGTAGCGGTCCAGCGTCAGCGCACCCAGCGCCACGGTCAGGATCGGGAAGGCCGCAATGATGATGACGCTCGTGACGAACACGGTCCAGGTGAACACCGGCATCTTCATCAGCGTCATGCCGGGGGCGCGCATCTTCAGAATGGTCACAAACAGGTTCACGCCGGTCAGCAGCGTGCCCACGCCCGACGCCTGCAGCGCCCATATGTAGTAATCCACCCCCACGCCCGGACTGAACTCGATGCCCGACAACGGCGGATACGCGACCCAGCCAGTCATGGCGAATTCGCCCAGGCCCAGCGACAGCATCACCAGCACGGCGCCGACCACGAAGATCCAGAAACTGAAGGCGTTCAGGAACGGAAACGCCATGTCGCGCGCGCCGATCTGCAGCGGCACGATGATGTTCATCAAGCCGACGATGAAGGGCGTGGCTACAAAGAAAATCATGATCACGCCATGGGCCGTGAAAATCTGGTCGTAGTGCTCAGGCGGCAGGAAGCCCTCGCTGCCGGGGCCGGCCGCTGCCAGTTGGGCGCGCATCAGCAGCGCGTCGGCAAAGCCACGCACCAGCATGACCAGGGCCACGACCACGTACATGATGCCGATGCGCTTGTGATCCACGGAGGTGAACCAGTCACGCCACAACACCCCCCACCACTTGAAATAGGTGATGGCGGCTAAAAGCGCCGCACCGCCAACCACGATACCGATCAATGTCACGACAAGGATCGGGTCATGGAGCGGAATGGCATCCCATGTCAGCTTTCCGAGCATGTCTGCTTACTCCTTCGATGATGTGTCAGGCTCGGAAATCTGCAAAACCTGTGGTTTGGCGTTTTCTCCGACTCCGATGAACTGGTCGATGACCCTCTTGAAAAGTCCTGGCTCAACCTTGGCGAAATGCACCACGGCATGCCCGTGCGACGGCTGGGCTATACGTTTGAATGTGGCAAAGTCAAAAACGATGGGCGCACTGCTGCGCACCTGCTTTACCCACCGGTCGAAGTCCTCGTCGGTGCTGGCGGTTGCGATGAAATTCATCTTCGAGAAGCCATGGCCACTGTAGTTACCAGACATTCCTCGGTACTCTCCGACTTCATTCGCGACAAGATGCAGCTTGGTACGCATTCCGGCCATCGCGTAGATTTGCCCGCCTAATTGGGGTATGAAGAACGTGTTCATGGTGGAGTTCGATGTGATTTCGAACTCCACTTGCCGGTCCACGGGGAAGTTCAACTGATTGATCGTGGCGATGCCAAGATCCGGATAAACAAACACCCATTTCCAGTCCGTAGCGATGACCTGAACGTGCAAGGGCTCGCCCGGCACGTCCAGAGGGCGGTAGGGATCAAGTTCGCGGGTGGATTTCCACACGATCGCCGTCAATATGGCGATGATGATGAGCGGGACACCCCAGACCACGATTTCGATCTTGGTGGAATGCGCCCAGTCAGGCGCATAGTCGGCATTCTTGTTGGATGCCCGATATTTCCACGGAAAAACAATGGAAAGAATGATGGCGGGTATGACGACAATCAGCATGAGCCCAATACAAACCAGTATCAGGTCGCGTTGGGCGATGCCGACAGCCCCTTTGGAGTCGAACAGAACCCAGTCGCAGCCCGACAAGCTCGCAAGTGCAGCGACTGCGAGCGCATAGCGGATGGGGTTCCAGCAGGTTATCTTCATGCTAAGACCTTGTTGAATGAAAGCGCGACGAATCCCATCAAAGGCTCTTCCGGCATTCGTCACTTCACGACAGCGCATGCAAGGGTAAAATTGCACTCACATATGATCATTCATGACCGAGCCATAAATGCATACAAGAGATGAGTTCATCCATGCGGGTCTGGTATTGTATGGTAATTTTGCATGCATTGGAACAGATGGAGTGCGCCTACAATCATGAGCACAACACAAGCGCCCGTACGCAAGCTGAAGAAGCCCAACCGGGCCTGGATACGCCCTCTAGAAGACGGTGGGGGGGCTCGCTATCGACAGATTGCTGACCTCATCGTTGGCGCAGTCAAGGATGGGGTGCTGCGAGCGGGAGACCGGCTGCCTCCTCAGCGCGATCTCGCCCAGGAGCTCGGGGTGGATTTGACGACGGTTACCCGCGCCTATAACGAGGTGAGGTTGGCCGGCCTGCTCGACGCGCATGGCGCGGGAGGAACCTATATTGCAGCCTCCCTGTCCGAGCAGAGTGGCACGATCGACCTGAGCATGAACATCCCCCCTTTGTTGAACGGGGAGAACTTTGAGCGCTTGATGCAATCGGGGCTGGCTCAGGTGAAGGAACAGATCAGTGCTGGATCCCTCATGACCTACCATGTCGGTGGTGGTTCCAAGTCGGATCGAGAAGCTGCTTCGACATGGCTTGAACCGATTGTTGGTTCGGTCAACCCGGACAAGATTCTGATATGTCCTGGTGCGCAGGCGGCCTTGAGTGCGATCCTTCTTGCGTACACGCAGCCGGGTGACGTGATCGCAGCGGAAAATCTGACCTATCCTGGTTTTCTGGCCGCATGTCGAGTGCTGCAACGCGGCGTGGTTCCCGTTGCTTCCGACGACCAGGGAATGGTGCCCGAGGATCTGGATAGGGTGTGCAAGGAGCAAGGCCCCAGGCTGGTGTACTTGGTGCCGACTATCCAGAATCCGACGGCAACCACCATGTCGGCGGAGCGCCGTGAAGCTATTCATGCCGTGGCAACGCGACATGGGGTTGCGATTATCGAGGACGACCCGTACTGGCTAGTCGCCGGCGATGCGCCCCCGCCGATCGCTTCCATAGCCGGCCGCAGCGCAGGTGCTCCGGTGTTCTATATTTCCACGCTTTCGAAATGCCTTGCGCCCGGCTTGCGGACTGCCTATGTCCTGATGCCCGAATCCGAAAGCATGGAACCCGTACTCGATGCACTTCGCGCTATCACCTTGATGGCGCATCAAAGCACCGTGTCGATGGCTTCCATCTGGATTCGCAACGGTATGGCCATGGATATGGTCCAGAAAATTCGGCAGGAGCTGGGTCAGCGACAAAAATTGGCTGCGAAAATTCTTCCAGGGATTCTGCGTGCCCACCCCCATGGCTTACATCTTTGGCTCGCGCTGCCGTCCAGGCTCGACCAGTACCGTTTGATCCAGACTGCCCAGGATCAAGGTTTAGGAGTTGCCAGTTCCGAGGCATTCTCCGCGCAGGAAGATGCACCCAACGCTATCCGCTTGTCATTGGGCGGCGCCAGCGACCAAGCCCGTTTGGTCACGGCGCTAGAGAAATTGGCGGAAATTCTCGGTACCGCCGTCGCTCCAGTCGAACGGCGTCGTGTGATCGTGTGATCGTGGAGGGCTTGGGCTAAGTTCAGGCGTCAGACACCCCCCCCTGAGGCAAGGCAAGGGAGGTCCGAACACAAACGCAATCGCTCGCCAGTGGCCAAAACGATCAAAGCACCGTCAGGCGCGATCGAGACATGCGAGTTGTCGTAATGGTACTGATGCGCTTCGCTTGTCGCCCCTCCCGGGCGGTGGACGACGATCGTCTGGCGCTCGACGCTAACACGATGTCCATGCTCGTCCGTAGCCGGAACCCGGGTCGTCTGAATTTTCATGCTTTGTGACATTGGGCTTAAAACACTGCTTGCAAACTGAACCCCATAAGATAGCATACAAGTCGTATTTGTATGAGATAATCGTTGAATTGTATGCATTGTGGGGCGCACTAGATGATAAGCCTAGATCCAGCTCAGAAGCGATTTCGCTACGTGATGGCCGCGTGTGGCTTGTTCGTGCTCGCGGCCTTGGGCAGCTTGATCTATGTTTGTTCCAGGCCACAGACCCCCGAAGTGCAGGCTGCGGAGCGCCATGCCATTGCGGCCTGCAAAGCTCAAAGTGAGGATCCTGCCCGAACGGATATCTTCCGTAGTGAGCGACGCAAGGCATGCGCCGAAATGGAGAAACAGTATCTCCACAAGTTCCAGCAGCGTCCTTGAAGCATTAAGGAATGCCTGCATGAGCGACATAAACCCCGCCACACCTGCACGTCCCCTGCGAGGAGGCGGCAAGCCTATTTTTTTGGTCGCTGCTCTGCTGATTATGCTATCCGGGGGCATAGGCCTTTGGAAATACTTCGGGTTGGGCGGGTTGAGTGATTTCGCAGAGCAAGCCATCGTTTTTGAGGATTCGCAACTTCGCCTACCCGATCATCTGGCTGGCCCGACTGGACGGGTCCGATTGGTGCATTTCTGGGATCCAGCCTGCAAGGTATGCAACCGCGAAACTGGGGCGCATCTGAGCTATTTGATCAGCATGTACCGCCGCTTCAACATCGATTTTTACAGCGTCCGGCGTCCCGGTACCACCGGGGAACTCCCATCGTTTCTCAAGGACAAGCTCCAACCGCTGGATGGAATTGAGGGTATGGAGCGTATTCCAGCGAGTCCATCCGTCGCGATCTGGGATGCTCAAGGTCGGCTGGCGTACGCAGGCCCGTACAGCCTGGGTATGGTTTGTACTTCGGCTAATAGCTTTGTTGAACCGATCATCGACAAGTTGATTGCCGGGGAACAAGTCGAGCCTTTTGGTATGCTGGCAGTGGGGTGCTATTGCCGCTGGGGCTCACCATGATTGGCGCGCTTGCAACGCTGCTCGGGTTGCAACTCCTCGGCGAAATGCTTGCAGGCTGGCTAAAGTTGCCGTTGCCTGGCGGACTCATTGGCATGCTCCTGCTCCTGGTCTGGTTGTTGATTCGCAAGCGCTGCGACCCGGCGATGCAGCAGACCAGCCAGGTACTGCTCCAGAACCTGATGCTGTTGTTCATCCCTTTCATCGCAGGCATCGTCGCGCAGACCGATTTCATCAAGGCCCAATGGCTGCCCTTCGTCGCAGCCTGCGTACTCGGTGCCGTGGTGTCCCTGGTGGTGACGGCCTGGACCTTGCAGCGGATGCTCAAGGCCGCGGATGCGCGCGGGCCGAAAGGAGACCATACCGATGCCTGAATTCATGGCAGCCAACGCGGCGGCAGTCACCCAGTGGCTTGGGCAGCAGAAAGCGGAAACGCAAAGCCTGTTCTGGGTGACGGTAACGATGCTGGCCTACGGGCTGACCATGGCGTGGTATCGCAGGAGCCGTGCGCACCCGCTCATGTTGCCCGTGGTGACCGGAACCGGCATTGTGATAGCGCTTTTGCTGATGACTGGCACGCCCTATGACCGGTATTTCACCGCCGTGCACCCCCTGGTCTTCCTGATCGGCCCCGCCACCGTGGCGCTGGCGGTTCCTCTTTACGGGCAGCTCGCCAGGCTCAAGGCCATCTGGTGGCCGGTTACAGTGGCGCTTGCGGCTGGCTGCATCACAGCGATTGGCTCGGCCGTGCTGATCGCCTGGATCTTCGGCGGCAGCGGGCAAACGCTGGTGTCCCTGGCACCCAAGTCCGCGACCATGCCCATTGCTACCAGTCTGGCTGCGCATTTTGGTGGATTGGTGCCGCTGGCGGCTGCGGCGGTGGCCATTACCGGCATCGCAGGCACCATGCTCAGTGGCCCGGTTCTGCGCTGGCTGCTCGGGCCGCTCGACGACACGGTGCATGGATTCGCGTTGGGCCTGAGCGCGCACGCCATCGGCACTGCGCGCGCATTCCAGATTAGCGATACTGCCGGTGCGTTCGCCGCCATGGCCATGAGCCTCAATGGTCTCGCGACAGCCATCTTGATTTCGGTTGCACTCAGCTTTTATTGATTTGATTGTGCCGTGTGCACCATGCGTCGTATGTGACCTGATCGTGGAATGGCTGAGCGAACTCCCTGGCTGTGGTTAGCGCTCAGAAGACGCCAGTGGGTCTGACTACCCATCAAGGGCACAGAACTGGTATCATTTGTGGCCCAAACTGGATATCGGAACTGGGAAAATCCTTTTTTAATCAATGGGTTGGATGCTAAGTTCTATTCCGAAACCGGAATCGAACCCGCGTCCGTTGCCACAGCAAATAACACACCCAATTACACCCATTCCTGGGCAAGGTGATCCGCCATGCGGCGAATGGTGCCTACATTCACCGCACAAGGTGCGGCGATTGACTTGCGCATGCGGAGATTACAGGTCATAATCTCCGCATGAATAGCGGCGATTACAAATACATCTGGCAGGCCAGCGACTGGCCGAACTGGCGCTTCGACCTGGCAGTGCTTGCCGGCCCGATGGCCGAGGTTAGTCGTGCCCAGGGGCTCTTGATGGGGCGCTTGGCCGACGTCGGCATGGCGCTGCGCGATCAGGCGAGCCTCGCAGCACTCACCGAGGACGTGGTGAAGACCAGCGAGATCGAAGGCGAGCAACTCAACGTCGAATCCGTGCGCTCGTCCATCGCCCGCAGGCTGGGCGTGGACATCGGCGCGCTCGCTCCGGTCGATCGCCACGTCGAGGGCGTGGTCGAGATGGTGTTCGACGCCACCGCGAACTGTCATGCGCTGGTGTCGCGTGAACGTCTCTTCGGCTGGCACGCCGCGCTGTTTCCCACCGGCTACTCCGGCCTTTCCAGGATCAAGGTTGGTGGCTGGCGAGACGATGCCAATGGCCCGATGCAGGTGGTGTCCGGTCCCATCGGCCGCCAGCGTGTGCATTTCGAGGCACCGCCCGCCGATCATCTAGAGTCTGAAACCAGTCGATTCCTGGACTGGCTCAATAGCGCATCAAGCGAACCGCCGCTGCTCAAGGCCGGCCTTGGGCACCTGTGGTTCGTCACCTTGCACCCGTTCGATGACGGCAATGGTCGTATCGCCCGGGCTATTGGCGACCTGCTGCTGGCGCGTGCCGACGGTAGCCCGCAGCGTTTCTACAGTTTGTCGGCGCAGATCCAGCGCGAACGCAAGGCCTACTACGACATCCTGGAACGGACGCAGAAGCGGTCGATGGACGTCACCGAGTGGCTTACGTGGTTCCTCGACACGCTGCATCGCGCCGTCGACCAGGCACAGCACACGCTCGATGCCGTGCTGACCAAGGCGCGGTTCTGGCAGCGCTGGGCGACTACGCCTTTGAACGAGCGACAGGTGAAGTTGCTGAACAGGCTGCTCGACGGTTTCGAGGGCAAGCTCACCAGCAGCAAGTGGGCGGCCATTGCCAAGTGTTCACCGGACACGGCGCTACGCGATATCAACGATCTGCTGACGCGGGGCGTGCTGCGCAAATCGGATGCGGGTGGACGCAGTACCAGCTACGAGCTGAACGATCTGCCGGAGTAGCTGCGTTCCCAGGAATTGGCTTGGCTCACGCTCGGAACAGCGCTTTCATGGACTCCTGCCAACTCATTCGGAAGGAGACCAAGATGGACGTCGTACACCTCAACCAAAAACAACTGGCCGCCCGCTGGTGCATCAGTGAGGCCACACTGGAACGCTGGCGCAGCGCGGGGATCGGCCCCAAGTTCCTGAAGCTCTGTGGGCGGGTACTCTACCGGCAGGCCGACATCGAGGCCTACGAGGAATCGTGCCTGGCGACCTCGACCAAGACGGTCGCGGCGCAGACCAGTGCCGGCTGAAGGATGTTCCAATTCGTCGGCAAATATTTACAAGTACCGACGTTTCGCAACACGACGGTGCAGGCGACCACGCTTGCAAGCCAGATTACCGGCGAATTGAACGTCCGCAGTCCGCAAGCGCGGACCGAACGAGCGGTTTGTTGAAAATCAACGACTTGGCATCGGGCCGTGCGGGCTGGTGAGGGTTCCTGCGGGTTCGTGCGGAAAGATTCGAACTCCTGCGGGGTCTGGGCGGAACACGGAACTGAACCCGCGTCCGTGTATGAGGCTCTTTAGGAAAGCACTGTTCTTAAGGACGCCCGCCTCTATCAAATGGCCGTTTTGCATCCTGAAAGACCGTTTGAACCAGCCCAAAGTTGCGACAGTCCCAAAATGGGACTACACTGTGGCCAATGCGAGTCATTGCCGTGTCCACCCTTCGAGCATTCTGGGAACTGCACCCTGATGCCGAGCAGCCACTGAAGGCTTGGTATGAGGAAGCAACGAATGCGACCTGGACTCAGCCCGCAGATATCAAGGCGCAGTACCGCAGCGCCAGCGTGCTGAAAAACCGTCGCGTGGTCTTCAACATCAAAGGCAATGACTATCGACTGATCGTAGCCATTGCTTACAAGTTACAGATCGTCTACGTGAAGTTCGTCGGCACCCACAAGGAGTACGACGCTGTCGACGCAGAAACCGTTGAAATGGCCTGATCGGCCACGGAGGAAAACATGGACATCCGCCCTATCCACACCGAAGCAGACTACAAGGCGACGCTCAAAGAAATTTCGGCTTTGATGGAGTCCGACCCTGATCTAGGCACGCCGGAGGGTGATCGCCTGGACATCCTGGCCACACTGGTGCAGGCCTACGAGGCCAAGCACATTCCCATTACTGCGCCGGATCCGGTGGAAGCCATCAAATTCCGGATGGATCAAAGCGGTCTGTCCGTTAAAGATCTCGAGCCGATGATTGGCAAAAGCAACCGCGTCTACGAAGTCCTGAGCCGCAAGCGCCCGTTGACGCTGGCCATGATCCGCAGGCTGCACAAGAGCCTGGGCATCCCGGCCGACGTGCTGATTGCGGAGACGATTGCAGGATGATCGTCGAACACTGAGCTTGGCTTCTACAAGGAACAGCGTTGTCATGGGGGCATCCGTCTTGGAGAAGAAGATGCACTACCCCGTGATGACCGAAAGGCAACTTGCCGCCCGCTGGAAGATCAGCCTGAAAACCTTGCGACGCTGGCGTTCTGACAACGAAGGGCCCACCTGGCACAAATTGTTCCAGTACGTCCGTTACCACGAAGCTGACGTCCTCGACTTCGAGCGACAGAGCGCGCAGCACTGGTCAGCGATTCTCGGCGACGGTGAACGCGTGCCCAAAGTCGTGACTCGGCCACCGCAGGAGCAGCCTGAAACGGACGAAGATACCGGGGCGTTTTACATCACGGCCCAAGGTGTTATTGAGGCAACCGGACTGCCGAAGCACTGGTTCACAACCCCGGGATACCGTACCAGAAAGCAGGTCCCGCATCTGACTTTGGTTGGCAACGTGCGCTTCTCTCTGCAAGCCCTCTGGCAATGGGAGCAAAACCACAGCACCGTCGGTCGGCCGCCGGAGCCCAAAGCACCCCGACAACCAGATACGGAGCCAGAGCCTGCACCGCCATCGCGCGTGCCGCGATGGCATGAACTTGCCCGGGAACTGGACAGAGAACGATTCGATTCCACTTCGTAGTCCGAAAAATGTCCCCGGTTTTGGCCCAAAGTCCACCGTTTCGGCCATTTGTCCCTTGAAGGTGCAGTCGCGACCGAAACCAAACCCGTTCTCCGAGCATAAGCGCGTTTCTGCGTGTTTGTGAGGGGATGAGCGGGTGATGGGATGTCGGCCGGCTGCAACACGTTTGCAAAAATCCTGCGACAACATGCCATCTTGCTATTGACAGCCCCCTCATTACACTCGCACAACCTGTATTTCGTCAGAATAACAAACAAGATGGACAAAGCATGCAGGGAGTGCATCAGGATACGACTGCTGATGCGAAAACACACGTAGACACCCAAGCCGCGCTGTGGCTCCTGGCGAGCCTGGCCGGTTTCTATCGCCAGCCCTTCGATACGGAGCTGGTGATCAAGCGTTTTCCGCCGCCTATCGATCTGCCCACGCTGATCGAGGCCTTGGACGCCCTCGGCCTCAAGGCCGGGTTGGCGCATTGGCCTGATGGCCAGTCATCAGGGCTGTCGGCCTTGCCGCTGCCCGCCGTGGCGCTGTTGCCTACGCCCGCGGCTGAAGCTACGCAGGCAGGCTCTGGCGAAGATACAAATGCCGCGTCACCCCCGCCACCCTCCCGCATCCCGCTCACCCCGGCGCTGATCGTCCAGCACGGTGACGACACCCTGGCTTGGGTCAAACCCGGCCAGTCGGCCCCGGAGACCGTGGCGCTCGACGCCGCCCGCGCCCAAGCGGCACCGGTACTGCTGCTGGTGGCCCAGGCCGAGCCACCCGTTTCCGAATCGGTCAGCAAAACCGCATCGCCCGAAACCCAGAAAAAGCCCTTCGGCTTCTCCTGGTTCGTGCCCGAACTGCTGCGCCACAAGCGCATCTGGCGGGATGTACTGCTCGCCAGCCTCGCCATCCAGTTGGTCGGCCTGGCCACACCGCTCTTCACCCAGGTCATCATCGACAAGGTCATCGCCCATCACTCCGAGAGCACCCTCATCGTGCTGGGCGTGGCGCTGGTGGTGTTCATGTTCTTCACCAGCGGCATGACTTGGCTGCGCCAGTATCTGGTGCTGCACACCGGCAGCCGCATCGACGCCGTGCTGGGCGAGAAGGTGTTGAAGCACCTGCTGCACCTACCGCTGCCGTACTTCGAGGCGCGGCCCACCGGTACGTTGGTGGCGCGTCTGCACGGCGTGGAGCAGCTGCGCGAGTTCATTTCCGGCGCGGCGGTGAGCCTGGTACTCGATCTGCCCTTTCTACTCATCTTCCTGGCGGTGATGTTCTCCTACAGCTGGCAGCTCACGCTGATCGCGCTGGGCATCTTGACGCTGATCGTCATCGCCAGCCTCATCATGGTGCCGATCTTTCGCGAGCGGCTGGACAAGCAGTTCCTGCTCGGTGCAAGGAATCAAGCCTTTCTCACCGAATACCTGGCGGGCATGGCCACGGTCAAATCCCTGCAACTGGAGCCGGACGTGGGCAAACGCTACGGCACCTATCTGGCGCAATACCTCTCGGCGGGCTTCGCCACCAAGCAGGTCGGCAACACCTACAACGTCGTCGCCAACGGGCTGGAGCAGGTGATGACGCTGTCCATCCTCATCGTGGGGGCGTGGCTCGTGATGCAGCCTGATGTGGGTATGACCGTGGGCATGCTGGTGGCCTTCCAGATGTTCGCCAGCCGCATGAGCCAGCCGCTGCTGCGTCTGGTCGGGCTGTGGCAGGAATTCCAGCAGGCGAGCATTTCCGTCAAGCGCCTGGGCGACATTTTGGACATGCCGCAAGAGCCCTTCACGCTCACCCCGCAACGCGCTGCGGGTGGCGAAGGCCGCATCGACATCCGGGACGTGGGCTTCCGCTACTCCGAGCAGCACCCTTGGCTCTACCGGAACCTGAGTCTGGCCATCCCCACCGGCAAGCTCACGGTGCTGATGGGCCCCAGCGGCTGCGGCAAGAGCACGCTGGCCAAGCTGATGCAGGGCTTCTACTGGCCACAGGAAGGGCAAATCCTGCTCGACGGGCGAGACATCCGCCAGCTTGCGGCCAACGAACTGCGTGCCACCTTTGGCGTGGTACCGCAAGAAACGGTGCTGTTCTCCGGCACGGTGTACGACAACCTGGCCATGGCCCACCCGCACGCGAGCTTTGAAGATGTGATCGCTGCCTGCAAAGCGGCGGAAATTCACGAGGTGATCGAGAAGCTGCCGCAGGGCTACCAGACCGAGATCGGTGAGCGCGGCACTGGACTATCGGGTGGACAGCGCCAGCGCATCGCCATCGCCCGCGCGCTGCTCAAGCGCCCCAAGGTATTGATCTTCGACGAGGCCATTTCCAACCTGGATCAACAGACCGCCGAGCATTTTGCGCAGACCATCAACCGGCTCAAGGGCAAGGTGACGATGATCTTTATCACGCATCAGGTGCCCAAGGGGCTACAAGTGGATGAGGTGGTGAATATGGGGCAGCATGCCATGCACATGAGTTTGGTGAAGGAAGACAAATGAAGCAGTTGAGCAAAGATCAGTGGCGAAAAATTCATGGAATCAGACCACCAAAGGACCCAGCTGATCCCGATGTCATTGGTCGACGACCAATTCACGAAGCAATCGTGAATTGGGAGATCAAGTGGACCACTCGACTACACCTGATCTTCGCGCCTCTGGCCTTCACTATTGTGCTCATGCCGAAACTCAACAAAGCTTGGTATGAGGTTATTTCCTCTATTCCGATTGTTTCGTGGATTCACAGAGAGTTTTCCGGTTTGACTGGCATGCTGTATTTATGCCTCGCTGTTGGTCTGGTTTTTTATTTCTACTCGGCCAGCAAAATTGACGGAAAAAGCCACTCGGAATACGGCTACCCCATCAATATCAACCATGTTCGATCCCCCAAAAATATCAAGCAGGGCGAGCTTTATCCAAGAACAAAATTGGAGGAAAGGGTGTTTTTTGCCGATAGCGCAGGCGGCATATGGCTGGCGACAGTCATGTGGTTTGTTCTGTTTGGTGGAATTTCCGTTTTATTTTCCATGAAAGGAGGCTGAAGTGAGTTTTTGTGCAATCCCCCGAACGCTGGGCGCTCTGGGTACGGCAGGAGAACTGGCGGCTGCAACTGCTGGTGCCAATTCGGCTTACAACGCCGGCCTTGGACAATCGAATAATGTAGGCGCAATGGGGGCTGCCGTGGTTGCCGGCACTGCAACAGCCATGCAAATGGAGCGCTCCCCAGCTTTCCTGCGGGGTCTCGGAATGGGGCTTGCGCCAGCTGCGGCAGCAACACAGGCATCTTTGAGCTTGGCCGCATTACAAAATGCAACAACGCCTGCTGATAGGTTTGCTGCTGGACTGGGCGTCCTTGCGGGCGTGACTGGAACGATCGCTGGCCTCCTCCCTCCATCGCCCGCCAAAGTAGCTTTGACAGCAGCATCCATCGCTGCATCAGCTGCACAAGCACTCGTTGATGCGCGAGAGCCGCTCAGCCAAGCAGTGATTGACGCGCTGGACCAGGGCACGCAGGCGTTCAACGGCTTCTTCTACAATCGACCTGGCACATGTGATATCGAAAAGATCAAAAAGAAAACCCGCACCGCCTCCAATTTTGCCTCGCCTATCGTGCTCGACCTGGATGGCGACGGTGTCATTCGCACGGTAGGGCTGACCTCAGGCGTCAATTTCGACCACGCCGCCGACGGTTTTGCCGAGCGCACGGGCTGGGTGGCACCTGGCGACGGACTGCTGGTGTGGGATGGCAATGCCAACGGCGCGATCGACTCGGGCCGCGAACTGTTCGGCTCCGAGACCCTGCTGCCCAACGGCATGAAGGCCATCAATGGCTTTGACGCCCTCAAGGCCTTTGATGTCAACGGCGACGGGGTCATCGACGCCAATGACCCGGTGTTTGCCCAGTTGCGCGTGTGGGTCGATGCCAACACCGACGCTCGCACCGGCGAAGGTGAACTGCTCACCCTCGAACAAGCTGGGGTGCGCAGCATCAATCTCACCTACAGTGAATCCGGTTTTGTCGACGCCCAAGGCAACGCCCACCGGCAGG
>NZ_LBNQ01000016.1 GCF_001005215.1 Lampropedia cohaerens
CGGACAACCGCATCGGCGACGCGCCGATGCTGCCTGAGCTGCTGACGCAGCTCCCGGCGACTGAAGCCGTGGCGACGGTGAGCGGCGATGGTGCCTATGACACCAAGGCCTGTCATGCCGCGATTGCGGCACGCGGAGCCGCCGCCGTGATCCCGACCCGCAAGAATGCGCAGACCTGGAAAGGCAGCAGCGCGGGCGTCGAGGCTCGCAACGAAACCTTGCGATCAACCCGGCACCTGGGCCGGACGATCTGGAAGAAATGGAGTGGTTACCACCGGCGCAGCGCCTGGTGGAAACCAAGATGGGTTGCTTCAAGTTGCTGGGCGAGCGGGTCATGGCCCGAGATTTC
Source organism: Lampropedia cohaerens (assembly GCF_001005215.1). Lineage (GTDB taxonomy): Bacteria > Pseudomonadota > Gammaproteobacteria > Burkholderiales > Burkholderiaceae_C > Lampropedia > Lampropedia cohaerens. The sequence continues at coordinate 350 of NZ_LBNQ01000016.1, forward strand.
GACCGCCAGGTGACGCAGCTTCAGGTGCGCGCGGCGATCCTGAACCAGTTCACGCGCTTGGGCACGCCACACACGATACGTGTGTCCTGAGCAGACTGGGGAAAGGGGTAGCTGCGCTCAGTGGGGCAATTGCGCAACAGCGCCGCGCATTGGGAATGTAGCCGGTGGTCCGCACCGCCTGCATCACTTTCTCCACCGTCTTGGGACGGACCAGATGCGGTGCGTTCAGCGCCCTGCTGACCGTCATCGGAGACAGCCCTGCACTGCGGGCGACATCTTCCAGCGTCGGCGCACGAGCTGGCTGGGATTTCTTCACTGCAGACTCCCTCGAAAAATCGGCCAACTCGTTCTCATAGTGCTCATCATCTCGGGGCGATAGCCAGCATCGCATTACACGAATGCACAAGTGTAGCGACCTGCCACGTTACTCCAGATGCCCGTGGATGCACCTTACCCATTTCCTGGAATCTGTTCACGACCCTGTCATGTAGCGCGCTGCCACTGGCGGCATCCGCCCCGCAAGGGCGCACCCATCCATGCTGTGCTGCGGACGCACAAAAGAGAACCCCGGCCCAAAAGGTCCGGGGTTCTCTGTTTCGCCGAACCCGTCCGATGGGACGGGTTCATGGTGCGATCGCAGGTGCTGCTTAGAAGCCGCCCATGCCGCCCATGTCAGGCATGGAAGGCGCTGCAGCGGGTGCTTCGTCCTTCGGCGCCTCTGCCACCACGGCTTCGGTGGTCAGCAGCAGCGAAGCAACGGAGGCGGCATTCTGCAGGGCTGTGCGGGTCACCTTGGTCGGATCGAGAATACCCATTTCGATCATATCGCCATAGGTGTCGTTGGCGGCGTTGAAGCCGTAGTTGCCCGTGCCTTCCAGCACCTTGTTGACGACCACCGAGGGCTCGCCACCGGCGTTGGAGACGATCTCGCGCAGCGGTGCCTCGACCGCCTTGAGGATGAGCTTGATGCCAGCTTCCTGCTCGGGGTTGTCACCCTTGACCTTGCCAGCGACGTTGGCCTTGGCACGCAGCAGCGCCACGCCACCACCGGCCACGATGCCTTCCTCGACGGCTGCGCGGGTTGCATGCAGTGCGTCTTCCACGCGGGCCTTCTTCTCCTTCATCTCGACTTCGGTGGCAGCGCCAACCTTGATCACTGCCACACCGCCGGCCAGCTTGGCCACGCGCTCTTGCAGCTTCTCACGGTCGTAGTCGGAAGTGGCTTCCTCGATCTGGATGCGCACTTGCTTGACGCGTGCCTCGATGTCCTCGGCCTTGCCTTCGCCATCGATGATGGTGGTGTATTCCTTGCCCACTTCGATGCGCTTGGCTTGCCCCAGGTCGGCCAGCGTCACCTTCTCGAGCGACAGGCCAACTTCCTCGGCGATCACCTTGCCGCCGGTCAGGATGGCGATGTCTTCCAGGATGGCCTTGCGACGGTCACCGAAGCCAGGTGCCTTGACGGCCACGACCTTGAGGATGCCGCGGATGGTGTTGACCACCAGCGTTGCCAGGGCTTCGCCTTCGACATCTTCTGCGATGATCAGCAGCGGACGGCTGGCCTTGGCAACGGCTTCCAGCGTCGGCAACAGGTCGCGGATGTTGCTGATCTTCTTGTCGTAGAGCAGCACGAACGGGTTTTCCAGGACGGCAACCTGCTTGTCCGGGTTGTTGATGAAGTACGGCGAGAGGTAGCCGCGGTCGAACTGCATGCCTTCGACGACATCCAGCTCGTTTTGCAGCGACTTGCCTTCCTCGACGGTGATCACGCCTTCCTTGCCGACCTTGTCCATGGCTTCGGCGATGATCTTGCCCACGTCCTCATCGCTGTTGGCGGAGATGGAGCCGACCTGGGCGATTTCCTTGGAAGTGGTGATCTGCTTGGATTGTGCCTTCAGCTCTTCGACCAGTGCGGCAACGGCCTTGTCGATGCCGCGCTTGACTTCGATCGGGCTGTGGCCAGCTGCCACGTACTTCAGGCCCTCGCGGACGATGGACTGTGCCAGCACGGTGGCCGTGGTGGTACCGTCACCGGCGATGTCGTTGGTCTTGGAAGCCACTTCCTTGACCAGCTGCGCGCCGATGTTCTGCAGCTTGTCCTTGAGTTCGATTTCCTTGGCCACGGACACACCGTCCTTGGTCACCGTGGGGGCGCCGAAGGAACGCTCCAGTACCACGTTGCGGCCTTTCGGGCCAAGCGTGACCTTGACGGCGTTAGCCAGGATGTTGACACCTTCCACGATGCGCGTGCGTGCATCGATGCCGAAAACTACGTCTTTTGCTGCCATTGTGATAGCTCCGAAACTTGAAAATTACAGGGGAGATGCCCGGTCGGGCCATTGCGCCTGACAGGCGCGGGCAGACCGAATCCGGATAGCAACTCGAAATACGGGAAAACCAGCGAAAATGCTCCGGCCGGTTTACTTCTCGACGATGGCCAGGATGTCGTCTTCCTTGAGCACCAGCACTTCTTCGCCATCGACCTTGACGGTCTGGCCTGCGTACTTGCCAAACAGCACGCGGTCGCCGACCTTCACGTCCGGCTTGATTTGCTCACCATTGTCCTTACGCTTGCCGGGACCGACTGCCAGCACTTCGCCCTGGTCAGGTTTTTCTGCAGCGTTATCGGGGATCACAATGCCGGCGGCAGTCTTGGTTTCGTTTTCCAGACGCTTGACGATCACACGATCGTGCAGAGGACGCAATGCCATGTTTCTCTCCTGAGAATAGTGAAAATGGGTTGAACAATGAACCGCCCGAGCGGCAAGCGCGGCCCGGGCGCATTGGCTGGCAAGTGCTTCGAGAGCCTTGGCGCCTCGGCAAACCGTCTCTGTTAGCACTCACCCGCAACGAGTGCTAATGATACGAGGGATTTCGGCAGTTTCAAGACCATGGCACAAAAAAATCCCTGCGCATGGTCATGCACGCACATTGCGCCATCAGGCGCTCGCGGAAAGCCCAGGCAATTGCAGCAGTTGCGCCAGGATGGCGATGGCGATGACCGCCGGCTGCTTGGCTGTGACGCCGGAGATCCCCAGCGGGCAGACCAGCCGCTGCAACTGTGCCTGCGTATAGCCGCGGGTGCGCAAGCGCTGCTCGAAACTCCTGCGTTTGGTGGCCGACCCGATCAGGCCGAGAAACGCAAAGTCGCCGCGGTCCAGCACTGCCCGGGTCAGCGCAAAGTCCAGCGCGTGGTTGTGGGTCAGGATGAGATAGGCCGCCCCGGCTGGCAGCGCCTTCACCTCGGCCACGACGTCATCGCTGGGGTGCGGCACCACATTGCCGGGCCATTGCGATGGAAACTGATCGGCACGCTCATCGAACCAGTGCACTTGCAGGGGCAGCCCCTGCGCCGCCCGCACAATGGCGCGACCCACGTGCCCGGCCCCGAACAGCGCCACGGCCTGCACCTGGGGCACGAAATGCTCCTCCAGCCAGTAGTCGGTGCCGGCTTTATCCTCCGAGCCCCAGGCAAGCTGCAGGGCTTCCGGCGCTTCATGTGCTGGATGCCGCTGCTCTGCGGAGCATGAAGCGACCCGACGCTGCTCCAGCGTGGTGCCGCACAGCAGTTCCCGGCCTGCCTGCGTATAGCGCCCCAGGCGCACCAGTGTCTGTCCCGCCGCGCCCTGTCCCAAGCGAATGCTGTGTTGCACCCATGGCAGATCCGCCGAATCCACACACTCGAACAGCAGCTCCACGGCGCCACCACAGCATTGGCCCAGGCTGGCACCCAGCGCATAGCGTTGCACGCGCCACTGCGCGCTATGCCCAGCGCCGTATTCGGCCAGGCAGTCTCGCGCCTGCGCAATGGCCTGCAGTTCAAGATGCCCGCCACCAATGGTGTCAAACACCGCCCGGGCGGTGACCAGCATGCGTGCCCCAGCGTTGCGCGGCACCGATCCACGCGTGGCCACCACGGTGACCAGCACAGCGGCCTCGCCACGCAGCAGTGCGGCGTGCAAGGGCATCAGCCATTCGGGCATGCAGCCTCCTGCGGCCAACTTGTTGCGATTTGGATGACAAACAAAAACAGCATGGTCCAGCAAAGTAAAGCCAACGGGCCAGCACGCAAGCAGAAGCCGTGCCATGCGCTGCAGCGCCGCGCGCATTGTGCGCCATGGCGTTGCGGCAGCGCCGCAGTCAGCCGTTACCATCGCAGCTTTGCATCTGCACGCCGTCCATCATGTCCACCCTGGCCCATGAATTTCGCTTGATCCGCCTGGAGCGCTGGGCAGCGACCCTATGCCTGCCGCTGCTGGGCCTGTTGCAGGCGTGGGCGCTGGCCGACGGGCAGGGCCGCGCACACGGTGGCGTGCAGATACTCGCACTGGCAGGCTTTTTCCTGTTTCTCGACGGCGCGCGATCGCTGCGGCAAGCGGCCTGGCGCGGCTGGTGGTTTGCCACATGGTGGCTCAGCGGCGTGTGTTGGTGGCTGTTCATCTCGATGCATGTCTATGGCGGTCTGCCCGCACCGCTGGCTGTCGCAGGCGTCGTGGCTTTGGCGGCAGCGCTTGCGCTGTATTACGGCGTCGCCGCCTCGCTGTACTGGTGGACACGCGGGCTGGGATTCATGGCCAGCGCCCTGCTGTTTGCGGCCTGCTGGACGCTGGCGGAGCTGGCGCGCGGCCAATGGCTGACCGGCTTTCCCTGGGGCGCCATCGGCTACGCCCATGTCGACAGCCCGCTGGCATGGCTGGCCCGCTGGGCTGGCGTGTATGGCGTCGGCGCCATCGCCGCCGCACTGGCAGCCCTGCTGGCGCTGTGCGTCGTGGCGGTGCTGGGCTACATTTTCGGCCGATTCATCAGTGCGGCACGCCTGCCGGTCACCGCGCCGCGCATGGTTTCCGCCTACGCCTGGCTGGCGGTGCTGCTGGTGGCCATACTAGCTGGCGGGCATTGGCAGCGCGCGCAGTTTGGCGAGGTGGACGCGCAGCTGGCCGCGCGCAAGCCGGTAACCCTGGCATTGCTGCAGGGCAACATCCCGATCGCAGAGAAATTTGACCCCGGCACCGGCGTGCTGGATTCGCTGCGCTGGTACGGCGAGCAGTTCACCCAGCGCAAGGAAGCGCTGGTGATCGCGCCCGAAACGGCCATTCCCGTGCTGCCACAGGATCTGCCCCCGCGTTATCTGGAGATAGTCACTGCGCCCTACCGCAGCGGCGATCAGGCCCTGCTGACCGGATTGCCGCTGGGCGACACAGAACGCGGCTACACCAACTCGGTACTGGGCGTGCGACCGGCAGGCGCCGGCGCGACCGACTCCTCGCCGGTCGACTATGTCTACAGCAAGTCGCACCTCGTGCCGTTTGGCGAGTTCGTGCCACCGCTGTTTCAGTGGTTCAACGACATGATGGACATTCCGCTCGACAGCTTCCGGCGCGGCGCGGTGGTGCAGCCCTCATTTGCGTGGCAAGGCGAGCGCTTTGCGCCCAACATCTGCTATGAGGACTTATTCGGCGAAGAGCTGGCGCGGCGTTTTTCTGATCCACAGCAGGCGCCGACGGTGCTGGTGAACTTCAGCAACATCGGCTGGTTTGGCGACGGCGCGGTGATCGACCAGCACCTGCACATCAGCCGCATGCGCACGCTGGAGCTGGAGCGCCCGATGGTGCGCGCCACCAATACCGGCGCCACAGCCATCATTGACCACCGTGGCAGGGTCGTGGCCAAGGCACCACGCGCCAGCGTGGCCGTGCTCAGCGGCGCCGTGGTCGGCAACGGCCACGACGGCAGCGCTTCCAGCATCACGCCCTATGCGCACTGGGCCTCGCGGCTGGGACTGCTGCCGCTGTGGGCGCTGGCACTGCTGACCGTCGCATCCTGCGCCGTTGTCGGCACGCGGCTGCCAAGGATGTACCACAGCCGGTGATGTCACCGACATGGCGCTGCGACGGTGCGCGGCGCCACCGCACCCTCAATGGCTGTGGCCATGCTCCCCATGAGCATGCCGATGGCGGATCTCTTCCTGCGTGGCAGGCCGCACCGACAGCACGCGCACCACAAAGCGCACATGCTGGCCAGCCAGCGGGTGGTTGCCATCCAGATGCGCCTGCTGGCCCTTGATCTTGACGACGCGATAGCGCTGCGGCGTCATGCCATCGTCGCCAGGCAGCTGCACCTGTGCGCCAATCTTGGTACCTGCCGGCAGCTCACTGCGCGCCACCACGCGCACCAGCCGCTCGTCACGCTCGCCGAAACCGTCCTGTGCGGGGAGATCCACTGTCGTTGCAAATCCTGGCAGCTGCCCCTGCAGCGCCGCCTCGATCTTGGGCAGGAGGTTGTCGTAGCCACCATGCAGATAGGCCACTTCCTCGGCCTTCGATTGCAGGGGACGCCCTAGGGCGTCATCGATGCGGTAGCGGATCGTCACGACGGTATCGGCTTCAACGGGAGATGGCGTTGCGGACATGCTGGCTCACACAAGAGAAAGGAAGAAACGTCGCCATCCACCCTGGGGCCGGCTGGCCAACGCGGTCACCCCTGCGGACGCCGCCAATGGTCACAGACCTGCAAGCGCCGCATGTGGCGACAGAAGAGCCCGTAGTGTAGCGAGGTGGCAGCCTGCGCCAGCAGTGCGGGCAAGGTGCAGAAAGCTCCACCTAATTATTTCTTTTATCGAAACTGTAATGTGATTTTAATGATATTTATCTTTGAATAAAGGAACATTACAGTCACTGCATGCATCAGGCACCGCCTGGCTTGGTCTGCAAGGTTCGCACAGCGCTGCAGGCCATCAATCCTTTGCATGTGCACAATTTCAGGGGAAAGCCATCATGACTACATTCAGCAAATCCATTGCCAGAACCCTCGCTGCCATCGCCATCGCAACCGCCGGCGCGGCAGGTGTGCAGGCACAAACTGCCATGCCCTATGCGGGCGAACAACCGCGGGCCTCGGACTTCGACGCCCGCCCGACTGTCGGCACGCCGGCAGACCGCGCGGCCGTCCATCAGGCAGCGGTGGAGGCCATTGCCAATGGGCGCCTGCGCGATGCACCCGTGTTCGCTGCGCAGCCCGCGCAGACGGGCGCCTCGCTCACCCGCGAGCAGGTGCATCAGAAGGCCGTGCGCGCCGTCAAGGACGGCACCCTGTCCGTCGGCTGACGCCTTTTCGGGCCTGCCGCCCCGGGTCCTGGCCCTAGCAGGCTCGAGCAACAAAAAGCCCGCCAAGCGCACGCCTGGCGGGCTTTTTTTTTCACGAAACAGGCCTGCGCGCGCCCCTATTGCAGGTGCGCCCCCAGCTTGCCAGCCAGCTCGAACATGCCCACACGGTCCGCCCCCAGCACCGCGCGCAGCTTGTCATCGGCAACGATGGTGCGCTTGTTACTCGGATCTTGCAGATTGTTCGCCTTGATGTAGTCCCACAGCTTCTTCATGGCCTCGGTGCGGGCCACGGGTGCCTCGCCGATGACCGCTGCCAGTGCTGCGCTGGGCTTCTTGCCCGCAGCCGGCTTGCGGGCCGTCTTTTTCGCGGCCGCAGCCTTGACCGTGGTCTTGCTGGCGGCCTTTGCGGGGGTTTTGGTTGCGGTCTTGCCTGCCGCTGCAGCGCCAAAGCGGCCGCGCGCGGGTTTGCCTCCTTCGCGGGGCTCGAACGCAAAATTGACCTTGCCAGCTTGCGCATCCCACACCAGGCGGGCCTTGAACGGGCGGCGCGTGCGGTTGGAGATGAACTTGTCGAGCACGTCGGTCTGGCCCTCGGCCAGCAGCTTGCGCATCTGCTCGGGCTCGATGGGCTGCTGCAAGATAACCTTGGCGACCTTGAAGGTGCTGGTGGGCTTGGGATTTTGCGCGGTGGGCACCGCCAGCTCGCTCACGTAGCTGTTGCCCCACTCATAGACCATGCCCTCATCCGCGGGAGACTTGCCCAGCGGCTGCTGACCGCTGAAATCGGCCAGCTCGCCATCGCCCTCCTGGCGCTTGTCATCGCCAAAGTCGAACTCCAGCTTGAGCAGCTTGCCGTCCTCGGCAGGCACGAGCGTCAGCTCAGCAGTAAATGGCCAGCCAGCCTTGGAGCGAAAGCCCTCCAGCGGGCCGATGCGCCGCTGGCGCACCAGCTGTTCGGCCTCCTCGACGGAGAAAGTGCGTCCGCCCGGCGATTTCGTGAAGGAAAAGCCGCAGCCTTCGCTGGCGCCGTCCTGGCCCGCGCAGGCATAGCGGCGATAGTTCTCCTTGACAACACCGCCACAGCAGGGGCACGGTGTCGCCAGCGTCGCATAGTCGCCGGGAATGGTGTCGCGGTCATACTCCTTGGCCTTGCGCACAATGCGCTCGGTCATCGCGGCGATGTCGGCCATGAAGGCTTCGCGGCTGAGCTTGCCTTTTTCGATCAGGTTGAGCTTGTACTCCCAGTCGCCGGTCAACTCGGGGCGGGAGAGTTCCTGCACCTGTAGCCCGCGCAGCAGCGTCATGAGCTGAAATGCCTTGGGGGTGGGAATGAGCTCGCGCCCCTCGCGCAGCATGTACTTCTCATTCAGCAGCCCCTCGATGATGGCCGCGCGCGTCGCTGGCGTGCCCAGACCCTTTTCCTGCATGGCAGCGCGCAGCTCCTCATCCTCGACCTGCTTGCCGGCGCTTTCCATGGCGCCCAGCAGCGTCGCTTCGCTGTAGCGCGCCGGAGGGCGGGTCTTGAGTGCCTTGACTTCGGCTGCATCGGTCTGCACCGTCTCGCCAGGCTGCACCGGCACCAGCGACTTGCCCTTGTCGCCTGCCTTGCCGTCCTTGTCGGTCGCGATCTCGCTGTCGGCGTCCTTGCCGTAGATGGCGAGCCAGCCGGGCTTGACGAGGACCTTGCCCTCGCTCTTGAAGTGCTGCACCGGCGTGGGCAGCGACGGCGTGGGGATCGTGGTGATGCGGGTGGTCACCAGGTATTCCGCGCTCGGATAGAACACCGCCATGAAGCGGCGCGTGACGAGGTCATAAATCTTCTGCTCGGCATCGGACAGGCCCGACGGCGGCTGCGTCGTGGGGATGATCGCAAAGTGATCGCTGACCTTGCTGTCATCGAAGATGCGCTTGCTCGGCTTGATGTAGCCGCGCTCCAGGGCGTGGGCCGCATGCGGTGCCAGATGCCCCAGGCGGCTGTGCGAAAGCGCGCGGAAGGTGTCCTGCGCAACGTTCAGGTAGTCCTGCGGCAGGTAGCGCGAGTCGGTCCGCGGATAGGTCAGCGCCTTGTGCCGCTCGTACAGCGCCTGCGCCAGCGCCAGCGTGGTCTTGGCCGAAAAACCGAACTTGCCGTTGGCCTCGCGCTGCAGGCTGGTGAGATCAAACAGCAGCGGGCTAGCCTGCGTGGTCGGCTTGGCCTGCTCCTGCACCGTGCCGCTTTGGTGCAGCACGGCCTGGGCGATGGCGCGCGCGTGCTGCTCCTCCCAGATGCGTTCGGCACGGGCGTGCTCGTCCTCGCCCTTCTTGAAGGCGGGATCGAACCAGCGCCCGGAATACTGGCCGGCCTGCACGGCAAAGTCGGCATGGATTTCCCAGTAATCGCGGCTGACGAACTTGCGGATCTGCTCCTCGCGCTCGACCACCAGCGACAGTGTGGGCGTCTGCACGCGCCCGACGGTGGTGAGAAAAAAGCCACCGTCGCGGGAGTTGAAGGCCGTCATCGCCCGCGTGCCATTGATGCCAACCAGCCAGTCGGCTTCAGAGCGGCTGCGCGCGGCATCGGCCAGGCCACGCATCTGCGCGTCGCTGCGCAGGTTCTCGAAGCCTTCACGGATGGCTTGCGGCGTCATCGACTGCAGCCAAAGGCGCTTGACCGGCTTGCCCAGCGGCTGGCGCTTGCCGCCCTTGACAGGGCCGGCGTACTGCTCGATCAGGCGGAAGATCAGCTCCCCCTCACGCCCCGCATCGCAGGCGTTGATGAGCTCGGTCACATCGGGGCGGCGCGCGAGCTTGGTCACCGCGTTCAGACGCGACTTGGTCTTCTCCACCGGCTTGAGGTCGAAATGCGGCGGAATGACCGGCAGATTGGCAAAGCTCCACTTGCCGCGCTTGACATCGAACTCCTCGGGCGCCTGGATCTCGACCAGGTGACCGACGGCGCTGGTGACGATGTAGCGCTCGTTCTCGAAATATTCATCATGCTTGCTGAATGCACCTGCCACCGGCGTGAGTGCGCGGACGATGTCCTGCGCCACCGATGGTTTTTCAGCAATGACCAGGGATTTGGACATTCTTTAGGGTTTCCGGGGAAATCTGGGAGCTCCGCACAGCGCAATGCATACGCGGCCCCCTGGTATTGGATCGATGAGCCACAGCGCGCAGCGCAGCCGCAGCGCCGTTGTCCAGCCCTACAATCGCACCAGCGCAACGCGTACTTCGACACCGGGCCACCATGGCCGGAACGCACACGCACTGTCGCTTCCTTTTTATAAATTAACAGAAGTTTGCAGCCATGCCGAAATCCCCCACGCGTGCGGCCAGTGCCGACAAGCCCCGCGCCGGGCGCAGGACGCAGGTCAGGCGCTCGGGCGTGCATGGCCGTGGTGTCTTTGCGCTGCAGGACTTCGCGCCTGGCGACCTGGTCATCGAATACCGCGGTGAGCGCATCAGCTGGGCCGAGGCCGAACGCCGTCACGAGGCCAAGGCGGGCGATCCCTTTCATACCTTCTTCTTTCAGACCGAGCGTGGCGACGTGATCGACGGCGGCAGCCACGGCAACTCGGCACGCTGGATCAACCACTCCTGCGAGCCCAACTGCGAGGCGCAGGAGGACGATGATGGCCGCATCTTCATCGTCGCCCTCACTCCCATCCAGGCCGGGCAGGAGCTGTTCTACGACTACGCGCTGGAAATCGACGAGCGCCTGACCCCGGCGCTCAAGCGCGACTACCGGTGCCTGTGCGGTGCGCCCAGCTGCCGCGGCACCCTGCTCAAGACGCGCCGCAAGCGCACGCCCGCCAAACCCGGCACCAGCACCGCCCGGCAAGCCCCGCGCCCATGACCACTGCTGCCGAACTGGCTGCCATTGCTCGCAGCGTCGCCAACGCCTACCCACAGCTGCACACCGAGTGGGTCGCCAGCATCGATTCCACCAACAGCGCGCTCATGCGCCGTGCAGCATCGGGCGAGACAGCGCCCACATTGCTGATCGCGGATGCGCAGACAGCCGGGCGTGGGCGCATGGGCAAGCAATGGCATTCCAGCCCCGCCGGCGCCCTGACCTTCAGCATTGGCCTGCCACTGGCGCCGGCAGATTGGTCCGGACTGTCGCTGGCAGTCGGCGTCACGGTCGCCTCGGCGCTGCGGCAATGGGCGCAGGCCCAGGCCCTCGCGCCCCAGCAGTCGAACGCTCGCCTGGGTCTGAAGTGGCCCAACGACATCTGGCTGATGGACGCGCAAGGCCGCGGCCGCAAGATGGCCGGCATACTGATCGAAACCGCTGCCCTGCACACCATCGGCGCGCCAGCGCCTGGCCGCTACGCCGTAATCGGCATCGGTCTGAACCTGACAGCGCAGCCCGCCGACGGCAATGGCGTGGCACCGATCGGCCTCACGCAGTGGCTGGCATTGCCCGCCGCGATGCAGCAGGACATGCAGGCATTGCGCGCTGCGCTGCTGCAGGCCATTGCCCCCGCACTGCTGATGCAGCTGCCGCGCTTTGTGCAACAGGGGTTTGGCGGTTTCGCCGACGCCTATGCTGCATGGGACCTGCTGCGCGGCCGTGCCGTTACGCTCAGCGATGGACGCAGTGGCCGCTGTCTGGGCGTAGATGCCAAAGGCGCCTTGCTGCTGGCAGATGGCAGTGGCGGCACCACGGCCATCTCCAGCGGAGAAGTCAGCGTCCGCCCTATCGCCGCGCCTGTACCTTGAGAGGTGTTTGTCGTCATGCTGCGCGCCTTCATTGTTCTGCTTGCCGCTGCCAACCTGCTGCTCTTTGCCTGGACGCAGGGCTATCTGCCTGCGACCACGCCGCAGCCTCCCACTGCCGCGGCAAGCCGCAGCGACGCCGCACTCGCGCCCATTGAACCGCAAGCCATTGTGCTGCTGGATGCCGAAACGTTTGCCGCATTGCAGGCCACGCCACCGCTCGCCACCGTCGAGCCGCAACAGGCGCAGGAGGCGCCCGCGCCAGCGAGCGAAGTGGCGGCAGTGGCAGCACCGGCAACACCGCCCGCCGATGCGGCGCAGGCGCAAGGCGATGCCAACGCCCCCGCGCAGCCTGTGTGCCGGGTGGCAGGGCCATTTACCGACGCGCAACTGGAGCCGCTGCGCGCCGCCCTGGCCGACCTCGCACCCGCGCTATGGCGCAGCACGCAGACGAGCCAGAGCGGGCGATGGATGGTGTTCTGGGGCGGTGTCGACGACGAACTGTTGATCAACGCACGGCTGGCCGAGCTGCAGGCGGCCGATATCGCCCATGAGCGCTTGCGCAACCACCCGGCCGGGCCGGGCTTCTCGCTGGGGCGCTTTTCCACCGAAGCTGGCGCCGAGCAGCAGCAGCGCGCACTGGCACAGCACGGCATCAATGGCACGGCGATCGTGATTGAGCGCGCACCAGCGGTGCTGACAACCATCGAGTTTCCCGATTACGCGGCGGTGCAGGCCCAGCTGGGCAACCGCCTGCTGCCGCTGCTGGGCGATCAGGCGCTACGGCCTTGCTGAGGAAGGTCTTCCAACAGGCCTAGAGGCAGCGCCTACAGCAGCGTCACCGGCCTTTCGCCCCGCTCGTAGACGACGTGCGCACGCCCGACAATGAGCGGATCAAGCTTGCCAATCTGTTCGGCGGACTTGCTCGCATAGGGCAGCTTGTGCAGCACATAGCGCATGGCATTGAGGCGCGCGCGCTTTTTGCAGTCGCTCTTGATGACCGTCCAGGGTGAATCCGCGGTGTCGGTCTCAAAGAACATCGCCTCCTTGGCGCGGGTGTAATCGTCCCATTTGTCGAGCGACGCCATGTCGATAGGGCTGAGCTTCCACTGCTTGAGCGGGTGCGCCTTGCGCTCCTTGAATCGGCGGCGCTGCTCCTGCTGACTAACCGAGAACCAGAACTTGATGAGGTGCACCCCGCTGCGCACCAAGTGCCGCTCGAACTCTGGCGCCTGGCGCATGAACTCCGCGTACTCGTCATCGGTGCAAAAGCCCATCACACGCTCGACCCCCGCGCGGTTGTACCAGCTGCGGTCGAACAGCACGATTTCACCGCGCGTGGGCAGGTGCTGCACATAGCGCTGAAAGTACCACTGGCCCTGCTCCTCCAGCGTGGGTTTTTCCAGCGCCACCACGCGGGCTCCACGCGGGTTGAGGTGCTCCATGAAACGCTTGATCGTGCCACCCTTGCCCGCTGCATCGCGCCCCTCGAACAGGATGACCACGCGCTGGCCCGTCTCCTTGACCCATGCCTGCAGCTTGAGCAGCTCGACCTGAAGCCGGAACTTCTCCTTTTCGTAGACGCTGCGCCGCAGCAGGTTCCGGTAGGGGTAGCCGCCGTCGCGCCAGTCATCCGCCAGTTCTTCGTCAGGATTGGGCTTGTCCGCAGCGGGCCGCCAGCCCTTGCTCAACAGCGTTTTGCGCAGCGCCTGCTGATCGTCCGGCGAGGCGCCTTCAATCAGTGCGCGCAGCGCAGCGGCCCGCTCCCTGGCCGAGCCTTCTGCAGCGACGATGCGCAGCGCCGCCTCGCTCAACTCGCTCTGGCGCGCGTGACCGGCCTCCGCGCTGACATGGCGCTGCAGCGCCGCAAGGTTGTGGGTGGGCGCCACGTCGCCCTGGCTGGCCTTGCGTACCGCGGGCCTGCGGCTGCGGCGTTGCGAAGATGCGGTGTTTTTGTCGGCGTCGGACATGCGCGCTCCCTGTCTTTCATTGCAAAACAATGACAGGGATTATCCGGATCCGCCCGCGCACTCGCGCAGGGAGTCTCACCATTTGAGTCAGCCACTCGCATCTGCAAGAGACGTCCTCACACGGTCAAAGCTGTCCGTAGCTGTGCAGCCCCGAAAGAAACAGGTTGACCCCGAGGAACGCAAAGGATGTGACAGCCAGCCCCAGTAGCGCCCACCACGCCAGCCAGGCACCACGCAGGCCCTTGACCAGCCGCATGTGCAGCCAGGTGGCGTAGTTGAGCCACACGATCAGCGCCCAGGTCTCTTTGGGATCCCAGCTCCAGTAGCCACCCCAGGCTTCTGCCGCCCAGAACGCACCCAGCACCGTGGCGATGGTAAAGAAGGCAAAGCCGACGGCGATCGCCTTGTACATCAGGTCATCGAGTACGTCGAAATCGGGCAGCCTGGCTGCCAGCGGCCTGCGCAGCGCTACCACGGTGGACACCAGCAAGGCCGCCACGCCAAAGTAGAGCATCCAGAACGAGGGCGCGGCATCCGCGGCATTGCGGCGAAACAGCAGTGGTTCCAGACACAGCACTACCCCGAGCAGCCACAGGGGCACCAGCTGCCACCTGCGCCCGTGCTGCGCGTGATACTTGATCAGCCAGGCAAACGCCACCATGGCGGCAATGGCAAACGTGCCGTAGCCGATGAAGTTGGCCGGCACGTGCAGCTTCATCCACCAGCTCTGCAGTGCAGGCACCAGCGGCTGAATGAGGTGACCTTCGCGTGCAACCGCATACCACGCCAGAAAACCCACCGCCGCGGCCACGATGGGCATGACGAATGCGCCCAGGCTGCGCGTGCGGTAGTGCTGCTCGTAATACAGATAGAACAGCGTGGTCAGCCAGCAAAAGAGGATGAAAACCTCGTAGAGGTTGCTGACCGGGATGTAGCCCACGTCAGGCCCGATCAGATAGCTCTCATACCAGCGCACCAGCGTGCCCGCCAGCGCCAGCGCGCTGGCCGACCAGGCCAGCGCCGCGCCCACCGCAGCCAGTGCCGGCCGCCACAGCCCCAGCCAATAGAACACCGTGCTGAGCAGATACAGCACGCCCATCCAGAGAATGGCGGACTGGCTAGAGAGCAGGTACTTGAGCAGCCACTGCTGCTCGGAGCGGGCCAGATCCGCACCGCCATCGCCCTGGTACAGTCTGATGGCCAGCACCGCAAGCACCCCCACCGCGAGGGCAAAGCCCTGCACCGGCCGCCAGAACCATCCCAGCGCAGCCAGCGTCGCCGCCGCCGCCAGCAAAATGGCCGTCTCATACCCGTCCAGGTAATCCCCATAGCGCCACAGTGCCCAGGCACAGGCGCCGGTCACCAGCGCGGCAAAGAGCCAATCTCCGGCGCTGCGACGCGCAGCGCCAGGAAAGCGCATGGGCGCGGCCCGCACAACCGGGCCAGGGGAGTTTTCCGTGCTATGCATCGTCATGGGATTCGTCGTATTTCAGGCTCGGACTTTGCGCGCGCAGCAGCGTCTGCTGCAGCTGCTTGAACTCCTGCCCGGCATCCAGGGTGCGGCGATTGGTCGCCATGGCCAGCAACGCCTGCGCTGCCGTCCCGTCAACATCTGGCTGCAGCCACAGCCACAGACGTCGCTCACGCACGAACAGCATCATGAAAACGCCTGCGATCAGCAGCACACAGCCTAGGTAAACAACGGGCCGACCCGGTGCCTTGGTCACCTGGAAGACGCTGGCCTGCACCTGCGTGAAGTCCTCCAGCGCAAAAAACACATCCGCTGGATAGGCTTGCATATCACTGAGCGCCAGCAGCGCCAGGCGCATGAAGGACTGCATGGCCGGGCCCTCGGGCGCGAGCGCTGCCAGGCCATCTGCCTGACGCTGCTGTTGCAGCAGCTCGAACAGCACTCCCTGCAACATACGCAACAGCACGGCGGAGGCCGACTCCATCTCTTCCGGCGACACATTGTTCTGGATGAACTGCGCCAACGCCTGCAGACCAGCTGTGGGCCTGCCCTGCGGCGCAGGGGCGCCCTCCCCGACAAAAAGCGCCATCGCCCGCCGGGCGGAAGCTTCAAGCTGGGCCCGCAGGTCGGTGCGGTCCGTCACCAATGCCCGGGAAACATAGGCTGCCACGGCCTGCGCGCGCGAGGGAGCGTCGTACAGGGCGCGCTGCAGCCGCAGAAAATCGTCCATGCTGGCAGCGCTGTCCTGCGGAATGCGCACGTAGCGCATGGGCTCGGACGGCTGCTGCCGTACACCAAGCAAATACACCGGCACACCATCGTCCAGGTCCGCAGCCAGCATGTAGTTGTGAAACTCCACCGCCTGCCCGGCCGCATCGCGCAGGCGATAGGTGATGCTCGGGCCCACATTGCGCAACACCTGCGGGCGCGTCGTCTTGTTGCCCGCGCCCAGGTGCGTGGCCAGCGTGCTGCGCAGATCCACCCTGCGCACATCGACGGCATCGCCACCGCCCAGGTTCTCGACGTTGAGCACGCGCAGCTGCGCAACTTCCAGCGTTGTGCCAGGCAGCAGCGCGCCAACCGGCAACGTCTTGCCGACTTCTGCCTCCAATACGGTCTGCGGCACGCGCTGGCGCAGCCCCACGGCCCGCAAACGCACCCGGGAGCCACCGTCGTCGAAACCGGACTGGTAGATGTCCACACCATGGATGCGCAAGGGCTGGTTGACCGCAATGCGGTGACTGCTGCGCTGCTTGCCCGCCAGATCCTCGATCACCACCTCGCTGGTGAATGCACGCGGCATGCCGCTGGAGTAATAGTCCACCTCGAAACGCTGCAACCCGATCCGAAAGGGCAGCGGCTGCAGCAACACGCCATCGCCCTGCGTGACGATGGCAGTGGCGGACTCTGCGCCTTCTGCCACACGCACCAGCCCGCGATAGGCCGGCGTGGCCGGTGAGAGCCAGTGCTCGGCGCCCGCCTGCCCCAGTGACTGCATACTCGTAAAAGGTGTCTTGCCACCCCACCACGCCTGCGCGCGAATGAACAGCTCTCCATCGATCAGCGCACCTGCGCAGATCAGCACGATCGCACCGTGCGTCGCAATGTAGCCCAGCTTGTGCGCGGCGCCGCGCTTGGCCGCCACCATCCACCCGCCTGGCTGCTGCATGGCGCCGGCCTGGCGCGCATGCAGCCGCACCCGCCAGCCGGCAGCAGCCAGCGTGGCAGCGGCATCGTGCGCCAGGGCCTGCGGCGCACCGTCCAGCGTGCCCTGGGCATGCAGCGGCATGGCACGCAGGCTGCCCACCCGCACCTTTTCGTGATAGCGCCGCATGTCGGCCAGGTACTTCGGCGCGTTACGCGCAATGCACAGGCTGGTGCTGAGCACCAGAAACGCCAGAATCAGCACAAACCACCAGGCGCTGTAGACGGCGTGCAGCTGCAAGGTGATGAACAGTTGCGCCCAGAATGGGCCGAAAGTCTCGACATAGCTCGCCAGCGGCTGTTGCTGGCGCAACACCGTTCCCGCTACGGACGCGATGCTGAGCACCGTCAGCAGGACGATTGCAAACCGCATGGACGCCAGCAGCGCATGGGCGCTGCGCCACCAGGAAGCAGACAGGATGGACAAGGCAGGCAAGAAAAAATGAGGAAAGTCCGACAACATGGCCATGCCACATGGCGGCGCAGTCGCGCCGCAGGCTGCCATTGCACCAGAAATAGCTTATCCCCGGGCGAGCCAGTGCATACTGCGCGCCATGCAATCTTCCGAATCGAACCCAAGTCCGCAGGCGCTGGAGCAGCGTCGCGCGGAAGAAAAAAAGGCACTGAGCTGGTGGCACACCGCGCGCTTTTTCACCACCGCCGCGCAGCTGCACCAGGTGCCTGCGCTGGATCTTCCCGAGCTGGCCTTCGTCGGGCGCTCCAACGCCGGCAAATCCACCTGCATCAACACGCTGACGCAGCAGCGCCAATTGGCCTTCGCCTCCAAGACGCCCGGGCGCACCCAGCACATCAACCTCTTCGAGCTGGGCCCCAAAGGCGCGCCCGACGCGGTGCTGGCCGATCTGCCGGGCTATGGCTACGCGGCCGTGCCGCAGGCCGACAAGCTGCGCTGGCAGCGCGTCATGGCCAACTACCTGATATCGCGCGCCAACCTGCATGCCGTGGTGCTGCTTTGCGACGCGCGCCATGGTCTGACCGAGCTGGACGAAGCGCTGTTGGAGATGCTGCGTCCGCGCGTCGAACAGGGCCTGCACTTTCTGGTGCTGCTGACCAAGGCCGACAAGCTCAACCGCACCGAGCAGCACAAGGCGCTGCAGATCATGCAGCTCAACGCTGGCGGTGGGCAGGTGCGGCTGTTTTCCGCCCTCAAGCGCCAGGGAGTGGCCGAGACGGCGTTGCTTTTGCGCCAATGGGTGCTGCAGGCTCAGACACCATCTGGCTTGTCCGACCCCGGTGCCGATACCATCGCATCATGATCGCGCCACGCCGCCAGCCAACGTCGGATTGCCGCACGCCGGTTGTCTGCTGGCGGCGCTGAATCCTGTCCCTGACATCTGACCGGCCATGATCGCAACGTTCCGTCAAGACCCGCCCTCAGCCATCAAAGTGGCACAACGCACGCACAAGCTGCCTGCAGCGCGGCAGTGTGGGGCGGCTGCGACCTTGCTGGTGGCCGCAGCCAGCCTGCACGCCCAGAGCGCGCCCGGCCGCGTTGCAGACCGTGACGAGGCGGCCTATCGCGCCAGTGGCCCCTACATCGGCTGGCTGGAAGCAACGCGCGACACCACCTACGCTGCCACGCACTGGCTGGCCAGTTCCCTGGACGGACTGTTTGGTGACGAACCGTTCGAGAACAGCGGTAAGGTCTCCGGCTATCTCCGCGTGAATGCCCTCTGGGACGAGTTCTACGGCAGCAATGTCAACGTGCGGTTTCGGCTGCGCGCCGACCTGCCCAATCTGGAAGGCCGCGCCTACGCATTCATAGGTCAGGATAACGAACGTGAGGTCGTGACCGACCAGCCCGAGAACTTCAGCCGCGAACAGCTGCTGATTCGCGAGAACCGCCGGGAGGACCAGTCGTTCTTCGCCGGGCTAGGCTACGACGTCATGGACGACGTGGACTTTCGCATCGGCTTTCGCGGCGGGCTGAATGTCTACGTCCAGGCGCGCTACCGCAATCAGTGGGCGCTCTCGCCACGTGACACCCTCTTCTTTCGCGAAAGCCTCTTCTGGTCCTCCAAGGACAGCCTGGGCTCCACGACCGTGCTGGACTATGAGCATGCGCTCTCGCGCACGCTGGCAGCGCGCTGGAGCACCTCCGGCACCATCACTCGCCGCAGCGATGGCTTCGAATGGCACAGCGGCCTGGGCCTGTTCAAGGAGTTGCCGGGCCTGCGCACCGCTGCCGTCGAGGCGGTGGTACAGGGCCGCACCGGATCGGTGGACATCTCCAACTACGGCGTGCGGACATCGTGGCGCCAGCCCATCTATCGGGACTGGCTGCTGGGCAAGGTCACACTCGGCCATTTCTGGCCCAAGGAACGCGAGACGCCCAGCCGCGAGGAATCCTGGGCCATTGGCCTGACGGTCGACATGTATTTTTGAGCACCAGCTGACAAAAAAAAACGCAGCCATGAGGCTGCGCTTTTTTCCGTACCCGGTGCTCTTTGCGTTCAGCTTTCGGTGACGCTAATTTCTCCGCTGATACGCGCGCCTTCTTCCACGACCAGCTTGCCATAGCGAATCTTTCCGGTGACCTTGCCGGTGGCGAAGATGGTGAGTTTCTCGCGCACCGTCAGATCGCCATCGAACGTGCCACGGATCTCCGCCACGTCAATATTGGCAGTGCCGTTGAACGAGCCACTCTCGGAGATCTGGATGACCTTGGAATCGAGCGTTGCCTCGACAACCCCCTCGATGAACAGCACGTCACAGTCGGTGATCTCCACACCCTTGAGCTTGATGTTGGGGCCCACCGTGAGCTTGCTCTGCGCAGGCTCCGCAGCGGCGGTCTTCTCGCTCACGGCAAAGCTCGGCGCCGCAGCTGCCGCCGATGCGCCGAAAAAGCCCGCAGGCCGTGCCGCAGCCGGCGCGGCACCGGCAGTGACCGGACTCGGGGCAGCCACGGCGGGCGTAGCGGGTGCAGTGCTGGCCGTGTCGCTTTTGGGATCGTTGCGTTTGCCGAAGAAGCTGGATTGAGCCATGAGTAGAAATCCTTTGGTTGATCTGACAGGGTTGCGGGTGACAATTTACGGGAAATCAGCGCAGCAAGTCGCGCATGAAGCCGGGCCGATCGTAAATGTTGCGTTTTTTTGCAGCCGTTGCACAGGCTAACTGCTCGCACCGGCACGTCACGCCATGCGCGAGAACGTGCTCACGATCTTTTCGTGCACAGGTTCTCAGCCGCGCATGAGCTGCTCTATGGCCTCGGCGGCCACTGGCACGTCGCGGGTCAGCACTTCGTGCCCGTCGGCAGTGATGACCACATCATCCTCGATCCGGATGCCGATGTTGTGAAACCGCTCGGGTACCCCTTCTGCCGCCCGCACGTAGATCCCCGGCTCGATCGTCAGCACCATGCCGGCGCCAAGCACCCGTGCCGACGGCTGCGCGCCCTGCCCGTGCGCGGCGGGCTCGGTGTAGCTGCCGCAGTCGTGCACATCCAGCCCAAGCCAGTGGCTGGTGCGGTGCATGTAGTAGGGGAAGTAGGCGCGCTGGGCAATGGCGTCGTCCACGCTGCCGACCTTGTCGGCATCGAGCAGACCCACATCCAGCATGCCCTGGGTCAGCACGCGCACAGCGGCATCGTGCGGGTCGCTGAACCGCGCCCCCGGCTGCGCTGCAGCGATGGCCGCTTCTTCGCTGGCCAGCACGATCTCGTAGAGCTCGCGCTGCACGCTGGAAAAGCGCCCGTTCGCCGGGAAAGTGCGGGTGATGTCGCTGGCGTAGCTGTCGAGCTCACACGCTGCATCAACCAGCACCAGTTCGCCCGGCCGCACCGGCGCGCTGCCTGCCGCGTAATGCAGCACGCACGCGTTGGCACCGGCAGCAACGATGTTGCCGTACGCAGGCCCCTGCGCGCCGTGTTTGCGGAAGGTGTGTAGCAGCTCGGCCTCCAGGTGGTACTCGCGCACATCCTGTCCGGCTTCCAGCATGCGGGCGCTACAGCACATCGCCGCGATGTGGGCCTGCGCGCTGATCCTGCCGGCCCGGCGCATGATGGCCAGCTCGTGGGCGTCCTTGTACAGCCGCATTTCATCGAGCAGGGCGCACACGTCGTGCTGGGACTGTGGCGCCGTCACCCCCTGGCGCGCTCTGGCGCGCACGCGATCGAGCCAACCTTCGACACGCGCAGCCATGCCCGCATGGGTCGCAAACGGATAGTAGACGGCCGCACGATTGCCCAGCGCCTGAACGACGCGCTCGTCCAGCTCCTCGATGGATGCGGCTTCATCCACCCCCAATGCCGCCACGGCCTGCTGCGGCCCGAGGCGATAGCCATCCCAGATCTCGCGCTCGAGATCCTTGGGCTGGCACAGCAGCACGCTGCGACCGTCGGCGTGCAGCAGCAGGCAGGCATCAGGTTCGGTGAAGCCAGTCAGGTAGTAGAAATAGCTGTCATGCCGGTACGGATAGTCGCTGTCGCGGTTGCGCCGCTGCTGGGGCGCCGTGGGAATGATGGCCACCGCGTCGCGTACCATGGATTGCGCAAGCCGCCGGCGGCGCTGCGCATAAAGCTGGATGTTGTCAAGCTGGAAGGCAGACATGGGCACTCGCTGGGATAGGAAGGATGAGGTGCAGCCCGAACACGCGCTTCAGACTGCCTGCAACTGGGTTGCCGCGTCGCCCGGGTTGCTGGGAGCAGGCGCCCATACCGATGGATCCACACGCAGCAACTCCAGCGGGTAGCGGCGCCCTTGCAGGTAATCCTCGATGCACTGCATGACGATGGGCGAGCGGTGCTGCGCCTGGCTGGCACGCACCTGTTCGACATCCATCCACACGGCCCGCAGGATGCCGTCATCGAGCGGCTGCTCGGGATGATGGGGCCCCAGTTCCCCGCAGAACGTAAAGCGCAGATAGGTCACCGCCTCCGCCGCACCAGAGGGCACGAAGCGGTTCAGGTAGATGCCCACCAACGCCCGGGGCGTGAACTCGTAGGCGGACTCCTCGCGCGTCTCGCGCACGCATGCCTGCACCAGACCCTCGCCGGGATCGAGATGGCCGGCAGGCGTGTTCAGGCGCACACCGTCGCGGGTGTCTTCCTCGACCAGAAGAAAGCGCCCGTCACGCTCGATGACCGCGGCCACGGTCACATTGGGTTTCCATCGCTGTTGCATGGGGCTATTATCCATCTGGCAACCTGCCTCGCTGCCCGGGCTGCCAGTCAAGCACCGTGCTGTCCGGTGCGACTGCGGCGCGGGCGTCCTTCCTCAGCCGCCTGCAAGAACTACGCCATGTCCTCCAACGACGCCAAAGACGCGCTCGCTGCCGCGCACGCCAACACCCTCACGCCTGCCCAGTTGCAGGCGCACTGGATGCCCTTTACCGCCAACCGCGAGTTCAAACGGAATCCGCGGCTGATCGTCGCTGCTGACGGCTGCTATTACACCAGCGCCGATGGCCGGCGCATTTTTGACGGGCTATCCGGCCTGTGGTGCTGCGGCCTGGGTCATGGGCGCCGGGAAATCGCCGACGCGATCGCACAACAGGCACGGCAGTTGGACTACGCGCCGGCCTTTCAGTTCGGTCACCCGCTATCGTTTCAGCTGGCCGAGAAAATCGTCTCGCTGATGCCGCAAGGACTCAGCCACGTGTTCTTCACCGGTTCCGGCTCGGAGTCAGCCGACACCGCACTGAAGATGGCGCGCGCCTACTGGCGCGCCAAGGGCCAGCCCGGCAAGACGCGCCTGATCGGGCGCGAGAAGGGCTACCACGGCGTGAACTTCGGCGGCATTTCGGTAGGCGGCATCGGCGGCAACCGCAAGGTGTTCGGGCAGACACTGGAGAGTGACCATCTGCCGCACACGCAGGGGGCTGGCGGCAGTTTCTGCAAGGGCATGCCGGCCGAGGGGGGCCGGGCGCTGGCCGACCGGCTGCTGGACCTGATCACGCTGCATGATGCCAGCAATATCGCCGCCGTAATCGTCGAGCCGTTCTCCGGCTCGGCCGGTGTGATTCCGCCGCCGCAAGGCTATCTGCAGCGGCTGCGCGAGCTCTGCGACCAGCACGACATCCTGCTGATCTTCGACGAGGTCATCACCGGGTTTGGCCGCGCCGGCGCCATGACGGCGTCGCAGGCCTTCGGCGTCACCCCCGATCTGCTGACACTGGCCAAGCAGGTTACCAACGGTGCCCAGCCACTGGGTGCCGTGGTTGCCAAGGCCAGCATCTATGAAGCTTTCATGGAGGCGGGCGGGCCGGAGTACCTGGTCGAATTCCCGCACGGCTACACCTACTCGGCCCATCCGGTGGCCTGCGCAGCCGGTCTGGCCGCACTTGAGTTGCTACAGCAGGAACAGGCCGTTTCCCGCGGCGCCGCACTCGCGGCGCACCTTGAGGAAGCGGTATTCCAGCTGCAGGGCGCGCCGCACGTGGCGGACATCCGCACCATTGGCCTGGCAGCCGGCATTACGCTGCAGCCGCTGCCCGGCGAGCCGGCCCGCCGCCCTTACGAGGTCGCCATGCATTGTTGGGAACAAGGCTTTTATATCCGCTACGGCGGCGACACGCTGCAGATTGCGCCGCCCTTCATCGCCGAGCCTGGTGAGATCGACCGCATGGTCGAGGCCATCGATCGGGCGCTGCGCGCGATTCGCTAGCGTAGGCTTGCCATGAATTGGCACGGGCAGGCATCGCACCGGTGTGCGTATCTGGCCGATAATCGGTCGGATGCGCAATCCAGCGCTGCCTTGCATTCATTGACCAGGTACTGACCCTCCGGATCGCCATGCGCCCTTCCCCGGCACCGGCCTTGTCCGCCGACGATATCCGCTCGAAACTGCTCTACGTCAGGCAGTGGCCCGACTTTTCGGCTGAACGCGACCTCTCGCGCATTGGCGATCTGGCCCGCATCTGCGCCCTGCTCTCCAGAAAACCCACTGTGGGCTTTCTGGTGCATCGTGCACTGGACATGCCTAGCCATGAGGTGGAGCCGCTTGTGCTGCACCTGATCGACGCGGGCGCCGTCGCCGTCTTCCAGACCGGCACCGAGCCACTGACAGCCTCCGGCGCTACGCCCTCCGCCACGGACGGTCCGGACATTGCGGCGTCGCCTGGGGCCGAAGACGACCAGCGCCACGGCGCCGCACGGACATTCCTCAAACGCCTGTGGGGCAAGCTGCTGCCTCGCTGATCTACCGTACACGCACGGACAAGGGACCTTCATGGAATGGAACATCGCTGTCCTAGGCTCTGTCGGCTCGGGCAAGACCACCGCCATTCGCGCCATCAGTGACATCGACGTGGTCGACACCGACGTCGCTGCCACGGATGCAGCAACACTGCAGCGCAAAGCCACCACCACGGTGGCCATGGACATGGGCGTCATGGAACTGGGCAACGGCGACAAGCTGCGGCTGCACGGCGCGCCCGGGCAGGACCGCTTCGACTTCATGTGGGAAATCCTGCTGGAGCAAGCCCGCGGCGCGGTCGTGTGTGTCGATCACAGCCACGCCGAGCGTCTGCAGAGCCTGGCCGCCTATCTGGATGCGATCGCCGCGGCGAAGGCGGGCCAGGACTTTCCCATCGTGATCGCCGTCACCCATGCCGAGCAAGATACCCGGCGCAGCCTGCAGCCCTACTACGATTTTCTGCGCCAGCGTCGCGCCTGCCCCTGCAGCGCCTGCACACCCGCAGTGATGTGGTGCGATGCACGCAGTGCACGCGACGTCACCGCTGTGATGGTCGTCATGACGGCCCTGCTGGAGTCCTTTCAGACCCTGCCCGAATCCGCCTTGCACGCCCGCTTTGCTCAGTGGCAAAAGCGTGTGCATACCCCATGAACGCGCCACTGCTTTCCGTGCGGGGCCTGTCGGTCTGGCGCGCCGACCGGCAGGTGCTGCGCGCCATTGATCTGGAGCTGCCGTCTCGCGGCTGCGGCGCCATCCTGGGGCCCTGTGGCACGGGCAAGTCCACCCTGCTTCAATGTCTGCAGGCGCTCGGCCAGCAGCCAGCGCTGGCATGGCAGGCCCCGACGCTGCGCGCCGAGTGCGCGCGGGCACAGTGCGCAAGCCCCTTGCGCATCGGTATGCAGCAACAGAAAACCCTGCGCCCGCCTGGCGTCACGGCACTGCAGTTCTTCTGCGCCGAAGGCGGTGACGCTGCAACCACCATGCAGGCACTGCGCCAGCTGTTCGGCCAGCTCAAGCTGACGGAGATGCTGCCGCGCCTGTTTGCGCCCTGCACGCAGCTGACCGATGGCGAGTGGGCGTTGTTCACGGTGCTGCGCACAGCCCTCTACGGCAAGGATTTGTTACTGCTGGACGAGCCCACGGCCGGCCTGGATGCGACGAGTGCCGCGCCGGTCATTGCCGTCATCGATCGCCTGCGTCAGACGCGCTCCGTCGTGCTGATCACCCACAACCTGGAGCACGCCAGGCGCCTGGCCGACCAGGTCTGGCTACTCACAGATGGTCAGGTGCGCGAGGTCGCCAGCGCCAGTGCATTCTTTGCCGCGCCGCAAAGCGAGGCGGGGCGCCACTACCTGCTGCATGGATCGGTCCCCGAGCAGGGCACGCATGCTGCCGAATCGGCGCAGACGCAGCAGCGGGTGCAGGCTGCGCTGCGTGCGCTGGAAGCCAACCGCAGTCCGGGGCTCGGCAAGCTGCACGCGCTGACACCCGCGCGCTTTCGCTGGGTCGTGCCGGACCGCCTGGCCGGCGTGTCCATACCCGGTCTGCTGGGCAACGCGACGCAGGACCTGCAGGGATTGCGCGGCGCCGGCATCGATACGCTGCTGAATCTGACGGAAACCCCGTTCGATGACGCACTGGCCGCCGCGCATGGCATGCGCACGCTGCACGTGCCCATCGTCGACATGCAGCCACCGCTGCTGGAGCAGGCCGTCGACCTGTGTGATGTGCTCGATCGGCAACTTGCGCAGGGCAGGTGCGTCGCTGTGCATTGCAAGGCCGGCCAGGGCCGTACCGGCACCGTGCTGGCGGCCTATCTGATGTGGCGCGCCAGAGGCGCATGGTCGGCAGCGCAGGCATTGCAGGCCGCCCGACGCATCGATCCGGGGTGGATCCAGTCCACACAGCAAGTGGCATTTCTGACGCAGTTCGAGCAATTCATTGCCACCCAGGTGACTTTTGCGTAAACACCAAGACACAAAAATCGAACTTCTCTACAATTGGCACCGTTGAATCAGGTTACTTTTGTAACATTTTCCCAACCCGATCCCGCAAGGTACCACGATGTCACTGGACTCCGCCCTCGAAAAAGCCGTCGCCACCATCCCCGATTGCGTAGCCGCTGGCTATGTGGATCTCGATTCCGGCATGCTGCTGGCTATCAAGACTGTCGATTCCCACGCCCAGGAAGTCATCGATCTGCTGGCTGCCGCGACTGCCGACCTCTTTCAGGGCGCTAACGTTCAGGCCATCGAGAAGATCTTCCGCCGTGTGCGAGGGGTGCAGGAGGACGGCCGCCACTACTTCCAGGAGATCATCGTCAACAGCGAAAACCTGCTGCATATTTTTTTACGCGGCAAGAACCAGCAACAGGTGGCGACATTCGTGTGTCGCAAGGGCGCCAACCTCGGTATGGTGCTGACCAAGTCGCGCATGGCCATGCCGCTGATCGAAAGTTCGCTCTGACCCACTGCACCGACATCGGCAGCAGGTACTGCCTCAGCACGCAAAGCCCGGCGGCACAGGGCCATCGTCTATCCGGTTTCTGAGCTATTGGTATGTTGAGCCCCGAAGAACAATCCCAGGCCCGCAGTGTGTTGCGCGCATTCCGTGCCAGTTCGGACGCCATTGAACTGACGGCCTGGGTCTCGTTTGACGGATTTGTGCTGGCATCGGCCACGCAGAACCACGTCAATGCCGATCGCATCGGCGCCATGTGCGCCTCCTTGCTGGCACTGTCTCGCCGCGCTGCAAAGGAAGTCGAGATGGGCGTGCTCAAGCAGGTGATCCTCGGTGGCGATCAGGGCATCATGCTGCTGGTCGAGGCCGGCCCGGGGCGCGCGCTGATGCTCTCGGCGGAAAGCGGCGCCAACCTTGGCCGCATCCTGCTGGATGCACGCAAGGCCGCCAAGGCGCTGGAAGCTATCGGCACTTCTGGCAGCGCCTGAAGGGGCCGGCCTGGCCCCGCGCGTTCACGCAGGGCTCAAGTGCTGCGCAGCAGCCGCGCGGCATCCAGGGCAAAGTAAGTCAACACCCCGTCCGCGCCCGCACGCTTGAACGCCAGCAAGCTCTCGAGCATGACCGCATCGTGGTCGATCCAGCCGTTCTGCGCTGCCGCCTTGACCATGGCGTATTCACCACTGACCTGGTAGGCAAAGGTCGGCACGCCGAAGGCATCCTTGACGCGGCGCACCACATCCAGATACGGCAGGCCCGGCTTGACCATCACCATGTCCGCGCCTTCGGCAATGTCCAGCGCGACTTCGCGCAGGGCCTCATTGCTGTTGGCGGGGTCCATCTGGTAGGTTTTCTTGTTGCTCTTGCCCAGATTCGCGGCGCTGCCGACGGCGCTGCGAAACGGCCCGTAGAAGGCGCTGGCGTACTTGGCCGCGTAGGACATGATGCGGGTATGGATGAAGCCCTCGCGCTCGAGCGCCTGACGAATCGCGCCAATACGGCCATCCATCATGTCGCTGGGGGAGAGGATGTCGACGCCAGCTGCAGCATGCGAGAGCGACTGCTTGATGAGCGCCTCAATGGTGGCCTCATTGAGGATGTAGCCGGTCTCGTCGATCAGCCCGTCCTGCCCATGGGTGGTGTAGGGATCAAGCGCCTGATCGCTCATCACCCCCAGCTCGGGAAAGCGGCTCTTGAGCGCGCGCGCGGCGCGCTGGATGATGCCGTCGTCATCCCAGGCGATGCGACCATCGGCGGTTTTTGCATCCGGATCAGGGACCCCGAACAGGTCCAGCACCGGCACGCCAAGCTCCAGCGCCTGTTCGGCGACTTTCAGCAATTCATCGATCGACAGACGCTCCACCCCCGGCATGGACGGCACTGGCGCACGTCCCGCCTGTTCGTGCACGAACACCGGCAGGATGAAGTCATCGGCGGTGAGCGTGTGCTCACGCATCAGACGGCGGGAAAAGTCGTCGCGGCGCATGCGGCGCGGTCGCGCCAGAGGATAAGGAGCTGGAATGATCTGCATAGGTATACCTTCTTGCTGCCAAGCCCGCCAGCTTACGCTTTCCAGCCATCCTTGAGGGTGCAGGCACGGTTAAACACCAACGTGCCGGCGCCAATCGGCATCTTGCGGTCACGCACGAAGTAGCCGAGCCGTTCGAACTGCAGCGGCGCAGGCGCATCGCCCTGCGCTTGCAGCATATCCAGCAGGCCCGCCTCCACATAGCCTTGTGCGATGCTGAGGCTGTCCGGGTTGAGTTCCTCGGCCAATTCGGCTTCTCCGGGATGCTCGACCTTGAACAGCCGCTCGTAAAGGCGTATTTCCGCAGGCGTTGCATCGTGCACGCCAACCCAGCCGATCACGCCCTTGACCTTGACGCTATCGGCCCCCGGTGTGCCGCTCTTGGTGTCGGGGATGACCTCGGCCAGCACCTTCGTGATCTGTCCATTGGCATCCTTCTCGCAACCCGTGCAGTGGATGACATAGCCATACTTGAGGCGCACCTTGTTGCCTTCCTTGGGCTGACCGTCACCGCCGACATGCGGCGGGTAGAGGCGCCGGTAGCCCTTGGCTGGCACTTCCATGAAATCCTCGGCCTCGATCCAGATCTCGCGACCGAGCGTGAACTGGCGCTGGCCCGCGGTCTCGTCGTGGGGATTGCGCGGCGCATGGCAGGGCTCCAGGTGCCCTGCCCCGAACAGCGCGTCCCAGTTGGTCAGCTCCAGCTTCAGCGGTGCCAGCACCGCCAGCGCGCGCGGCGCCACCGGATCGAGCGTGTCACGCAGCGCACCTTCCAGCGCGGAATAGTCAATCCAGCCGCCGGACTTGGAAACCCCCGAACGCTCGCAGAACAGCTTGAGGGCATCGGGCGTGTAGCCGCGCCGGCGCAGCCCGGCGATGGTCGGCATGCGCGGATCGTCCCAGCCATCGACATGGCCCTCCTCGACCAGCTGGCGCAGCCGGCGCTTGCTGGTGATGACGTGGGTGACGTTCAGGCGGGCGAACTCGTACTGCCTGGGTGGCGGCGCCTGCAGCAGGCCGCCCTCGCAGAGCTTTTGCAGCAACCAGTCGTAGAACGGGCGCTGGTCCTCGAACTCCAGCGTGCAGAAGCTGTGCGTGATCTGCTCCAGCGCATCCTCGATCGGATGCGCGAAGGTGTACATCGGGTAGATGCACCACTTGTCGCCGGTGTTGTGGTGGGCAGCATGCTTGATGCGGTAGATGGCCGGATCGCGCATGTTGATGTTGGGGCTGGCCATGTCAATCCTGGCGCGCACCACAGCCGCACCATCGGCCAGCTTGCCCGCGCGCATCTCGCGCAGCCGCGCGAGGTTCTCGGCCGGGCTACGGCTGCGAAACGGGCTGTCCTTGCCAGGCGTATTGAAGTCACCGCGGTTGGCGCGCATCTGCTCGGGCGTCTGCTCGTCCACGTAGGCATTGCCCGACTCGATCAGGTACTCGGCCGCGCGATACATGAAATCGAAGTAATCGCTGGCGTAGTACACATGCGGCTGCGTCTGGCCCGGCGCGCCGGGCACATCGGCAAACTCGGTGGAGTAGCCCAGCCACTGCACCATCTCGCGGATGGATTCGACGTACTCGCGCTCTTCCTTTTCCGGGTTGGTGTCGTCAAAGCGCAGGTGACAAACACCGCCGTACTCCTTGGCCAGGCTGAAGTTGATCCAGATGCTCTTGGCGTGGCCAAGGTGCAGGTAGCCGTTGGGCTCGGGCGGAAAGCGCGTGCGGATTGCTGCCGGATCAATGATGCCTGCCGCATGGTGCGCCGCATCTCCGGGGCTGCCGCCCCAGCGGCGCTGCGCGTAGGTGCCTTTTTCCAGGTCCTGCTCGATCACGTTGCGCAGGAAGTTGCCGGGCTTGCCGCTGTCGGCAGCGGTATCGGTGGCGGCAGGCGCCGCATTGGAAGATGGGGTTGAGCTCATGGGAGCGAATTGTAGGTCGAGGCCACGCGCGCGCTGCCGCAGGGCCAAGACAAAAAGGCACTGACCACAGGTTTGCCACGATTGACCCGCTCACGCACTGCGCCTACGCTGCGCGAGCAGACCTCAAGCCGCTGCGCCAACCCATGAACTCGCCACTCAAACCCCGCCGCAAACCCTCACAATCGCGTGCCTGGATGACCTCCGTGGCCATCCAGGACGCGTTCGTGCTTTTGCTGGCGGAAAAGGACTTCGCACACATCTCGATGCGCGACATCGCCCATCTCGCCGGCGTGGGCCTGGGTACCCTGTACCTCTACTTTCCCAACAAGGAATCGATCGCGGCCGTGACAATCCGCCGCTGGCTGCGCGGTCTGGCCAGACGCCTTGAAAAGGCACATGCGGGAGAGAACGACGACCTGCACGCGCGTCTGCGTGCCATTGTCGCCACCCATGTGCAGGCCATCTGTGAGCAGCCCACCACATGGCGGGCGCTCATGCAGCTGGAACGGCGCCTGACCACCCCGGCACTGTACCAGCAGATGTACGGCCATTTCGTGCAGGTTGTGGCGACAAGTCTCGCCACAACCAGCGACTGGCCACGCGGGCGCGATGCCCAGCCAGTGGCATTCCTGGCATTCTCGTTGCTGTGCTCCGCCACGCGCGACGGCCTGATGGCCCTGCAGACCCTGCCTGCGCAGGACAGCTGGACCCGTCAGCTGCGAGTAGCCATCACTGCCGCCGTGCAATGCGCCCTGTGCACTGATAGCGCGAACGGAGGCACGATTGCTCGCGCTTGCCTTCACCCAGCACAAACCTGAACAACAGCACCCGACGCAACCTCGCCGGGCCAGTGGCCATGGGGACTGCGCGCGTGCAATAACCCGAACACCACTGCACTGCGACGTTCCTAGAATCGTCGTCACCTGCTCGAGTTTCCGGTGACGCCATGACTCTTACGATCGAAGATGCCCGTGCCGTGCTGAGCGCACAACCTTTCAGCCAGCTGCTGGACGCGCAGTTGTTGCAGTTCGACGCATCCCTGGCGACATTGCGCATCCCCATTCGGACTACGCTACTGCAGCAATTGGGCTTCGTGCACGGTGGCGTGCTGTCCTATGCAGCCGATAACGCCCTGACTTTTGCAGGCGGCTCGGCGCTCGGCGCGCGTGTTGTCACCTCGGAATTCAAGATCAACTATCTTCGGCCCGCCAAAGGCGAGGCCCTGATAGCACGTGCCAGTGTCTTGCACGCCGGCAGAACGCAGGCCGTTTGCCGCTGCGACGTCTATACCGTTGCCGAAGGCCAGGAGACGCTATGCGCCATTGCGCAAGGCACGATTGTCGCGCTGGCGCCGGCGGTCTGAACCGCGCCTCTCGATGCACACGCGGCTGGCGCCGCTGCAGTTTTCACGTCTTCGCCCACTGCCCAAGGAACCGCACCATGCACGACTTCCCCCATCCGGACAACCAGGTCCCCGAACTGGCGGACTACAACGTCTACACCAGTGACCCCGTGCTGACGGCAGCCATCCAGCGCTATGGGGCTGACTGGCGCACTGCAGAACTGGAGCGCCAGGGCGCTGAATACGGCAGCACTGCCGCACTGCGCATGGCCGAGGATGCCGAACACTACGCCCCTGAGCTTCACACTCACTCGCCAACTGGCACGCGCATCGATTTCGTCAAATTCCACCCGGCCTGGCACGAAGCAATGGCCATGGCGCGGCGCAACGGCATCACCAACCTGCCCTATGTCGACCAGCGTCCTGCGGCATGGGTAGCCTATGGCGCTACCCTTTACATGCACAGCCAGATTGAATCAGGCTCGACCTGCCCCAGCACCATGACCAAGGCCAGCATTCCCGTGCTGCAGCGCAATGCCGCGCTGTCCGAGAAGCTCTGGCCCAAGCTGGCGGATACGACGCATGATCCGCAGGACATTCCCGTGCAGGACAAACCGTCCATGACCGTTGGCATGGGAATGACGGAAAAACAGGGCGGCAGCGATGTACGCAGCAACACCACGCGCGCCGAGCCGACAGGCCAGGGCCCCTGGGGCGAGGAATTTGCCATCACCGGCCACAAGTGGTTTTTCTCCGCGCCGATGTGCGACGCCCACCTGGTGCTGGCCAAGACCCCCGAACGCGGCGCCTCCTGCTTCTACGTGCCGCGCTGGCGGCCCGACGGCAGCAAGAACCCCATTCACATCCAGCGTTTGAAGGACAAGGTGGGCAACCGGTCCAATTCCAGCAGCGAGGTCGAACTGCACGGCGCCTGGGGCGTGCTGCTCGGTGAGGAGGGACGCGGCATTCCCACCATCATCGAGATGGCCACCTACACCCGGCTGGACAACGTGCTCTCCAGCGCAGGCATGATTCGCCGCGCATTCGTGCAGGCGTTGCACTATGCGCGCAACCGCGTGGCCTTCGGCAAGCGCCTGATCGAGCAGCCTTTGATGGCCGAACTGCTGGGCGACATGGCACTGGAATCCCAGGCGGCCACCTTGCTCGCGATGGATCTGGCCTCCCGTTTCGGCAGCGACACTCCGCTTGACCAGGCTTGGCGTCGCCTCCTGACGCCGGCCGCCAAGTTCTGGGTCTGCAAACGTGCCGTTGCCATTACCGCCGAGGCCATGGAGGTATTCGGCGGCAATGGCTATGTAGAAACGGGCCCGATGGGGCGGCTGTTCCGTGAAGCGCCGGTCAACTCGATCTGGGAAGGCTCGGGCAACGTCATGTGCCTGGACGTGCTGCGCGCCGCCTCGCGCAATCCGCAGGACGTTCAACAGGTACTCGCCCACCTGCTGGACGTGGCGGCTGACGAACCCAGACTGCGCCGACAGCTGCAGCGGCTGGTCGACACCTTCCAGCGCCCGCCTGCCGAACTGGAGCCACTGGCGCGCCGCATCACCCAGCAGCTGGCCCTGTGCGTGCAGGCTGCGCTGCTGCTGCAGCATGGCAGTGCCAGCGCCACCTCGGCCTTCATCGCCAGCCGCTTCGACGCCGACTGGGGGCCGGTCGTCGGCGTGACGGCAGGCACGCAGCAGGTGCAGGCGTTGCTGCAGGAAAACTGGCAATAACCGACCCTGGACCGCTAACGCGGCATGGTCAAAACCGGCCAAGTGCGCCAGAACAATCACAAAGGAGACACACCATGACCGACTTCGTATCCATCCTGGATCAGTACGCACATTGCCAACCGCAGAAGCTGGCCCTGCGTGCCGAAGGCCATGACTGGGACTACGCCGCCCTGGCCGATGCCAGCCGCCGCGCCGCCAGCGTTTTGCAGCAACAGGGGGTGGCCGCGGGCGATCGCATTGCGCTGTTCTGCTACAACACGCCGGCGTTCGTGTTTGCCCTGTTCGGCGCATGGCGACTGGGCGCAACAGTGGTACCTATTAATCACAAGCTGCAGGCTCCGGAGCTTGCCTATATCCTCAGGCATTCGGGCGCGACTCTATGTCTGTTCGACGCGGCGCTGGCGGAAGTGGTGACCAGTTGCGGCCTCGCTATCAAGCCTCTTGCCACCGGTGGGCGTGCTGGCAACATACCGAGTTTCGATGCGCTGTGCGAGGCAGCAACGCCGTTGATGGATGAGGCTGCGCCGCCTGCCGACGCCATCGCGGAGATCCTCTACACATCCGGCACCACCGGCAAGCCCAAAGGCTGCCTGCACACCCACCACGCGGTGTTGTGCACAGCGATGGCAGCCGCTGCAGCCACCTCCCTGACCCATGCCGACCGGACCCTGATCGCCATGCCGATCTGGCATTCCTCGCCGCTGAACAACTGGTGCCTGGGCACGCTGCTGGTGGGCGGCAGCGTGGTACTGCTGCGCGAGTATGCACCGGCTGCCTTTCTGCAGACACTGCAGCAGGAGCGCATTACCTTCACCTTCGGTGCACCGATTGCCTTTCTTGCGCCGCTGCAGGTCGTGGACAACATCGCCGACATGGACTTCAGCAGCATGCGCCTGTGGGCCTACGGCGGCGGCCCGCTCGGCGCAGACATGGCGCGCCGCCTGGCTGCCGCCTACCGCTCGGACCGGTTCATGCAGGTCTACGGCATGACTGAGACCGGCCCGCTGGGCACTGTGCTGCACCCGGAGGACGCGGTGACCAAGGCCGGCTCCATTGGCCGCTGCGGCACGCCCGGCACCGTCGTGCAGCTTCGTCATTCCGACGGCAGGCCATGTCAGGCAGGCGAGGTAGGTGAAATCCATCTGCGCTCACCTGGAATGATGGCGGGCTACCTCGATGACGCCGAAGCCACTGCCAATGCGTTCGACCAGCACGGCTGGTACCGCAGCGGCGATCTGGCCCGCATCGACGAGGACGGCTTTTTATTCATCGTCGATCGGCTCAAGGACATGATCGTCACTGGAGGCGAGAACGTCTACTCCAAGGAAGTGGAGGACGCCATCGCCGCGCACCCTGCGGTGCAAGACGTGGCCGTGATCGGGCGGCCGCACCCCGAATGGGGTGAAACTGTCACAGCGCTGCTGGTACTGCGGCCTGGCCAGACGCTGGATACCCAAGGACTGCAGGACTTTCTCGCGCCACGCCTTGCGCGTTACAAGATTCCCCGCATCGTGCAGGTGTGCGAGAGCCTGCCCCGCACAGCCACCGGCAAACTGCTCAAGCATCTGCTGCGCAACGAGGGAACATTGCGTGCACCAGCAACACAGGCGGCAGGTCAGGCTGACGGCCAGGCATAGAATCACTATCTTCGACGTCGGCCACGTGAGGCCGACTTTTCAGAATCCCGTGAGGACCAACTTTGATGAAATCCCCATCGCTGATCGCGCTTTGCGCCCTGGCACTTGCCACACTGGCCGGATGCAACACCACCATGCCCGACCCCTCTGCATCCGTCGCCCCCGCACAGGCAGTCGCGACGCAGACGCTTGTCCCGGAGGCCCTCCAACGTGGAGAAATCACGTCAGCCAGCCTTGTCAACGTCGTCGACGGCAGCCGCAGCCAGGTCTATCGTGTGGCGCTGACACAAGGAGATCGCATCGCGCTGCAGGCGCAAGGGGCTCTCAAGAGCAGACTATCCGTGCTGCGCGACGGCCACCTGCTGGCCGCGTCGCAGATCAGCGGCAACGGCAACCGTTGCGACGGCGATACCGATGGCACGCAGCATCGCAGCCGCCTCGTCTTTGAGGCAGACAAGACCGCAACGTTCGACGTCGCCGTCAGCGGCATCGACCGTTATGCATATGGTCCGTTTGAGCTTTCCATCACAAAGCTGGACGAAGTCGACCGTGCCGACACTGCCTTGCAACCAGGCCAGACTTACGAACAGTTCGGTGCCGGCGAAGCCCGTCATCACGCCCTGCACATTGCCGATGCCGGGCTTTACACCATCGCCCTCACGAGTTGTTACTTCGATGGCTATCTGACGCTCACCGGCAGCGGCGTCTCCATCAGTGATGACGACAGCGGCGGCGACTACAACCCCGCCATCACCGCCTGGCTGGAGCCCGGACAATACACACTTGAAGCGTCAGCGCTGGACACATTTGCCGGCCATCCCTATACGCTGCAAGTCACAGCCCTGCCCATTCCGCCGGGCGCCAGTTTCCAGCAAGGCGGCATGCTGGTGCCGGGACGCACCGTCAGCGGTGTGCTCCATGCCAACAGCGAGCTGGACTACCAGTTCACCCTCGCGCGCCCAACGCGCGTTACCATCACGGGCCGTAGTGACAACTTCGACGTATTTCTCTCGGTCAGAGATGCCTCGGCCAGCAATCACTGGGAAGACGACGACAGCGGCAAGGGCGCGAGCGGCACGGACGCGCAGATTACCCAGCAACTGCCCGCCGGCACCTATACGGTCCACGTCAGCGCCGCAGACTGGAATTCCGGCCTGTTTACCCTGCAGCTTGAAACCGACGGGCGCAGTCTCTGAAGCGCCGCAGACGCACGCCGCAGCGTGTCGCACGTGCCTTCTTGGTCAGCCAAGAAACTGAAATCCCATCGTGCGGGCGTGGTAGTAAAGCCCCCCGTCCTGCACGATCAGGAAGCGCGCCAGATCCTCTCCGCGGTTATGGTGCGAGTGCGCCGCCGCAGCGGGCGTGACCAGGGTGCTCCAGGGCTGCCAAGGGACAGGCTGACCATCGATGGTGGTATGGCAGGCCTGGCCGCTGACCACCAGCGTGATGGCGGCCGAGTTGTGCCGGTGCGGCTGCTGGTCACAATGCCCGCGCAGGCTGTTGAGCGAGAGGGTCAAGGTCGGCAGCAGGTTGCGGCTTGCCTGCAACTGCTCGCTGGAAAACACCACTGCGCAGCCCGACGTCGTGGCCTCCGGCGTCTTATATTGAATCAGCTGAAGTTGCGCATCGATGTCCGCATTGCGGTAGTGAACCGTGGGCACCACACCGCAATCGGCCGGCGGCACGGCCCGGCAATGCGCATAGAGCGGCTCATCGGTCACGACCCAGAGCACCGCATCGCCATCCGCTGCCGAGAACACCACATCCTGGCCGCCCGCAAACAGGATGACATCGCCCGTTTCCCAGTGCAGCTGCTCCGTGACAGTGCCAGCCCTGCCCTGACCCTGGATGACATAGCAGATGACGCCACTGCACAGCCCATGCAGATGCAGCTGCTGCTGCGCATTGATGCGGGCATAGCGCGCCAGCATTAGCGGCGTGGTGGCGACGCAGTCACATCGCAGCGCGCCCGACTGGTCGCACGCATACCAGCCAGTTGGCATCCCCGGCGCTAGCGCCCTGGCGGCAACGTCATCGAAGGCACGCGCGGGAACGGCCGGCAGCTTGATGTTGAAGGCGTTGGCCGAGTTGAAGTAACGCGCGCGGCGCTCGGCCGCATTGCGCGGCGCGGCGGCCTGCTGCGCACCCATTTCGGCCATGCTGTCGGCCGTGTCATTTCGACCAGCATCATGCACTCTCGCGATCTCCCCTTCTCCTGCATCGATCCAGCGGCATTCCGTGACGCCATGGCCTGTCTCGGCGCCGCCGTGCACATCGTGACCACCGACGGGCCCACCGGGCGGGCAGGCTTTACCGCATCGGCCGTCTGTAGCGTCACGGACAGCCCCGCCACGCTGCTGGTGTGTCTGCAGCACAGCTCCTCGGCGTACGCCTGCGTCAAGGCCAATGGCGTGGTGTGCGTCAACACGCTCGACGGCGCGCAGGAGGATGTATCTCGGCGCTTTGGCGGCAAGACGCCGATGCTGGAGCGTTTCGCCGGCGGGCCGTGGCAGACGCTGCAGACGGGGGCACCGGTTCATCCTCTGGCCTTGGTGGCCTGCGATTGCGTGATTACTCGTACTGTCACCGTTGCCACGCACGACGTGCTGTTCTGCCGCGTCGTGGCGATCCAGCGGGCAGCGTCTGCGCCCGCCACCGGTGCCAACAGCTGCCTGGTCTACGCCGGACGGCGCTATCATCGCGTTCCTCTGTGAGGTTTTGTCCGGCGTCGGGCATCGCCCCCGCCCGCTCTGATCCCATTTCGACTGCCCTGCCATGCCCGTCAACCTGAGTGCCCCCCAAGCTTCCGATCTACTGCCCATCTCCGGCGTCCGCATTGCCGCTACCGAGGCCGGCATCCGCAAGGCCGGGCGCAAGGACCTCACGGCTTTCGT
The DNA here is from genome assembly GCF_001005215.1 of Lampropedia cohaerens. Classification (GTDB taxonomy): domain Bacteria; phylum Pseudomonadota; class Gammaproteobacteria; order Burkholderiales; family Burkholderiaceae_C; genus Lampropedia; species Lampropedia cohaerens. Next base: position 37,969 of record NZ_LBNQ01000016.1, read on the forward strand.
TTTGGCCGAGGGCAGCAGCGTGGCAGGCGTCTTTACCCAGAACCGCTACTGCGCCGCACCGGTGCAGGTCTGCCGCGAGCACCTGACCGCAGGCCATGACATCCGCGCACTCGTCATCAACACCGGCAACGCCAATGCCGGCACGGGCGCGCCGGGACTTGCCGCCGCACGCGCCACGGCGGCCACGGCAGCACAGCTGCTGGGGGTAGCACCTCAGCAGGTGCTGCCTTTCTCAACCGGTGTCATCATGGAGCCACTGCCTTTCGAGGCGCGCATCAAGCCCGCACTTCCCGCGTTAATGGCACAAGCTGAACAGGCCGAGGCGGCCACGGGGCAGGCGTGGCTGGACGCTGCACACGGCATCATGACCACCGACACCGTTGCCAAGGCCGCCAGCGCCAGGGCGGTGGTGGATGGCAGGACGGTTCACGTGACCGGCATCAGCAAGGGCGCAGGCATGATCCGTCCCAACATGGCGACGATGCTGGGCTTCATCGCCACCGATGCCGCCATCGCTCCCGCGCTGCTGCAGGACATGGTGCAGCGGCTGGCCGACGAATCGTTCAACCGCATCACCGTCGATGGCGACACCTCCACCAACGACTCTTTCGTACTGATGGCCACCCATCACGCGGGCAACACGCCCGTGCAGGCGCTCGACCATGCAGATGGCCAGGCGCTGTACGCGGCGCTGCGCAGCGTGGCGCAGCAGTTGGCGCACGCCATCGTGCGCGATGGCGAGGGTGCAACCAAGTTCATTACCGTGCACATTACGGGCGGCAAGACCAAGGCCGAATGCGCGCAGGTGGCGTATGCCATTGCCCACTCGCCGCTGGTGAAAACCGCCTTTTTTGCCAGCGACCCCAATCTGGGCCGCATCCTTGCCGCCGTGGGTTACGCAGGCATTGCCGACCTCGACCAGAACCGCATCGCGCTGTATCTGGGCGATGTGCACGTCGTTCAGGATGGGGGGCGCCGCCCGGAGTATCGCGAGGAAGATGGCCAGCGCGTCATGCAGCAAAGCGACATCACCATCCGCGTCGACCTGGGCCGCGGTGCGGCCGAAGACACGGTATGGACCTGTGACCTCAGCCACGACTACGTCACCATCAATGCTGACTATCGATCCTGATTCGGCAACTTGCGCGCGTCAGAGATCTACTGTCTGAATACACCATGAACGCACAGTTTGCCCAGCTTCTTCTCAAAGCAGAACGCCTGATTGACCGGCTCGACGCCATTTTGCCGCGTCCACTGGCCGCGCCGAATGACTGGGGCAGTGCCATCGCCTGGCGCTACCGTCGCCAGGCCAGCGGCACGGGCGTGCTGGAGCCTGTGCGTCACATCGCGTCGATCGCATTCGACGATCTGATCGAGATCAACGACCAGAAGCAGCGACTGTTTGCCAACACCCAGCAGTTCATGGTGGGGCGACCCGCCAACAATGTGCTGCTGACCGGCGCGCGCGGCACCGGCAAGTCTTCGCTGATTCGCGCCTGCCTGCACCACTTTGCCCCGCAGGGTCTGCGCCTGATCGAGGTGGACAAGGAAGATCTGGTCGACCTGCCCGACATCGTTGCCGTCATTGCGGATGCGCCCTGGCGCTTCATCATCTACAGCGATGATCTCAGCTTCGATGAGGGAGAGAAAGGCTACAAGGCGCTCAAGTCCATTCTCGACGGCTCCATGGCATCCGCCTCCGCCAATGTACTGGTGTATGCCACCAGCAACCGCCGCCACCTGTTGCCGGAAACCATGGCGGAAAACCTGAGCTACCAGCACACCCCTGATGGTGAGGTACACCCCGGCGAGGTGGTGGAGGAAAAAATTTCCCTCTCCGAGCGCTTTGGTTTGTGGATCAGCTTCTACCCCTTCAACCAGGACGAGTACCTGGCCATCGCCGAGCAATGGCTACTCAACCTGGGCTGCCCCGCCAAACATCTGAGGCAGGCGCGGCAGGAAGCACTGGTCTGGGCGCTCGAACGCGGCTCGCGCAGTGGCCGCGTGGCGTATCAGTTCGCGCGCGATTACGTTGGAAAACTGGGCAGGGCCCAAGCGCTGGCGACAGCGTCCCGCAAGAGCCGCACTGCGCCCCAATCAGATGCCGCAGCAAGGCGCACCGCTAGAGGCGGCGCGGCAGCGCCCAAACCGAAAAAAACCCGCAAAGGTCGCGCATGAGCAACGCGGCACCTCCAACCCAGCCACAACCGGGCAAACGCGTGGAAGTTGCAGTCGGCATCCTGCTGCGCGGCAGCCAGTTCCTGCTCGGCACCCGTCCTGCCGGCAAGCCCTATGCCGGCTACTGGGAGTTTCCCGGCGGCAAGATCGAACCTGGCGAGACCGTGGCCCAGGCGTTGCTGCGCGAGTTTGACGAAGAACTGGGCGTGGCCATCGATCCCGCCTCCGTGGAAATCTGGCGCACCACCGAACACGATTACGAGCATGCCCAGGTTCGCCTGCACTGGTGCAAGGTGCGCCGCTGGCAGGGCGAGTTCCAGATGCGCGAAGGCCAGCAGGTGGCCTGGCAGCGCTTGCCAACCACCGTCTCTCCCATTCTTCCGGGTGCGTACCCGGTGCTCGACGCGCTCGCCCAGGAATGCCTGAACGACGCCAGCACAAACAGCCGCGCATAGTGCCGGCAACCTGCTTCCTGCGAGCCCCCGCAAGAGCCCGATCCACACCATGGTGCGCTTCCCGGCCCGAGCTCCTGAAACACCACGCAAGGCTGGCACGCGTCCATGGCTGATATGGCTGGCTTGGATGGCCGCCATTGCGGTGCTGTACCTGCTGATGGTGCAGCTGCTCGCTCCTGCCAAGGCCACATTTTCCGCCAGTGACGGCGGCACCCTGCACGTGCCACGCCATCGCGATGGCCACTTCTACATCGACGGCGCCGTCAACGGCGTGCCTGTGCAGTTCATGGTCGACACTGGCGCCAGCATAGTCTCGGTCAGTGACGCCGTGGCCCACGCCGCCGCACTCCACGGTGGCCGGCGCGCCGTCTTCTCGACCGCGTCCGGCCCACGCGAAGGCCGCATCGTCGTGGCCGACAGCGTTGCACTGGGCGGTTTCACGCTGCGCGGCATCGAAGTCGGCACCGGTCTTGCCATTGGCAACGATGCCCAGGCCTTGCTGGGCCAAAATGTCCTGCGCCACTTCCATGTCACCATGGATGGCAGCACCATGGTGCTGCGACCGCGCTAAGAACCTGTTTACGGCTGCAACAGCGTGCAGCGTGCCGCTTCGATGACCGCGCGGGTCAGCCGCTGCGAGGTGGGTGGCTCGTATTCCCAGTGGTGCCAATAGAGGGCGACATCCAGAAACGCGCCGTCGATCACGTCCACCAACTCTGGCTGGTGATTACAGCGCAGCGCCAGCTGCGGCTCGCTGACCATGCCCCAGCCCCAGCCGCGTTCGATGGCCCTCTCGTACGCCTCGGTAGAGGGCACGAAATGGCGCGGATAGTCGATCGGGCGGCTGCCGAACTGCTGGCGCAGAAATGCATCCTGCAGCCCGTCCTTGCGGTTGAAGATGATCGCGGGCAACTGCGCCAGCCGCCCGCGCGTGACCTTGCCCGCATTGCCGCGCAGAAGCGCCACATTGGCCGCGCTGGCCACGCAGCGATAGCGGGCCCGGCCCAGCGGCACCGCCACGCAGCCGCGCAGTGGCCGTGACAGGGCCGTCACACAGCCGCTCACCTCGCCGGCCTTGAGCAGCGCCAGCGTGTGATCCTGATCTTCCATGATGATGTCCAGGAGGATGCGATACCTCTGCAAGGTCGCCTCGACGGCGGGCATGAACCAGCTGCTGAGTGAATCGCCGTTGACGGCCACCACAAGACTGCGCCACTGCGCCGGCTGCGCCTCGCTGGCCTGCAGGTCGGCCAGCAAGTCAGCCTCCATGGCCTTCACGCGCATCAGATGCGCCAGCAATGCCTGGCCAGCGCGGGTGAGCACCACCTGCTTGCCGCGGATCAGCAGCGCCTGACCCAGTCGGGTCTCCAGCGCGCGGATACGCATCGACACCGCCGCCAGCGTCAGCGACAGGGACTGCGCCGCGGCAGAAAAGCTGCGCAGCCGCGCCACCGCGAGAAAGGCCTGCGCCTGTTTTTCATCCATTTGGACCTGCCATTCAGTTCAATATTTTTTGAGTGAAGAAAATTCTATTGAAAAGATTTTGATAAAAGCGCAACCATTTCGACACTGGCGCAGTGCACAAGAACCGTTGACCCGCCGCTGACGCACTGCACTGCCCGGCCAAGGCCTTGGGCTCAGCCTGCGCAGGACGCTCCAGCAGAGCGACCACCTTTCTGAACTGACGACCATGCTGCCCGTCTTCTACTCCGGAATGCTGCTGAGCCTCTCGCTCGTTGTTGCCATTGGCCCGCAGAATGCGCATCTGCTGCGCATGGCGATGACGCGTCAGCACGTCTTGCTCACCGTCGTGCTGTGCACCATGGCAGACGCTGCACTGATTTTCGTGGCGGTGTACGGCCTGTCCGAGCTTGGTACGCTGCCGCGCTGGATACACCAGCTGCTGCTGGCAACCGGCGTGGCATTTCTGACAGTGTACGGATGGGCCGCAGCGCGGCGCTGTGTGCGTGGCCTTCAGTGGATGCGCCACCACCAGGCTTGCGCTCATGACGACGACGATGACTGCACCAACAGCGCGAACGCTGTGCGGCTCAGCCGTCGCCAGGCCGCTGCAGCGGCACTGGGCTTTTCCGTGCTCAACCCGCATGCGTGGTTGGATACGGCCGTGCTCATCGGCGCAGCCGCCGTCGCACAAGGGCAGTCGGCGCCGCTGTTCGGCTGGGGTGCGGCCACCGGATCGGCACTGTGGTTCACGCTGTTTGGCGCGCTGGCCTGCTGGCTCGGCCGCAGACTGGCCACGCCGTCGCTATGGATCTGGATCGACGGCCTGGTCGCCGCAACGATGGGACTGCTGGCCATCGCACTGACTGGCCAACTGCTTCGGATGTAGGGCAGCGCCCTTCACATGACGGCAGTACGCCAGCCTCCTCTTACGCACTGTCATGCTGGCGTCACGAGCGTGCGCTCTAATGGCTGCCGTTTCAAGCTCCGTCATGAAGTTGCGGGCGTAACAGCTTGAAAAATCGAGGCACTTGGCGCTGCCGCGCAAGTCAATGGCAGCACATCCACAACGGAAAGGCCACCATGCAACGCAAGCCTGTCAATCGCTTTACCTTTGACGCCCACAGCGTGCTGCTTTTCTCTGCGCTGGCGCTCAGCGGCCCGCTATCTGCCAGCCCAAGCCATGCGCAACGCATGGCCCAGGCCAGCGCCACGACGCACAGCGCCGCACCTTCCCAATCGGCGCGCCCCGCCCTTCCCACGGTACTGGCCGAACGCAGCCACGATGGCAGTGACAAGGAGCGCACGGCCGATTAAACGGTCAAGGCCACCCTGGTACCAATGTTAATGCGTGCCATTCTCACTTATCGCGTAAGATACTGATCGTGACGGCACTGCAGATGGTCTGATCCCACTCGCACTCACGCCGCCACTCCGTCGCCAAGACAGCGAAGGCGCATCGCGCGCGAGTAGCCATTGCGGCTCATCAACTGTTGAGAGACCTGCTTGGGCACGTCACAACGCTGCGCGCCAATAGCCGAGCCTGCTGGCGCACAGCGCACTTGCCTGACAGGGCCGACCATGCTGCGATCCACATCACCATGGAGCCCACCAACCACCGCCGTCGCAGGCAAGACTGCGACATCCGTCCACGCTGGGGCCAGCTACGCTTCCAGGATCTTGGCGACGACGAGGCATTTCTGGTGTGGGCCTACCGCTGCTGGCAACGCGGCCAACCCCTCTATGCCGAAAGGCATGCGCTGAGCGCCCTGCTGCACGATGAGCGCCTGACGATTCTGCTGGCCGAGTTGCGCGCCCTGTTCGCCGCCTTTGGCGTGGACGCTGCGATGCATCCGGGCCTGCACCACATGCCGTTGCTGACCTGGCGTGAAGAGTTGCTGCTGGCGATGCTGTCCGATATACCTGAGACCGTTGGGGTGCATTGCGATCCGAAGGCCATGCGCTGCCGCGCGGCGCTCAGCGTACATCAGGCCCAGGTTCGCCATCCACGCCACATTCCCCTCCGCGGTGCCTGCCTGCAGCCGCTGACCGGCGGTCCTTGCGGGTTCACCAGCGCCTGGGACCGACCATGATGCAACGACCGCGGCGTGCGGCTGTCATGGGCTGAGCACCATGCCCGCACGCTCCCTCTCCATCAACGGTCAGATCGTGAGCGGATCGACATCCACCAGCCAGCGCAACAGGCCCTTGGGCGCGTTGGCGCGCGCCTGCTGCAGCAGCGGATGCAAGGCGGCCAGATAGGCCTGCAAGGCCTTGCGCGACGTGCTCTCCAGCAGCAGCTGCGCGCGCTCGGCATTGGCCACGCGCTGCACCGGCAGCGGCACGGGGGCATACACCGTAACCCACCGGGCGGCGGGCCATTGCGCCGCGCGCGCAGCATCAGCCACCTGCCGCAAGAAGGCCTGCGCCGCCTGCTGCGTGCGCGCGTCGGCGCGCAGCATGGCCTGGTACGTGTAGGGTGGCAGACCCGCCTGCCGGCGCTCCTGTAACTGCACTGCGGCAAATCCTGGGTAGTCCTGACGCGCCAGGGCGGCGTACAGGGGATGCTGCGGTTCATGGGTCTGCACCCACAGCTGCGCCTGCTCCCCCCCTTGCTGCATGTAGGCAGCATCCCGCCCGGCGCGCCCCGCCGCCTGCATCAGCAATGCAAACAGACGTTCCGGCGCGCGAAAGTCACTGGCGTACAGCGCGCCATCAGGCTGTACGGCCGCAACCAGCCCGATGCGGCGAAAGTCATGTCCCTTGGCGATCATCTGCGTGCCGACGACGATGTCCACATCGCCGCGATGCACTTGTGCAAGATGCGCTTCCAGCGCGCCCTTGTGGCGGGTCGAGTCAGCATCGATGCGCAGCACCTGCGCAAGCCTGCCGTCACGCAAGGCCAGCGTGCCGAGCTGCTCCTGCAACAACTCCTGCAGCTGTTCGGTCCCTCGCCCCAGCGGCGCCAGATCGGTGCTGCCACACTTGGGACAATGGCGCGGGATAGGGGTGCCCCAGCCACAGTGGTGGCAGCGCAGGCTGCGCTCGGCCTTGTGCACCACCTGGTGCGCGGAGCAATGGGGGCAATCGCTTTTCCAGCCACAGGCGCCGCAGCGCAGCACTGGTGCATAGCCACGCCGGTTGAGCAGTACCATGCACTGCTCGCCCGCCTCGATGCGCGCACGCATGGCAGCCAGCAGCGGCGCTGCCAGCACGGTATCGCGTGGGTGGTTGCGCATGTCCACGATGCGCAGCGCCGCCAGACTGCCGCCGCCAACGCGCTCGGGCATGGTCACGCGCCGGTAGCCTCCACCGGCTTCCTCGGCGGTCGCCGGTCGACTGTTGTACCAGCTCTCCAGCGACGGCGTGGCCGAGCCGAGCACCACCGGAACGCCCAACTGCCGCCCGCGCCAGACGGCCAGATCACGGGCGTGGTAGCGCGGCCCATCCTGCTGTTTGTAGCTCGCGTCATGCTCCTCGTCCACCACGATGAGCGCCAGACGGGCAAAGCTGGCCAGCACCGCCATGCGCGTGCCCAGCACCAGCCGCTTGCGCCCCTGATGTACCGCCAGCCATTCATTGAGCCGTTGCACCGGTGTCAGGCCGCTGTGCAGCACGGCTACGCCGTCGGCCCCCACCCAGGGCGCAAAGCGCTCCAGCAGCAGGGCCTGCCACTGTGGCGTCAGATTGATTTCGGGCACGAGAAAGAGAATCTGGGCGTCGTCTGAAGCCTGCAGCACCTGCTCGGCCAGTTGCAGAAACACCTCCGTCTTGCCGCTGCCCGTCACGCCGTGCAGCAGCGTGGTCGCGGCGCCGGCACTTTGCAGCGCCTGCAACGCCGCTTGCTGTTGCGCGGTCAATACTGGCTTGCGCAGGGCCGCACGGCAAGGCGCGCCCACCGGCGCGCTGACGCAGGCTTGGCCCTGCTGGGCCTGCGCGGGGCGGCGACCAGCCCTTGCCTTGGGCACGGCCAGCACTTTGGCCACCCGCTTGGCCCACTGCGTCGCCGTCTGGTCCTGCAAGGCGCTTGGCAGCGCCGTCATTGCCACCTCGCCCAGCGCACGCTGGTAGTAGCGCGCCGCAAAGTCGATCAGCGCCAGCCAGTCGGCACGCAGCGGCACCGTGGCATCCAGCACCTCACTGACCGGTTTGACCGCCTCCTCATCAAGGCCCGCCGCGGTGGCTTGCTGCTCCGCCCATACCACCCCCAGCACCTGCCGATGGCCCAACGGTACGCGCACCAGCGTGCCGGGCACGAGCTGCTGCGTGTGACGATAGGTCAGCAGCTGGCCAATCGCGCTGTGAAATGGCACATCAACCGCCACCGACGCGAGAAAGCCACTCATGTGCGCCCCCCGCCTGCGCCCGGCCATCGCACACCCTGTGGATAACTTTGTGAATAGAACAGGAAAATTTGCATTTGGCTGCGCTGATTCTGTGTTATAGAAACGCGCGTCGTTCCCAGGTTCAGCATAGAATTGTTTGCAAATCAATCACTTACAGATATTTCCCCGATGCCGGCATGCTGGTGTGACGACCGCGCGACCGGTGTGGGCAACACGGTGCAGTGCACCACCTGGTGCACCGCCCCATTTAGGCGCAAAAGCGAGAGTGGCTCACGCAAAATCGAGCAAATGATTGATTTTCCATGGATTTCTGCAATCACCCCCAAAAACTGTGGATAACCTTGTGGAAAAGCATGTGTCAAATCCTGCTGATGACTGAAAAATCAATCACTTGGTTACGTTGCCACCGTTTTAGGCACAGGCCGAAATCCATAAATATCAACGACTTATAGGTAAATTTTCAAAAATGCGGCGGAGCATTCCATGATGGCCCGCCAGGCCTTGACGGCGCTGCACCACGGCCTTTCATTGTGCATAACACAGGCACCGTAGCCCGGACTGCACAAAGTGGTGCATGCGTCTCCCACAAGGTACCGCGCGCAGGTACTCTCAGCGCATGCGGCGCGACAGCGTGTGCACCGCCTCCACGAAGGCGGCGACATGCTCCGGCGGCGTGTGTTGGCTGATGCCATGCCCCAGATTGAAGATGTGCGTTGGCCCGCAACGGTTGGGATCGGCATGCGGCGCGCCAAAATCATCCAGCACGCGCTGCACCTCACGGGCAATCGTCTGGGGCGGCGCGAACAGCACATTGGGATCAAGATTGCCCTGTAGTGCCTTGCCCCGCCCGCCGACCTGCCCCCCCACCAGCGCACGCGCACGCGCGAGGCTGGCCGTCCAGTCCAACCCCAGCACTTCGCAGTCGAGCGCATCCATGGCGTCCAGCCAGAGCGCGCCACCTTTGGTGAACACCAGGCGCGGCACGTCCGTGCCATCAACGCCCTGGCGTTTGAGCTGGCGCAGCACACGCTGGGTGTAGGCCAGGCTGAAATCCACAAAATGGCTATCGGCCAGCACACCGCCCCAGCTGTCGAAGACCATCACGGCCTGCGCTCCGGCATCGATCTGTGCATTCAGGTAGGTGGCCACCGCGTCCGCATTGATTGCCAGCAGCCGGTGCATCAGATCCGGGCGAGCGTACATCAGTGTCTTGACCTTGCGGTAGTCCGAACTACTGCCCCCCTCGACCATGTAGCACGCGAGCGTCCACGGACTGCCCGAGAAGCCGATCAGCGGCACTCTGCCTGCCAGTGCGTGGCGAATGGAGGTCACAGCATCGAACACATAGCGCAGCCGGTCCATGTCCGGCACGGCCAATTGGCCAATGCTCACCTCGTCTGCCGTCGTGCGCGCAAAGCGCGGCCCCTCGCCTTCAATGAAGTGCAGGCCGAGGCCCATCGCATCCGGTACGGTCAGGATGTCGGAGAACAGGATCGCGGCATCAAGTGGATAGCGCTCAAGCGGCTGCAGGGTCACTTCGGTGGCGTAATCGACGTTGGTCGCCAGTCCCATGAAGCTGCCGGCCTTGGCACGCGTGGCGCGGTATTCAGGCAGATAACGCCCGGCCTGGCGCATCATCCACAGTGGCGTGTACGCGGTGGCCTGGCGCCGGCAGGCACGCAAAAAGGTGTCGTTGAGCAGAGTTGGAAATGGCATGGTGCGATTGTCGCCGCGAATGATCGCCCCGGCCAGCGCAAGCTAGATTGGTCGCACACGCCTGCTACCGCGACGCATATAAAAAAAGCTATTACAAGAATCGCTTCATTCGATTTCAATCATTGGGACAGACCCTCTACACTGTCCTGCAACGCAGGCAAGGGGCCTGCAGGTTTCCACCTCACAAGGAGAATGCCCATGAAAGCAATGGTCTACCACGGTGCCGGAGACATCCGGTTTGAAGAGCGCGCCCGCCCCACATTGCTTGCGCCCACCGATGCCATCGTCCGCATGACCAAGACCACCATCTGTGGCACGGACCTGGGCATCTGGAAAGGCAAGAACCCCGAGATCGAAACCACCGCCAAGGCCAGGACCGGCAGCTTTGATGGCCGCATCCTCGGGCACGAAGGCATTGGCATCGTGGAAGAAGTCGGCAGCGCAGTGACCAACTTCAAGAAAGGCGACAAGGTCATCATCTCGTGCGTCAGCCGCTGCGGCACCTGCGAGAACTGTCAGAAACAGCTGTATGCCCATTGCCGCAACGGCGGCGGCTGGATCCTCGGCTACATGATCGATGGCACCCAGGCGGAATACGTGCGCACGCCCTATGCGGACAACTCGCTGTACCTCCTTCCCGAGGGCCTGAATGAGGATGTCGCCGTGCTGCTTTCGGACGCATTGCCCACCGCCCACGAGATCGGCGTGCAGTACGGCAATGTCAAACCCGGCGACACCATCGCCATCGTCGGTGCCGGCCCGGTCGGCATGGGCTGTCTGCTGACTGCGCAGCTCTACAGCCCCAGCGACATCATCGTCGTCGACATGGATGACAATCGCCTGGCCATGGCCCGCGAGTTGGGTGCCACACACACCGTCAATTCCGGCAAGGAAGATGCCGTCGCGCGCATCCTGTCGATCACACAGGAGCGCGGTGTTGACTGCGCGATGGAAGCCGTGGGGCTGGAGGCGACCTGGGACATCTGCCAGCAGATCGTCAAGGAGGGCGGCCATCTGGCCAACGTGGGGGTGCATGGCACACCGGTGCGCTTCTCGCTGGAGAAGCTCTGGATCAAGAACCTTACCATCACCACCGGCCTAGTCAATGCCAACACCACGGCGATGCTGATGAAGACCTGCTGCTCGGGCAAGCTGCCCATGGATAAGCTGGCTACGCACCACTTCAAGTTCGACGAACTCGAAAAAGCCTATGACGTGTTCAAGCACGCCGCTGACGAGAAGGCGATGAAGGTTATCGTGGACCTTTAACCGCCGCCCGAGTCCCGCTGTGGGCCATTGTCACCCGCACGCGGGCGAGAGCGGTCCCGCTCAAAGCCAGGCCCCCAACAAATCGTACAGACCGGGAACGCTGGCCAGGGCCAGCAACAGCCCGGCGATGACCAGCAGGCGATCACGGCGCTTTTCTTCCCGCGCCCGCTGCTGCTGCAATGCCTGGGCACGTTTTTCCTCGTCGAGCGCGAAGATATAGTGGGCGCTTTCGACCTGCTTGAATAGCTCGTCGCTGGCGGCATGGATGCCAAGTGCCTCGTCGATGCGCACCCACGCTTCACACGTTGCCGCATTGCTCAGCCTGACCGGCTGATGGAAAAAGCTGCGCGCCTGAAACAACGCCACCTTCTTGTACAGATCGCGCAGCTCCTGCTCGCCTTTGCCAAGCGTCAGCGCCTCGGACAGGCGATCGCCCAACGTCTCCATCGTCAACAGGTAGGCATAGGCCAGCACGTGCAGCAGCACATGCCGCTCGAACTGCGCCAGCCGATCGTGCTTGCTGATGTACTGGGCACCGCGCCCATCCACATGGCCCCAGTGCGTGCTGGCCTCATAGAGATCGCAGCTGCCGACCGACTTCGAACCGCGCACCAGCACCGATGTGGCACGGCAGGCCCGCTCAAGCGCTTGCGCATCCACCGCTTCCGGCTCTGCTGCCTGCTGCAGATAGGCATAGGCAAGTGTGCTGATGGGCCAACGTCCGCGGTACTTAACCGGCTTCGACTCAGGCGCTTCTTCCTGCGTGAACTGCACGAAGAAGCACTGCGCGTAGTCGGATTCAACGAAAAACCGCAGCCACCAACCATCGCGGTTTTCGCACAGCTGCATCTGCTCGCGCAGCACCTTGCGAAATACCTGCACATCCTTGCCATCGATCGTCAGCGCATTGCACGCTTTCGGCAGCGCTTCGTCACCGAACGAATAGATACGGGCCACCACGTACGCCAAAGCTGTTCCTCCCTATGTTGCGTTGCCACTTCCCGTCCTGACAAGGCTGCAGGACAACCTGCCCGCGTACGGGCTCATTTCTCCTGATGCATTCTCTCGAACGCCTTGTCGACCGCTTCGGTGTGCTGCACCCGCGTGCCACCGGCGGCATGCACGCTGCGGTTGAGAATGTCCAGCTGTTCCTGGATCGCCGCAGCAATCTGCAGCAGAACACGATGCAGGCCAAGCTGCTGGCGGCGGTTGTTCGCCAGATGCTCCTGCACCGGCTGTAGCGCGCTGGCGACAAGGTTGCCGAGCTCGCGTGCGGCCAGCAGGCGGCTGGCTTCAGCCTGCCGCGACGCTACCGCACTGTCGTGGTTGTCCGCCACCTGCGCGATACCCTGCGCGATTTGCTGGCCGATCTGCTCTGCGCACTGCTGCTGCACACCCGCCAGCTGCTGCAGGCTGGCCAGCACCTCCTGCCAAGGCGGCGCCTGCTGTGTTTCACTACCGCGCCTGGTGACTTCCACGAGATCCATCAGCTGGGCAACAATCTTGCCGCCCGTGTCGGTATCCGCGCCGCCAATTGCCTGGCTGCGCTGGAAGTTGCGTTTGATCTCCTCCCAGCGCGCCTGCTGCGCCTGCGTGAGGGTGCCACGCAGCTCAGCCAGCTTGAGAAGATTCTCCTCCGCACCAGTGGTCAGCAGCTGTGCCTCGCCAGCGTAATGGTCGTCAATGAGCTGCTGCAGCTCGGCATCGTTCATGACGCTGGTAATCTTTTCGGCCAGCTTGTTCATGTTGCGGTAGCTGCCCTGCAACCTGAAAGGCGGCTCGGTACGGTAGGCATCGGCCTGCGCGGCGCTGGCGATGTACTGCTGGTTGACACGCCAGACAATCTCACGCACCTGCAGCATGCGCGCCAGTACTGCCTCGATCTCGCGCAACTCGGCCGCAGCGTAGTCATGGCTGAGATCGCCGGCGGAAAACGCCTTGCCCTGCACCTTGCCGACCAGCAGGTAGAGGTCATTGAGGTCTCGTGTGGCCAACGGCGCCAGCACGGGGTTGCTGGTCAGGCTGTTTTCGATGTAGCTGAGCTTGAATGTCTCCTCCATGCCGCCGAGCACGTCGCCAAGGTTGTAGACATCGGCGCGGTTGGCAAGCATGTCAGGGATCTTGAAGACCTCTCCCGATTCCGTATAGGGGTTGCCGGCCATGACGATGCAGAATTTCTTGCCCCGCATGTCATAGGTTTTGGTGCGACCGCGCCAGACGCCCTCAATGCGCCGCGTGCCGTCCGACAGCGAGATGAAACGCTGCAGGAATTCCGGATGGGTGTGTTGAATGTCGTCGATGTAGAGCATGACGTTGTTGCCCATCTCCAGCGCAAGATTGAGCTTCTCCAGCTCCTGTCGGCTGGTGGCGTCGGGGGCCTGCGCCGGATCGATGCTGCGCACGGCGTGGCCCAGTGCTGGACCGTTGATCTTCATGAAGATCAGCCCCAGACGGTTGGCCACATATTCCATCAGCGTGGTCTTGCCGTAGCCAGGCGGCGAGATCATCATCAGCAAGCCCATGCGATCGGTGCGCGCGCTCTCGCCCACCGTGCCCATCTGCTTGGCCAGGTTGTCGCCGATTACCGCTAGGTAGACATCGTTGATCAGCTTATTGCGCACAAAGCTCGAGAGCGGGCGCGGCTTGAACGCCTCCAGCCGCATGGCCTGGCGCTGCTCGGCCAGGATGGTCTGGCGCAATTGCTGATAGCGGCGCAGTCCGGGAACGAACTGGCGACTGTGCACATGTGCGCGGCGCGCAAAATCGTCAATGGCCAGCGCCATCGTGCCATCCTTGATGCGTGGGTGCTGGCCGAGCAGGCCGGTGATCTCGGTACGCAGCGGTACCTGCAGCACCTCGTGCTCTACCTGCTCGTTGAGCAGCGCAAGGGCCGCTGCTTCCGCCACGTAAGCGCTCGCCTGTTGTGCAGCAGATGAGCCCGCTGCTGCGCGGGCAATGGCTTCGAGCCAGTGCAGCGCGCGCTCATACCGCACTGCCAGCGGCTGCGAGCCATCGTGCAGTGCCGCTTGCATGGCTTGCCATGCACCCTCGGCCTCCAGTCTGGCTTGCCAGGAAGCCAGCAGCTCTGCCGCATAGCTGGAGAAATGGATGCGCGGCGCGGGGTCATCCAGCTCGTCTACGAGGTAGCTGGCGCCCTGGGTCGCAAGCAAATCCAGGGGCGTGGGCGCCTGCGTGAAGTAGTGCAAGGCATTGCCGGTCGCAAAGCGCTGCAGTGCCTGTGCGATCTCTGCAATCAATGCCTCACGCGAGGCGTTGCTGCCAAGCAGACGCTGCATGGTGGCCGCGCTTTGCGCGCGGTGTTGCCAATGGCGTGCCTGCGCGGCAATGCTGGAACTGTTCTCGCTGCCTGCGCGCAGTTCACTCCACAGCAGCACGGCCAGTGCGCGCGCCTGCGCATCATGGCCGAGCACGCCCGCGCTCTGCTGCAGCGGCAGCAGCGCCTGAAGAATCAGTGCGGCGTCATGGTCGTGAATGCCGCGCTCGTAACCCTCGCGGTAGCGCGGCGCGGCGAAGTCGCGCACGGCCCGCACCAGCGCTTCGGGCTGCGGCAACAGCGCAACGAGTTGCGCGCGGTTGAGTGTCTGTACAGGCTCGGCCTCACTCATCTCGGCGTTGTTCGCGGGCGCCTGCGCCGCTTGCAGCAGCTGCAGTGCCAGATATTCGCCGCGGTAGAACTGGGGCGATTCCGATTCCAGCGACACATCCCAGAACTGGCGCAGCTGCGCCAACTGGGGGTCCTGCAGCGGCTCCATGTAGTCGGTGCCGATCAGGTGCAGATTGAGGGTGTCGCCGCGCGGCATCAGGGTCAGGTCCAACACCTGGGTGTTGACCGAGAAACGGTGCCGGCCCAGACGGATGACGTTGCCCCCGCCTTCAAACAGCTCAGTACGGTCGCGCAGCGCACGCACGGCCTGGTCACGGATGCCGCCCAGGCGCGCCTGGATGTCATCGGCCTTGACGCTGTCGTGCAGCGACCGCAGACGATCGGCCAGCTCGCGCAGCTTGAGGATCAGCGCATCACCGGCGAAAAAGGCATTGAGCGCATCCATGTCCTGCATGCGCTCAGTGCGGCGCGGCAGGCTCTCCAGAATGCGCAGCGCGGCGTCGAACACCGCCTGCGCGCTGCGCTGGCGCGCATCAAGCAGCGCCTGCTTGTGACTCTCGAAGGTCTCCAGCAGCTCCTCGCGCTTAGCCAGCACATCGCCGAGAAACTGTGCATGCTCCCCAAACTGGCTTTCCAGCTCCTCCAGCTGCACCAGCAGTCGCGCAAGCTGCTCATCGCATTTTTCAGGATCGGTCGCCAGCGCCAGCGCGCTGGCGATGCTCTGGCTGAACAGCGCAAATTGCGCGCCGAACTGCGCAACCTGCTCGGCCGCGCCCATGCCGCGCCGTTTCTGCTCGGCACGCGCGCGACTCTGGTTAAGCGCTGCATAGGTTGCAGAGATCGCTTCCACAATGCGCGTGCGCCGAGAGGGATCCTCGATCTGCAGCACTGCCATCAGCTCCGAGAGCGTATCGAGCTCTGCAGCCATGGCTTGCATGGCCTGCAGTGGCGCATTGATCTGCGCAGTCGTCTCGGCCTTCTGTACCTGCGCCTGCAGCGCCTTGAGTCCCTCTGTATAGGGCTTGAGCGCGTCGGCGCCCGCGAGAAACTCCGCCGTGCGCGCCGACATCTCCTCGCCGGCCGCCTCCAGCTGCGCCTGCATGGCATCGACGGCAGCCACATCCACATAGCGCAGCTCTCGCACCGTCATCAGGCGGCCACGCTGCTGCGTGATCTGGCCCAGCGCCTGCACATAGTCACGCGTGTGCTTCCAGTCCCCACGTTGCAGCTCGGCCAACAGCGCGCGCTGGCGGGTGGCGATCTCGCCAAGCTGGCGCTGCGTGTCGGCGCGGATGCTCTCGACCTTTTCGTACTCGTCGAGCACCGCCTCGCCGCTGGCCACGATGGCGCGCAGCACCTTGGGTAATTCGGAGAACGTGGCGTCCTCCATCCAGTGGTAGCGCTCGAACAGACGCCGCGTGGTGTCGATCAGGCGCTCGTAGCGCGCGCTGTTGACGTCTTCGGCGCCGATTTCGCGCACCAGACTGTAGAGCTCGGAAATCCCGCGCACCAGTTCTGCATTGCCGATGCGGCCCATCGGGGTGTTGCGCGCAGGCTGGCGCGCCGCGTAGTCCTCGCTGGCAAAGGGCGTGCGCCAGATCTGCATCGGATGCACGCGCGTGGGCTCATCCGACTCACTGGCAAACAGCACCATGCGGCCGTCTTCCAGGCGCGCATAGCCATGGCCCATCAGCGGCGGCTGCAACTCACGGGCAATCATGTTGTAGGTGAACAGGGCAATGCGGCCGCCTTCGGGTTCGTAGAAGACGTACATCACGTCCTCGCCATTGGGTGCGCGCCAGCTGCGCTTGAAGCGCATGCCCTCCATGTTCTGGTTGAATGCCCGGTGCTCGCCACTTTGCAGGTAATACCCCCCCGGAAAGATGATGCCGTGGTCTTCGGGCAGCTGGATGCAGGCCAGCCCAATGGCATCGATGCGCTGCACCTTCTGCGTCAATGTGTTGTAGACCAGATAGCGCCACTGCTCCTCGCGGTAGGGCAACACCTTCAGCAGAATCAGGCTGCCGACCCGGGCGTATTCGATCTTTGCATCGTCGAGCGACTGCGTACCGTCCTGCACCGCCTCACGCCAGATGCCCAGGCCATCATTGGTGTTGTTCTCGATCTTGACCGTCAGGTCACCCCCGATGGTGTCGATGAACACCGTATCGAGAATATTCACATGCGGGTAGCGGCCCTGCACCACCTCTTCGCGGCCCACCGGTGTCCACTCGAAATCAAACGGCGCCGGCAGCTGAATGTCCCGCTCGCCACGGTTGTCGATGTACTTGACGTCCTTGCCGTCCGGTGAGACCGACCAGCGGAATACCCGCACGTCCGAGAGGCGCTCGCCGATCTGGAAGGCCGCCAGCAGACGGCCATCCTTAACCGTCAACTGCAGCAGCCGCGCCCCCTTGTAATAGGTGTAGAGCTCGCGAAAATCCTGCACGAAGCTCTGCTGGCCGAGAAAGGTCTGCGCCACATCCACCGGCACCACGTCGTAGCCGTCGCTGCCGTCAGCCCCTTGCTGGAGCCGATAGACGGCAAAGACATCCTGCACGCCGGTCTCCTGGCGCATGCCCAGAAACACGTTGTAGCCGAACACCGTCAGATCACCGATCTGCACGATGTCTCGGCCAACGCAGTTGTTCTCGGTACGCACACGCACCCGGCCCAGCAGCGCCATATGGCTGGAACCAAACTCCTCCAGTCGCTGTGCGTTGAGTTGCGCCGCAATGCGCTGCAGCGCTGCGCCCTGCTCGGCGAGGCGTTTTTGCAGTACCGCATAGGCGCCGCCGGACGCGACGGCCTGGTCAACGACGGTTACCCCGTCTGGTGCCACATCGGCATTGGCTTGCTGGTCAGTCGCCATGGTTTGAAACTCCTGTGCGGGCATGACCGCAACCACTGCTTGCGCCATACCTGACTGGGGTGCACTTCACCGCTTTTGCGATGATCACTCCAGCGCATAAATCAATTTGTTGTCATCGCCGCCGAGCGTGCCGTTCGCCTTCATTTCGGCAATCAACGCCTCGACATCGGCATCGCTGAGTTTTTTCTGGAACACCGCATGGATCGTGTTCGTGAGCGTTTTGATGCTGCGCGGTCTCGACTGCTTGCGGCCTCTCAGGTTGGCCAACAAAGCAGCCATACGCTCATCGGAGTTGCTCGCCGTCACAGCCTGCAAGGCAGGAATGGCAGCGACCGACTCCGAACGCTGCGCATGGATACGTTGCTCACGCAAGTGCGCGATCAGCGGATCGAACCCGGAGTCCTTGGAGATAACGTGAAAATACGCATCCGGCTCCGCCGCGCTGAGTTTGCCAACGTAAAAGGCGATATGGAAATCGAGCGCGTTGCGGCCACTGCCATTAATCTGCACATAGCGTGCCCGCTCGCCGAGCGGTTGCAGTTGCGCTGCCGCGCTTACGGCAATTCGAGGCTGGTTAGCGCCGACAAAAACCAGCACACGATACTGATGCAGATCACGCAACGCTGACATGTCCGGCTGGACATTCTCGTAGTCGATCAGTACATAGTTGTTGCGCATCTCCACTCTCTGGTCCAGCTCGCGCCTGTTGATGGGCTACCGGCAACTGTCCGGATCACTACAATGGATCCGAGTCGGCCCTTTTGGACGTCGTGATGCTGTCCAGGGCGCCAAGCAGTTCCTCCGCCTTGCCACCGCCCGTGAAGCGCTTGAGCAGATCATCGATGATGGGGCTCTTGCCTGCGGCGCCTTCGAGGAACTTGCCCACCGACAGGCCCTTGGCAAACTTGTCGAAGAAAGCGCCCTCGCCACCGACGATGTCGATATTGGCTTTGGACAGCGCCGCCGACAGCACCTCGGCCTGTTCGCGGGCGATGTGCTTGCTGGCGTCGATGCCGGCGATGGCGCGCTCGAAGCTTTTTTCCAGCTGCAGCCGGAACTCCTCGTGGGCGCGCGCGGTGTCGCCCAACTTGTCGAGGGTGGCGAACTTCTCGGCCAGCCCCTTGGCTTCGGCCATGAGTTTTTCCAGCAGCACCGCGGCCTCCGCATTGCCCACTTCGGTAGTGACCTTCGCGCGCGCCAGACCCTGCTCCTGCTCGCCACGCGCCACGGCAATGAGCTTCTCGGCCTCGACCTTGGCCTCTGCCAGCCCCTGCTTCTCGATGGCATCGGCCTTGGCATCGATCACCCGCGCCTCGGCCAATCCCCGCTCCTCCAGCCCCTTGGCTTCGGCAATGAGCCGCTCGGCCGTGACCTTGGCCTGTGCCAGCCCTTCCTTTTCCAGCGCCGCAGCGCTGACTTCACGTACACGCGCATCGGCCAGCCCGGGGGCAGCACGCTCGGCCTGGATGCCTTCGGCCAGGCGTTTCTTGGCTTCGGCCGTCTGTGTGGCCGCTTCCAATTCGGCCTGCGCAACCACGGTGATCTCCACCGCCTTGTGGCGCGATGCGGACTCGTCGGCCTCGGCCTTCTTGACCTGCTTGACCAGCGCTTCCTCAGCCTCTGCCTGGGCCGACAGCACCGTCACCTGCTTGAGCCGCTCGGCCTCGGAGACGACACGCACTTCCTTGATGCGCTCCTCCTCCTGCGCCACGGTTTTCTCGACCGCCACGCGCTCGCGAATGACGTTGGCAATGTTGGCCTTTTCGACTTCCAGTGCCTTTTCCTTCTCGATGCGCTGCAGCTCGACCTCGCGTTCGCGCGAGACAACCTCCAGATCCCTGGCCCGGGTGACCTTCTCGACCTCGATCACTACCGCACGCTGGCGATTCTGCTGGGCCACCTCCACCTCGCGCAGGCGGTTCTCCTCACGGATCTCGATCTGCTCCTGCGTGGCAATGCGCGCCTGTTCGGCCTTGAGGCGTTCCTCCTCCTGGACCTTGCGGGTTTCGGCCTCCTCGCGGGCGCGGATGGTGGCGATCTCGCGCTGCTGGCGTGCCTCGGCGTCGGCCTGCTGGCGCTGCAGGGCCAGCAGCGCCTCCTTGGTTTCGACATTCTTCTTGGTGATGGCCATTTCCTCGTTGCGTTCGAGTTCATTGGTCACCACGTTCTGCGCCGCCGTCAGCTCCGTGATTTTGCGGATGCCTTCGGCATCCAGGATGTTGTTGGGATCCAGCGAGGTCTTGGGCGTCTGCTCCAGATAGTCGATGGCCACATCCTCCAGCGCATAACCGTTGAGGTCCTCACCGATGGTGGCGATGATGCGGTCGCGGAACTCGATGCGATTCTCGAACAGATCGACGAAGTTCAGCTGCTTGCCCACGGTCTTGAGTGCCTCGGAGAATTTGGCGTTGAACAGCTCGTTGACCGCACCCTTGTCAGAAGCGCGGTCCACGCCGATGGCCTTGGCAACCTTGAGCACATCTTCAGCCGTCTCATTCACACGCAAATAGAACGCCACCGTGATGTCGGCACGCATGTTGTCGCGGCAGATCAAACCCTCCTTGCCGCGCCGGTCGATCTCCAGCGTGATCAGGGAGATCTTCATGAACTCCTTCTTGTGGATGACCGGCCAGACAAAACCCCCGGTAAACAACACCTTGGGCTGGGCACTCAAGTCGTTCTTGATCAGCGCCGTACCCTGCGGAACCTTGATATAGAAGGCCTTCAGCGCAAGCAGAAAGCCCACGACCACCACCACGATCGCCGCCGCGACGACCCCGACCAGTAACAACCACTCCATTGCGACTCCTCTGCCTGTTGCGCTATCAGAACAAAAAACAAAACCGACACCTGCACGCGGCCTCGCGCACAAGGCACCAGGGACTTCAGCCGCCCCTGAATTCCTCTTCACTCACGACCCGCCACGCATTGCGTTCGGGCAGCTGTTCGATCACCACCACCCGCGTGCCGCGCGGCAGCGTGTCATCGATCGTGCGCACCTGCAGCAACAGGCCCGCACCACCATCTTCCACCAGGGCCTGACCGGAATGCGGCGTCACCTTGCCACTGCGCACCACCCCCGTGCGCCCAAGCAAGGACACTGCGACATCCTCGGCGGGAATCCTGCGCAGCAGCGCATGCACCGGGCGCAGCGCCACGATAGTAGCGAGTACGCCAGCAACCAGCGCCGCCGCGAAAATCGCGGCACCAACGACAAACCGAATGGCCACCACTTCAGTGGCCGGCATGAGCAGCCGAACGCCCGCAAAGCAGACCACCCAGCCAAACAACACGATCAACGAGATGATGATGGTCAGCGGTACTCGGCCCAGCCCCACCTTGTTGAGCAAGGCCGCCAGTCCTCCGGCATCGCCCCAGCCGTCCTGCCCCAGCATCAGGTGGTCCAGCGCCTCCAGTTCCAGCACGCCGGTAATGGCCACCAGCCAGTACAGCAGCACCAGAGCCAGCAGTGCAGTGAAGAGCACCGTGGGAAAGCCGAAGATGATCTGTAGAAAAATTGCCATGACCCCTGCCTCCTGCCAGCCGGATGACTACAAAGACGACCTGTGCACAGAAGGCATGCGCCAACGGCGGCGAGGGCCGCATGCGAGAGCCGCGTCCGGGTTATTGTCGTCTAACGCAGGCACTGTGCCGTGGGGCAAGCAGTGCTCCGGCGCCGTCATACAGGCTTGTCCGCGCCAGCACCGGTGGCAGCCGCGGGCGCTGCACCACGCTGCGCCTTCAGGCGTGCCAGCACGGCGCTGGCACTGGAAGCATCGGGCGTGATGCCGGCCTCTCGCAAGCGCTGCTGCAACGCATCTTCGGAACCTTCCTGCGCCAGTTCGGCGGCGGCCTGCAGACGCGCGCCGCGCTCGGCCTGCTTCTGCTTGATGCGCTCCAGCGATTCCAGCGCGGTCTGCACGCGCGACTCCGAACCACTGTAGCGCTCGGCGACCGTTGCCTGCGCGCGTTGCACGTTCTCGGTGGCCTTGACGGTATCGGCCTGCTGCTTCAGCCGCCTGATGTGTGATTCCGCCTGCGCAATGGCCTGACGCAGCTGCGCGGCGCTGGCAGCAAACTGCTGCGCCTGGGTCTGCTCCTCGTCGCGCGCCTGCTCCAGCGCGGCGATCTTGCCGGCTACCTCCATGGCCAGCGCCTCGTCGCCGCTCTCCAGCGCCCTGACGGCATACCCTTCGTACTCGGCAATCTTCGCCGCGGACTGTTCGCCCTTGCCGCGCGCCAGCTTTTCCTTGGCAATGATTTCAGCCAGCGCTTCCTTGCTCTTGCGCAGGTCGGCATCGGCGTCACGGATTTCCTGATCGAGAATGCGCAGCGCCTGGCTGTCAACGATGGCCTCGCCTGCCTCGTGGGCGCCGCCGCGCAATGCGGTGATGAGCTTGTTCCATACAGACATGGTGTTCTCCTTGTGCGTTTCGGGTGACAGACAGCCTGCGCTCAGTGGGCGGCGCTCTGCAGGACGGGCGCGAACGCCTCGGTAATCTGGATGACGTTATCCGACAGCGTCTCGATCTCGTAGACCACGTTGGCCAGCGTCGAGTGCGCGCTCAGCGCACCAAAGACGATGTAGGCCGCCTCGCCATTGGCATACGACTCTATGGCAATCGTCGAGAGCGGGAACACCTTCTGTGTGCGCAACACCTGCTCGTTGAAAGCGGCGCGATCCCGGATCTGGCTGACTGGCCACAGATACGCCTCGACGACAATCTGCGCACCTGCCACCGCCAGGAACAACGGCAGCTCCCCATACTCGTGCATGGTGATCAACAGGCTCGCCTCGGCGCCTTCGAGCAACTCCAGCGATGCAGCGCCACGCTTGACCAGATCCGAGCCCTGCAAGGCCTGATGCAAGGTCTCGGTGGTCCACGGTGCAGTGGTGTTCATAATGCCCTCCTTGATGAATGGTTGCGCGCCACGCGGCTGACGCATCAGCTTTTCCACCGCGAGCAGGTCCTGCGCGTATTCGGGCAAAACCCACAATTCTTTCTTGACCAGCCCCATCTCACGCAGACGCTGCCGGTGCAGGCGCTGGTAGTAGGCAGAAGATTTGCGTTGCATGCCCCATTCTAAGCGCCTTACATGTGATGTCAAAGTGTTTTAAGCATTACATGTGATTTTTTACATGTGCAAATTTTGGAGTGCCTCTTGCTGGTTCCGCTGGATGGCACGCGATTGGACCAACAGGACAAGGAATATCGACAATGCAACACCTGCATGGCGAATACAAGGTTCCCGGCGGCAAGCTGGTGGTGGTGGATCTGCAACGCGACGGCAATATGCTGGCCAACGTGCAGGTCAGTGGCGACTTCTTTCTTGAACCTGAAAGCGCCCTGGATGCGATCTGCGCGGCGCTGAACGGCCAACCGGCTGACGCCGACAGCCGGCAACTGGCGGGCGTCATCCGCAGCGCGCTGCCAGCCGATGCAACGCTGTTTGGCTTCAGCCCCGAGGCCGTGGCCATTGCCGTGCGCCGTGCGCTGGGCGTGGCCAAGAGCTGGCGCGACTACGAGTGGCAGATCGTGCACGAGGCACCGACCTCCCCCGCCCTGCAGGCGGCGCTCGATGAGGTGCTGAGCCTGGAGGTGGCCGCCGGACGGCGACCGCCCACGCTGCGCATTTGGGAGTGGGATGCACCGGCGGTGATCTACGGTGTATTCCAATCAGTGCGCAACGAGGTCGACCTGGAGCAGGCCAGGCAGCACGATGTAGCGCTGGTGCGCCGCATCACCGGTGGCGGCGCGATGTTCATGGAGCCGGGCAGCACCATCACCTACTCGCTGTATGCACCGGGCGAGCTGGTCGACGGACTGAGCATCGCCGACTCCTATCCGTTTCTCGACGAATGGGTGCTGCAGGGCCTGCGCACGCTGGGCATCGACGCGTTCTACAAGCCGCTCAACGACATCTCCAGCGCCAAGGGCAAGATCGGCGGCGCCGCGCAAAAGCGCTTTGCCCAGGGCAACGTCGTGCTGCATCACGCCACCATGGCCTATGACATGGATGCCCAGAAGATGACGCAGATCCTGCGCATCGGTCGTGAAAAACTCAGCGACAAGGGCACGACCAGCGCGGCCAAGCGCGTCGATCCACTGCGCAGCCAGACCGGACTGAGCCGCAGCGCCATCATCGCGCACCTCAAGAACACCTTCATTGAACGCCATGGCGGCACGCCCGGCGCGCTGCACGCCGAAGAAATCGCCGCCGCGCAGCAGTTGGTCGCCAGCAAGTTCTCGCATCCGGACTGGCTGTTCAAGCTGCCATGACAGCGCGTGCACAGCACCCGCTGCGATACCCTCTTCCAATAGCCTCTGCCACGCGAATATGAAAAAACTATTAACACTATCGATTCATTCAATTTGATCAATTTAAGGGGAACCCCTACACTCTCTTTCATCGCAGGCAACGGTGCCTGCTGGTTCAACCCAAACCCAAGAGGAAACTATCATGGCCAAAGTCAATACTCCGATCAAACCATTCAAGGCAACGGCGTTCTACAACGGCAAGTTTGTGGACATCACCGAGAAGGACGTACTGGGCAAGTGGGCCGTGTTCTTCTTCTATCCGGCCGACTTCACCTTCGTCTGCCCTACCGAGCTGGGTGACCTGGCCGACCATTACGAAGAGCTGCAAAAGCTCGGCGTGGAAGTGTTCTCCGTGTCCACCGACACACACTTCACCCACAAGGCATGGCACGATTCGTCCGAGACCATCGGCAAGATCAAGTACTACATGGTCGGCGACCAGACCTTCCAGCTGGCCAACAACTTCGACGTGCTGCGTGACGGCCAGGGCCTGGCAGACCGCGCGACCTTCATCGTGGACCCCGAAGGCATCATCCAGGCCATCGAAATCACCGCCGAAGGCATCGGTCGCGACGCTTCTGATCTGCTGCGCAAGATCAAGGCAGCTCAGTATGTCGCCTCGCACCCCGGCGAAGTTTGCCCCGCCAAGTGGAAGGAAGGCGACAAGACCCTGGCTCCTTCGCTGGATCTGGTCGGCAAGATCTGATTGCCCCGCGACAGGCCGCCCGGCCTGCGCTGCGGCGCGGCTGGGCCGGCCACAGGCCCCGAGCTACCGCGCCCGGTGCTCGGGCTTTTTTTCGCCTGCCCGGTCCCATTCACAACGCCATCGCGGCATGACATGCCACAGACAAAGGATTGAAGAACATGTTGGACGACGCCCTCAAAACCCAATTGAAAGCCTACCTCGAGCGCCTGACCAAACCGGTCGAACTGGTCGCTTCGCTGGATGACAGCGAGGGCGCGCGCGAAATGCTGCAGCTGCTCGAGGAGATCCGCGAACAGAGCGACAAGATCACCGTGCGCACCGACGGCAACGACGCGCGCAAGCCCTCATTTCTGATCACCAATCCCGGCATCGACACGAGCCTGCGCTTTGCCGGCGTGCCGCTGGGCCATGAATTCACCTCGCTCGTGCTGGCGCTGCTGCAGGTCGGCGGCCATCCCTCCAAGGAGCCCCAGGAACTGCAGGAGCAGATCAAGGCGCTCGAAGGCCCGCTGCACTTCGAGACCTACTACTCGATCACCTGCCACAACTGCCCCGACGTGATTCAGGCGCTCAACCTGATGACGGTGCTCAACCCCAACATCACCCACACCGCCATCGACGGCGCGCTCTACCAGAACGAAATCGAGGCGCGCGAGATCATGGGTGTGCCCACCGTCTACCTCAACGGCGAACACTTCGGCCAGGGCCGCATGGAGCTGGCCGAGATCGTCGCACGCCTTGACACCGGCGCTGCCGCCAAGGCCGCCAAGGCCATCAGCGAGAAGGAACCGTTTGACGTGCTCATCGTCGGCGGCGGCCCCGCAGGCGCAGCCGCGGCCATCTACGCAGCGCGCAAGGGCATCCGCACCGGGGTGGCGGCCGAGCGCTTTGGCGGCCAGGTACTCGACACGCTCGACATCGAGAACTACATCTCGGTGCCCAAGACCGACGGCCCGAAGTTCGCCGCAGCGCTGGAAACACACGTCAAGGACTATGACGTCGACATCATGAACCTGCAGACGGCCAGCAAGCTGATCCCGGCACAGACGCAGGGCGGCCTGCATGAAGTGCAGTTCGAAAGCGGCGCCAGCCTCAAGGCCAAGACCGTCATCCTCGCCACCGGCGCGCGCTGGCGCAACATGAACGTGCCGGGCGAACAGGAATACCGCACCAAGGGCGTGACCTACTGCCCGCACTGCGACGGCCCCCTGTTCAAGGGCAAGCGCGTGGCCGTCATCGGCGGCGGCAACTCCGGCGTGGAGGCAGCCATCGACCTGGCCGGCGTGGTCGCCCACGTCACCCTGCTGGAGTTTGCCGACAAGCTGCGCGCCGACCAGGTGCTGCAGAAGAAACTGCATTCGCTGCCCAACGTGGACGTGCTCTTCAACGCCCAGACCACCGAGGTGCTGGGCAAGGACGGCAAGGTCGTCGGCCTGGCCTACAAGAACCGCGTGACCGGCGAGGACCTGCGCCTGGACCTCGAGGGCGTGTTCGTGCAGATCGGCCTGCTGCCCAATACCAACTGGCTCAAGGGCGTGGTCGAGCTGTCCAGCCCGATGGGCGAGATCGTCATCGACAGCCACGGCCGCACCAGCGTGCCCGGCGTGTTCGCCGCTGGCGACTGCACGACCGTGCCCTACAAGCAGATCGTGATTGCCGCTGGCGAAGGCGCCAAGGCCGCCCTCAGCGCGTTCGACTACCTGATCCGCGCCTGAGGCTGCTGCGGGAGCGCTGCGGCGCTCCCGCAGGCCAACGCCAAAACTGTGCTACATTGCCAGCCATGCTTGCCATCACCCGCGCTTACTTTTTCTGGTTTTACTTCTCTGTCCCCGGCGGATGAGAGGGTTTAGCCTGCAAGCGACAAGCGCAACCTGATACCAAACCGCCGCAGCCCCAAGCTCCGGCGGTTTTTTCTTGTCCCCACCATTTCGAATGCCGCCAGAACCTCTTGGCCGCAACCTCCAACTCACAGCGAGACCAACCATGACGCCCATCCAGACCGTGCAGCAGCCCAACTGGCATGACCCCAAGGAAAAGACCAGCGAGACCGACAACCAACGTATCCAGGAAATCGCCGTGCTGCCGCCGCCCGAACATCTGATCCGCTTCTTCCCCATCCAGGGCACCAGCGCCGAGCGCCTGGTACTGGACACGCGCCAGCGCATCCGCGGCATCCTGCATGGGAAGGACGATCGCCTGCTGGTCATCGTCGGCCCCTGCAGCATCCATGACCCGGCCGCAGCCGTCGAGTACGCGCGCAAGCTCAAGCCCCTGCGCGATCTGTACCAGGACCATCTGGAACTGGTCATGCGCGTGTACTTCGAGAAGCCCCGCACCACCGTGGGCTGGAAGGGTCTGATCAATGACCCGTACATGGACCAGAGCTACCGCATCGACGAGGGCCTGCGCATTGCCCGCCAGCTGCTGATCGACATCACCCGCAT
Organism: Lampropedia cohaerens; assembly: GCF_001005215.1. Taxonomy (GTDB): domain Bacteria; phylum Pseudomonadota; class Gammaproteobacteria; order Burkholderiales; family Burkholderiaceae_C; genus Lampropedia; species Lampropedia cohaerens. The sequence goes on from NZ_LBNQ01000016.1 coordinate 65,361, forward strand.
CGGCGTGCCGGCCGCCAGCGAGTTTCTCGACGTGATTTCGCCGCAATACATTGGTGACCTGATCGCCTGGGGCGCCATTGGTGCACGCACCACGGAAAGCCAGGTGCACCGCGAGCTGGCCTCCGGGCTGTCGGCGCCGATTGGTTTCAAGAACGGCACCGATGGCAACATCCGCATCGCCACCGACGCCATCATGTCAGCCAGCCGCCCGCACCATTTCCTGTCTGTGCACAAGAACGGCCAGGTCGCCATCGTCGTCACCAAGGGCAACGAAGACTGCCACGTCATCCTGCGTGGCGGCAAGACGCCCAACTACCAGGCCGAATTCGTGCAGGCTGCCTGCGCCGAGTTGGAAAAAGCGCACCTGCCCGCCTCGCTGATGATCGACTGCTCGCACGCCAACAGCAACAAGAAGCACGAGCTGCAAAAGCGCGTCGCGCAGGACGTGGCCGGCCAGATTGCCGCTGGCTCGCACCAGATCTTCGGCGTCATGGTGGAAAGCCACCTGCGCGCTGGCGCACAAAAGTTCACGCCCGGCGTCGATGATCCCCGCCAGCTCGAATACGGCAAGAGCATTACCGACGCCTGCGTGGGCTGGGAGGAGACAGAGGACATCCTTGCGCTGCTGGCGGACGCCGTCTCGCAGCGCCGCCAGGCAGGATGACTGAGGGTGCTGGCTCCAAGAGCCTTACCCACCACATTCCCGTGGCCTGCTGCATAGCGTTGCCGGGCCGCTGCCACGCACCACAGCGCCCCTGCCGACCACGGCCCCTGCGCATAGGTAGTGGCCACACGCAACTCCAGCAGTGGCGTCTGCGGCAGCGACTTCCCATTGGTGTGATTGCGCGGGCGTTGTTGCACAAACGTCCCGAGTCTGTAGGCTAGCGCACCCATGAC
>NZ_LBNQ01000017.1 GCF_001005215.1 Lampropedia cohaerens
AAATGGCAAAAGGTAAGTTTGAGCGCACCAAGCCCCACGTGAACGTGGGCACGATCGGGCACGTGGACCATGGCAAGACGACGCTGACGGCGGCCATTGCCACCGTGCTGTCCAAGAAGTTTGGCGGCGAAGCCAAAGGCTACGACCAGATCGACAACGCGCCGGAAGAAAAGGCGCGCGGCATCACCATCAACACCTCGCACGTTGAATACGAGACCGCCAACCGCCACTACGCCCACGTGGACTGCCCGGGCCACGCCGACTACGTCAAGAACATGATCACCGGTGCTGCGCAGATGGACGGCGCCATCCTGGTGGTCTCCGCTGCCGACGGCCCCATGCCGCAAACGCGCGAGCACATCCTGCTCTCGCGCCAGGTGGGCGTGCCCTACATCATCGTCTTCCTCAACAAGGCCGACATGGTCGATGATGAGGAACTGCTGGAACTGGTCGAAATGGAAGTGCGCGAGCTGCTCTCCAAGTACGACTTCCCCGGCGACGACACCCCCATCATCCGCGGCTCGGCCAAGCTGGCGCTCGAAGGCGACCAGAGCGACATTGGCGAGCCTGCCATCCTCAAGCTGGCTGAGGCGCTGGACACCTACATCCCCACGCCCGAGCGCGCTGTGGACGGTGCCTTCCTGATGCCGGTGGAAGACGTGTTCTCCATCTCCGGGCGTGGCACGGTGGTGACTGGCCGCGTCGAGCGTGGTGTCATCAAGGTGGGCGAGGAAATCGAAATCGTCGGTATCCGCGACACGCAAAAGACCACGGTCACAGGCGTGGAAATGTTCCGCAAGCTGCTCGACCAGGGCCAGGCTGGTGACAACGTCGGTCTGCTGCTGCGCGGCACCAAGCGTGAAGACGTCGAGCGCGGCCAGGTGCTGTGCAAGCCCGGCTCGATCAAGCCGCACACCGAGTTCACCGCCGAGGTGTACGTGCTGAGCAAGGACGAAGGGGGCCGTCACACGCCGTTCTTCAGCAACTACCGCCCGCAGTTCTACTTCCGCACGACCGACGTGACCGGCTCGATCACCTTGCCTGAAGGCAAGGAGATGGTGATGCCTGGCGACAACGTGGCCATCACGGTCAAGCTGATTGCGCCGATCGCCATGGAAGAAGGCCTGCGCTTTGCGATCCGCGAAGGCGGCCGCACGGTGGGCGCCGGTGTGGTGGCCAAGATCATCGCCTGATTGTAAGATTTGGCTCTTAGGGGTATAGCTCAATTGGCAGAGCGTCGGTCTCCAAAACCGAAGGTTGTAGGTTCGATTCCTACTGCCCCTGCCAAGGGTGGTCAAGCAGGCAACCCTTGATTGAATCAACCCGCCCCTCGTAGGCGGGTTTTGTGTCTGAAGTTACGGTGTCGCTGCTGGCTTTGCCAGGTGACGTCGCGGGAGTGAATATGGCTGTCTCATCGCAAGTCGAGACTGTGGGATCTGGCGCCAGCAAGGCCAAGGTCGTGGCCGCCGGGCTGCTGGTCATTGCGGGTATTGCCGCGTTCTATCTCTTGGCCGGTCAAGGCGGTTGGGTGCAATGGCTGGCGTTGCTGGTCGGTCTGGCAGCTGCGGCGCTGGTGTTCCTCTGGTCCAATCCGGGCAAGGATTTCGTCGGCTATGTCAAGGATTCATACAACGAGTTGAAAAAGGTTGTATGGCCGACGCGTCCGGAAGCCATGAAGATGACCGGTTACGTCTTTGCGTTTGCCATTGTGCTGGCGACGTTCCTGTGGTTGACCGACCTCGTGGTGGGCTGGGCCATTTTCGACCTGTTGCTTGGCTGGAGGAATTGATGAGCGACTCTGATACACCTGAACTGCAGCCGCAATCGGCTGCACCTGCAGCGGCTTCACAGCCTCAGGGGCTGGCCAAGCAGTGGTACATCGTCCACGCCTACTCCGGGATGGAAAAGGCCGTGGAACGCAATATTCGCGAGCGCGTTGCGCGCGCCGGCATGGAGGCCAAGTTCGGCCGCATTCTCGTGCCGACCGAGGAAGTGGTGGAGATCAAGAACGGTCAGCGCAAGACCACTGAGCGCAAGCTCTATCCCGGTTATGTATTCGTCGAGATGGTGATGGACGACGAAAGCTGGCATCTGGTCAACCAGACCAGCAAGGTTACTGGCTTCGTGGGCGGTGGCCGCAACAAGCCAACGCCCATTTCCGAGAGCGAGGTCCAGAAGATCGTCAACCAGATGCAGGAAGGTGGCGAGAAGCCCAAGCACAAGACCGAGTTCATGGTTGGCGAGCTGGTGCGTGTCAAGGAAGGCCCGTTCGCCGACTTCAATGGCAGCGTCGAGGAAGTCAATTACGAGCGCAGCCGGCTGCGCGTGTCGGTGATGATCTTCGGGCGCTCTACTCCTGTCGAGCTTGAGTTCTCACAGGTCGAGAAGACCTGATGCGAGCGTTGCCTTTGTGTCCGGTACCCGGCCCTGTGCCGGGTTTTTTGTCTGTGCTTGCAATAATTTTTCAAATCAACTAAAATCGCAGGTTCGCCAGTTTTTGGCGGTTTTTCCAACCCTTGCGGGGAGCTTTTGCAGGTGCGCGGCCGGTTGGCATGCGGCGCTGCAGGGGCGTTCGAACCCGAATCGGAGTATTCAATGGCAAAGAAGATAGTCGGCTTTATCAAGCTGCAGGTGCCTGCGGGCAAGGCCAATCCATCGCCGCCGATTGGTCCGGCGCTGGGTCAGCGCGGTCTGAACATCATGGAGTTCACCAAGGCCTTTAACGCGCAGACGCAAAACGTCGAGCCGGGCCTGCCACTTCCCGTGGTGATCACGGCCTATGCGGACAAGAGCTTTACTTTCGTCATCAAGACGCCGCCGGCGACCACGCTGATCAAGAAGGCGCTCAAGATCGACAAAGGATCTTCCAATCCCAACAAGGACAAGGTGGGCAAGATCACCCGTGCGCAGCTTGAAGAGATTGCCAAGACCAAGATGGCTGACCTCAATGCCGCCGATCTGGATGCTGCCGTGCGCATCATTGCAGGCTCTGCCCGTTCGATGGGTGTGAATGTGGAGGGTGTGTGAAATGGCCAAGCTGACCAAGAAACAAAAAGCCCTGCAAGGCAAGGTCGATACCACCAAGCTGTATCCCTGGAGTGAGGCAATTGCCCTGGTCAAGGAGGCAGCTACGGCCAAGTTCGATGAGTCCATCGATGTGGCGGTGCAGCTGGGCGTGGACGCTAAGAAGTCCGATCAGGTGGTGCGTGGTGCTGTTGTGCTGCCCAACGGGACGGGCAAGACTGCACGCGTGGCCGTGTTTGCGCAGGGCGCCAAGGCCGAGGAGGCCAAGGCTGCGGGTGCGGACGTCGTCGGCATGGAAGAGCTCGCCGCCGAATTCAAGAGCGGCAACATTCCCTATGACGTGGTGATTGCAGCGCCCGATGCCATGCGCGTGGTGGGGCAGCTGGGCCAGATTCTCGGCCCGCGTGGCCTGATGCCGAACCCCAAGGTCGGCACGGTCACGCCCGACGTTGCAACCGCGGTGAAGAATGCTAAGGCCGGTCAGGTGCAGTTCCGCGTCGACAAGGCCGGCATCATCCACGGCACGATCGGCCGTCGCTCGTTCGAGAACGAGAAGCTGCAGGAAAACCTGAAGGCGTTGCTGGAAGCCTTGAACAAGGCCAAGCCCGCAACGGCCAAGGGCGTGTACCTGCGCAAGATCGCGGTGTCCTCGACGATGGGTGTTGGCGTGCGCGTCGAGACCCAGTCGGTCGCCGCGTAACACACGAGGTTTGATGGGTGCAATGGGCCTCTTTGCGGCCTGTGGCGCTCATCGATGAAGGTGGGCTGTTGCCATAAGTGTCAAAGGCGCTGATGGTGGCAGGTCATCCGAGACCGCTGGTGCAGGAGGCTGTTCCTGCCTAAGTCGTCTGGGAGTGTCTGGACGGGCCAGCGCAGATGGTGCCCACTGTAGAAAATATTGTTTTCGATATTCTCTGGCAGTTGGTCGCTTAACTGGGCGCAGTCGCCGGTCGGCAACGGCAGGAGGCTGCATTGAAAGGAGAGGACCTTGAGTCTGAATCGCAGTGAGAAAGAGGCGGTCGTTGCTGAAGTGACCGACCTCGCCGCCAAATCCCAGACGATGGTGATGGCGGAGTACCGTGGCATCACGGTGGCTGATCTGACACGGCTGCGCGTCAAGGCTCGCGAGCAAAACGTGACCCTGAGTGTTCTGAAGAACACGCTGGCACGTCGTGCCGTGGCCGGAAGCGCTTTCGAGGTGGTGTCCGACCAGCTGACAGGCCCGCTGATCTACAGCTTCTCGGAAGATGCTGTGGCAGCTGCCAAGGTGGTGGCGGAGTTTGCCAAGACCAACGACAAGCTGGTCATCCGCGGCGGTGCCTACGAAGGCAAGGCCCTGGATGCCGAGGCTGTCAAGCAATTGGCCAGCATTCCCAGCAAGGAAGTGCTGCTGTCGCAATTGCTGGGGCTCATGCAGTCGCCGATCTCGCGCACCGCGCGCGTACTGGCGGCACTGGCCGAGCAAAAAGGCGAGGCCCAAGCGGCTTGATCTGCCAACTGTTGTGTTGGCAACCCAATGAACTGAAATTTGCTAGAGGATATTCAAAATGGCATTCGATAAAGACGCATTCCTGACCGCCCTGGACAGCATGACCGTTCTGGAACTGAACGATCTGGTCAAGGCAATCGAAGAGAAGTTTGGCGTGAGCGCCGCCGCGATGGCCGCGCCTGCTGCTGGCGGTGCCGCCGGTGGCGCAGCTGCTGCTGAAGAGAAGACCGACTTCGACGTGGTCCTGAAGGAAGCCGGCGCCAACAAGGTGTCGGTGATCAAGGCCGTGCGCGAAATCACCGGTCTGGGCCTCAAGGAAGCGAAGGACCTGGTCGACGGCGCTCCCAAGACCGTCAAGGAAGCCCTGCCCAAGGCCGATGCCGAAGCAGCGCTCAAGAAGTTGGAAGAAGCTGGCGCCAAGGCCGAGCTCAAGTAATTTCCTGCTTCGCACGAACGCCAGGCGCACCTCGAAAAAGGCGCCTGGCGCTTGTCGTTTCCACGTGCACGGCCTATGGCTGTTGCACGCTGCATCGCAGAGTGCAGACAAAAGCGCCCTTGCCTGTGAACGCTTTTGTGTGCTTTCTGCATTCACGACACAGCAAAGCACCTTGGTCGGGCCGTGTGCAACGCACGGCCGTCAGCCATGGTTGGTAGTGGCCAACCGCCAAGACTTGATGCGCCACGCGCCCACTGGTTTGCCAGCGGTGGGCCTGCGCCTGCAAGTGCACCGTCGAAGAATCCCCTGAAACCTTCAGACCGGAGATCTCATGGCTTACTCCTTTACCGAACGCAAACGCATCCGCAAGAGCTTTGGCCGCCGCGACAGCGTTTTGTCCATCCCCTATCTGCTGCAGATGCAGAAAGATGCCTATACGGCCTTTCTGCAGGCAGACGTGCCGCCGAAGAAGCGTCGCGACGAGGGCCTGCAGGCTGCGTTCAATTCGGCTTTCCCGATCGTCTCGCACAATGGCTTTGTCGAGATGAAGTTCATCGAATACAACCTGGCCAAACCGGCGTTCGACGTGCGTGAATGCCAGACCCGCGGTCTGACCTACGCCTCGGCAGTGCGCGCCCGCCTGCAGCTGATCATCTACGATCGCGATTCCTCGACGGCGCAGAACAAGGTGGTCAAGGAGGTCAAGGAGCAGGAAGTCTACATGGGCGAAGTGCCGCTGATGACCGACAAGGGTTCGTTCATCATCAACGGTACCGAGCGCGTCATCGTCTCGCAGCTGCACCGCTCGCCAGGCGTGTTCTTCGAGCACGACAAGGGCAAGACCCACAGCTCGGGCAAGCTGCTGTTCTCGGCCCGCGTGATCCCCTACCGCGGCTCGTGGCTGGACTTCGAGTTCGACCCGAAGGACTTCCTGTACTTCCGCGTCGACCGCCGCCGCAAGATGCCGGTGACCATCCTGCTCAAGGCGATCGGCCTCACGCCCGAGGCCATCCTTGCGCATTTCTTCGAGAACGACAACTTCACGCTGATGGACAGCGGCGCCCGCATGGAGCTGGTGCCCGAGCGCCTCAAGGGGGAAGTCGCGCGCTTTGACATCACCGATGCCAAGGGCAACGTGATCGTCGCCAAGGAAAAGCGTGTCACGGCCCGCCACATCCGCGAGCTCGAACAGGCGGGCCTGAAGGAAATCTCGGTGCCCGAGGACTTCCTGATCGGCCGTGTCGTGGCCAAGAACATCGTCGATCCCGACACTGGCGAGATCATCGCCAAGTGCAACGAGGAGCTGACCGAGGCGCTGCTCAAGAAGCTGCGCAGCGCAGGCATCAAGCAGCTGCCGTGCATCTACACCAACGAGCTCAACAAGGGCGGCTACATCTCGCAGACGCTGCGCATCGACGAGACGGCCGACGAGTTCGCCGCCCGCGTGGCCATCTACCGCATGATGCGCCCCGGCGAGCCGCCGACCGAGGACGCGGTGCAGGCGCTGTTCCACCGTCTGTTCTTCAATCCCGATACCTACGACCTTTCGCGCGTGGGCCGCATGAAGTTCAACGCCAAGGTCGGCAACCCCGATCCGACCGGCTCGATGGTGCTCTCCAATGAGGACATCCTCTCGGTCGTGAAGATCCTGGTCGATCTGCGCAACGGCATCGGTGAGGTCGATGACATCGACCACCTGGGCAACCGCCGCGTGCGCGGCGTGGGCGAGCTGGCCGAGAACCAGTACCGCACAGGCCTGGCGCGCATCGAGAAGGCCGTCAAGGAACGCCTGGGCACGGCCGAGCAAGAGCCGCTGATGCCGCACGACCTGATCAACTCCAAGCCGATTTCCGCGGCGCTCAAGGAGTTCTTCGGCGCGTCGCAGCTGTCGCAGTTCATGGACCAGACCAACCCGCTGTCGGAGATCACGCACAAGCGCCGTGTCTCCGCGCTTGGCCCGGGTGGTCTGACGCGCGAGCGCGCAGGCTTCGAGGTGCGTGACGTGCACGTGACCCACTACGGCCGCGTCTGCCCGATCGAAACCCCGGAAGGCCCGAACATCGGTCTGATCAACTCGCTGGCCCTGTACGCGCGCCTGAACGAGTACGGCTTCATCGAAACGCCCTACCGCCGCGTGGTCGATGGCAAGGTCACCAACGACATCGACTACCTCTCGGCCATCGAGGAAAGCAAGTACATCATTGCGCAGGCCAATGCCGAGTTGGATGACGAGGGCCGCCTGACGGGTGATCTGGTATCGGCGCGTGAGAATGGCGAATCGATTCTGGTCAACCCCGCCCGTGTGCAGTACATGGACGTCTCGCCCGCGCAGATCGTCTCGGTGGCGGCCTCGCTCGTGCCATTCCTGGAGCATGACGATGCCAACCGCGCGCTGATGGGGGCCAACATGTCCCGCCAGGCCGTGCCGGTGCTGCGTCCCGAGAAGCCGTTCGTGGGCACGGGCATCGAGCGCGTGGCCGCGGTCGACTCCGGCACCGTGGTCACCGCCAAGCGCGGCGGCGTGGTCGATTACGTCGATGCCACCCGCATCGTGATCCGCGCCAATGACGACGAGGCCATCGCCGGTGAAGTCGGGGTCGACATCTACAACCTCATCAAGTATCAGCGCTCCAACCAGAACACCAACATCCACCAGCGCCCCATCGTCAAGAAAGGCGATGTGCTGGCCAAGGGTGACGTGATTGCCGATGGCGGCTCGACCGACCTGGGCGAGTTGGCGCTGGGGCAGAACATGCTGATCGCGTTCATGCCCTGGAACGGCTACAACTTCGAGGACTCGGTGATGATCTCCGAGCGCGTCGTCTCCGACGACCGCTACACCTCCATCCACATCGAGGAACTGGTGGTGATGGCGCGCGACACCAAGCTCGGTGCCGAGGAAATCACGCGCGACATCCCCAACCTGTCCGAGCAGCAGCTCAACCGCCTGGATGATTCGGGCATCATTTACGTTGGCGCCGAAGTGCAGCCGGGCGATGTGCTGGTCGGCAAGGTCACGCCCAAGGGTGAGACCACGCTGACGCCGGAAGAGAAGCTGCTGCGCGCCATCTTCGGCGAGAAGGCCTCGGACGTGAAGGACACCTCGCTGCGCGTGGACCAGGGCTCGCAGGGTACGGTGATCGACGTGCAGGTCTTCACCCGCGAAGGCATCGAGCGTGACAAGCGCGCCCAGCAGATCATCGAGGATGAGCTCAAGCGCTACCGCCTCGACCTGAACGACCAGCTGCGCATCGTCGAGGCCGACGCCTACGACCGTGTGCGCAAGCTGCTGCAGGGCAAGGTGGCCAATGGCGGTCCGCAAAAGCTGGCCAAGGGCAGCAAGATCGAAGCGGCCTACCTGGACTCGCTCGACAAGCACCACTGGTTCGACATCCGTCCGGCCGACGAGGCCGTGGCCGCGCAGCTGGAGTCGATCAAGAACTCCATCGAAGCCACGCGCCACAGCTTCGATCTGGCGTTCGAGGAAAAGCGCCGCAAGCTCACGCAGGGCGACGAACTGCCGCCTGGCGTGCTCAAGATGGTCAAGGTTTACCTGGCCGTCAAGCGTCGCCTGCAGCCTGGTGACAAGATGGCTGGCCGCCACGGCAACAAGGGCGTGGTCTCCAAGATCACGCCGATCGAGGACATGCCCTACCTGGCGGACGGCACCACTGCCGACATCGTGCTCAACCCGCTGGGCGTGCCCTCGCGCATGAACGTCGGGCAGGTGCTCGAAGTGCATCTGGGCTGGGCCGCCAAGGGTCTGGGCGAGCGCATTGCCAAGATGCTGGAGCTCGAACGCAGCAAGCAGGTCAAGGAGCTGCGCGCATTCCTGGACAAGGTCTACAACGCGGCCGGCCACAAGGAGGATCTGGACGCGCTGAGCGATGACGAGATCATCGAGATGGCCAAGAACCTCAAGCACGGCGTGCCGTTTGCCACGCCGGTGTTCGACGGTGCCGACGAGCAGGACATCCAGAACATGCTGCAGCTGGCCTATCCGGACGACGTGGCCAAGGCCAAGGGCCTGACCGAGACGCGCACGCAGGCCTACCTGTATGACGGCCGCACTGGCGAGCGCTTCGAGCGCCCGACCACGATTGGCTACATGCACTTCCTGAAGCTGCACCACTTGGTGGACGACAAGATGCACGCGCGCTCGACCGGCCCGTACTCGCTGGTGACGCAGCAGCCGCTGGGCGGTAAGGCCCAGTTCGGTGGTCAGCGCTTCGGCGAGATGGAGGTCTGGGCGCTGGAAGCCTACGGCGCGGCCTATGTGCTGCAGGAGATGCTGACCGTCAAGTCCGACGACGTGACGGGCCGCACCAAGGTCTACGAGTCCATCGTCAAGGGCGAGCACGCCATCGAGGCCGGCATGCCGGAATCGTTCAACGTGCTGGTCAAGGAAATCCGTTCGCTGGGTCTCGACATCGAGCTCGAGCGCAACTAATCGGTAAAGGAAACCAACATGCAATCCTTACTCGACCTGTTCAAACAATTCACGCCCGACGACCACTTCGATGCGATCAAGGTGGGCCTGGCCTCGCCGGAAAAGATCCGCTCCTGGTCGTTCGGCGAAGTGAAAAAGCCCGAGACGATCAACTACCGCACCTTCAAGCCCGAGCGCGACGGCCTGTTCTGCGCCAAGATCTTCGGGCCGATCAAGGACTATGAGTGCCTGTGCGGCAAGTACAAGCGCCTCAAGCACCGCGGCGTGATCTGCGAGAAGTGCGGCGTGGAAGTCACGCAGACCAAGGTGCGCCGCGAGCGCATGGGCCACATCGACCTGGCCGCGCCCTGCGCGCACATTTGGTTCCTCAAGTCGCTGCCGTCGCGCCTGGGGCTGGTGCTGGACATGACGCTGCGCGACATCGAGCGCGTGCTGTACTTCGAAGCCTACGTCGTGACCGAGCCTGGCATGACGCCGCTGAAGAAGTTCAGCATCATGAGCGAGGACGAATACGAGGCCAAGCGCGAGGAGTACGGCGACGAATTCGACGCGCGCATGGGTGCCGAAGGCATCAAGGAGCTGCTCGACAACATCGATATCGATGCCGAGATCGAGAAGCTGCGCAATGACATGACCGGCTCCGAGGTCAAGATCAAGAAGAACGCCAAGCGCCTGAAGGTGCTGGAGTCGTTCAAGAAGTCGGGCATCAAGCCCGGCTGGATGGTGCTGGAAGTGCTGCCCGTGCTGCCGCCGGACCTGCGGCCGTTGGTGCCGCTCGATGGCGGCCGCTTTGCCACGTCCGATCTGAACGACCTGTACCGCCGCGTCATCAACCGCAACAACCGCCTGCGCCGCCTGCTGGAGCTCAAGGCGCCGGAGATCATCGCGCGCAACGAAAAGCGCATGCTGCAGGAGTCGGTCGACTCCCTGCTGGACAACGGCCGCCGTGGCAAGGCCATGACGGGCGCCAACAAGCGCGCCCTGAAGTCGCTGGCCGACATGATCAAGGGCAAGGGCGGGCGCTTCCGCCAGAACCTGCTGGGCAAGCGCGTGGACTATTCCGGCCGTTCGGTGATTACCGTCGGCCCGACGCTCAAGCTGCACCAGTGCGGCCTGCCCAAGCTGATGGCGCTGGAGCTGTTCAAGCCCTTCATCTTCGCCCAGCTCGAGCAGCGCGGCATCGCCACCACCATCAAGGCGGCCAAGAAGGAAGTGGAAGCCGGCACGCCGGTGGTGTGGGACATCCTCGAAGAGGTCATCCGCGAGCACCCGGTGATGCTCAACCGCGCCCCGACGCTGCACCGCCTGGGCATCCAGGCGTTCGAGCCGATCCTGATCGAAGGCAAGGCCATCCAGCTGCACCCGCTGGTCTGTGCGGCCTTCAACGCCGACTTCGACGGCGACCAGATGGCCGTGCACGTGCCGCTGTCGGTCGAAGCGCAGATGGAAGCGCGCGTGCTGATGCTCGCCTCCAACAACGTGTTGTTCCCGGCTTCGGGCGAGCCCTCCATCGTGCCGTCGCAGGACGTGGTGCTGGGCCTCTACCACGCCACCCGGGAGAAGATCAACGGCAAGGGCGAAGGCATGATCTTCGCCAATGTCGGCGAAGTGCAGCGTGCGCTGGAAAACGGCGTGGTCGAGCTCAACGCCCGGGTCAACGTGCGTCTGACCGAGTGGGTGCGCAACAAGACCACCGGTGAGCTGGAATCGAACACCAAGGTGCGCGAGACCACCGTCGGGCGCGCGCTGCTGTCGGAGATCCTGCCCAAGGGACTGCCCTTCGAGGTCATCAACAAGGCCTTGAAGAAGAAGGAAATCTCCAAGCTCATCAATGCCGCCTTCCGCAAGTGCGGTCTGAAAGAGACCGTCATCTTTGCCGACAAGCTGCTGCAGAACGGCTTCCGCTTGGCCACGCACGCCGGCATCTCGATCGCCATCGAGGACATGCTGGTGCCGCCGCAAAAGCACGAGATCGTCGCGCGTGCAGAGGCCGAGGTCAAGGAAATCGAGCAGCAATACACCTCCGGTCTGGTGACCGCGGGCGAGCGCTACAACAAGGTGGTGGACATCTGGGGCAAGGCCGGGGATGAGGTTTCCAAGGTCATGATGCAGCAGCTGGCCAAGGAAAAGACTGTCGACCGGCATGGCAACGAGGTGGAGCAGGAGTCCTTCAACGCCATCTACATGATGGCCGACTCGGGCGCGCGCGGCTCTGCCGCCCAGATCCGCCAGCTCGCCGGGATGCGCGGCCTGATGGCCAAGCCGGACGGCTCCATCATCGAGACCCCGATTACGGCGAACTTCCGTGAGGGGTTGAACGTGCTGCAGTACTTCATCTCCACGCACGGTGCCCGTAAGGGTCTGGCCGACACGGCGCTCAAGACCGCCAACTCCGGCTACTTGACGCGCCGTCTGGTGGACGTGACGCAGGATCTGGTCATCACAGAGGACGATTGCGGCACCAGCAACGGCACCTACATGCGTGCCGTGGTGGAAGGTGGTGAGGTCATCGAATCGCTGCGCGACCGCATCCTGGGCCGCACTGCGGCCGAGGATGTGCTGCATCCGGAAACCCGTCAGGTGCTCATTCCTGCCGGTACGCTGCTGGAGGAAGACCAGCTCGACGAGATGGAATTGGCCGGCGTGGACGAGGTGAAGGTGCGCACGGCACTGACTTGCGACACGCGCTACGGCCTGTGCGCCAAGTGCTATGGGCGCGACCTCGGGCGCGGCGGCATGATCAACCTCGGCGAGGCCGTGGGCGTGATCGCTGCCCAGTCCATCGGGGAGCCGGGCACGCAGCTGACCATGCGGACCTTCCACATCGGTGGCGCGGTGAACCGTGCGGCCATCGCTTCGAGTGTGGAGGCCAAGTCCAACGGCATCATCGGCTTCAATGCCACGATGCGCTACGTCACCAACTCCAAGGGCGAGCTGGTGGTCATTGCCCGTTCCGGCGAGATCATCATCCAGGACGAGCATGGTCGTGAGCGCGAGCGCCACAAGGTGCCGTACGGTGCCATCCTGACGGTCAAGCCCGACCAGCAGATCAAGGCCGGTACCGTGCTGGCCAACTGGGATCCGCTGACTCGCCCGATCATCACCGAGTATGCGGGCCGCGTGAAGTTCGAAGGCGTGGAAGAAGGCCTGACGGTGGCCAAGCAGGTCGACGATGTGACCGGCCTGTCCACGCTCGTCGTGATCGATCCGAAGCGCCGTGGCGCCAACAAGGTGGTGCGGCCGCTGGTCAAGCTCATCGATGCCAGCGGCAACGAGGTGAAGATCCCCGGCACTGACCACGCGGTGGCCATCGGCTTCCAGATCGGCGCGCTGATCCAGGTGCGCGACGGGCAGGAAGTCGGCCCCGGCGAGGTGCTGGCGCGCATCCCGATCGAAGGCCAGAAGACCCGCGACATCACCGGCGGTCTGCCTCGCGTGGCCGAGCTGTTCGAAGCGCGCACGCCCAAGGACAAGGGCACGCTGGCCGAGATCACCGGCACCGTCTCCTTCGGCAAGGAAACCAAGGGCAAGATCCGCCTGCAGATCACCGATCCGGAAGGCTCGGTGTGGGAGGAACTCATCCCCAAGGAAAAGAACATCCTGGTGCACGAAGGGCAGGTCGTCAACAAGGGCGAGCTGATCGTCGACGGCCCGGCCGATCCGCAGGACATCCTGCGCCTGCTGGGCATCGAGGAGCTCTCGCGCTACATCGTTGACGAGATCCAGGACGTCTACCGACTGCAGGGTGTGAAGATCAACGACAAGCACATCGAGGTGATCGTGCGCCAGATGCTGCGTCGCGTCGTGATCGAGAACCCGGGCGATTCCAGCTACATCAAGGGCGAGCAGGTCGAACGCTCGGAAATCCTCAACACCAACGAGGCGCTGCAGAAGGAAGGCAAGATTCCTGCGACCTACACCAACCTGCTGCTGGGGATCACCAAGGCTTCGCTGTCGACCGACTCGTTCATCTCGGCGGCGTCCTTCCAGGAAACCACCCGCGTGCTCACCGAGGCTGCCATCATGGGCAAGCGCGACGAGCTGCGTGGCCTGAAGGAAAACGTCATCGTTGGTCGTCTGATCCCGGCTGGCACGGGCCTGGCCTACCACCAGGCGCGCAAGGCCAAGGAGCAGATGGACGAGGCCGAGCGTCGCGCCATCGCCGAGCAGGACGAACTGCGCGATTCCGTGCAGGATGAGGCCCACACGGCCACGCCGGAAGGCGACGCGCGCTAAGGCCTTTGCCGAGTCCTTAGCGTCATGTATGAAAAAGCGCCCTTAACGGGCGCTTTTTTCTTGCGCTGTCAGCGCCGTGCGGCGTTGTTGCACAAACGTCCCGAGTCTGTAGGCTAGCGCACCCATGACCAAGCCCGCTGCCGCCCAATACCGCACCACCAACTGGAAAGATTACAGCGCAGCCCTCAAGGCCAGAGGCTCGCTCTCGGTCTGGCTGGATCGTGACATGCAATGGCACGGCCAGCCCACCGGTCGTCGCGGTCGATCACCGACGTTCAGCGATGCCGCCATCCAGTTCTGCCTGACCATCAAGGGGCTGTTCGGCCTGCCGTTGCGCCAAGTCATCGGTTTCGTGCAGAGCCTGATGCATCTGGCGGGCCTGGATGGGCCCGTGCCTGACTACAGCACGGTCTGCCGCCGCCAGAAAACGCTGACCGTGAACATCCCCTATCGCCCCAGTCGTGGTGGCTTGCATCTGCTGGTCGACAGCACCGGCGTGAAGATGCTGGGCGAAGGCGAATGGAAAACGAAGAAACATGGCTCGGAAT
>NZ_LBNQ01000018.1 GCF_001005215.1 Lampropedia cohaerens
AAATGGCAAAAGGTAAGTTTGAGCGCACCAAGCCCCACGTGAACGTGGGCACGATCGGGCACGTGGACCATGGCAAGACGACGCTGACGGCGGCCATTGCCACCGTGCTGTCCAAGAAGTTTGGCGGCGAAGCCAAAGGCTACGACCAGATCGACAACGCGCCGGAAGAAAAGGCGCGCGGCATCACCATCAACACCTCGCACGTTGAATACGAGACCGCCAACCGCCACTACGCCCACGTGGACTGCCCGGGCCACGCCGACTACGTCAAGAACATGATCACCGGTGCTGCGCAGATGGACGGCGCCATCCTGGTGGTCTCCGCTGCCGACGGCCCCATGCCGCAAACGCGCGAGCACATCCTGCTCTCGCGCCAGGTGGGCGTGCCCTACATCATCGTCTTCCTCAACAAGGCCGACATGGTCGATGATGAGGAACTGCTGGAACTGGTCGAAATGGAAGTGCGCGAGCTGCTCTCCAAGTACGACTTCCCCGGCGACGACACCCCCATCATCCGCGGCTCGGCCAAGCTGGCGCTCGAAGGCGACCAGAGCGACATTGGCGAGCCTGCCATCCTCAAGCTGGCTGAGGCGCTGGACACCTACATCCCCACGCCCGAGCGCGCTGTGGACGGTGCCTTCCTGATGCCGGTGGAAGACGTGTTCTCCATCTCCGGGCGTGGCACGGTGGTGACTGGCCGCGTCGAGCGTGGTGTCATCAAGGTGGGCGAGGAAATCGAAATCGTCGGTATCCGCGACACGCAAAAGACCACGGTCACAGGCGTGGAAATGTTCCGCAAGCTGCTCGACCAGGGCCAGGCTGGTGACAACGTCGGTCTGCTGCTGCGCGGCACCAAGCGTGAAGACGTCGAGCGCGGCCAGGTGCTGTGCAAGCCCGGCTCGATCAAGCCGCACACCGAGTTCACCGCCGAGGTGTACGTGCTGAGCAAGGACGAAGGGGGCCGTCACACGCCGTTCTTCAGCAACTACCGCCCGCAGTTCTACTTCCGCACGACCGACGTGACCGGCTCGATCACCTTGCCTGAAGGCAAGGAGATGGTGATGCCTGGCGACAACGTGGCCATCACGGTCAAGCTGATTGCGCCGATCGCCATGGAAGAAGGCCTGCGCTTTGCGATCCGCGAAGGCGGCCGCACGGTGGGCGCCGGTGTGGTGGCCAAGATCATCGCCTGATCGTTGGTGAAAGGAATCTGACCCGTGAGCAAGCAAAAAATCCGCATCCGCCTCAAGGCCTTCGATTACAAGCTGATCGACCAGTCGGCCGCTGAAATCGTCGACACCGCCAAGCGCACTGGCGCCATCGTCAAGGGCCCCGTGCCCTTGCCGACGCGTTTCAAGCGCTTTGACATCCTGCGCTCGCCGCACGTCAACAAGACCAGCCGTGACCAGCTCGAAATCCGCACGCACCAGCGTCTGATGGACATTGTCGATCCGACTGACAAGACTGTTGACGCGCTGATGAAGCTGGATCTGCCCGCTGGCGTGGACGTTGAGATCAAGCTGCAGTAAGCAGCGCCAAGCGTCATCATGCGATCGAGCCCTGCCCGACGCATGATGACCTTGCCCCACAAGGCCTGGCCGTTTTGCGGTCAGGCCTTTTTCGTGGCCAGGGCAATGCCATCGGTGTCGATGGCGCAAGCTGTGCCGCATGTCGCGGACAATGTCCGCGCAAGGCGGCACACAATTTGCTCTGCCATTCACGCACTGCATTACCGGGACCCGCCATGACCATTCACGTCGCGCTCAATCACGTTACCCATTACCGGTACGACAGACTGGTCGAGCTGCATCCACAGGTCGTTCGGCTGCGGCCGGCGCCGCATTGCCGCACACGCATTCTCTCGTTCAGCCAGCGCGTCGAGCCAGCTAACCACTTTTGCAATTGGCAGCAAGATCCCTTTGCCAACTATCTGGCGCGGCTGGTGTTTCCGGAGCGTACGCGCGAATTCAAGGTCACCATCGATCTGGTCGCCGAGATGGCGGTCTACAACCCGTTTGACTTCTTCCTTGAGCCCAGCGCCGAGCATGCACCGTTCGCCTATCCCACCGAGTCGCTCCGGGACCTCACGCCCTACCGTACGCCGGGGCCCCTGACGCCGCGACTGGACGATTATCTGCAGCGTGTCGATCGCACGCCTCGACGTACCGTCGACTTCCTGGTCGATCTCAACCGCATGCTGTATGAAGACATTGCCTACACCATCCGGCTGGAGCCGGGCGTGCAGACGCCTGATGAGACGCTGCGGCTGCGCTCAGGCTCCTGCCGTGACTCGGGCTGGCTGCTGGTGGAGCTGCTGCGCCATCTGGGCTTTGCGGCGCGCTTCGTCTCCGGCTATCTGATCCAGCTGGTGCCCGATGTGAAGGCGCTGGATGGCCCCAGCGGTCCGAGCAGCGACTTTACCGATCTGCATGCCTGGTGCGAGGTCTTTCTTCCAGGAGCAGGCTGGATCGGCCTGGATCCGACGTCCGGACTGCTGGCTGGCGAAGGCCATATCCCGCTGGCATGTACGCCGCAGCCTTCCTCGGCGGCGCCGATCGAAGGAGCGGTCAGCAAGTGTGAAGTCGAGTTCTCGCACAGCATGGGCGTTACGCGCATCCACGAATCGCCGCGCGTGACCAAGCCCTATACCGAGGAGCAATGGCAGGCCGTGCTGGCATTGGGCGAGCAGGTCGAGGCCGATCTGGTCGCCGGCGACGTACGGCTGACCCAGGGCGGAGAACCCACCTTCGTGGCCGACAGCGACCGCGATGCACCAGAATGGAACATCGCCGCGCTGGGACCGACCAAGCGCGGCTATGCCAATGCGCTGGTGCAAAAGCTGCAGGCGCACTATGGGCAAGGTGGTTTTCTGCACTTCGGGCAGGGCAAGTGGTATCCGGGCGAGCAGTTGCCGCGCTGGGCGCTGTCGATCTTCTGGCGCGCCGACGGCGAGCCGGCCTGGCGCAATCCTGAACGCTTTGCCGATGAGCGCGAGCCCTCCAACTACACCAGCGAGGATGCTGAACGGTTCGTGCACGCCCTGGCAGAAACCCTCGGTCTGAGTCCCCAGTACATCCAGCCCGGCTACGAGGACACCTGGTACTTCCTGTGGCGAGAGCGGCGCCTGCCGGTCAACGTCGATCCGTTCGATGCGCGCATCGACGATGAGATGGAACGGGCGCGCCTGCGCCGTCTTGCGATGCAGGGGCTTGAGCATGTCGTGGGCTACGCCCTGCCGTTGATGCCGGGCAGCGCGGCCGGACGCAAAGAGCGCTGCTGGCAGACCGGTCCCTGGTTCCTGCGCGATGAGCGCATGTACCTGATCCCGGGGGACTCGCCGATGGGCTATCGCCTGCCGCTGGATTCGCTGCCCTGGGTCTCCGAAGCCGACTTTCCCTACTTCGTCGATCGCGATCCCTATGCGCCGCGCGGCGACTTGCCCAGCGCCAGCAGCCTGGCTGAGCGCTACGCTGCCAACGCCGCGGCCCCGCAGCGTGTGCCGCTGCAGCCAGTGCCGCAGGATGAGATGTGCGTGCGAGCAGCGCCCGCAACGGGCAACGCAGCCGCTGCGCCATCCACCGTGCAGGCAGATGAACCTGTGGTGCCGATGCCGCGCCGCTTCGAATCCGCGCACTGGGTGGCGCGCACCGCGCTGGTGGCCGAGGTGCGCGAGGGAATTCTTTACGTGTTCATGCCGCCGCTGGCGATGCTGGAGGACTACCTGGACCTGTTGGCAGCCATCGAGGCAACGGCCGAGCGCCTGGCAGTCAAGCTCGTGCTTGAAGGCTATCCACCACCACGCGATCCGCGCCTGAAGGTGCTGCAGGTCACGCCTGATCCGGGGGTTATCGAGGTCAACATCCACCCTGCGGCGAACTGGCAGGAGCTGGTCGAGCACACGGAATTTCTCTATCAGGCGGCGTTCGAGACGCATCTGTGCGCCGAAAAGTTCGCGCTGGATGGCCGTCACACAGGCACGGGCGGAGGCAACCATTTCGTGCTGGGCGGCGCCACGCCGGACGATTCGCCCTTTCTGCGCCGCCCAGAGCTGTTGAGCAGTCTGCTGGGCTACTGGAACAACCATCCCAGCCTGTCCTATCTGTTCAGCGGGTTGTTCATTGGCCCGACCAGTCAGGCGCCACGGCTGGACGAGGCCCGCAACGACCAGCTTTATGAATTGGAGATCGCCATCGCGCAGATCGCGCGCAACCGCCAGGTCCATGGCCAGGAAATGCCGCCGTGGCTGATCGACCGTACCTTGCGCAACATTCTGATCGACGTCACGGGCAATACGCACCGCAGCGAGTTCTCGATCGACAAGCTGTACTCGCCAGATGGGCCGACAGGGCGCCTCGGGCTGCTTGAGTTGCGCGCCTTCGAGATGCCGCCGCACGCGCGCATGAGCATCGTGCAGCAATTGCTGCTGCGCGCTTTGATAGCGCGCTTCTGGAAGGAACCCTATCGCGCGCCCCTGCAGCGCTGGAACACGGCCTTGCATGACCGCTTCATGCTGCCGACCTTCATCTGGATGGATTTTGAGGATGTGCTGGCAGAACTGGCGCTGCCCGAGAACGGCGGCTATCAGTTTGACGCCAAATGGTTCGCTCCGCATTTCGAATTCCGCTTCCCCCAGTTTGGCGACATGGCCGTGGCGGGCATGCAGCTGACGATCCGCAGTGCGCTGGAGCCCTGGCATGTGATGGGCGAGGAGGGCGCCATCGGCGGTACCGTCCGGTATGTCGACTCATCACTGGAGCGGTTGGAGGTCAAGGTCACCGGCATGACCGACAGCCGCTACGTCGTGACCGTGAACGGTCAGACACTGCCGCTGCAGCCGACGGGAACGGTGGGCGAGTGCGTTGCAGGTGTGCGTTACAAGGCGTGGAACCCACCGTCGGCACTGCACCCCACCATCGGTGTGCACGCGCCGCTGACCTTCGATGTCGTCGATACCTGGACGCATCGCAGCCTGGGCGGCTGCCAGTACCACGTGCAGCATCCGGGCGGGGCGAATCCATCGACCTTCCCGATCAACGCCTACGAGGCGGAAGCGCGCAGGCTGGCGCGTTTCTTCCGCATCGGCCATACGCCCGGACGCATGGAAGTGCAGCCGCCGCGACCCAGCCGGGAAATGCCATTCACGCTGGATCTGCGTCGCCATTGAAATCGGCCGCTCACGCGCTGTCGCGGTGCCGGAATTGTGAACAATGCTTGTGCCGCTGATGCAGGCGCGCATGCGGGTTTGCGCAGCTGCGCCGATTTTCGCGGAGAATTGGCAGCTTTTGCAGCTGGCCGGTCCACCGCGCAGGCGCTGGGCCAGCCAGCCGACTCTGATGCCATCACTCATACCTTCGAAGGGGGCGCTGCCAGCGCGTGTTCGTCGTCATGGCTGGCCGCGTGCCCTGCTTCAGGCGCTTGTCATCGTCGCGGCCTTGGTGGCGTGCTATTTTGCGGCGCCGCTGCTGCCCGCCCGCCTGGGCTGGGAAAACGGTGTGATCGAAAACACGCAGGTGGTGCTGCTGCTGTCAGGGGGGCTGCTGGCCGTGCGCTATGCGCTGCACGCGCTGGTGCAGCCGCAGCGCGCATTCTGGTGGGTGATCTCGCCGCTGTGGGGCGTGCTGGCCCTGCGAGAGCTCAGCTGGGGCGCGACGCTGCTGCCACCGTTGCACCTCGATCCGCTGACCGGGCCGACCTTTTCCTCCTCGCAGCAGTTGTTCTACAAGCCCCTGATCACGCCCGCCTTGCTGGTGCTGGTTGCCGGCCTGGTGGTGGTCCTGCTGGTCTGGCGTGCCTACCGCCTGCTGCCGCTGCTGTGGCAGTGCCGGGGTGTGCCATGGTCCGAAATGGCACTGGTCGTGGCGTGCATGCTGGTCTCGACCGCGGCGGAAGGGCACATGGGGCTGTCCATCCAGGGCCTGGGGCATGGTGCGTCGCAGCTGCTGGAGGAGTTTGCCGAACTGCTGGCATATCTCATGCTGCTGGTGGGACAGTGCCGGGTACACCAGGCGCTGGACCATGGCGCAGCGTTGGGCGCGCGTGCGCAAGGCCAGCCCTGACCCTCACGGAGCACGTCCTGCCCCATGCCTATGTCGCTGTTTGACAACGAACTCGCCGCCTCGGATCTGGCCGACAGCCTGATCGAGCCGCTGGCACAGCATCCGCCTGCCGGACATTTCGACACTCTGCGCGGCCGGGCTGGGGGCGATCGGCTGGCGGCGCACTGGAACATCTTTTTCGCGCAGGAAATCGAGCGGCTCAAAGGGGCCGGAGGCATTGCCGATACCGCCTATGCATTGACTGCGCGCCTGGATGAGCTGCAGCAGCAGTTGGCGCGTAACGTCGAGGACAACGGCATCACCTACAACGTGTACTCGGACGCGGTCAGTCGCACCAGGCCGTGGTCGGTCGATCTGTTTCCGGCCATTCTCACGCAGCACGACTGGCTCGGCATCCGAGACGGGGTGCTGCAGCGCGCCGAGCTGCTCAACCGTATCCTGGCCGACGTTTACGGCGAGCAGCGCCTGCTGCGCGATGGCTATCTACCCAGTGCGCTGGTACATGGGCATCCAGGTTATTTCCGCGCGGCCCATGGTATCCGTCCGGCCGGCGGGACGTTCCTGCACATTGCGGCCTTCGACCTGGCGCAGGGCCCGGACGGCAAGTGGTGGGTGATGTCGCAACGCACGCAGGCGCCCTCGGGGCTGGGGTATGCGCTGGAAAACCGCATCATCGTCGCCCGGCTGTTCAAGGATGCCTTCGCACAGCTGCACATCGAGCGGCTAGCCGAGAGTTTTTCCGCACTGGTGCGCAGCCTGGCTGCGCACAGCCCGGCCGGCGATCGGGCGCGCACGGTGCTGCTGACGCCCGGGCCCTACAGCGAAACGTACTTCGAGCACATTTACCTGGCGCGCTACCTCGGCATCACCTTGGTCGAAGGGGGCGACCTCGTGGTGCGCGACCAGCAGGTCTGGCTCAAGACCATGAAGGGGCTGGAGAAGGTCGACGTGATCATCCGCCGCCTGGACGATGACTATCTCGATCCGCTGGAGCTGCGGGCCGACTCCGCGCTGGGCATTCCCGGCATCCTGCAGGCGTGGCGCGCCGGCAACGTCGTGATGGCCAACGCGCCTGGGGCGGGGTTTCTGGAGTCGGCTTCGGTGCTGGGTTTTCTGCCCGCGCTGAGCACGCACCTGCTGGGCGAGCCGCTGAAGCTGCCGTCGGTTGCAAGCTGGTGGTTTGGCGAGCGTGCGGCCATGCACAACCTGCTGCCTGCGCTGTCCGACTACGTTATCAAGCCCACTTTCAATGACCAGGCACGCCGCTTCGTGCCGGCCATCGTCAAGCGCCTCAAGCCTGCAGAGCTGCAGCAGTGGCGCGAGCGCATCGTGGCGCGGCCGGAAGCCCATTCCGCGCAGGCCTGGATGCCGCTGTCGCATACGCCGACGTGGACAGGCGGGAGTGCTTCCCGCAACGAGCATGCGCTGGCGAGCCAGCCGCCGATCGGTATGCGCGCGATGATGATCCGTGTCTTTGCGTTGTCCGACGGGCCGGGACGCTGGCGCGTCGTGCCCGGGGGGCTGACCCGCATCGCGCCGCAGGGGCGCGAGGTGGTGTCCATGTACCGCGGCGGCAGCTCGGCCGATCTCTGGGTGATGACCGATCGGGCGCCAGCGACGCGCACGGCGGCAATGGGTCACCACCGCGTCGACAACGCCGTCACCAGCCGGGCCGCGGAAAACCTGTTCTGGTTCGGGCGCTACTCGGAGCGTCTGGACAATGGTGTGCGCCTGGCGCGCATTGCGCTGGAGTCGCTGGGCAACACGGAGCTGGACCTTTCTGGCAGGACCATGGACTGGCTGCATCAGCTGGCGGTTGAAAATGGCCTTGTGAACGAGGCGACCGCCTCGCCGCGCGTGGCGAGGCTGCTGTTCGAGCGCGCGCTGGTGGCGTCGCTGCCCGACCGGCGCGCCGAGCTCGGCGCCTACAGTGTTGCCACCGTGCTCGATGCCCTGCAGCGCGCGGCGTTTGCGGTGCGTGAGCGCCTGGCTCAGGAGCAGTGGAGCCTGGTCAACCTGGCCCAGCAGCAGTTCTACGCCACGTTGGGCAGCGGGTCGCCACAAACGCGGCAGGCGCTGCAGGCGCTGGTGCAACTCACGGACCAGTCCATGGCCATGACTGGCGCGCAGCTGGACCGCATGACCCGCGACGACGGCTGGCGCATGCTTTCGCTGGGGCGACAGGTTGAGCGCATGGCGACGTTGGGTGCAGCGTTGGCCAGCGCCTTTGCGTGTGGAGTCGTCAACGATGACGCCGGGTTTTCTCTGCTGCTGAGCTTGTTTGACAGCACCATCACCTATCGCTCGCGCTACCAACAGCACCGCGATGCCTATGCCCTCGTCGAACTGCTGGTGCTGGAAGATGAAAATCCCCGCTCCCTGCTGTGGATGTCCAACACCATCATGGGCCGCCTCAAGCGGCTGCCCGGCATTCCTGCGGCCGCCTGGCAAAGTGACGGTGAGCTCGATGGCCTGCCCCATTGCTGGGATGCCCGGCATCTGCTGGCGCTTGCCGATGCGAATGCGCACCAGGCGCTGGCTGCGATCATTGCGCAGGCCGCGCAGGCCGCCCAGCGGCTGTCGGACAGGCTGACGCAGCAATACTTCGTGCATGCGCATGCGCTGACCCAGTCGGTCGGCAGCTGAGCGCGCATGGATCGCAATCGTTACGGATCAAAGAGCAGGCCCCCATGCACCTATCGGTCATTCATGAGACCCGCTACCGCTACGAGGAGGCGGTGCTGCAGGCCCACCACATGGCGTACCTGCGCCCCATGGAGGAAGCCGGCCAGCGCCTGCACGCGTTCGACCTGGAGATAGCGCCTGCGCCTTCGGCACTGGCCTGGAGCACCGATCGCTACGGTCAGCAGCGCTGCTACTTCGAGCTGACCGAGCCTCATGAGGAACTGGTGGTGACGGCACGCAGCAGACTGACGACGCAGCCGCTGCCCGCAGCGATGGTCGGCAAGCTGCCGCACGTGCAGCTGCCCGCAGGCATGCCCTGGGAGGAGGCGGCGCGTGCCATGCAGTACGTGGCGGGCCAGGCGTATGACGCGGCGCGTGAATATGCGCAGCCCTCTGCGCTGGCGCCGGTGCACGATGCCTTCGCGGACTATGCGCGGCAATCGGAGCTGCGCGGCCTGAGCGCCCACCAGGTGGCCGCCGAGCTGTGCCATCGCATCTACCGCGAGTTCAGGTATGAGTCCGAAGCCACCGATGTGAGCACCCCACCGCTGCAGGCGTTGAAGCTTCGTGCCGGGGTGTGCCAGGATTTCGCGCAGGTGATGATTGCCGCGCTGCGCTCACTGGGGCTGCCGGCCCGATACGTCAGCGGCTATCTGCTGACCGAGCCACCGCCCGGGCAGCCGAGGCTGATTGGCGTCGATGCCTCCCACGCCTGGGTCAGCGCCTATTGCCCGCAAGCCGGCTGGCTGGAATTCGACCCGACCAACAACTGCCTGGCTGGCCAGCAACACGTGCGCCTGGCGTATGGCCGCGATTACGGCGACGTCGCACCGCTCAGAGGGGTGATTCGTGGTGGCGGCGCCCATACGTTGAAAGTGGCAGTGACTGTCATGCCGGCGTAAGAAAGGTTCTGTGCGCTGTTGCCCCGGCCCGACGTGCGCTGTGGCGCGCGCATGCGGCTCCTTGCCGGAGGCGCCGCAGTGCGGCATGTACCGTCGCAATGACAACCCCTTGTGCATATAGAAAATCCGTGCCATAATCGGCGGCTTCGTCTTGGCTATCTGCTTGCTGCGAATGCAGTCGTGCGGGGCGCTTTTTCGGAGATTTTCATCAACCTTCTTCCATGCGAGCAGCGTATTAGCCGGTGCTGCACCGGTTGCTGGCGCAACGCAGTTGCCAATTGCAGTAGCTGCGGTGGGAGTTTTGGAGTAATAAACCATGAGTCTGAGCAACTCCCTCGGGTTGCTGGGCCGCAAGGTGGGCATGATGCGTCTGTTCACTGATGACGGGGCATCCATTCCCGTCACGGTGGTGGATGTGTCCAACAACCGTGTGACCCAGATCAAAACCCAAGAGAATGACGGTTACACCGCTTTGCAGGTGACCTACGGGTCGCGCAAGGCCTCGCGTGTGACCAAGCCGGTGGCTGGCCACCTCGCCAAGGCAGGCGTTGAGGCGGGTGAGATCATTCGTGAATTCCGCGTGAGCGAGGAAACTGCCAGCCAGTATGCGCCCGGTGCGGTGCTGCCTGTTGCTGGCCTGTTTTCCGCTGGCCAGAAGGTGGATGTGCAAGGCACTTCCATCGGTAAGGGCTATGCGGGCACCATCAAGCGTCACAACTTTGGTTCGCAGCGTGCCTCGCACGGTAACAGCCGTTCGCACAACGTGCCTGGCTCCATCGGTATGGCGCAGGATCCCGGTCGCATCTTCCCCGGCAAGCGCATGACGGGCCACATGGGCGACGAGACGGTGACCACGCAGAACCTGGACATCGTGCGTGTTGACGAGGCGCGTCAGCTGCTGCTCATCAAGGGCGCCGTTCCCGGCTCCAAGGGTGGTTTCGTGACGGTTCGTCCTGCTGTCAAAGCTTCCGCGAAAGGAGCCCAATAATGCAAGTCGAGCTCCTGAATGAACAAGGCCAGGCTTCGACCTTCGAGGTGCCTGAGGCTTTGTTTGGCCGCGATTACAACGAATCGCTGATCCATCAGCTGGTGGTGGCCTACCAGGCCAATGCCCGTCTTGGCACGCGTGCCCAGAAGGACCGTAGTACGGTCAAGCATTCCACCAAGAAGCCGTTCCGTCAGAAGGGAACCGGCAATGCCCGTGCCGGTATGACATCCTCGCCGATCTGGCGTGGGGGCGGCAAGGTGTTCCCGAACACGCCCGACGAGAACTTCGCGCAGAAGGTCAACAAGAAGCAGTACCGCGCAGGTATTGCCTCCATCCTCTCCAAGCTGGTGGCCGATGGCCGCCTGTCGGTGGTCGAGGATTTCAAGCTGGACAGCCCGAAAACCAAGGCTTTCGTGTCCAAACTCAAGAACCTGAAGGTCGATTCCGCGCTGGTGATCGCCGACGAGGTCGATGAAAACCTGCATCTGGCCTCGCGCAATCTGGCCAACGTGTTCGTCATCGAGCCACGTTACGTGGATCCGCTGTCGCTGGTGCACTTCAAGAAGGTGTTGGTGACCAAGGGTGCCGTCGACAAGCTCAAGGAGATGTTCGCATGAGCCGCATCAACCCGACTCCCAAAGAGCGCCAATTCACCGAAGGTCGTCTGTACCAGGTGCTGGTGGCTCCCATCGTCTCGGAGAAGGCCACGTTCGCGGCCGAGCAGTCCAACGCGGTGACCTTCAAGGTGCTGCGCAATGCCACCAAGGCTGAGATCAAGGCAGCTGTCGAGCTGCTTTTCAAGGTCGAAGTCACGGGTGTCTCCGTTGTCAACATCAAAGGCAAGACCAAGCGTTTCGGACGCACCATTGGCCGCCGCGACCACGTGCGCAAGGCCTATGTGCGCTTGAAGGAAGGCTCTGAGCTGAACCTGTCCGGGGAGGCTGCGTAAACCATGGCTATCATCAAACTCAAACCGCAGACTCCTGGTCAGCGCGGCATGGTGAAGATCTCCCGTGCCCACCTGCACAAGGGGCCTGGTTATGCCCCGCTGCTGGAGCCGCAGTTCCAGAAGGCAGGGCGCAACAACAACGGCCACATCACCACCCGTCACAAGGGCGGTGGCAGCAAGCACCACTACCGCGTCGTCGACTTCCGTCGCAACGACAAGGATGGCATTCCGGCCAAGATCGAACGTATCGAATACGATCCGAACCGCTCTGCCCATCTGGCGCTGGTGCTGTATGCAGATGGCGAACGCCGCTACATCATCGCTCCGCGTGGCGTGGAAGTCGGAGCCACCATTGTCTCGGGCTCGGAAGCGCCGATCAAGGCCGGCAACACCTTGCCTATCCGCAATATTCCGGTGGGTTCGACCATTCACTGCATCGAGCTGCAGCCCGGCGCAGGCGCGCAGATTGCCCGCTCGGCCGGTACCTCGGCCACGCTGCTGGCACGCGAAGGCGTGTATGCGCAGGTTCGCCTGCGCTCTGGTGAAGTGCGCAAGGTGCATATCGAGTGCCGTGCCACCATCGGTGAAGTCGCCAACGAAGAGCACAGCCTGCGCCGTCTGGGCAAGGCAGGTGTGAAACGTCACATGGGCATCCGCCCGACCGTGCGCGGTATGGTGATGAACCCGGTCGATCACCCGCTGGGTGGTGGTGAAGGTCGCTCCAAGGGCGGCAAGCACCCGGTCGATCCGTGGGGCAACCTCACCAAGGGTTATCGCACCCGCAGCAACAAGCGCACGCAAACCTTCATTGTGTCGCGTCGTAAGAAATAAGGGTAGGTGCCATGACACGTTCACTCAAAAAAGGTCCCTTCGTGGATCACCACCTGCTGGCCAAGGTCGAGAAGGCCGTTGCTGGCAAGGACAAGCGCCCGGTCAAGACCTGGTCGCGCCGCTCCATGGTGCTGCCCGAGTTCATCGGTCTGACGATTGCCGTGCACAACGGCAAGCAGCACGTGCCCGTCTATGTGACCGACCAGATGGTCGGCCACAAGCTTGGTGAGTTTGCCTTGACGCGTACGTTCAAGGGCCACCCGGCTGACAAAAAAGCCAAACGTTAAGGAGTAACCACCATGTCTGAAACACGTGCTGTGCTCCGTGGCGTGCGCCTTTCTGCGTACAAAGGCCGCCTCGTGGCCGATCTGATCCGCGGCAAGAAAGTCGATCAGGCCCTCAACATTCTGCAGTTCACGCCCAAGAAAGCGGCCGTGATCATCAAGAAAGTGCTGGAGTCTGCCATCGCCAATGCCGAACACAACGAAGGCGCGGACATCGACGAACTGAAGGTCAAGACCATCTTCGTCGAGGAAGGCACCACGCTCAAGCGCTTTACCGCGCGCGCCAAGGGCCGTGGCAACCGCATCAGCAAGCCGACCTGCCACGTCTACGTGACAGTGGGCAACTAAGCAGGAAGGACGACTATGGGACAGAAAATCAACCCAACCGGTTTCCGCTTGGCGGTGAGCCGTGACTGGTCCAGCCGTTGGTACGCCAACAACCGCGACTTTGCGGGCATGCTGGCCGAGGACATTGAGGTGCGCCAGTACCTCAAGAAAAAGCTCAAGAACGCGCAGGTCTCGCGCGTGCTGATCGAGCGTCCCGCCAAGAACGCACGCATCACCATCCACTCGGCCCGCCCGGGTGTGGTGATTGGCAAGAAGGGCGAGGATATCGAGAACCTGAAGAAGGAACTCACGCGCATGCTGGGCGTGCCGGTTGCGGTGAACATCGAGGAGGTGCGCAAGCCCGAAATCGATGCGCAGCTGATCGCCGACAGCATCACGCAGCAGCTCGAAAAGCGCATCATGTTCCGCCGTGCGATGAAGCGCGCCATGCAGAACGCCATGCGTCTGGGTGCCCAGGGCATCAAGATCATGTCGGCAGGCCGTCTCAATGGCATTGAAATTGCCCGCACCGAGTGGTATCGCGAAGGCCGTGTGCCACTGCATACGCTGCGTGCGAACATCGACTACGCCACGTCCGAAGCTTCCACCACCTACGGCATCATCGGTGTCAAGGTGTGGGTCTACAAGGGCGATACGCTGGGCCGCAACGACCTGCCTGCCGCCGAGCCGCGCGAAGACGAGCGTCGCCCTCGTGGCCGTCGTCCCGCCGGCGACCGTGGCGATCGCCGCAATGACCGTGGTGACCGCCGCGGACGTGGCAGCAATGCTGCGCCTTCGGATGGCAGTGACAAACCCGCAGAAGCCATTTCTGCATCTACCGCCGTTAAGCGCGCACCTGAAAGCGCGCCCGCGACAGCTGCGGACGGACAAGGAGAATAACCATGCTGCAACCTGCTCGCCGCAAGTACCGCAAAGAGCAAAAAGGCCGCAACACCGGTATCGCAACCCGTGGCAACACGGTAGCGTTCGGTGAGTACGGCCTGAAGTCGACCGACCGCGGCCGTCTGACGGCACGCCAGATCGAATCGGCACGTCGTGCCATTACCCGCCACGTCAAGCGCGGCGGTCGCATCTGGATCCGCGTGTTCCCCGATAAGCCGATTTCCACCAAGCCCGCTGAAGTGCGGATGGGTAACGGTAAGGGCAATCCGGACTACTACGTCGCCGAGATCCAGCCTGGCAAGGTGATCTACGAGATCACGGGTGTGCCGGAGGAACTGGCACGTGAGGCATTCCGCCTGGCCGCTGCCAAGCTGCCGCTGCGCACCACTTTCGTTGCTCGCCAGCTGGGCGCTTGATCAGGAGATAGACCATGGCAAAAACCAAGCAATCCACTGACAAGCAAGCCAGGGCACAAGCGCTGCGCGAAAAGGATGTCGCCGGCCTGCGCGAGGAAATCGTGTCGCTGCAGAAGGCCCACTTCGGCCTGCGCATGCAAGCTGCAACGCAGCAGTTGTCCAACAACAACGTGCTGCGTCAGACGCGCCGCGACATCGCGCGTGCCAAGACGATTCTGAACCAGAAGCTGGCTGCCGAGCAGGCTGCCAAAGCCAACTAAGGAACCGCCCAATGACGGAAGAAACCAAATCCCTCAAGCGCACCTTGGTCGGCAAGGTGGTCAGCGACAAGCGTGCCAAGACTGTCACCGTGCTCGTCGAGCGTCGTGTCAAGCACCCGATCTACGGCAAAATTGTCGTGCGCTCGAGCAAGTACCATGCGCATGACGAACAAGGCCAGTACAAGCTGGGTGACACAATCGAGATCACCGAAAGCCGTCCTATCTCCAAGACCAAGGCCTGGGTTGCTACCCGCCTGGTCGAGAAGGCCGGTCTGGTCTGATCCACGTATTCAGCGCCTCGCAAGCCCGCTCACCGAGCGGGCTTTTTCATGCGCGCAGCCTCGCTGGCCCTGACGCAGGGACGAGCGCACGTTTGATGCCGTATCGTGAAATCCTTTCCAGCGCTCCGAAATGGGCGCTGTGTTGCGCTGCAGTACGTCTTTTGTGAAATGGATTTTGATTTCATATTGAAGAATTGTTTTCATAAGTAGCTGATAAATAAACAAATAAATTAAATCTTGTATAAGACATAAGAATGTGGCTTCAGCGCCGACTGGCCTACGATTGAGCCCATCACCATCGCAACCACAAGGAGTAACCCGATGACGAAATCGCTCAATCGTGAACAGCAAATCGCAGCCCTGGAGAAGGACTGGGCTGAGAACCCGCGCTGGAAGGGCGTCAAGCGCGCCTATTCCGCAGCAGACGTGGTGCGTCTGCGTGGCAGCAAGCTGATTGACCATACGCTGGCGCGTGAAGGTGCAGAAAAGCTCTGGGCCAGGGTCAACGGGGCAGCCAAAAAGGGGTACGTGAATGCGTTTGGCGCCATCACTGCTGGCCAGGCGATGCAACAGGCCAAGGCAGGTCTGGAGGCGGTCTATCTTTCTGGCTGGCAGGTGGCTGCGGATGGCAATACGTCGGAGACCATGTATCCCGACCAGTCGCTGTATGCCTATGACTCGGTGCCGACCATGGTGCGCCGCATCAACAACACCTTTAAGCGTGCCGACGAGATCCAGTGGGCCAAGGGCATCAATCCGGGAGATGCGGAGTTCGTGGACTACTTCCTGCCTATCGTGGCGGATGCCGAAGCCGGATTTGGCGGCGTGCTCAACGCCTTCGAGCTGATGAAGAACATGATTGTGGCCGGTGCGGCCGGGGTACACTTCGAGGACCAGCTGGCCGCGGTGAAGAAATGCGGCCACATGGGTGGCAAGGTGCTGGTGCCGACGCAGGAGGCTGTCGAGAAGCTTGTTGCAGCGCGTTTTGCTGCCGACGTGCTCGGCGTGCCCACCATCGTGCTGGCACGCACGGACGCAGAGGCGGCCAATCTCATTACCAGCGATCACGACGCGAATGACCAACCCTTCCTGACTGGCGAGCGCACGCAGGAAGGCTTCTTCCGGGTCAAGAACGGCCTGGAACAGGCCATCAGTCGCGGCGTGGCCTATGCGCCGTATGCCGATTTGGTCTGGTGCGAGACAGGCACGCCTGATCTGGGCTTTGCACGGGAATTCGCGCAGGCTGTGCATGCGGCATGCCCGGGCAAGCTGCTTTCCTACAATTGCTCGCCATCGTTCAACTGGAAGAAGAACCTGGACGACAGGACCATCGCGTCCTTCCAGGACGAGCTGTCGGCGCTGGGCTACAAGTTCCAGTTCATCACGTTGGCGGGCATCCACATCAACTGGTTCAACACCTTCCAGTTCGCCCATGCCTATGCCCGCGGCGAAGGGATGAAACACTATGTGGAGATGGTGCAGGAGCCCGAATTCGCCGCGCGCGAGAAGGGCTACACCTTTGTGTCCCACCAGCAGGAAGTCGGCGCAGGCTATTTCGACGACGTGACCACCGTCATCCAGGGCGGCAGCTCCAGCGTCAAGGCACTGGCCGGCTCGACGGAAGAAGCGCAGTTCCACTGATCCCGATAGCGCTTCGGACTGAAAAAGGAGCTTGCCTGGCAAGCTCCTTTTCGATTCTGTTGCCGGGCAGCCAGTTGCAGGCGTCGTCCGGCGAGGCCGATCATCGCCGGTCGCGGTGTGCTTGAGGTGCGGCGGGGGAAAAGCCGCAATGATTGGGGTCCGAGGGCATAGGTGTGCTGGGCGTGTCGGAATCGGGATAGAGCGCGTGCAGAGTTGCCAGCGTCACCTGCCTGAGTGACGCCTGCAGGCTGAGCGCTGGACTGTTCGCAGGCGCATCGGCGCCTCCATCGGCGCTTGTCTGCCGCAGCTGGTGCCACAGCGCGTGAAAATGCGCGTTTCCCAGCGAGGCGATCTGCGTGTTCAGCGCCTCGTTCCAGTGCGCCGGGGCCTGGGTTTGCGTGTAGCTGCCACGCCCGCGGCCGAAATGGGCAATGGCGAGGTACTTGAGCAGGCTGGCATGCAGCAGGGCGTCGAGAAACGCGTCCGAGAGTTCGACCTGGTGCTGTGTTTGCGCGCGGGCCCTGTTGATGCCCAGTGCGGCACCCGCAAAGGTGACGGCGCCAGCCAGTGCCCCGAGCAGCGCGCCGGCGCCCATGGTCAGCCCGCCCGCGGCCAGATCCGCACCCAGGCCGCCGGCGGCCCCGGTGGTCAGTGCACCGAGCAGCCCCATCTGGCGTGTATCCAGCGGCGTGTGCACCGTGAAGTACTCGCGCAGCTGTGCGTGGATTTCCGCTTCCGTGCTGCCGTCAAGGTGGTGCAGGCGCAGCAGGGTCTGTGTCGTCTGCTGGTCGACTTCGCGCAGATGCGCCAGCAGTGCCTGCATCGCCTTGTCCTCCGGCGAATCCCTGCTGTCTGCCTTGCCCTGCTGGATGGCCTGCGTCAACAGCCGCCAGCTCAATGCCGCGCCGGGCTCCGCTACCGGCTCCTTCCAGCGTGCGGCATGCGCCAGCAGCTCGGCAATGGCGCGCATGCTGGCATCCAGCCTGGCATGGTTGGCCCGCTCCCATTCGCGCATGATGCGTGCATACCCGGCCTGCTTGTCCGGCGGGATGGCCGACGCGACCGCTTGGAACAGGCGCTGCTCGTGTAGCCAGCTGCGCGTGAAGGCATCAAGCGCCACGACCTTGCGCACCATCGGCGCATAGGCCGCCATGGCTTGCGTCCAAGTCTGCAGATCCTGCGCCTCCTTGCGGGCATCGGGCGCTCCAATCTGGTTGAGTAGCACGATGACGGGCTTGTCCAGCCAGCGCAGCAGGTGCATCTCCGCATCCAGGTAACCGGCATCGGCGGGATCTTCGGCGGCGTTGACGAGGTAGAGCACGACATCGGCGTTGCTGCGCGCCGCTTGCATGGCACGCTGACTCATCCAGAAGGGCTTGTCACGCCAGCGGTCCCACAGGTTGGAGAGAAACCAGCCCATGGGGTTGTTGTGTTGCCGCAGGCGCTGGTAGAGCCGCACCGAATCTCCGAAGCCTGGCGTATCCCACAGGGTCAGGCGGTCACCTTCGGGCGTTTGCAGCATTACGTGCGCATCGGCGCTGTCCGTCACGTGGGGAGCATCGCGGATGTCTCCCACATCCTGTCCGAGCAGGGTGCGTGTCAGGGTGGTCTTGCCGATGTTGGTGTGCGAAATCAGGCACCACTGCACCTGCGTGCCGTGGGCCGCGGGCGTCAGCACATGCGCTGGTGCGGTCGGTGCGGGCGTGCTCATGGTGTTGGTGGGTGATCGATGAACACCGCGTGCTGGCCGTGTGCCTGCACGAACAGCTGCCAGAGATGGCGTCGCTCGGCCAGGCGCTGCTGGGCGCCTGCGTCGGGGCCCAGACGCTGCGCCAGCTCCTGGCCGTAGATCCACACGGCACGCGCGCCTGGCACACGCGCCTCGAACTGCCGCAGCACGGCGCCATGGGCTTCTTCCTCTGGCGTGGCTGCAAGGTTGAACAGCAGCACCGAGAGGCTGGGTACGCGCGCCTCCACGGTCTGGCGAAAGTAGCTGCCGGCATCCGCGTACTCCAGCGTTGGCGCGATGTGCAAGTGCGCTGCTGCTCCAAACTGCGTGCGCACATAGCGCTGCAGCTCGGCCTGGCGCTGCGTCGTCATCTGCAGGCTGAACGGGTACAGCGCGATGACTGTCGCATCACTGGTGAAGTCGCGCGCCAGTGCCTGGAAGTAAGCCGTATCCAGCGGCAGGTGCAGCATGTGCGCGCTGCTGGCGGCGCGCACACTGTGCCAGAGCGCCAGCAGCAACCGCGGCAGCACGACGACCAGCACCAGCAACAGGCTGTAGGCAATGATCCACTGCCTGCCGTTCTGTTGCTGGCCGGCGGGCCAACTCTGCAGCAGCTCGATCTGCTCCAGCGACCAGCTTGGCTGGCCCAGCAGGGCCTGGGCGGGCCAGCTCAGCAAGTTGGTCAGCAGGTGCACCTGCGGAGCACCCAGCCAGGTACTCTCCCAGCCAATGCGGTACTCGGTAAACAGGCCCGTGACGATCAGGCCCAGCACCACGCCCAGGGCCAGCGCCGCAGCACTCAGGTGCAGCATGGCCTGCAGACGCCGCGTCTGGCGCGCTTGCTGGTAGGGCGCCCAGTCCTGCAGAAAGCGTTGGTAGATGCCGCGCAGGCTTTCGTCCTTTAGGCGAGCGGAGGTGCGCGACCACCATTGCGTCCATGGCGCTGTGTCGCGCGCTAGCACGCGGCGGCCTTGTCGCAGCGCCACCAGGGCGCGCGCGAGCATCACCGCGTACATCGCCAGATTCCACGCCAGAATTGCCAGCAGCGGCGCCGTCAGCAGGTTCAGGCGGTGGGGTTCGGTAATCTTTTCGCTGGCAAATCCCAGTATTAGCGCGAGCAAGGGAATGATCCACAACCATGGCACGCGATGTTCGCCGGGGTCGCGAAGCAGCGCGATCTTGGGGTTCTGGCGGGTGGCGTGCGCCAGCAGGTGTTCAGCGCGGCGCACGGCCAGCCGTTCGAGCTGGCGCTCCTGACCAGCCTTGACGGTGCCGCGCTGCTCGAACAGCGCTTGCTCTGTGGCCGCCTGGCGCTGCGCCGTATCAAGCAGGGCGGGCTCGTCCGCTGGCGCGGTTTCGATGGCCTTGGCCAGCAACACATCGCGGTACTGTCGCTCGTTCATGATGAAGGCATGCCCGGGCAATGGGCCTTGGGCAAGGAATAAATCATTGCCTTATCATAATCGGTCTTTTTTTGACGACTGCCTTATGACCAAAGAGCTTGAGCGCGCCAGCCCCGCGCCCGTGGAACAAGAGGAGGGCGTGCCGGTTTCGGTCAAGATCCGCGAGCGCCTGCGGGCGCAGGGGCGGCGCTTCAACGCCAATGACAACATTGCCGACTGTCTGGAGCCGGGCGATCTCGACAGGCTGCTGGACGAGGTCGAGGCCAAGATGCAGGGCGTGCTCGACAGCATGGTGATTGACACCGCAGGCGACCACAATACCCGCAGCACTGCCAGGCGCGTGGCCAAGATGTATCTAACCGAGGTGTTCAAGGGCCGTTACGTGCCCGTGCCGGCGATCACCGAATTTCCCAACGCCGAGCACCTCAACGAGCTGATGATCGTCGGCCCCATCACCGTGCGCAGCGCGTGCAGCCACCATCTGTGTCCGGTCATCGGTAAGGTCTGGATTGGCGTGCTGCCCAACCAGAACACCAACGTCATCGGTCTGTCCAAGTACGCACGGCTGGTAGACTGGGTCATGGGACGCCCGCAGATCCAGGAGGAAGCGGTGGTGCAGCTGGCCGACCTCATCATGGAGCGCACGCAGCCTGATGGGTTGGCCATCGTCATGGAAGCCAGCCATTTCTGCATGTCCTGGCGCGGAGTCAAGGAGATGGACAGCAAGATGCTCAACTCGGTGATGCGTGGAGTATTCCTCAAGGATGCGAATCTGCGGCGGGAGTTTCTCTCGCTGATCCCCAGGCGTTCATCCTGAGCCGTCTGTATGCATCGTTTCCAAGGAGGCCTGCCGACATGCTGGTGCAACTGATTTATGCGAGTGTGGTGGCCGACAGCAGCGCTGCGGCTGTGGACACGATTCTTGCGCAGGGCCGGCGCCACAACGAAGAGCGCGGCATTACCGGCGTGCTCTGTCACGGCTACGGCGTGTTCCTGCAGGCCATCGAGGGCGAGCGTGCTGCCGTCAACCAGACCTATGCCCAGGTGCTGCGCGATGCGCGCCACCGCGATGCGCAGCTGCTGTATTTCGGCGAGATCTGCGAGCGCAATTTCTCCAACTGGTGGCTGGGCCAGGTCCGGCTGGAAAAGCTCAGCCCGCCATTCGTGCTGAAGTATGTGGAGCGCCTGCCGCTGACGCCCGGGCAGCTGTGCGGCACCTCGGCACGGGCCATGGTGCTGGATCTGGTTGCCACTGCCGCAGTGGCCCATCGTTGATGGCGTCGCGGCACAGGTTGTGCGCCTGACGGCAGCGCAGCAGAAGGCGGCTTGCCCTCATTGCAAGTTCTCAGAAGTTCTCCCACTCCTGCTCACCAGGGTCGGGCGCGGATTTGCGCGCTGGCGGCGATTGCTGCGGCAAGCCCGGCGCGGAATGCTGCTGCGTCCCGCGCGCGGCGCGTGCGGATTGTTCCTGCGCCTGCTGCACGGGCGCGCCAGCTCGCGTCGCGCTTTCGCCATCCGATTTAGATGTGAAAGGGGGCAAGGCAGCGGTGCTGCCTTGCGTCAGGTGGAAGACTTCTACGGATTGCACCAGTTCCTGGGCCTGTTGACTGAGGCTGGCCGCTGCCGCCGCGCTTTCCTCGACCAGCGCTGCGTTGCGCTGGGTGACGTGGTCAAGCTGGGCAATGGCCTCGCCCACCTGGGTGACGCCGGCGCTTTGCTCGGTACTGGCGGCGCTGATTTCCCCCACCAGGTCCGTGACCCGGTGAATGCTTTGCACGATTTCTTCCATCGACTTGACGGCATTGGCAACCATTTCCGCACCGGACGCCACACGCTGGGCGTTGGTGGCAATCAACGCCTTGACCTCCTTGGAGGACTCGGCGCTGCGCTTGGCCAGGCTGCGCACCTCATTGGCAACGACTGCAAAGCCCCGACCCTGCTCGCCGGCACGTGCTGCCTCCACGGCGGCATTGAGTGCGAGGATGTTGGTCTGGAATGCAATCGCGTCGATGACGCCAATGATGTCCTCAATCTGGCGGCCACTTTCCAGAATGTCCTGCATCGTGCGCTCTGCCTGCAGCATTGCCTGACTGCCCTCGTTGGCGGTCTTTGCCGTGTCGATGGCGACCTTGTTCGCCAGCTGCGCGTGGTCGGCGTTCTGGTGCACGGTCGAACCCAGTTCCTCCATCGAAGCGGCAATCTCCTCCAGCGAGCTGGCCTGCTGCTCGGTGCGGCTGGACAGGTCGTTGTTGCCCTGCGCGATCTGTTCGCTAGCGGCTGCCACACCTTGTGCATTGCTGCGCACCCGCGCCACCACGCTGGCCAGACGGGTGCGCATGGTCTCCAGGGCATGCAGCAGCTGTCCCATTTCGTCCCGACTGGTGACGTGGACTGGCTGGCTCAGATCACCGCGCGCGACGGCTTGCATTCTCTCCACCGCCAGCTGGGTGGGGCGGGTGATGCTGCGGATGATCCACGCCGCTGCAGCGGATGCCAGCACCACAGCCAACAGCAGCATGATGCCGACCTGCCGCAGTGCCAGCCGGTAAGTGCTCTCGACCGCGGCGAAGGCCGCATCGGCCTGGCGGGCATTCCATTGCTGTAATGAACTGATGTGCTCTTCGACGCGCGCGAATGCCTCGTCCAGCGGACCTGCGTAGTAATCGCGCGCGGCCTGCAGCAGGTTTGGGTCGACGGTGCCGTCGGTGACGTTATTTTGCACGAGCTGGGTCATCAGCTCCAGCAAGCGGTTGCGGGCCGCATCGTAGGCATTGCGACTTTCCAGGTAGGCCGCGAGCATGGCGGACGCTTCCACGCTGTTGCTGGCACGCTCGAAGGCGTCTTCGAAAGCGACTACTTCTGTCTGACGCGTCTGCAGCTGCGCCATGGCCTGATCGTAGGCCCCCTGGGTACGCACCGAGGGAAGCCGCGCTTCGACGCGGCGCACGCGATTGAGCGCAGCAGACAGGTCGCTGACAGCCAGGATGCTGGGCAGCCAGCGCTGATTGACTTCGACGCTGCGGACGTTGACGTTGTGCAGCTGCCGCAGCGCCACCAGCCCCAGCACCATCGTCAGCAGCACCAGTAACGCAAATGCGCCAATGAGCTTGGACCGTATCGAAAGATTGGAAAGAGACATGAGCGTGTGTCCAGAAGTTCGGCGTAGCGTGGGAGTGGTTCAGACCGGCGTGGGCGTGTGCCGTGCTGCCTGTACAGTTTGCGCGTGGCCGCGGCGATCTGCCACAGCATCGCCTGAATGGCGTGGGACCGACCGGCAGCCAGATTTCAAGAGGCAATTATCAGTGCGTTCACGCATCGCGCGCGCAGTGCCCAACGAATTGTAAATAAATGTTTGTCTCTGTGGAAAGAATCTGACTGCGCCGACGCCGGTTGCGCACGGCGTTGCAGCGAGCTGGGGCGGAGGTTCAGCGATTGCGCATCCAGTCTGCTGTATGGAGAAAGCTTTCGGTGAGGCGCTCGCGCAGCGCCTGCGGTACTTGCGTCTCACGCATGGCTTGGTCCATGCATGCTACCCATTCATCGCGCTCCCGAACGCCGATCGAATATGGCATGTGCCGCATGCGCAGGCGAGGGTGGCCGAAGCGCTCGACGTAATAGTCAGGTCCGCCCAGCCAACCGCACAAGAACCAGAACAGCCGTTCGCGCGCGCGCTCCAACGATTCCCCGTGCGCGCGTCGCAGGGCCTGGTAGGCCGGCTCGATCTCCATCAGGTCGTAAAAGCGCTCCACCAGCGTACGCACGCTTGCCTCGCCGCCGAGCCATTCGAACGGCGTGGGGGCTGGTGCCGGCTCTTCAATCTGGTGCATCGGTGCGGGGGGTGGCAATCTGCGTGTGCGCTATGACCCGGTCATCACCCAGCACAATCAGGGCAAACAGCAGTTCTTCCAGCGATTGCGCTCTGGCGGTTCGGCGCGCAAGCAGGGGGGTGGCCTGCGGATCAAGCACGACGAAGTCGGCTTCCGCGCCAACTTGCAGGTTGCCGACCACGCCTTCCAGGCCCAGTGCGCGCGCGGCAGCACCCGTGTGGTGCCACCACAGCTGCGAGGGCTGCAGCGACAGACCTTGCTTGGTGTGGCCTTCACGGCCGACGTAATAGGCCGCGAGCATGGTGTGGAAGGGACTGAAGCTGGTCCCCCCGCCGACATCGCTGGCCAGTCCCCAGGGCATGCCCGTGCGTTCGGCTGCTGCAAAGTCGAAGAATCCGCTGCCCAGAAACAGGTTGCTGGTCGGGCTCACGGCCGCTGCGGCTTGACGCACGCGCATCTCTGCGCGGTCCTCGTCATCAAGGTGGATGCAGTGTGCATAGATGGCACGCTCGCGCACCAGCCCGGCGCGCACGTAGACGTCCAGGTAGGAGCGTGCTGCCGGGTACAGCTGTTGCACCCAGCGCACCTCGTCGTGGTTCTCTGCGACGTGACTCTGGATCCACGTGTCGGGAAAGCGCGCTGCCAGCGCACCTGCGCCTTCGAGCTGCTGCGGCGAGCTGGTGGGGGCAAAACGTGGCGTGATCGCATATCCCAAGCGTGCCTTGTTGTGCCAGCGTTCGATCAACGCCTGCGTATCGCGCAGGCTTTGCGCAGTGGCATCGCGCACGCCGTCGGGACTGTGGCGATCCTGCAGCACCTTGCCGGTGACCAGGCGCAGGCCACGCGCCAGGGCGGCGGAAAACAGCGCATCGACCGATTGCGGGTGGGAGGTGGAAAAAACCAGTGCGGTGGTCACGCCCTGGCGCAGCAGCTCATCCAGAAAGAACTGCGCGACCGATTGCGCATGCGCAAAGTCTGCGAACGCACGTTCGGCAGGAAAGGTGTAATTCTCCAGCCATGGCAACAGGCCATCGGCTGGCGCGCCAATGATGTCTGTTTGCGGATAGTGAATATGCAGGTCAATGAAGCCCGGCGCAATGAGCTTGCCGGGCCAGTGCGTCACTGCCAGCTGGGGATATCTTGTGCGCAGTGTGGCGTAATCGCCCACGTCCGCGATGGAGGCGCACCGCTGCCCAGGCGACGGGGGGCGCACGACCAGCAAGCCATCGGATTCATGGATGGGCCGACCTCCGGCATCGAAGCGCAGCAGGGCGCCGCGGTAGCCCTGCAGGGCGGCGGGGTTCGAGGCGGTCATTGCGGCCTAGCGGAAGCGGGCGGCGGGGCCGTTCAGACCGTCGAGCCCAGAAGCTTTTGCAGCTCGCCGGACTCGTACAGTTCCATCATGATGTCCGAGCCGCCGATGAACTCACCCTGCACGTACAGCTGCGGGATGGTTGGCCACTGGCTGTACTCCTTGATGCCCTGGCGGATTTCCTGATCCTCCAGCACGTTGACGGTCACCAGCGTCTTCAGATCCACACCGCAGGCCTTGAGAATCTGGGTGGCGCGGCCGGAGAAGCCGCACATCGGAAA
Source organism: Lampropedia cohaerens (assembly GCF_001005215.1). Classification (GTDB taxonomy): domain Bacteria; phylum Pseudomonadota; class Gammaproteobacteria; order Burkholderiales; family Burkholderiaceae_C; genus Lampropedia; species Lampropedia cohaerens. Next base: position 25,076 of record NZ_LBNQ01000018.1, read on the forward strand.
GCTCGCCGTGCCTTTCATGAACAGCACGACGGGGTTGTTTTTGACCAACTGGTCGATTCGTTGTTGTACATCGCTCATGGGAAGCGCTCCTGCGGCCATGCCGCAACGGGTAGAAGTGGAACATGCCAGCAACAGGTCTGCGCACGGTGCATGCGCAACTTATGCCGTCAATGGCGCGATTGTGACAAACAACACCGGCTTGTGTGCACTGACGTGGCCATAGCCGATAAAAATGGCGGAGACTTGGGCGTTGTACGGGAAAGCGGTTGCGCAACGCATACGGGGATCGTCGGCAGGTGCAGAGGAAGAGGCGGTAAACCATTGCCCCGCGGCTGCGACCTCCACAGCGCTGCGCGCCTGCTGGCAGGGTTTGCAGATATTCCCTAGGGCGCAGGCGCCGCGCGTGAACACCATTGCTGCAAGTCGGCATCCAGTGGACACGTCAGCGCCACCTCCGCACCGGTCGCGGGATGGGCAAAGCGTAGCTGCCATGCATGCAGGAACATGCGCTGCAGACCGGATTTTGCCAACCGCCTGTTCCAGTCGAAATCGCCATACTTGTCGTCGCCTGCGATCGGGTGGCCGGCACTGGCCGTGTGCACGCGGATCTGGTGGGTGCGGCCGGTCTTGATGGTGACCTCGATCAGGCTGGTGGCTGGCAGGCCAGTCTGTGTCTGCGCCGCAAAGCGTTGCTGCACGCGCACCAGCGAGAGAGCGCGCATGGCATCGGGATCCTCTGCCGTGGTGGTGCGCACACGCCGCTCGCCATCGGGCAGCAAGAACTTGTGCAGCGGCGTGTCGAGCACCTTCAGCCGGTCGGGCCAATGCCCCTTGACCAGTGCCAGATAGGTCTTGCCGGTGGTGCGGGCGCGGAACTGGTCCTGCAGCCGCGTCAGCGCGCTGCGTCTCTTGGCGATCAACAGAATGCCGGAGGTTTCCCGGTCCAGCCGGTGCACCAGCTCCAGGTAGCGCGCCTGCGGGCGCGCTGCGCGCAACTGCTCGATGACGCCGGAGCTGACGCCACTGCCGCCATGCACGGCCACACCGGCCGGCTTGTCGATGGCCAGCAGCCAGTCATCCTCAAGCAGAACGGGAAATTCCCGCCGGGGCGCTGGCGGCTGAGTTGGTGCAGGTGGCGTCGCGCCTTGGCGCAGCGGTGGAATGCGGATGACGTCGGCCGCGGCAAGGCGTGTCTCCGCCTGCGCGCGCGCCTTGTTCACGCGCACCTGACCGCTGCGGATGAGCCGGTACACGTGGCTCTTGGGGACGCCCTTGAGGGTGCGAAACAGGAAGTTGTCCAGACGCTGGCCCTCCCATTCCTCGCCGACGGTGAGCCATTGCACAAGCGGTGCGGGGGAGGGAGCGGAGGCAGACATGGCAGCGAAAAAACAATAGAACTGGGGTGCGGGCGCTTGCCCTTATAATCGGCAAGCCCATCCCGGAATACCGAACGGTCAGGCGCTGCGAGTGTAGTGCATGAAGTTTGCGCAATCGCCTAGGTGGCCTGCTGGCGCACGTTGTGGCCGCAGTGCAGGTCCGTTTGCGAGAAGCCATGGGGGTGTGGCAGTTGCCAGAGCGGCATGGCGTGCCATAAGCCATAAACAAACTGAGGCGCGATGTGCCGCATTGGCCTTGTGAGAGCCTCGAAACTCGGAATTTCCCGCATGGGCGATACCAATGTCTGATGGGTGCCGTTGGCACCCCTATTCCGGGCGCCTGCTGATTGGCGCCATCCGGCTTGCAGACTTGCATCGCTCGTGCCCTTGAACCGTCTCCATTCATGTTGCTGGTAATCATGGCGTTGGCCTTGCTGGCGTGGTTGTTCAGGCAGCCACGTGGCAAAGGTGCGCCTGTGCCTGTGCGCGCCATGGCGTGCACGGCGCATCGGCTGCGGATTCGGCGCGCGGCGCATGGCAGGCATTGGTCGGCCCTGCGTGGCGGCGCGCATCCTGCCGTTGCCGCGATCCGGCCGCTTGCCCCTCCCCCTGATTGCGCATCCTGACTGCACGCAATCGTGCAGGCAGGGTCTCGGGGTAATCTGGAACTGTTTCTTCCGACGTTTTCGTTGACGACGCTGCACAAGGCCCTGGCCATGGCGCGGGCTGCCGTTGGGCCGTCCGCATGTAGGAAACTGCTGCTGCAGCGGCATGGCCCGGACGCGTTGGCCGTACGCTGCAACACACGTCGTGAAGGAATGCCTCATGAAGAGGATGTTGATCAATGCCACGCACGCGGAAGAGCGTCGCCTGGCAATTGTTGATGGTCAGAAGCTGCTGGACTATGAGATCGAGTACAGCGGGCGCGAGCAGCGCAAGGGCAATATCTACAAGGCGGTTGTCACGCGCGTCGAGCCGAGCTTGGAAGCCTGCTTCGTCGACTACGGCGAGGAACGCCAGGGCTTTCTGCCATTCAAGGAAATCTCCCGCCAGTATTTTGCCGAGGGTGTTGCCGTCAGCCAGGCCCGGATCAGCGATGTGATCCGCGAAGGCCAGGAGCTGCTGGTGCAGGTCGAAAAGGAAGAGCGCGGCAACAAGGGGGCGGCGCTGACGACCTTCATCAGCCTGGCAGGGCGCTATGTGGTGCTGATGCCCAACAACCCGCGTGGCGGCGGCGTCTCGCGCCGCATCGAGGGCAATGAGCGCAACGAGCTCAAGGAGGCGATGGACCAGCTTGAATACCCCAAGGGCATGTCCATCATCGCGCGCACGGCCGGCATCGGGCGCACGGCCGAAGAGCTGCAGTGGGACCTGAACTACCTGCTCAAGCTCTGGAAGGCCATCGAGGAGGCGGCCGCCGACAAGGCGCCCAACCTGATCTATCAGGAGTCGAACCTGGTGATTCGTGCCATCCGTGACTACTTCAGCCCGGATATCGGCGAAATCCTCATCGACACGGATGCCATCTACGATCAGGCGGCCGGTTTCATGTCCTACGTGATGCCGGAAAACGCCGCGCGCGTCAAGCGCTACCGCGACCCGGCGGCGCTGTTCTCGCGGTTCCAGATCGAACACCAGATCGAGTCGGCCTATGCACGCACCGTGCAGCTGCCCTCGGGTGGCGCCATCGTGATCGACCAGACCGAGGCGCTGGTGGCCGTGGACGTGAACTCGGCGCGTTCGATCAAGGGCGGTGACATCGAGGAGACAGCCACCCGTACCAACCTGGAAGCCGCTGACGAGATCGCCCGCCAGCTGCGCCTGCGCGATCTGGGCGGGCTGGTCGTGATCGACTTCATCGACATGGAGGACGCCAAGAATCGCCGCGAGGTGGAAAACCGTTTGCGCGAGGCGTTGCGCCAGGACCGGGCCCGGGTGCAGTTTGGCTCGATCAGCAAGTTTGGGCTGCTGGAAATGAGCCGCCAGCGCCTCAAGCCCGCGCTCTCGGAAGGCGCCTCCATCCCGTGCCCGCGGTGTGGCGGTACAGGCCACGTGCGCGACATCGAAAGCTCGGCGCTGCAGATCCTGCGCGTGGTGCAGGAAGAGTCCATGAAGGACAACACCGCCGCCGTGCACTGCCAGGTGCCGGTGGAGGTGGCCAGCTACCTGCTCAACGAGAAGCGCACCGAAGTCACCAAGATCGAGATCCAGCAGCGCGTCAACGTGCAGATCGTGGCCAACAAGACGCTGGAGACGCCCAACTATCGGCTCGAGCGCCTCAAGGCCGACGACAGCCGTCTTGATGACACGGTGCCCAGCTACAAGTTGGCCGAAGAAATCGAAGATCCACTGGTGACGGCGCGCCGCTCCAAGGAGCCGACCAATCGCCAGACGCCGCTGATCAAGACCTTGATGCACGACGCACCGCCGCCGGTCGTCGCCCCCAAGGCTGCGGCAGAGCCCGCATCAGCTGCGGCACCTGCAGCGGTGAGCGCGCCTGCGGCTGTGCCCATCGCGTCAAAGCTGTTGGGATGGCTGGAGCGCATCAAGGCCATGCTCAGTCTCGGCGGCCCGACAGTGGCCAAGACCGAGGAGACGGCCAAGACTGCGGCGGCCACACCCACAGGTCCTGGCGCTGCATCGGGCGCAGACAGTGGCGAGCGCAAGCGCTCCGGAGAGCGTCGCCAGGACGGGCGTGGCCGTGGCACGCGCAATGGGCAAGGTAGCAGAAATGGTGGCCGCAGCAGCGCCAATGCCACGCAGGATGGCGACGCGCCACGGCGCGAGCGTGGCGACAGGGCAGAGCGTGCGGATAACCAGGAGGGGCGGGAAGCCCGTGGCGAGCGCAGCCGCTCTCGCTCCGAACGCAGGCCGCGCGGCGAAGCCGGCAGCGTGGAGAGTGCCGCCGCCCAGACAGTTGGCACTTCCGCGCAATCGGTAGCCGATGCAGAGAATGAACAGGGCAGCCGTCGCGGCAGTCGCCAGCGTGGTCGCAGGCAGGGGGGCGCAGAGCGTGACGAGGCGCAGGCAGGCGACAGCGAACGCAGCCGCGCGCGCCCGCGCCGCGACGCCGAGCGGCCGCAGGAGGCGTCCAGCCCCAGCGACGAGCAGGTTGTGCTGAACGATGGAGCCGTTTCTGCGGAGCAGCCGGATGCGCAGGTGCGCGAGGAGCGCCGTGAGCGTCGCTCCCGCGACCGTTACGGGCGTGACCGGCGTCGTTCGGATCGTGCTGATGCGCCATCCGAGTCGACGCAGTCGCAGGCGGACAGCGCCCCTGCGGCCGATGCTGTGGAAGCGTCCGCTGTCGGCACATCCCCGGTTGCGACCGAGGATGGTTCGCAGACTCCTCGCAGCCGCAGCTATTTTGCCGATCGTGCCGCCGCAGTGGTGGTGACGGACGCCGCACCAGCGCCAGCCGCTGAGGCGCCCGAAACGCAGCAGACTGCCACGGCGGCGGTCGAACCCGAGCCGGTTGCGCAGGCGCCCGCCAGCATGGAACCGGCCGAAACCGTCGTAAGCACGGTTGATCAGCCCGCCGCCGAAAGTGGGCAGGAAGCCCGATTCGTGCTGGATGTCCAGGCCCTTGCTGCAGTAGTGGAAAGTGCTGGCCTGCAATGGGTACATACCGATCCGCAGAAGGCAGCGCAAGTGCGTCAGGCCATTGAGTCGGCCCCGAAGCCGGTGCACGTGCCACGGCCACGGCCGCCTGCTGTGGTGGTTGACACGCAGCCCTTGCAGCTGGTGGAGACCCGCAAGGACCTGCGTGAGGTGCGTTTCCCGTTCGATCAGCAGGCTTGAGGGCCTACAGTGCCAGCCCGCAGGCAGTGGCTTTGACGCCGCCTGCGGGCTTTCTGCACATGAGTGCTTGAAGTGCCGTCATGGCCCGCAGCGCCTTTGCCTGGCTGCGCGGCGCATGAAAAGAGCGTAAACAGGTTCTTAAACCCATTCTTGGCAAGGAGATCGGCAGGCGAGGGCGGAGTTGAGGGAAAATCAGCCCCATGCTGTTTCTGCTCTCTCCCGCCAAGTCGCTGGATTACGACAGCCCTGTCGATCCGGCCCTGCCCGCCACCGAGCCGCTGTTTACCCGGCAGTCGGAAACCATCATGGCTGCGCTGCGCACCCGGTCCGCGCAGGAATTGCAGCAACTCATGGGCATCAGTGCCAAGCTGGCGGAACTGAATGTGCAGCGCAATCGGGCCTGGAGCGCACGCCACGGCCCGCAGAATGCGCGCCAGGCGGTGCTGGCGTTCAACGGTGATGTGTACGAGGGACTGCAGGCGGCCAGCCTGGGCGCGGACGAACTGCAGTGGGCGCAGGAGCACGTGTTGATTCTCAGTGGGCTTTACGGCGCCTTGCGGCCCCTGGACTGGCTGCAGCCGTACCGGCTGGAGATGGGAACGCGTCTTGCCGTCGGCAAGGCGGAAAACCTCTACCAGTTCTGGGCGGAACCGCTGGCGCGCTACCTGACCGAACGGCTGCAGGCGCAGAAAACACCGGTGATCGTCAATCTCGCCTCCAACGAGTACTTCAAGGCGGTGGACCGCAAGCGCCTGAAGGCACGCGTGATCGATTGCGTCTTTCAGGACGAGAAGGCGGGACAGTACAAGATCATCAGTTTTCTTGCCAAGCGCGCGCGCGGGCTGATGGCGCGCTACGCCATTGCGCACCGCATCGACCATCCGGACGCGCTGAAGGATTTCGACGCTGAAGGCTACCGCTTTGCGCCGCAACAGTCCTCGGCGGACAAGTTGGTGTTTTTCCGCCCCGAGCAGGCCAGGCCCTGAGTGGGCCGCTGCGCCAGTTCCTCTCGTCGCCACATTCCGGAGATACGGTGCCATGACCAAGAACTCCAGCGCCAGCAATCCGCTGCTGGCTTCCGTCACACCCGAGCTGCGGGCCTGGATCGTGTCGCAGGCGCAGGCAGGGGTATCGGCGCCCAAAGTGCTCAAGGCCATGCTGGATGTCGGCTGGAAAGAGGATGTGGCGCTTGCAGCCATGGAGGCGGTGCTGACCGAGCATCTGCAAGCCGGTGCGGCGGTGGAGTCGAAAGCCTCTACTGTCACGGTTGGGCAGGCAAATGATGCACAGCAGGGCTTGCCGCCTGCAGTGGCAGTGCCAGATCTGGCGCTGGACGACCTGCCAGGATGGCTGGACGCCGGTGACCGTCAGGTGCGTGTGCTCATGCACATGCGGTTGCCGCGAGTGGTGGTGCTTGACGGGCTGCTGACCCCGCAGGAGTGCGAAGCCATCATTGCGCTGGCCAGGCCGCGCATGAAGCGCTCGCTGACCATCAACAGCAAGAGCGCCGAGGGTGGCGACGAGGTCAACGACGACCGCACCAGTGAAGGCATGTTCTTCGAACGGGGCGAGCACCCGGTTGTGGCGGCGCTGGAGCGGCGCATTGCGTACCTGCTGAACTGGCCGCTTGAAAACGGCGAGGGGCTGCAGGTGCTGCGCTATGGCCCGGGAGCCGAGTACAAGCCGCATTACGACTATTTCGAGCCGGGCCTGCCGAGTACCCCCGCGCTGCTGCGCCGTGGTGGTCAGCGCGTCGGCACCATGCTGGTGTATCTCAACACGCCGGACAACGGCGGAGGCACCATCTTCCCTAACGCCAATCTGGAAATCGCCGCCCAACAGGGGATGGCCGTGTTCTTCAGCTACGACCGGCCCCATCCGGTCTCGCAGTCGCTGCATGGCGGCTCGCCCGTGATCAAGGGTGAGAAATGGGTGGCCACCAAGTGGCTGCGCGAGCGCGAGTTCGTCTAAAAACCGTATTCAGTGCACGACTGGGAGAAGACGCGCCAGCCGTGTGACACTGTCGTTACGTGTCGTGGCGTTCTTTGCGCCAGCGCTGCACCAGCGGCGGCACCAGTTCCGTAGCGCGGCCTGCGAGGAACTGGTAGTCCTGCGGGGGATGGGCCACATCCAGCGCAATCAACACCTTCTCGGCGTGCGCCGGGGCCTCACGCACCAGCCCTGCAACCGGAAATACCGACAGCGAGGTGCCGACCACCAGCATTTTGTCGGCGCGGCTGATTGCCTCCATCGCCTCATCCAGGCGCAGCACAGGCTCGCCGAACCACACGACATGCGGGCGCAGCTGACTGCCATCCGGCGCCAGGTCGCCCGGCTCGATGTCGGGCTTGGTCAGGGGCACGACCAGATCCGCGTTGATGCTGCTCTGGCCTTTGATGATTTCCCCATGCACGTGGATCACGTTGCTGGAGCCTGCGCGCTCGTGCAAGTCGTCGATGTTCTGGGTAACCACCGTGACTTCATAGTCGCGCTCAAGCTGCGCAATGGCGTGGTGGGCCGCATTGGGCTGGGCTGCCAGCACCTCGTGGCGGCGCTGGTTGTAGAACCTGAGCACAAGCTCTGGATTGGCTGCAAAACCTTCGGGCGTGGCCACCTCGTCAATGCGGTACTCGTGCCAGTAGCCGTCAAAGTCACGGAAGGTGCGCAACCCGCTCTCGGCGCTGATGCCTGCGCCCGAGAAAACGACGATACGAGGTTTCATGTCAGCGCTTCCTGTACATGACGCGCAAAAAAGCCGCTTTGAAAAGCGGCTTTCTTCAAACGATGTTTTGTCATTCAACCAATGACCTCAAGTGTCATTGGTAGGCGCGATTGGATTCGAACCAACGACCCCCACCATGTCAAGGTGGTGCTCTAACCAACTGAGCTACGCGCCTGTGCGTCGAATCCGAGATTCTAGTACAAAAAATCGGTCGGTCTGAGAAAATTTGGGGAAATTCTCCAACCTTCCACGCGCGGGGTACTTGGCGCTGTCAGTTGGCGCCGCCCGCGCGTGCTGGGATAATGGCAGCTTTGCCGATTTCGCTGGCCACTTCTCTGGCGAAAGTGCCGCAGTAACGACCATGACGACTTTCAGCCCCGAACTTCTGTTGCCCGCCGGCTCGCTTGAGAAAATGCGCGCTGCCTATGACTTTGGCGCAGATGCGGTGTACGCGGGCCAGCCGCGCTACAGCCTGCGGGCGCGCAACAACGACTTCCGGCTGGAGCAGCTCAAGCAGGGCATCGAGGAAGCGCATGCGCGCGGCAAGAAGTTCTTTGTCACCAGCAACCTGCTGGCGCACAACGACAAGGTGCGTACCTACCTGCGCGACATCGAGCCCATCATCGCTCTCAACCCGGATGCGCTGATCATGGCCGATCCGGGCCTGATCATGCTGGTGCACGAGAAGTGGCCGCACATTCCGATTCACCTGTCGGTGCAGGCCAACACTACCAACTCTGCGTCGGTGAAGTTCTGGCAGAAGGTGGGTGTCTCGCGCATCATCCTCTCGCGCGAGCTCAGCCTCAAGGAGATCGAGCAGATCCGCCAGGATTGCCCGGACATGGAAATCGAGGTGTTCGTGCACGGCGCGCTGTGCATTGCCTATTCCGGGCGCTGCCTGTTGTCTGGCTATTTCAACCATCGCGATCCGAATCAGGGCACCTGTACCAACGCCTGCCGCTGGGACTACAAGACCCATGCAGCGGATGTCGACCCCAACACTGGCGAGGCGCTGGCCACCGCGAAGATGGATGCAGGTTTCAACTTCCAGGCCATGCAGGAAGAGGGCGACAAGGCCTTTGCTGCGTGCGGCGACGGGCGGCGCCATCCCAAGGCTGACCAGGTCTACCTGATCGAGGAGATCGGTCGCCCCGGCGAGCTGATGCCCATCATGGAAGATGAGCACGGCACCTACATTCTCAACAGCAAGGACTTGCGTGCGGTCGAGCATGTGGAGCGGCTGACGAAGATCGGCGTCGATTCACTCAAGATCGAGGGCCGCACCAAGAGCCTGTACTACGTGGCGCGCACGGCGCAGGTCTATCGCCGCGCCATTGATGACGCAGTCGCCGGCCGGCCTTTCGATCCGACGCTGATCACCGAGCTGGAAGGGCTGGCCAACCGTGGCTACACCGGCGGCCTGCTGGAGCGGCGGCCTGCCAATGACTACCAGAATTATGAGACTGGGCATTCGGTGGCCAAGCGCAGCCAGTTCGTGGGCGAGGTGCGCGGCGTGCGCGCCGACGGCTGGGTCGAAGTGGAAACCAAGAACCGCTTTGCCGTTGGCGACACGCTGGAGATCATCCATCCCAGTGGCAACCGCCTGGTCAAGCTGGAAACCATGCAGGACGCAGATGGCCAGAGCATCCAGGTGGCAGCAGGCAACCCGCTGCGGGTCTGGTTGCCGATCGACGGGCCGGTCGAGGGCGCGCTGGTTGCCAGGCTGCTGCAGCCTCAGGCGCAGGAGGCGGTGGCGGTGTGACGGAGCTGGCCTCGGACCATGCGGTGAAGAAGCGCACACCGCTGAAGATTGCGCTCATCGGCATGCCAGCCATTGGCAAGACGACCATCGGGCGCAAGCTAGCGCGTTGCTATGGCTATGCATTTGTCGATCTCGATCATGTGATCGAGGAGCGCATCGGCTGCAGTATTCGCGAGTATTTCGAATGCATGGGCGAGCCGGCGTTTCGTGACATCGAAGCGACGGTGCTGGCACAGCAGGTCGCACGGGCCGAGCCGCTGGTGCTGTCCACCGGTGGAGGCATCGTGCTGCGGCCCGAGAACCGCGCCCAGTTGCGCTGCCACTGCCATGTTGTCTACCTGCACGCGCTGCCGGAAGCGCTGCTGCGGCGCGTACGCCATGACCGCACCCGTCCACTTCTGCAGGTGCACGATCCCTTGCGGCGCCTGCAGGAACTGTACGTCACGCGCCATCCGCTTTACCTTGAGACGGCCGACGTGCAGGTGCAGGCAGATGTCGGCAGCATGCGTCAGACACTGCAGACCATCGAGCGGCAGCTGGCATCGCTGGGTGTGCCGCCACCGGTGGCAAGCGGCTGAACGTTCCGCTGTGTACTGCGTAGCGCGCCATAGACATCCTTTTTTTGACTTTTCCAGACGAGTTGTTCATGTCCCTTCTTGACGATCCGGCGACCTGCGTCGATACCATCGATATTGCGCTGGGCGAGCGCTCCTATCCGATTCTGATTGGCCAGGGCGCGCCGCTGTGGCAGCAGGCCGTGCAACACTTCCCGGCTGGCACCAGCGCCACCATCGTCACCAACACTACCGTTGCACCACTGTATGCCGAACAGTTGCGGGCGCAGCTGGCGCCGCACTATCCCAGGGTGGATTTGGTGGTGTTGCCCGATGGCGAAGCGCACAAGAACTGGCAGACACTGAACCTGATCTTCGATGCCATGCTGGGCAGTGGTGCGGACCGCAAGGCGGTGCTGTATGCGCTGGGCGGCGGCGTGATCGGCGACATGACGGGCTTTGCCGCCGCGTGCTACATGCGCGGCGTGCCATTTGTGCAGGTGCCAACGACGCTGCTGGCGCAGGTGGATTCTTCCGTGGGTGGCAAGACGGCCATCAATCACCCGCTGGGCAAGAACATGATCGGCGCGTTCTACCAGCCGCGGCTGGTGGTTTGCGATCTAGCCACCCTTAAGACTCTGCCGCAGCCTGAACTCAGCGCCGGGCTGGCCGAAGTCATCAAGTACGGCCCAATCTACGACATGGACTTCTTTGCCTGGCTGGAGCAGAACATCGCCGCGCTGAAGGCTCAGGACGGGGCTGCGCTGCGCCATGCGGTGCGGCGCAGCTGCGAGATCAAGGCTGCCGTCGTGAGTGCCGATGAGACGGAAAGCGGTCTGCGTGAAATCCTCAACTTTGGCCATACCTTCGGCCATGCCATTGAGGCCGGCATGGGCTATGGTGCCTGGCTGCACGGCCACGCCGTGGCCGCAGGCATGGTGCTGGCCACGCAACTCTCGCAAAAGCTGGGCTATCTTCCCGACGACCGCTTTCTGCAGCGGCTGCTTGCGCTGCTGGAGAAAGCGCAACTGCCGGTTCAGGCTCCGGTGCTGGATGCGGCGCGCAACGCCGAGCGCTACCTGGCGCTGATGCGCGTGGACAAGAAGACGCAGGGCGGCGCCATTCGCTTCGTGCTGCTCAATCCGCCGGGCAAGGCGCATACGGAAAAGATCGATGACGCCATCGTGGCAGACCTGCTCAACGCCAGCATCGCCGCATGAGTGCAGCCGTGCCCGCCCCCTATGCTTGTCAGGCGAGCCAGTCGCGCGGGCGGCGCATTGCCGAGCCCGCGGCGCCTACGCGCACGGACTTCCAGCGCGACCGCGACCGTATCGTGCACTCCTCGGCGTTCCGGCGGCTGGTCTACAAGACGCAGGTGTTTCTGAACCACGAAGGCGACATGTTCCGCACGCGGCTGACGCATTCGCTGGAAGTGGCGCAGGTGGCGCGCTCGATCGCCCGCCCGCTGGGGCTGGATGAGGACCTGGTCGAAGCCATTGCGCTGGCGCACGACCTGGGGCATACGCCGTTTGGCCACGCCGGTCAGGACGCACTGCACGCCTGCATGCGTGAATTTGGCGGCTTTGAGCACAACCTGCAAAGCCTGCGCGTGGTGGATGTGCTGGAGCAGCGCTATCCGCAATTCGACGGGCTGAACCTCACGTTCGAGACGCGCGAGGGCATTCTCAAGCATTGCTCGGCGGCCAACGCGCGCACCATTGAGGCGCGCGAGCCGGGCGGCATCGCCAGAAGGTTTCTGGACAAGCGCTGGCCAAGCCCCAGCCTGGAGGCACAGCTGTGCAACCTTGCCGATTCCATCGCCTACAACGCGCATGACATCGACGATGGCATCCGCTCCGGGCTGCTGCGCGCCGAACAGTTGAAGGACGTGGCGCTGTTTGCCGAGCACCACGAGCAGGCCGCGCGCGAGTATCCGGCGCTGCGTGCCGCGCCCAAGCGCTGGCTGTATGAGACCATTCGGCGCATGCTCAGCGCACAGATCTATGATGTGATTGCCACCACGCGCGAGCATCTGGCCGAACACCAGCCCGCCTCGGTCAATGCCGTGCGGCAGCTGCCGCCCCTGGTGCGGTTCAGTGCGCAGATGCAGCAGCAGGCGGTGCAGTTGAAGCAGACGCTGTTTGCCAATCTCTATCGGCATCCGCAGGTGATGGCAACGACCGGCCGTGCGCAGCAGGCCATTACCGACCTGTTTGCGCTGTATCGCCGCCAGCCCGAGCGGATGAAGCCGGAATTTGCCAGCCGCGCGGGGCAGGCCGCGGACGACCGTGCGCTCGCGCGCGTCGTCTCGGACTTCATTGCGGGCATGACGGACCGGTTCGCACTGGCCGAGCATGCGCGCTGGAGCGGCTATCGTATCCTGGAGGAACAAGGCAGCTAGGCAAGGGTGTCGCCTCGGCGTCGGCCAGCAGGAGCTGGTCATCTGCGCGGAAGCCGGTACAAAGGCCAGCGGACAGCCACGTTGAACAGATGCCTAGCTCGCAGCCGATGTTGGCTTGTGCGCGGAGGCGTCGGTTGCCTGGGCACTGGTTTCCTCCGCAGACGGACCGGGCAGGGCCGCGTGATCCGCCGCCTGGGCCGGTTCGTCGGCGGTTTCGTCCCGCTCCAGTGTCGCCGCAGGCATGGCCTTGCCGGGCTGTATGCCCAGCGCCTTGAGCTGCTCGGCCTGGCGGATGACATTGCCGCGCTGGCCCGCCAGGCGGTGCATGGCCTGCTGCCAGCTGCTTTGTGCTGCACCTAGCTGCTGGCCGAGCTTTTCCAGTGTTTCCACAAAGGCGACCAGCTTGTCGTAGAGCTCGGCGCCACGCCGCGCAATCTCCTGCGCGTTGCGCGTCTGTGCTTCCTGCCGCCACAGGTGAGCGATGGTGCGCAGCACGAACAGCAATGTAGTCGGCGAGACCAGCAGCACATTGCGTTCCCAGGCCTGCTGGGCCAGCCGCTCGTCTTCGGCGAGGGCGAGCAGGAAGGCTGGCTCAATCGGCACGAACAGAATGACGAAGTCCAGTGACTGCAGTCCGTGCAACTGGTGGTAGTTACGCTCACCAAGCTGACGGATGTGCGTGCGCAGCGAGTCCACATGCTGGCGCAGCGCCAGGCGCCGCTCGCGCGCGCGGGCGGCTTCGTCGTTATCCAACGCTGCGATCTCCGCATCCATGGTTGCGCCCCCAGCGCCATCGCTGCTCAGCGCGACATAGCGCGTATAGGCAGTCAGCGAAACCTTGGCATCGATGACGATATGCCGGTTCTGTGGCAGGTGCAGCACCACGTCGGGCTGGCTGCGCCCGCCATCGGTGGCATAGCTGACCTGCGTCTGGTAATCATGGCCGGCGCGCAGGCCAGCCTGCTCGAGAATGCGCTCGAGTACCGCCTCGCCCCAGTTGCCCTGCGTCTTGGTCGAGCCCTTGAGCGCCTGCGCCAGCTGCTGCGCTTCGCGTGCCAGGCGCTGGTTCATCCCGAGCAGATCCTGCACCTGCTGGGACAGCGCCGCGCGCTGCTTGCCCTCGGCGTCATAGAACTGCTCGATGCGGCCCTGAAACGACTGCAGGCGCTCGCGCAGCGGCGCGAGCAGCTCGCCGAGCTGCTGCTGGTTGTGTGCGGTAAAGCGCTGGGCTTTTTCTTCCAGAATGGTTTGTGCCAGATGCTGAAACTGTATGCGCAGGTCTTCGCGTGCCTTTTCGAGAAACTGCAGCCGTTCGCTGGCCTGCTGGCTTTGCTCCTCGTGCAGCACGCTCAGTGCGGCATGTTCGCTTTGCAGCCGTGCCAGTGCCTCCTGTGCGGCAAGCGTGGCTGCTTGCTGCGCGGCCAGCTGTGCCTCAAGCGGAGCAATGCGCTGGGCGCGTTCCTGCCATTGGGCGCGCTCGTCGCGGGCGCTGTCCAGTGCCTCGCGCCATTGCATGGCCTGCGTCTGCAGCTGCTGCAAGTCGGCGCGCAGCAGGGCCTGCTGCGCCTGCCAGAGTGCGCGCTCGCGCTCGCTCTGCTGTTGCCAGTCGGATTGCTGCCTGGCCAGCGTCTTGCGCGACTGCCAGGCGGCCAGCGCATAGCCGACGACTGTGCCGGCCAGCAGGCCACAGAGGAGCAGCGATGCGATGGCCGCCCAGGCGGGCAGGCCCAAGAAGGCTGAGCCGGCAGTATTCATGTGACGGGCGTCAGCGTCTTGCCGTCTCTGAAGAAAGCGATGAGGTTGTCGGCCGCGAGGTTGGCCATAGCCAGGCGGGTGGGAATGGTGGCACTGGCGATGTGCGGAGTCAGCACGACGTTGTCCAGCGCCAGCAGTTCCTTGGCAAAGTTTGGCTCGTTCTCGAACACATCCAGTCCTGCGCCGGCAATGCGCTTTTCGGCCAGGGCGCGGGCGAGCGCCACGTCGTCGACGATGCCGCCGCGTGCAATGTTGATCAGCGTGGCGGTCGGTTTCATGCGGGCAATCTCTGCGGCACCGATCAGATGGTACGCCTCGGGCGTATAAGGCAGCACCAGCACGACGTGATCGGCCTTTTCCAGCACTTCCTCCTTGGTGGGGGCGTAATGTGCCTTGAGCTCCTGCTCGGTCGCGGCATCAAGTTGTGAGCGGTTGTGGTAGATCAGCTGCATGCCAAAGCCGTGCACGCCACGACGCGCGATGGCCCGGCCGATGCGGCCCATGCCGATGATGCCCAGCGTGGTGCCGTGCACGTCCGCGCCGACCAGCGTGTCGTAACGCCATTTGCCCCATTTGCCGTCGCGCAGGTAGCGTTCGGCCTCGGTGATGCGGCGGGCTGTGGCCATCAGCAAGGCAAAGCCGAAGTCAGCCGTGGTCTCGGTCAATACATCCGGGGTGTTGGTGCCGACCACGCCGGCCGCACGAAGGGCGGCCACGTCCAGGTTGTTGTAGCCGACGGACATGTTCGCGACGATCTTCAGGCGCGGCGCCTGCGCCAGCACGCGGGCATCCACAGTTTGCGCGCCGGTGAGGAATGCACCGTCCTTGTCGGACAGGCGGCGCACGAACTCCTCACCACTCCAGGCGTCGGTACCTGTGTTGGCTTCGACATCGAAATGCTCCTGCAGTCGGGCGATGACCTCGGGAAATACGGGGCTGGCAACAAGGATTCGGGGTTTGGACATGGCAGTTCTACAGATGCGGGAGTGGAACAGGGCAAGTTGGGCACGATAGCAAAGATTTGCTGAGTGCTGTGCGCCAACAGCCAAAAACCATAATGTGGCGCCAAGGGGAGGCAGCATCCGAAGCATCGTCTGTATCTGTAGCGAAGGTACAGACAGACAGGACGCCCCGGGTTTTCCCTTGGTTGGTGTGCGAAGATACCTGTTTAGAATGCGCCTCGGGTTTCGGTTGCACTTGCAGCCGGGAGGTTTTTTGCATTGGTCGGGCCGCCAGTGCAGATTTTTTGTGTCTGTATGAACCTCATGACCTCGCGGCCTGCATGCCTGGGCCTGGCGCCCGCTTTTTCCCATTTTCTGACTGTTCTGGCCCGGCTCGATGCGTGGCCGAACGCGATTGCGTCAGTTGCCAGCTTTGCTGCAGCGCGCGAGGCCGGCGCATGACGATGGTTGCCTTTTTGCTGCTGGCCTGCGCGGGGCCTTGGGTGGCATGGCGACTGGCGCTGCTGCCATGGGCTGCCGCGCGCTATCTGCCGGTCTTGCTGCCGCTGGCGCTGTTGTGCCTTTTGCTGCAATGGTTGCCCGCCACTGCGCACGGGCAGGTGCTACTGCAGGCCGTGCCCTGGGTGCCGGCGCTGGGGGTAGCGTTGGCATTGCGGCTGGATGGCTTTGCCATGCTATTCGCGCTGCTGATCACCGGCATCGGCACGCTGGTCACGGTGTATGCGACGGCCTACTTTGCCCATGAGAGCACGCGTGAACGTGCGCGCTTCGTATTGCTGATCCAGCTCTTCATGGCAGCCATGCTGGGGGCCGTCCTTGCCGATGATGTGATAGTGCTGTTCGTGTTCTGGGAAGCGACCAGCCTGCTGTCGTTTCTGCTCATCGGCTTTCACGCGACCTCGGCGCCCGCGCGCAAGGCGGCGCTGCAATCGCTGCTCATCACGGCTGGTGGCGGGCTGGCGCTGCTTGCCAGCCTGCTGCTGCTGGGCATGCAGTTGCAGACCTGGCGCCTTTCCGAGATGGCTGTGCGCGCGCCGGCGTTGCTGGACAGCGCCTGGCTGGTGCCGGCCGTGGTATTGCTGCTGCTCGGCGCATTGACCAAGTCCGCGCAATTCCCGTTTCACTTCTGGCTGCCGCAGGCCATGGCGGCACCGACCCCTGCATCGGCCTACCTGCATTCGGCCACCATGGTCAAGCTTGGCATCTACCTGCTGGCACGCTTTGATGCCCTGCTGGCGCCAGTAGCGTGGCTGGGGCCGACGCTGCTGGTAGTGGGCTGCCTGACCATGCTGGTATCGGCACTGGGGGCCTTGCGCGCACGGGAGATCAAGGCGGTGCTGGCGCAGTCCACGGTGGCCTCACTCGGCATCCTTGTGATGCTGCTTGGTCTGGGCGGGCCTTCGGCAGCGGTGGCGCTGTGTGTCTTCATCCTGGCGCACGCACTGTACAAGGCCGCACTGTTTTTCGTTGCCGGCACGGTGATCCATGCCACGCACACCAATGAGCTGCTCGCGCTGGGGGGACTCAGGCGCCAGCTGCCGTGGACGGCGGCGGCGGCGCTGCTGGCAGGCTTGTCGATGGCGGGGCTGCCTCCTTTGTTCGGCTTTGTGGCCAAGGAAGCGCTGTTTGAGGCGCAGCTTGGCAGCGGTGCAGGCTGGTGGGTGGTGGCTGTGGCTGTGGGGGTCAATGGCGTGATGGTGGCGATTGCCGGCATGATCGCCTGGTGGCCATTCTGGCGCGGGACGGTGCCTGCGGATGCGCTGCACCACGGGGAGACGCCGGGGCTGGTCATCGGCCCACTGTTGCTGGGAGCCGCCGGTTTGCTCGCTGGCGCACTGGCGCCACAGGTGGGCCACTGGCTGCTGGTGCCGGCGGCCAGTGCCATACAGGCACAGGCGTTGGATGTGCATCTGGCGCTGTGGCATGGCTGGACCCCGTTGCTCGGGCTGTCCGCAATGGTTCTGGTGTCGGGCGCAGTGGTACTGGCGCTCTGGCCGCGCTGCCAGATGGCACTGTTGCAAGTGCGCTGGCTGCAGCGCATCGATGGCAACGCCATGTATTTGCGCGTGGTCGATGCGCTGCTGGCATTGGCACGCGTGTGTACGCGCTGGCTGCAAAACGGCGACATGCGCCGCTACACATTGCTCACCACTGTGGCACTGGTTGCAGTGATGGTTTGGCTGCTGGTGCGGATGGCCTCGTGGCAGCCGCTGGTTGCGAGCGGGCGCGTACAGCCGCTGTCTGCTGCGCTACTGGCCTTTGGCGTGATCGGCGCACTGGTGGCCGTGCGCACGCGCAGCCTGGTGGCAGCACTGGTAGGTGTAGGCGTAATTGGTTATGGCTCGGCGCTCTTTTACCTGTTGCATGGCGCCCCAGATCTGGCGCTGACGCAGTTCGCCGTTGAGACGCTGGCGCTGGTGGTACTGATGGCGGTGCTGGTGCGACTGCCAGACGCAGCGCCCCATACCCGCAGTCGCCGCCAGCGCCGGGTGGATGCGGCGGTTGCGGTCGCGTTCGGGCTGGTGGTGTTCGTGGCGCTGGCCAGCATGCTGGCGCAGCCGTTTGACATGCGACTGTCGGAGTTCTTCAGCGCCAGCAGCTACGTGGATGCACATGGGCAGAACGTGGTCAACGTCATCATCGTTGACTATCGCGCGCTCGATACGCTTGGGGAGATCACCGTGGTGGCGCTGGCAACGCTCGGCGCCTGGGGGTTGCTGCGCCGCCACCGTCACCTGACGAAAAGAAAGGGTAAGGCATGACCTCGCTGATTTTTCGCACAACGACCCGGCTGCTGTTCTGGGCCATGCTGGTGGCGTCGCTGGTCATCCTCTGGCGCGGTCACAACCAGCCCGGCGGAGGTTTCGTCGGCGGGCTGGTTGCGGCCATGGCATTTGGTGTGGTGGCGATGGCGCAGGGCGTGGAGGCTGCGCGGCGCAGGCTGCGCGTGCACCCGGTGGCACTGGCGGGCCTGGGGGTGGCGCTGGCTGCCCTCAGCGGTCTGCCGGGGATGGCGCTGGGGCAGGGGTTTCTGGCGCACCAGTGGCTGATCTTCGACAGCGGTTTCAAGATCGGTACGACGCTGGTGTTTGACGTCGGCGTGTACGGTGCAGTGATGGGCGGCATGCTGTGCCTGATCCTGCGCCTGTATGAAACGGATGCAACCAGCGACCTGGCGGCTGGGAACCAGGAGCAATGCCGATGAGCCTGATCTATGCAGGCGGCGTCGCTGCCATCATGGCCATTGGCCTTTATCTGCTGCTCTCGCGCCACATCGTGCGGATGCTGTACGGCGTCATGCTGATTTCGGCAGGGGTGAATCTGGCCATTTTCCTTGCCGGGCGCATTGACGCCAATGCGCCGCCTGTGATCGCGGACGGCCAGACCGCACTGGCTGCGGGGGCGGCCAATCCACTGCCGCAGGCGCTGGTGCTGACGGCCATTGTCATTGGCTTCTCACTGGTGGCATTCACCGCGGCACTCGCATTGAGGACATGGCGCAGCAGCGGCACGCTCGACAGCCGTGCGCTGAGCGACGCAGAGGCGCTGGGCAGCCCCTGGTCGGCGGCGGATGGGCGCGATGCCACGCCAGGAGAACGCGCATGAATGTGCTGATCGGGCACGCCATTGTCTGGCCGGTCCTGTTGCCGCTGACGGCTGCTGCCGTGTGCATGCTGTGCTGGCGTCTGCCGCGCGTGCAGCAGGTCGTGCACTTGCTGGCACTGACGCTTTTGCTGGCCGCAGCCTGGCTGTTGCTCGTGCAGGTGCAGCGCCACGGCGTGGTGGCCACCACCTTCGGAGGCTGGGCGCCACCGTTTGGCATTAGCTTCGTGGCCGACCGCTTTGGTGCGGCCATGGTGGTGATCACCGCGGTGCTGGCGCTGGCAGCGGGCATCTTCGGGCTTGCCAGCACGCACCAGCGCCATGTGCGCAACGGCGTCTTCCCGCTTCTGCTGGCAATGCTGGCGGCTGTCAACGGCGCATTCCTGACCGGGGATATCTTCAACCTCTACGTCTGGTTCGAGATCATGCTGATCGCCGCGCTGGGCCTGCTGGTACTCGATCAGGGCCGGGCCCAGCTCGACGGCGCAATGAAGTACGCGGTGTTGAATCTGCTGAGCACGCTGTTGTTCCTGCTGGCAATTGCCCTGCTGTATGGCGTTACGGGCACGCTCAACATGGCAGATCTGGCGCAGGTGTTGCCCGCCACGCCAATGCGGGCGGCGCTGGCGGTGTCGGCCGCGCTTTTCCTGGTGGGCTTTGCCATCAAGGCTGGCTGCTTTCCGATGTTCTTCTGGCTGCCTGCCTCCTACCACACGCTGCCGGTGGCAGTGCTGGCCCTGTTTGCCGGACTGCTGACCAAGGTCGGCGTGTTTGCCTGCTACCGCGTGTTTACCTTGCTGCTCGAGAATGGCCCGGCGCTGCGCGATGTGATGGCCTGGATGGCAGCGGGAACCATGCTGTTTGGCGTGTTCGGTGCGGCCGTGCAGTGGGATGTGCGGCGCATCCTGTCGTTTCACATCATCAGCCAGATCGGCTACATCCTGCTGGGGCTGGCGCTGGGTTCGGCGGCAGGGCTGGCGGGCGGCATCTTCTACATCCTGCACCACATCATCGTCAAGGCCAACCTGTTCTTGATTGCGGGGGCGATGTACCGTGCCAGCGGCACCTACGATCTGCGGCGCATGGGGGGGCTGGCGCGCAGCCAGCCGCTGCTGGCCTTGCTGTTTGCCATTCCGGCGCTTTCGCTGGCGGGCATCCCGCCGCTTTCGGGCTTCTGGGCCAAGTTTCTGGTGATCGATGCGACACTGCGCGCTGGCGGCGGCTGGCTGGCTGCGGTGGCGCTGTTTGTGGGCCTGTTGACGATTTTCTCGATGAGCAAGATTTGGATCGAGGCATTCTGGAAGCGCGCGCCGGTGCTGCGCACCCGTCCGCGTCGGTTGCCGCTCAGCATGATGGTGCCTATCGCCGCACTGGCGACCATTACCGTGTGGATCGGCATGGCACCGCAAACGCTCGTGGCGTACTCCACCCTGGCAGCACAGTCACTTGAAGATGTCAGCCCCTACATCCAGGCAACGTTTGGCGCGCGTGCGCACGGACAGGAGGCAGGGCGATGACGTCGCTTCGTGCAATGCTGTGGCGAGGCCTGGCCTGCCTCAGGCTGGCTGTGATTTTCCTGCGTGAACTGGCCTTGTCGTCCTGGGCCGTGGCGCGGGCGGCGTTTGCGCGTCAGCCTGCGCTGGCACCGGCAATCATCGCCATGCCGCTGCGCCTGCGTACCGAGATGGGGATTGCCACGTTGGCCAATCTGGTGTCGCTCACGCCTGGTACCACGTCGTTGCATGTCAGCCAGGACCACCGCACGTTGTATGTGCACTGCCTGGACGGCAGCGATGTGCAGGGGGTGATCAATGGCATTCGCCGCAGTTTCGAAGATGTGATCTTGGAGATCGAAGCATGATCGAGTGGATTGCGTGGAGCAGCCGTTTGGTCGACGTTGTCGCGCAGGGGCTGCTCGTGCTCATGGCGCTGCCGATCGCGTTGACGCTGGTGCGACTGCTCAAGGGCCCGAGCGTAGCGGACCGCTTCGTGGCGCTGGACATGCTCTCGGGCATCGCGGTTGCTTGCGCGGCACTGGTGATGCTGGTGACGGGGCGCCGCGAGTTCCTTGACGTCGGCCTCGGTCTTGCGATTTTCGGCTTCGTGGGCACCTGCGCCCTGGCGGCATTTCTAGAGCGTCGCGCACATCGGAGGTAGTGGCATGCTGACCCTTGTCGTGGCCTTGCTCGCGCTGATGCTCAAGTTGGCCGGATTTGTCTTTCTGTTTGCGGCAGCGCTGGGCGTGCTGCGCTTTCACGACCCCCTGCAGCGCATGCACGCCAGCACCAAGGCCGGCACCATTGGCGCAGGCTTGCTGGTAGCGGGGGCAGCGCTGGCCAATGGCAGCACCGGCACCCTGGTGGTGGCAGCGCTGGCCATTGTTTTTCTGATCTTCACGGTTCCCGTGGCCGGGCATTTGCTGGGCCGCGCCATCTACCTGTGTGGCACACCGTTGCAAGGTCTGGGGCAGGCCGATGCCCTGCGTGGTGTGCTGCCGCGTGCCGACCAAATTTCCACTTCATCAAAAGCATCTGGAGGAGTCCGCGATGAGCAATGATAACGAGGCGCTGGCGCGCATGGACGGGCGCATGCCCCGTGGCGTGATCAAGGGCAAGCTGATACTGCTGGTGGCTGCCTGCCTGTCCTATCTACTGTATCTGGCGCTGCCCTATGAGGACAGTGTCAACAAGGGGCTGGCGCTGCTGCTGTTCGTGGCCATTATGTGGTTTACCGAGGCGGTACACATCACGGTGACGGCGCTGATGATCCCGGTCATTGCGGTGGCCATTGGCATGCCAGATGTGACCACCAAAAGTGCGCTGAGCACCTTTGCCGATCCCATCATCTTCCTGTTCTTTGGCGGCTTTGCGCTGGCCACGGCGCTGCACAGCCAGAAGCTCGACAAGAAGATCGCGATGTGGCTGATTGCTATGTCGGGCTCGAACCTCGCCATCGCTACGCTGGCCATTTTTGCGGTCACGGCGTTTCTGTCGATGTGGATCAGCAATACCGCAACCGCAGCAATGATGCTGCCGCTGGCGCTGGGCATGTTGACCACGCTGGACAGGGAGAAGGATCGCAGCACGTTTGTTTTCATCTTGCTGGGGATTGCCTATTCGGCCAGCATCGGTGGTCTGGGCTCGCTGGTAGGCTCGCCGCCCAATGCCATTGCCGCACGGGCGCTGGACATGGACTTCGCCGGCTGGATGCGCGTGGGACTGCCGATGATGCTGGTGCTGCTGCCGCTGATGCTGCTGTCGATGTTCGTCGTGCTGCGGCCCAACCTTAACCGCAAGGTGCAAGTCGAGATCGAAGAGATTCCCTGGACGCCGTTGCGTGTGATCGCCATGCTGATCTTCGTCTGCACGGCTGCAGCCTGGATCTGCAGCTCCTGGATCTCCAGCTGGCTGGGTATTACCTCGACCGACAGCTGGATTGCGCTGCTTGCGGCGATTGCGGTGGTGGTCACGGGCACGGCTACCTGGAAGCAGGTGTCTGACAATACCGAGTGGGGGGTGCTGTTTCTCTTCGGCGGCGGGCTGACGCTGAGCGCGCTGCTGCAAAGCTCCGGCACTTCTCTGGTGCTGGGTCAGCAGGTCGCGCAGACTTTTGGCGACGCGCATCCGCTGCTGGTGATTCTGATCGTGGCGGTGTTCATCAATATCCTGACCGAATTCACCAGCAATACCGCGTCCGCAGCGCTGCTGGTGCCGGTGTTTGCCGCCATTGCGGTGGAGATGGGCATGCCGCGCGAGGTGATGGTGCTGGTCATCGGCATTGGCGCGTCCTGTGCCTTCATGCTGCCAGTGGCCACGCCTCCCAATGCCATCGTGTTTGGTACAGGACTGATCAGACAGCGAGAGATGATCTCCGTTGGCGCGGTGCTGAACGTGTTCTGCGTGGCAGTCATCACGCTGTGGGCTTACTTCTTCCTGATGTAGGCAACGCCACGGGGCTGCTGCCGGGTCTGATTCGGAGTTCAGTCAGCCCGGCAGGGTAAGTTGCTGCAACCGTGTCCGCAGTGCCTCAGGTAGCGCGGTGGGGCGGCGCGAGCTGCGATCGACATACACGTGTACGAAGTGCCCGCGTGCAGCGCACAGCGGCGCGCCTTCTGCAAAGATGCCCACCTCGTAGCGCACGCTGGAGCGCCCAATTCGTGTCACACGCAGGCCGGCATCGACCCTTTGCGGAAACGCCAGCGGCGCAAAGTAGTTGCACTGCGTCTCGACCACCAGTCCGATCACACTGCCGTGATCGAGATCCAGCGCACGGTGGCGGATCAGGTGTGCGTTGACGGCGGTATCGAACCAGCTGTAGTAGACGACGTTGTTGACATGGCCGTAGATGTCATTGTCGCTCCAGCGCGTGGTGATGGGCTCGAAAGCGGCGTACCGGTCGCGGCCTTCGGGTTGCGGGAGATGGGCGGATGTGTGCATGGGTGGGCGCAGGACGTGCAGGGCTCTCGACGGCTGTGCCCACAGCGTGCTGTCAGGGCGTGGGCGAGGCGGATGCGGGCATTTTCAGCCGCATCGCGCTGGCGATGGCCGCGAGTATCGAGAACATTGTCGCCAAGGCGAAAGCCATTGCAGGCCCACTGGTGGCCTGCGGTGGTGGCCACAGGGCGAACACCCCGGCCGCCAGTGCCGCCCCCAGTGACTGCCCGGTCAGGCGTGCCGTGCCCAGCATGCCGCCTGCCGCGCCGCTGCGACGGCGCGGTCCGCTAGTGAGGATGATGTGGTTGTTGGGCGACTGAAAGAGTCCGAATCCCACCCCGCACAGCGCCAGCGCGCTGGCCATGGCCCAGAACGGCGCATCTAGGGGTAGCAGCGCGAGCATGGCCAGACCCAGCGCCATGAGTGCCATGCCGATGCCGCCAAGCAGCCCGCCGGGCACGCGTCCAATCAACCGTCCGGCGATAGGTGCGCTGATGACGATGCAGATGGGCCATATGCTGACCAGCACGCCGGTCTTCAGCGGAGGGTAATGCAGCAGGCTCAGTGCCAGGAAAGGCAGGGCGATGAACGCCAGCATCTGTGCACAGAACGCCATCACGGAGGCGCACATCGACAAGGCGAATACCGGAATGCGCAGCAGATCCAGCGGCAGCAGCGGGTCAGGCCGGTGCCACTGGCGCCGCACGTACCATGCCCACACAACCAGTGCCAGCAAAAGCGCGGTTGCGCTGCGCTTGCCACTATCGGTCAGCTGCCACGCAGCCATGCCGTGTGTGGCGAGCCCATCAATGGCCCAGAAAAGCAGCCCGAAAGCCACCATGTTGAGTACCACGTCCAGCCATGCAAGCGGCGCATGCGCGCTGCGCTCGCTGGCTGGCAGCGCGCGTCGCCCCAACCACACCACCAGCGCTGCCAGCGGTACATGGATGCCAAACAGCCAGTGCCAGTCCGCCACGGAGAGGATGGCTGCGGCAATCGAGGGGCCTGCGACCGATGAGACGGCCACCGTCAGCGAGTTCAGTGCGATGCCCCGGCCAAGCAATGCACTGGGATACACCTGTCGCACCAGCGCCGCATTGACGCCCATGACTGCGGCACCGGCCACGCCCTGCACAATGCGGCACAGCACCAACTGCCAGAGGCTTTGCGCCAGCGTCGAGCACAGTGCCCCAGCACCGAACAGCACCATGCCGGCCAGGTACACGCGCCGGTAACCGATGCGCTCGCCCAGCGAAGCCATGGGCAGCAACAGGCCAAGTACTGCCAGTTGATAGCCGGTAACGACCCAGACGGTGGCCGCCGCAGTGGCACCGAGCGCGGTGGCAATGCGCGGCAAGGCCAGCGTAATGAGCGATACGTCCAGCACCACCAGCACCAGCCCCAGCAGAATCACCAGCACCGCGCGGTGGCGTTGCGCGGCAGGCAGGCCATCGGCGGGGGCAGTCACGGTGCTGAACGGAGAATGCATGCAGGAGGGGGCGGATAACGGGCTGCAAAGCGGCGATTGTCGGTGATTGCGCGCAAGCCTGCTGTAGGGTGTGCCTGCTTGCAGACGGTCTACGCTATGCCAGAACCCACTGGGTGACGGTATGGATGATCAACCCCACAAGGCCACCGACCAGCGTGCCGTTGATGCGAATGTATTGCAGGTCACGGCCCAGGTGGCTTTCGACCTCTTCGATCAATTCGCGCGTGTTCCATTGACCCACGCGTTCGCTGACGTAACGGCGCATCGCAGGGCGGTAACGTTCGATGATCTGCGGGCCGACTTCCTGCACCTGGGCGTTGATCCAGTGGCGCATTTCCGCGTTGTTCTGTAGTTCACGCCCGAGGTGGGACAGGCTGGCTTCGAGGCGCTGACGCGTGCGTGATTCGGGCCGCGCAAGATCACCAGCCAGCCAGCGCAGCATGTCGGACCAGACCTTGTCGAGATAGGTATTGAGCGCCGGATGCTCCAGCAGATGGTCGCGCATCTGGCTGGCGCGCTTCTGCAGTTGCGGATCCTGCTTGAGACGCGTGATCCAGTCGTGGATGGTGTGGTCGAAACGCTGGCGCAACGGGTGCTCGGGCGACTCGCCCATCTCTGCGAGATTGCGCGCGACTGCGCGCAGGATCTTGCGGGTGGTCAGTCGCGCCGCCGCCTGATCCAGCGCCAGATAGCGCAGCGCCTTGAGTTCGCGCGCAATGGCCTGGGTGATTTCCTGTTGCGCCGTCTCGCTCTCGATCAGCCGGCCCAGCTGCGAGAGGATTTCATCGAGCAGTTCCTGGTGGCGTTGCTCGGCGGTCAGCGCATCCAGGAGGGATGCGGCGCTGGCCGAGACATCCACCTGTTGCAGCGCAGTGCGGACATTGCGCGTGAAGAAGGCGCGCACACGCGCGTCGTCCATGGCGTCAAAGCCAAACCGGGCCGTCGCCAGCAGCGGCTGTGTGAGTGTGCGCAGGTTCTCCGGCTTTTGCAGCCAGTCGGCCAGCCAGGCGGCTGCATCCCATTGCGCAAGGCGGCTGCGCACATGCGCACCGCCGAGAAAGTTGCGGTCAAGAAATTCCGCCAGGCCATCGCCCAGGCGCTGCTGGTTTCTGGCCAGCACGGCTGTGTGCGGGATGGGCAGCCCCATGGGATGGCGAAACAGCGCCACGACTGCAAACCAATCGGCCAATGCTCCGACCATGCCCGCCTCGGCAAAGGCGGCGACATAGGGCCAGACAGGATGGTGCTGCCGCAGCGCGGTGGCGACGATGTAGAGGAGCGTGACAAGCAGCAGCAGGGCTGGAGCGAGGAAATGGCGCATGCAGTCGGAGCGTCGTAATCGCGTTCTTGGGGCTTGTACGCTGGCGCCCGCAGCGCAGTTGCGGCTAAACTGGTTGCCCGAATTCCTGCCAAAAACAGAGCCCTGATAGTGGAGCCATTGCCTTGGCTGGCTCTGCGTTGGGCAGGGCGGGACACACCCTCGGTTTCACAGTGCGCCGCTTGCGGCCAGAGAGCAAGACGTATGCAATTGATCGACGCCATTGTCCACCAACGCGAGGAGCTGGTCGCTATCCGCCGTGATTTGCATGCCCATCCGGAGCTGTGCTTCGAGGAACTACGCACCGCCGATCGGGTGGTCGAGTGCCTGACGCAATGGGGCATCCCGCATCACCGGGGGCTGGGCAAGACCGGGGTGGTCGGCATCGTGCATGGGCGCGACGGCGGGGCCAGTGGCCGGGCCATCGGCCTGCGCGCCGACATGGATGCGCTGCCGATGCAGGAGTTCAACCGCTTCCCGCATGCCAGCCGCAATCCCGGCAAGATGCACGCATGCGGCCATGACGGACATACCACCATGCTGCTGGGGGCTGCGCAGTACTGGGCGCACGGTCACAACCGGCATTTCGACGGCACGGTCTATCTGATTTTCCAGCCGGCCGAAGAAGGCGGCGGCGGCGCGCGGGAAATGGTCAAGGAGGGGCTGTTCACGCAGTTCCCGATGCAGGCCGTGTTCGGCATGCACAACTGGCCGGGCATGCGGGCGGGCACCATGGCCGCCAGCGCCGGGCCGGTGATGGCTTCTTCCAACGAGTTCAGTGTGACGCTGCGGGGCAAGGGCGGCCATGCGGCGATGCCGCACATGACCATCGACCCGATGCCGGTGGCCTGCCAGATGGTGTTGGCATTCCAGACCATCGTCAGCCGCAATGTCAAACCGCTGGATGCGGCCGTGGTGTCCGTGACCATGGTGCATGGCGGCGAGGCGACCAACGTCGTGCCCCATGCCTGTACGCTGCGCGGGACGGTGCGCACGTTCCGCGTGGAGGTACTGGATCTGATCGAGCAACGCATGCGCAAGATCGCCCATGAGTTGGCAGGCGCCTTTGATTGCGAGGCCGACTTCTCCTTCGTTCGCAACTATCCTGCCACCGTCAACACGGCCGCAGAGGCGGCATTTGCGCGCCGTGTCATGGCTGAAGTGGTCGGTGCCGACAATGCGCTGGAGCAGGAGCCATCGCTGGCGGCCGAGGACTTTGCCTTCATGCTGCAGGAAAGACCCGGTGCCTACTGCTTCATCGCCAATGGGGATGGCGCCCATCGCGACGCCGGCCATGGCGCGGGGCCGTGCACACTGCACAACCCCAGTTACGACTTCAACGACGCGCTGCTGCCGCTGGGCGCAACGTTCTGGGTGCGCCTGGCCGAGCGTTGGTTTGCCGAGCCGGCTTGAACATCTGTTGACGGACCTTGCGCTCGTCGCGTTGGCCTGCACGGGGCGGCATGGCGCAGCGCCGGGCGTCTCGCCCGCAGTGCCTGGCCAGTTTTTGACCTTTGTTCACGCGGTCACGCTGGCCCGACGCGACGAAATCCCTGTTGAAAGCGGGTTCGCCTGACAGCGGCGATGTCAGCCAATGTCAGAATACCGCGCATGATCCGCCCGATTGCATTTTCCTTTCCCGGTCTGAAACCTGCGGCCCATGTGGCGACTGCGCGCTGGTGTGCGGCGCCGCGCCAGCGATGGCGGGGGCGTGGCGCGCTGGCGCTGGCCTGTGTCACGCTGGGGTTGCAGGGGTGCGCGGGGCTTGGTGGGGCGGACGCTGCGGATTCTGCCCAGGAGGATCCGTCAGGCATTGTCGTGACACAGGCTGACCCGTCCTTTGACATCGACGTGCGCAGTGACGACGGCGGCATCGCCAGTCATCTCGAGCGCCATCTGACCCTGCAGCGCTATACCCGTTTTCCCGATCTGCGGGAGACGGAGTTCAATCGATTGTTGGCCGAGGCCGATGAGAATGCGCGCGATCTGCTCGCAGCGCTGGGTTACTTCAATCCGACCCTTTCGCTGCGTGTGGAGCAAGCGCAGGCTGGTGTCCAGCCGCCCCGCACCATCGTCATTGAGGTTGAGCCTGGGCCGCAGACCACGGTGGCCGAGCGCACGGTCGCGTTTGCGGAGCCGATGAACAGCGACGCCCGCGCCGCAGGGCAGCGTGAGCGCATCGTCAGTGGCTGGTCATTGACGACGGGCAGCGGCTTTACCCAGAGCGACTGGGACTCAGCCAAGAGCCGGGGGCTGCGCGAGTTGCAGAAGTTGCGCTATCCCACCGCGCAGATCGCCCAGAGCCAGGCGAGCGTGCGCGCCGAGGACAACACGGCCAGCCTGTACGTGCTTTATGACGCTGGGCCACTCTACCGGTTTGGCGACCTGCAACTCGAAGGTGTGCAGCGGTATGACCCGCAGGGTGTGCGCAACATCGCCCGCATCCCGGAAGGACAGGAATACAGTGAAGAGGCCTTGCTCGATGCCCAGCAGCGCCTGGCTGCCAGCGGTTATTTCGATTCCGCCTTTCTGATGCTGGACACGCAAAGCGATCCGGACCATGCCACCGTCATCGCGCGGGTGCGGGAGGCCAAGTACCAGAAGGTGGTGTTCGGTGTCGGCTTGACGACGGACGCGGGGCCGCGCCTGTCGATCGATCACACCCACAACAAGCTCTGGCCGCTGGGCTGGCGTGCCGTCAGCCGGCTCGCGCTGGACCAGCACACGCAGGAAGCGTCCACACTCTGGACGGCCATGCCTAATCGCGAAGGCTGGTCGTGGTTCACCGGCGGTGAGCTGGGTCGCTCGGAAATCGGTGATTTCAAGGCCAATTCGGTGTCCGTCGTCGGCGGGCGCAGCAAGCAGGTCGGCCACATCGACCGGCGCTACTACCTGCAGTACGACTTCTCCAAGGTCGAGGGCGGGGATGCGCCGGGCAGTTCGTCGTCGATCATGGCCAACTACGCGTGGACGGGGCGCTACTTCAACAACCGCAACAACCCCACCGAAGGCTTTGGCATCGGTGCCGAAGGCGGCATCGGCTTTACCCTCACGCCGCAGCGTGAACCTTTCCTGCGCACCCACCTGCGCGGGCTGTATCTTCTGCCGGTCGGCGCGGCCAACGAGGTCGGGCGGCGCAGCCGCATTGCGCTGCGCAGCGATGTCGGGGCGATCTGGGCCGACGATGGCACTGAAGTGCCTGCCACGCTGCTGTTTCTCACTGGTGGTGATACCACGGTGCGCGGCTATGGCTACGAGAGCATCGGCTCGCGCTCCGAAAGCGGGCGGCTCTATGGCGGGCGCTATTTGGGCGTGGGCAGTGTCGAGTGGCAGCGGCCGATGACGATGTTCGGCAACCAGACCGACTGGGAATACGCGCTGTTCGTCGATACGGGCTTCGTCTCCAATGACATCGACGCGGTGTCGCTGTACACCGGCGTCGGCACGGGCATCCGCTGGAACAGCCCCGTCGGTCCCATGCAGGCCGACGTGGCCTACGGTATCGACAAGGAACAACTGCGGCTGCACCTGCGCCTGGGCTTTACTTTCTGACGCAGCAGTGCGCATCCCCTGCGCAGGTTGCCATTTGCCATGACTGATCAATCTCCCGACCCATCCTTTCAACACGTCGCCAGCGCGCCTGCCACACCGCCACGCAGGCGCTGGCTGCGGCGCCTGCTGTGGCTGCTTGTCGCGCTATTGTTGGTCGTCGCAGCGGCAATCGGCGGCCTGCTCTGGTGGGCCTCCTCCAGCCAGTCACTGGCCGGCGCGCTGGCGCTGGCGCAGCGCTTGCTGCCGCAGGGGCAGACATTGCAGTACGAGGGCGTGCAGGGCTCTATCTCTGGCGGCGGCCATATCACCCGTCTGCGCTACGCGATGCCGGGCACGCAAGTCGAGGTGCAGGATTTCACGCTCGACTGGTCGCTGTCCCAGCTGTGGCACCGTGCCTTGCACGTTCGCACGTTGCAGGCCGAGCGTATTCACGTCCGGCTGACGCCACAGCCTGAAACGCCGGAACCAGAAGGCCCGCCGTTTCGCATGCCCGAGCAGCTCACGCTGCCCATCGCCGTCACGCTGCCGCTGCGCGTTGGCAGCGTCGAGATCGAGACCGTCGCGCAGGACGGCACCGCTGCCACGCAGACGATCGAGAACGTGGCGGCGCAGTACAGCTACGACCACGATTGGCATGCGCTGCAACTTGACAGTCTGCAATACCAGGACAGCCGCCTCCGGGGCCGGCTGCGGTTGCATGCGCAGCAGCTGGACGTGCAGGCCCGCGTGGGCGCGTGGCTGCGCAATCTCGCGCCGCAGGCGCCAGCCACCCTGCACGCGGTGCTGCAGGCCGACGGCTCACTGGCCGGGGGGGAGGCGGCGCAGCTGCAGGTGCGCCTGGACGCGCGTGAGCAGGCCCTCTCCACCGCAGTGCCGCAGGGAGATGACTTGCTGACGCTGCAGGAGGGCACGGCCGATGCGGCGGGCGCCCCGGCACAGCTGCAGGGACAGGCGGAACTGCACCCCTGGCGCAGCCAGCCAGTGCAGCAGGCGGAACTCGCGCTGGCGCACCTCAATGCCCAGGCCTTTGCCGCCGCTGCGCCGCACACCGACGTGAACGGCACGTTGCAGCTGCGCCCCCTGGCCGCTGCCGAGGCACAGCAGGCATGGCAGCTGCAAGCGGATGTGCGCAACGCCAGTGCGGGTCAGTGGGACGAAGGCCTGCTGCCGGTCCAGCAACTGCAGGCTGATATGGCTTACGCCCCCACGCAGCTGCGCATTGCCCAGTTGCAGCTGCTGCTGGCTGCTGCTGGCGAGCGCGAGCCTGGCCGCGTCACCCTGCGGGGGCAGGCGGACCCCCAGCAGTTGGCGCAGGCCGAGGCATCGCTGGCGCTGGAGGCGGTTGACATGCAGGCACTGATGCGCACGCTGCCGCAGACGCAGCTTGGCGGCACTGTCTCCCTGGCGCCGCTGGATGGCGGCGCGCCCGTGCCCGCGGATCTGGCGCAGGCACGCTGGGCCGTGGCCGCCGACCTCAGCAATGCCCAGCCGGGCATGCTTGACCAGCAGCGCCTGCCGGTGCGTGAATTGCTTGCCAAGGCGCAGATCACGCCCGAGCGCTGGAGCGCCGAGACGCTGCAGGCGCACATCGGCGATGGAAGCGTGACGTTGCAGGGGCATTACGCGCCGCAGACCCGTGCGCTGGAGGTGCAAGGGCTGGTGCAGGCGCTGCCGCTGGTGCAGATGCACAGTGAACTGGCGGCAGGCCAGGTACCGGACCTGGGCGGTAGCCTGACCGCCGCAGGCCAGCTCGGCAGCTCTGTGGCCTTCGACGTGGACATCGCCAGCCAGGGCGTGACGGGCAATGCCGCGGGCCGCCGACGCGGTCAGTGGGATGTACGCGCCATCCAGACCAAGGGCCAGTGGACGCCGCAGCAGTTGCAGATCGAGCGCGTGCATCTGGACGCATTCCAGGCGAGGGTCGACTCCAGTGGCGTGCGCGTGGCCCTGCCAGATGCCGCGGAGATCGAAGCTGCATGGACCGCGCAGGCACCGGGGCTGCAGATGCAGGCCGACACCCGCATGCACAAGACCGACGGCAGTGGACGGCTGGAGTTGGACATTGCTTCCGCAGAGCAGTTCGTTGCGTGGCTGCATGACCTGCCAATGGCAGCACAAATGGTACCTGCGTTGCAGGCGCAGGGCGCAACCAGCATCCGCGCCGACTGGCAGGGCGGCTGGCAACAGTGGCTCGAAGGGCTGCAGCGCCCCGCCGCACAGCCGCAGTTGCGCATGCACCTGCAGGCGCAGAGCGATGGACTGCAGCTTGTCATGCCGGCAGCCGAAGGCGCACAGGCTGGCGGCACCGCGATCGACGTACGGTCGCTGGATGTGAACCTGCAAGGCAATCTGGCTGCGGCCACGCTGGCCGCCCGGCTAGATGCCACCGCCAACGGCATTCAGGCCAACGCCCAGGCACAGGCGGCGTTGCGGCAGCAGGGTGGTAGCAGCCAGCCGCAGTGGCAGATCGCGATCGAACGCCTGGCGGGTGCGGCCACATTGCCGCAGCACGCGCAGCCGTGGCAGCTACAGGTTGATGAGGGCCTGCAGGTTACGGTGCAAACGGGCAACCGGTTGCAGCTGACGACAAGTGCAGGCCAGGCACGCCTGATGCCTCCAGCGGAAGTGGCGGCGCGAGGCGAGGCGCTGACACTGCGCTGGGAACCGCTGCGCTTTGCCCAGGCGCCAGGAGGTGCGATCACGCTGCAGACGCGTGGACAGTTGCAGGGACTGGTGCCGGCCTGGATTGACGGGCTGCTTGCCGACAATCCACCGCTGCGCAACGCAGGTGTGCGCTCCACGCTGGTGCTGGACGGCAGCTGGGATGTAGAGCTGGCCGACACCCTGCAATTGCAGGCCGTGCTGCAACGCAGCCAGGGCGATATATGGCTGACCGACGTGCAGCAACCAGCGGGCAGCACCGCCGATGGCCAGCCACCGGGCCTGGCAGCAGGCATCCGCGCAATGCAGCTGCGTGCGCAGTCGCAGGGGCAGGATGTCGAGGTCGCGCTGACCTGGGACACAGCCCGTGCCGGTGTCATCAACGGGCAGGCACGGACCACGCTGGCGCGCCAGGGCGGCAGCTGGAGCCTGCCGCCGCAGGCGCCACTGTCTGGCCGCGTCCAGGCGCAGCTGCCGGACCTGAGTCTGTGGGGGGCCCTGGCACCACCGGGCTGGCGTATCACGGGCGCACTGTCTGCCGACGTTGCACTGGCCGGCACGGTGCAGGCGCCGCAATTGCAGGGCCCCATCCGCGCCGATAGCCTCAACCTGCGTTCCGTACTGGATGGTGTTGACCTGCACGAGGGACAATTGCGCGCAGACCTGCAGGGCAATCGCCTGCTGATCGAGTCGCTGACGTTTCAGGGCGGCACTGGCAGCAACGCCTACGTGCGAGGCCTGAGTGGCAACCGCACGCCAGCGCCTACCGAGCGTGGCAGCATGACGGCCAGCGGCACCATCGACTGGAGCGGCGTGGCCAACGCCGCGCCGGGGCAGACCGGCATTGCCATGGATGTGCGCGCGCAGCTCGATGCCATGCAGGTGCTCGTGCGCAACGACCGGCAGGTCAGCATCAGCGGCGAGCTTGCCGCGGGCCTGAGCGATGGCGCGCTGCGGGTGCGTGGCAATGTGAACGTAGACCGTGCGTCGATCACGCTGCCGGAGTCCGGGGCGCCGACGCTGGGCAGCGATGTCGTGGTGGTTCGCGGCGAGACGGCGGAAAACGAGGTGCCGCTGCCACGCGGGCAGCTCACGACTGCGCAACCGATGGACATGGCCATCACCCTCAACCTGGGGCGGGACTTTGCGCTGCAGGGCTATGGCATCACCACGCGGCTGGAAGGTGAGCTCACCATCCGCAGTGCCACCAGCGGTAATGATCCGGTCAGCATCGTCGGCGAAATCCGCACGGACGAAGGGCGTTACCGGGCTTTCGGGCAGGCGCTGGATGTCGAGACCGGCCTGGTGCTGTTCAGCGGGCCGATGACCAACCCGTCGCTGAACCTGCTGGCATTGCGTCCCAACCTGCCGGACAACATCCGTGCGGGGGTACGTGTCACGGGCACCGCGCTGGCGCCACGTGTGCAGCTGTATTCAGAGCCCACGTTGCCGGAATCGGAGACGCTGTCGTGGGTGGTACTGGGGCGCGCTCCCGGCGCTGGCAGCGATGGCAATGCCATGCAGCAGGCGGCGCTGGGCTTGCTCGCAGGCAGTGTCGGCAACAGTCTTGCGCAGGGGCTGGGTTTCGACGAAGTGGGCCTGAGCGAAAGCGGTGTGTCCATCGGCAAGCGCCTGTCGGATCAGCTGTATGTGACCTATGAGGCCGGTCTTTCGGGCGCCGCCAGCACGCTGTATGTGTTCTATGACATTACGCGTCGTCTGACGGCGCGGGGCGAAACGGGCGAGCAGACGGCCGTGGACCTGATCTACACGCTGACCTACGATTGATGCGGTTTGGAATGCGGCGCGTCTGCAAAGCGCAGACTGCCGATCCGCCGTGCCAGATCTGCCGCCACCGGCAGCGGCTGCGCATGCAGCTGGGCGGTGAGGACTTCCGCGCACAGCCAGGCCAGTGTCAGGCCGCGTGCGCCCAGACCGGCCGCTACCAGCAGGGTGGGATCATTGACCAGTACCGGCCCATACACCGGCGTGCGGTCCGGGACCGTGCAGCGCACGCCGCCCCAGGTCGAGACGGGCGTCGCAAACAGCATGTCAGCCAGCGATTGGCCAGTGGCAGGCATCAGTTTCGCCAGCCTGGCGCGGTTGGCGGCCATTGCCGCGATGATGGCCGCTTCGTCCGGCGCTTCCGTGGGGGCCGCGCGTTCGAACGTGCCGCCACTGATCCACAACCGTTTGGCGTCGTGTAGGCCGCCGGTGGGCACACACACGAACGAACCTTTGCCGTTGACGGGCCGCGCGGGCAGCGGCAACGCTGCATCGGCCGGGCAATGGCCCCAGGCCACCTGGCCGCGCACCGCGTTGAGCGGCAGCGTCAGCCCATCGCAGTGGCCGGCCAGGCTGGTGCGTAGCAGCGTCAGCGCATCGAATGCGGTGGCGATGACCACCACATCTGCCTGCGCCAGCAGCAGGCCATTGTCGCCCTCAAGCTGCCATCGCCCCGATGGATGTGCACCAGCGCGTGTCACCTGCCGCACCGCGCATCCCGTCTGCAGCCGGATGGCCGGGTGGGCGAGGCAGGCCTGTACCAATGCCGCAGGCCTGAGCCAGCCGGCCAGCGTGTGCAGCACGGCGGCAGTGGCCGCTTCAGGTGGCAGCCCGCAGGCCTGAACCTCCTCCTGCAAGGCAGGGCGCGACGAGGGAGGGCCGATCTGGCGATCGGCCGCCGGCAGGCCGAGCTTTTTGCCGATGCGATGTTCCAGCACACCGCTGTCCTGCCAGTCGATGCCGTGGCGCAGCAGTTGTGAGGCAGCATGCCGCATTGCGCGCACCCCGGCGCGGCTCAGGCGCGAAAGTGGCGCATCGTCTGGCGAGATGTGCGGGGCGAACAGCCCGGCCGGCAGGGCAGATGCGCCGCTGGCCGGTTGTGGGCCGCGCTCAAGCACGGTTACGTGCCAACCATGCTCGGCCATGTTGCGTGCCATGCAGGCGCCGGCAATGCCGCTGCCGATCACCACGCAGTGGCGCTGCGGGCCGTTGCGTAACGCAGCCGGCAATGCCAGTGGAGGCCCGTCGCTGCCGGGCCTCTTGCGTACAGGCCACGCGGGCGCGTAACGTGCACGCAAATTATGTTTCTTCGGTGGCGTGCCGGGCACGCGTTCGACCTGGAAGCCGCACTGCGCCAGCGCGTCGCGCACGCTGCGCGCCACGCACCAGGTAGCCAGCTGGGTGTGGCCGGGCACGCTGCAGCGTGCCACGGCCTTGAGCGTGTCTGCGCTCCAGATGTCCGGATTCTTGGCGGGATTGAAGCCATCAAGGTAAATGCTGTCGGCCTGCCAGCCTTCGCTGCGCAGCCACTGGCGTGCATCGCCAATGGCCAGCGTCAGCAGCACGCGCCCGCCATCGAAGCGCAGCCGGTGCACGTCCTGGCGCAGGTCCAGCTCGGCATACTGTGCGGCCAGCTGCTGCGCCAGCGGCAGCAGCGCCGGGTAGCGTTGCCGGGCTGCGCTCAGCAGCGCTGACGCACTGACGGGATATGCCTCTGTGGAGATGAAGTGCAGGCACGTGCAGCGCTGCAGGTCCGCGCGCCAGGCGTGCCAGGTCACGAGAAAATTCAGCCCCAGACCAAAACCGGTCTCCAGCACGCGCCACTGCGACTGGCTCTGCCACGCCCGCGGCAGCCCGCAGCCGTTTAGAAAGCTGCTGCGCGACTGCGTCAGACCGCCGTCCTGATGGCTGTGGTAACGGTCTTCAAATCGGGGCGAGTACGGGCTGCCGTCGGCCAGCCAGTCGAGTTCGGACATGGTGCAGCGGGGAAGGTGATTCAGGCGGCTGCGTCCTGCGTATCCACATACACCCAGGCCTTGCGGCCTGACTGCAGGGGCAGGTAGACACGCCGGTAGGCCGGGCCTTCGTAGGCGTCGGCGCGCAGCAACTCTGCCTCGCTGAGGGTGTAGACCACGCCTGCAATGGGCTGGGCCTGCGGGCCCAGGTAACGCAGTATCGGGTAGCAGGTCTGACCAGTGATGGCGCAAGCCTCATCGGCGATGTCGACGTGCGCTAGTGCGTAGCCTTCGAGCACATCCGGCTGACCTTGCAGCCGGCGGCCGAACAGGTGTTGCTGGATGTCGGCACGTTGCAGCGTGCCATAGGTAAACAGGGAGTGGGTGGCGTCGGTCATGCGATGCAGTGCAGGAGTGGCCGGGGTTGCGACCAACCTGCATTGTGCCGCCAGTCATGCGCCGGCTGGAGCGCGGCGGGCAAAACCCAGCACGGCATGCAGCATCTTCTCCAGGGTTGGCTGGATCTGCGCGGCACGCTCTGGCAGGTAGTCGAAGGGCAGGCTCTCCTGCATGTAGCAGGCCTGCGTCATCTCCAGCTGTACGGCGTGGAAACCCTGGTCCGGGTGGCCGTAGTGGCGCGTGATGTGGCCTCCCTTGAAGCGGCCGTTGAGCACGCTGTCATGGCCCGGGGCCTGACGCGCGATGGCCAGCAACTGCTCGGCCAGCGCGGGCGCGCAGCTGGCGCCATCGGCGGTGCCGATGTTCAGGTCGGGCAGCTTGCCTCTGAAAAAGCGCGGCAGCACCGAGCGGATGGAATGCGCATCCCAGAGTATGGCGATGCCGTGGCGGGCCTTGATGCGATCAAGCTCCTCGCGCAGTCTGGCATGGTAGGGCTGCCAGATGGCGGTGCGCCGTGCGGCGATCTCGGCCTCATCCGGCTGGTCCTCGGCACGTGCGTAGAGCGGCGTGTCGTCGAAGCTGTCGATCGGGCACAGGCCGGTGACGCTCTGGCCGGGGTAGAGGCTGGCGCCATCCGGTGGGCGGTTGAGGTCGATCACGTAACGCGAGTGCGTCGCGATCAGGATCGAGGCATCAAGCTGCCGGGCAAAGGCATACAGCTGCGGCAGGTGCCAGTCGGTATCGGGCAGCTGGCGCGCTTCTTCCGTTAGCCGCGCCAGGATCTGCGGCGGCACGTAGGTGCCCGAATGGGGCATGGAAATCAGCAGCGGGCTGCTGCCCCGGTGGAACACATAGGCGGGTTCGGTGGTGATCGTCATGGCGTGGCAATGCGGTGTCAGTGGGTGATCGCCAGCAACTGGCGGCGCGCGTTGATGAAGGCGTGTTGCAGGTCGTCGTGCAGCGCATGGCGGCCTGCCTGCACCCGCAGGCGGCCGGCACACCAGACGTTGGCGATGGCGCTGCTGCGCTGGCTGCCAAACACATGGCCCGCGTAGGCCAGTTCGGCCGGCAGGCCCGCCAGTGCCACATGCTGCGCATCCAGCGCGACCATGTCTGCCTGCTGTCCTACTGCCAGTCCGGTGATGGAGCGCCCGCTGGCCCGCGCGCCGCCGGCGACGGCCTGCAGTGTCATCGCCGTGGCGACGTGCGGCTGCGTTGGCGTGGCCAGCACGTTGCGCTGCCGCAGCGCCAGACGCTGGCTGTACTCCAGCATCTGCAGTTCCTCGGCGGCATTGACGCAGACGTGGCTGTCCGAGCCGATGCCCCAGCGGCCGCCATGCGCCACCCACAGCGGTGCATCGAAGATGCCATCGCCCAGGTTGGCCTCGGTCATCGGGCACAGGCCAGCGACGGCGCCGCTGCGCGCGGCTGCCTCGTATTCGGCTGGCGTCATGTGCGTGGCGTGCACCAGACACCAGCGGGCATCGACGGGCATGTGCGCCAGCAGCCATTGCACCGGGCGCAGGCCGCTCCAGGCCAGGCAGTCCTCGACTTCCTGCTGCTGCTCGGCAATGTGGATGTGCACCGGCGCATCGGGCAGGAGTGCATGCAGCCCTTCGATGGCCGCGCGCAGGCTCGCAGGTGGCACGGCTCGCAGGGAATGCGGCGCCAGCCCCAGTTGCGCGCCCAGCTCTGCGGCCAGCGGTTGCAGGCCTTGCAGCAGGGCCAGCATGTTGTCGGTGCTGCGCAGAAAGCGCGCCTGATCGCTGCGGGCGGGCTGCCCGCCAAAGCCACTGGTCTGGTAGAGCACCGGCAGCAGCGTCATGCCCATGCCCACGCGTGCGGCCGCGCGAAGCAGCACCTGCGAAAGCAGCGCGTCATCGGCGTAGGGCGCGCCGTCCTGATCGTGGTGGACATAGTGGAACTCGCACACCGACGTGTACCCCGCCTGCAGCATTTCGAGGTACAGCCAGCTGGCGATGGCTTCCAGCTGTTCGGGCGTGAGGCGGTTGGCAAATCCGTACATCAGGGTGCGCCAGCTCCAGAAACTGTCCTGTGCCTGCGTGCGGTGCTCCGTCAGTCCGGCAAAGGCGCGCTGGAAGGCGTGCGAGTGCAGATTCGGCATGCCGGGAATCACCGGGCCGGTGGCACGTGGCACCTCTGGTGGGCAGGTGGCACCGGGTTCGATCTGTGTGAATTCGCCCTGGGCGTTCCAGCGCAACAGTACGTTGCGGGCCCAGCCGCCGGGCAGCAGGGCATCGGCGGCGAACAGGGCGTGGCTGGCATCGGTGCGCGTCATGCTTGCTCCTGTCCAAATGCCTGCACCAGTGCATGCACGAATGCCGCATTGTCGGTGGCTTGGCCGATGGAGACGCGCAGGCACTGGGTGTAGCCGTCTTCCTTCCACGGTTTGACGATGATGCCCTGCGCCAGCAGAGCCTGGGCGATTGGCGCAGCGGGGCGGCCCAGGTCGAGAAACAGGAAGTTCGCCACCGAGGGGGCGATGCGCAGCCCCGCCAGCGGCGCGCCGGCAGCTGCCAGTGTCTGCAGGCGCTGGGCCAGCGCCTCGCGCAGCTGTACGGTCTGCACGACGCTGCGCTGCATGTGCGGGGCATCCTGCCAGGCCGCCAGTGCGGCGTGCTGCGCGGCGCTGTTGAGGTTGAACGGGGTTCTGACCCTGTCGATCAGCGCTGCCAGTTCGGCGCTGCTGGCCAGTCCGTAGCCCACCCGCAGCCCGGCCAGCGCCCACGCCTTGGAGAAGGTGCGCAGCACCATCCACGGCCCCTTGCGCGTGGCCAGCTGCGCCAACACGTCCGGATAGCCATCGGCCAGGCGGGCGTATTCGTAATACGCCTCGTCGATGACCAGCAGGGTGGTCTCGGGCGCGGCCGCCAGCAGACGCGCCATCGCATCGGCGTCGACCATGCAGCCCACCGGATTGGACGGGTTGGGCAGAAACGCCAGCTTGGGCCCGGCGCGCAAGGCCTCGCACCAGGCAGGTACGTCAAAGCCCAGTGCGGCGGTCAGATTCAGCAGCTGCACCTTCGCGCCCATCATCTCCGGGTAAATCTGATGCAGGCCAAACACGGGCCGCTGTGTGACCACGACATCGCCAGGTTGCAGGAAGATTTCGCACAGCAGCTTGATCAGCTCCTCCGAGCCGTTGCCAAAGACCAGGCGTTCTTCGGCCATGCCGGTGCCTTCGGCCAGCGCCTGGCGCAGCTGCGTGGCGTGGGCGTCCGGATAGTCGCCCACATGGGCGGCCAGTGCGGTCAGCGCCTGCGCCACCCTGGGGCTGGGGCCGAACGGGTTTTCATTGCTGCCCAGGCGGATGGTGCGCGCCACACCGTAGCGGGCGCGCACCGCGGCATCGGACAGGCCGGCGTTGTAGACGGGAAGCGGCGCGATTTCCGGCCGCACCAGCGCGTTGAGAAGGGAGGTCATGTCAGTTGAACACCTTGCCGGGATTCATGAGATGCAGGGGATCGAGCGCCTGCTTGATGGCGCGCATGGCCGCGATTTCCTGCGGGCTGCGGCTGGCGCGCAGATAGGGTTTCTTGTGCAGGCCAATGCCGTGCTCGGCCGAGACGCTGCCGCCGAAGGCTTCCACCAGGGCGTAGACCTCGGCCTCCAGCGCCGCTTCCTCGTGGTGCACGCTGGCGCCGTCGGTGGTGATGTGCAGGTTGCCATCGCCGACGTGGCCGAAGTAGAGCGTGGCGTGGCCGGGCCAGCGCTCGTCCAGGCGCTGCTGGCATTGCGCGGCAAACCGGCCAATCTCCGGCAGCGGCAGGCTGACGTCGAAGTTGATGGGCGGATGCAGCTGCGTGGGAAACTCCGCCGGCGCCTCACGCATGCGCCAGAGCTGGCGTGCCTGCGCTTGCGACTGCGCCAGCACGGCATCCGCAACTTCCTGCGCCTCAAGGGCCAGTGCCAGCTGCTCCTGCACCGCTTCCTGCAGCGGGGCGTCGGCATCGCCTTCAATGTCGATCAGCGCCAGCAGCGGGTACGTCTGTGCGAAAGGGGAGGCGCCACCCTGCCAGCGCAGTGCGCAGGTGACAAAGCGCTCCCACATCAACTCGAACGCCGCCACCCGGGCGGGAAACGCCCCTTGCAACCGCTGCAGCAGCGCCAGTGCCTGCTCGAAGGCGGAAAATGCCGCCAGCAGGGTGGTGCGCGCCGCCGGCCGCGGATGCAGGCGCAGCAGTACGCGCGTGATCAGCCCCAGTGTGCCTTCGGCACCGATGAAGAAGTGCTTGAGGTCGTAGCCGGTGTTGTTCTTGAGCATGG
The DNA here is from genome assembly GCF_001005215.1 of Lampropedia cohaerens. Lineage (GTDB taxonomy): Bacteria > Pseudomonadota > Gammaproteobacteria > Burkholderiales > Burkholderiaceae_C > Lampropedia > Lampropedia cohaerens. The sequence continues at coordinate 65,888 of NZ_LBNQ01000018.1, forward strand.
GCCGCAGCATCGGCAGCACGGTGCCATCGGCCAGCACGACCTCCAGGCCCAGCACCTGCTCGCGCATCATGCCGAACTGCAGCACGCCATTGCCGCCGGCATTGGTGGCGACGTTGCCGCCGATCTGGCAGCTGCCGCGCGCGCCCAGATCGACGCCAAAGCGCAGGCCGGCCTGTTCGGCGGCCTGCTGGATGGACTGCAGCGTCGCGCCCGCCTGTGCCTGCAGCGTGCCGCTGCGCGGATCGACGGCTTCGATGGCGGCCATGCGCTGCAGGGACAGGGCAATGCCCCCTGCATGCGGCACGGCAGCGCCGGCCAGCCCGGTCAGACCGCCCTGCGGCACGACCGGAATGTGGTGCGCATGGCACAGCCGCAGCACCGCGCAGGCCTCGTCGATGCTGGCAGGGCGCACCAGCGCCAGCGGCCGGACCGGGGGCGTGCCGCTCCAGTCGCTCTGGCAGGCTGCGGGGATGGACTCGCCACGCAGCACGGCATCGGCGCCGACGGCGCCCTGCAAGGCAGCAAGGAAATCGGTGTGGGTGTTCATGCAACATGCTCCGATACAGGTCGCGCGGTACGCGCGATGCGGCCCTGCCGCACGATGGTGCAGTCAGGCTTGCAGCCAAACCAGTAGGCGAGTTCGGCCACTTCCTGCACCGGCCAGAGGACGAAGTTGGCAGGCCGGCCGCGCGCGATCAGGCCGTGGCTGTGCTGCAGCCCCAATGCCTGCGCGGCGTGGCAGGTGATGCCCGCCAGCGCCTCGGGCACGGTCAGGCGAAACAGCGTGCAGGCCATGTTGGCCATCAGCAGCAGGCTGAGCGCGGGCGAGGTGCCGGGATTGTGGTCGGTGGAGACGGCCATCGGCACGCCCGCTGCGCGCAGCGCCTCGATGGGCGGCACCTGCGTATCACGCAGCGTGTAGAAGGCGCCGGGCAGCAGCACCGCGACGGTGCCGGCTGCGCGCATCGCCGCAATGCCGGTGGCGGAAAGATGCTCTATGTGGTCGCACGAGAGTGCGCCATAGCGCGCGGCCAGTGCCGCGCCTTCCATGTTGGAGAGCTGCTCGGCATGGAGCTTGACGGGCAGGCCCAGCCGGGTGGCGGCCTCGAAAACCCGTTCTGTCTCGGCCAGCGAAAAGGCAATGCGCTCGCAAAATACATCCACGGCGTCGATCAGGCCCTCGTTGGCCAGCGCCGGCAGCATCTGCTGGCACACCAGGTCGATGTAGGCGCTGCTCTGGCCGGCGTATCCGGCCGGCAGTGCATGCGCTCCCAGAAAGGTCGTGCGTACCGTGACGCCGCCCAGCGTGGCCAGCCTGCGGGCGGCGCGCAGCTGCTTGCGCTCGTGCGCCAGTGCCAGGCCGTAGCCGGACTTGATCTCGATGGCGCAGACGCCCTCGTCCAGCAGCTGTTGCAGGCGCGGCAGGGCCAGTTCCACCAGTGCGTCCTCGCTGGCGGCGCGCGTGGCGCTGACGCTGGAGACGATGCCACCGCCGGCACGGGCGACTTCCTCATAGCTGGCGCCGGCCAGCCGCATGGCGAACTCCCCCGCACGGTGGCCGCCGTAGACGAGGTGGGTGTGGCAGTCGATCAACCCGGGGGTAGCCAGCATGCCTTGCCCGTCGTGGGTGGGCAGTGCGGCCAAGCGTTCGGGCAGTTGCGCCTCGGCGCCGACCCAGGCAATCTGGCCGTCGACGACGGCGATGCAGGCTCGCGCACCGGGGGCCACGGGCTGCGCGGTCTGCGCCAGATCGGCAGCCAGGCGCAGGTTGCGCCAGCAACCATCGGCGCTGGGCAGGGTGGAAAGGGAGGGTAGGGTCATCGTGGTGGGGCTCCATCGGAATTGGAACGCTGGCGCGCATTGTCCGCCGCTGGCACAAGCACCACCCAGACCAGCCGGGCAGGCGCTGCCATCGGGGTCACGGTCAGCGCGTGGTCGAGGGCATGCCACCACAGGCCCTGATGGCGCTGCAGGGGCCGCCCGCCATCAGGCTGCCAGCTGCCCTCCATGGCCATGCACAGGCCGGTGCTGCCAGCCGGTGCGGTGCAGGCCTGCGCCGCCACCTCGACGCTGGCGCGCCACTGGTCCCGGCGCACCATGACGTTGAAGTCGCGGCAGGCACCTTCCAGCAGCGTGCACTGCAGCGGCGCATCGCCTGCAAAGGCAAAGGGCGCGCCGCGCGGCTCCAGTCGGTGGTCGATGCCCCATTGCGGACTGCACAGGCGCATGCCCGCACCTTCCAGCAGCAGGATGTGGCGGTCCATGCCGCTGAAGGCGGAAAACGGCCCATCGCGGACGACATCGGCCACGCTGATGCGAAAGCCGAAGTTCTCCATGGCACTGCCTGGCGGCCAGCAGACGATCTCGCGGGTCTGGCCGCCGCCGTTCTTCCAGGCACTGGGCGCAAGCGCCGCAAGGTTGAACGGCTGGCACACGGCGGGCCCGCGGTGTGGGCGGGGCTGCGTCATGGCAACATCGGCAGCTTCAGGCCCATTTCGCGGGCCTTGGCCTGCGCGGATGCATAGCCAGCGTCGGCATGGCGCATCACGCCGGTGGCGGGGTCGTTCCACAGCACGCGCGAGAGGCGTGCAGCGGCTTCATCGGTGCCGTCGGCCACGATCACCACGCCGGCGTGCTGCGAGTAGCCCATGCCGACGCCACCGCCATGGTGCAGGCTGACCCAGGTGGCGCCGCCTGCGGTGTTGAGCAGGGCGTTGAGCAGCGGCCAGTCGGAGACGGCATCGGTGCCGTCCAGCATCGCCTCGGTCTCGCGGTTGGGGCTGGCCACCGAGCCGGTGTCCAGGTGGTCACGGCCGATCACGATGGGCGCCTTGAGCTCGCCGCGGCGGACCATTTCGTTGAAGGCCAGACCCGCCTTGTCGCGCTCGCCCAGGCCCAGCCAACAGATGCGCGCTGGCAGCCCCTGGAAGGCGATGCGCTCGCGCGCCATGTCGAGCCAGCGCACCATGTGGGTGTTCTCGGGAAAGAGCTCCTTGAGCTTGGCGTCGGTCTTGTAGATGTCCTCGGGGTCGCCCGACAGCGCCACCCAGCGAAACGGCCCCTTGCCCTCGCAGAACAGCGGGCGGATGTAGGCGGGCACGAAGCCGGGAAAGTCGAAGGCATTCGCCACGCCCTGGTCGAATGCGACCTGGCGGATGTTGTTGCCGTAGTCCACGGTGGGAACGCCCATGGCGTGGAACTCCAGCATGGCCCGCACATGCGCGGCGCAGCTTTCGGCTGCGGCCTGCTTCAGGCGCGCATGCTGGGCGGGGTCGGCCGCCGCCGCGCGCCATTGCGCGACAGTCCAGCCCACCGGCAGGTAGCCGTTGATGAGATCGTGCGCGGAGGTCTGGTCGGTGACGATGTCGGGCCGGAGGCCGCCCGCCCTGGCGCGGCGCGCCAGCTCGGGCAGGATCTCGGCGGCATTGCCCAGCAGGGCGATGGAGACGGCCTCCTTGCGTTGCGTGTGGTGCTGCAGCAGCGCCAGCGCATCGTCCAAATCCCTGGCCTGCTTGTCCACGTAGCGGGTGCGCAGGCGAAAGTCGATCGAGCTTTGCTGGCATTCGATGGCCAGCACGCAGGCCCCGGCCAGGACGCCGGCCAGCGGCTGTGCGCCGCCCATGCCGCCCAGGCCCGCCGTCAGAATCCATTTGCCGCGCAGGTCGTTGCCGTAATGCTGGCGGCCGGCTTCGACGAAGGTCTCGAAGGTGCCCTGCACGATGCCCTGCGCGCCGATGTAAATCCAGCTGCCGGCGGTCATCTGCCCGTACATGAACAGGCCTTTGCGGTCCAGCTCGTTGAAGTGTTCCCAGGTAGCCCACTTGGGCACGAGGTTGGAGTTGGCGATCAGCACGCGCGGGGCGTTCTCGTGCGTCCTGAACACGCCGACGGGCTTGCCCGACTGCACCAGCAGGGATTCGTCGGGTTTGAGTGTGCGCAGGCTTTCGAGAATCTGGTCGTAGCACTGCCAGTTGCGCGCGGCGCGGCCAATGCCGCCGTAGACCACCAGGTCCTGCGGCCGTTCGGCCACGTCCGGATCGAGGTTGTTCTGGAGCATGCGGTAGGCCGCCTCGATCAGCCAGTTCTTGCAGTGCAGCGTGGTGCCAGTGGGGGCGTGGATGACGCGGCTGGGATCGTGCCGGAGGTCTTGGTTGACGGTGGGGTCCTTGGCATTCATGGTATTTCTCCTGGGAAAAGGGGCAGAGGGCTTCAGGCGCGCGGCGTTCACGCTGCGTGGCTGGGCAGGTGGCGGGCGATGGCTGCGGGCCAGTCGCCCTGCAGCGCCCACTGCTGCATGGCCTCGATGTCCGGAGCGAGGTAGCGGTCCTGCTCCAGATAGGGCACGCGGCTGCGAATCAGTGCGTACTGCTGTTCGATGAGGGGCGAGCTCTTGAGGCTGCGGTCGAAATCCATGCCTTGCGCGGCCGCCATGGCCTCGATGCCGACGATGACGGCCGTGTTGCGTGCCATGCCTGCCAGGCGGCGCGCGCCATAGGTGGCCATGGAAACGTGGTCCTCCTGATTGGCCGAGGTGGGCAGGCTGGTGACACTGCTGGGATGGGCCAGGCACTGGTTTTCCGCAGCCAGTGCGGCAGCCGTGACCTGGGCGATCATGAAGCCGGAATTGACGCCGCTGTCGCGCACCAGAAAGGCGGGCAGGCGCGACAGGCTGGTATCCAGCAGCAGCGCCAGACGGCGCTCCGAGATGGCGCCGATCTCGGCCACGGCCAGAGCGATGATGTCGGCGGCGAAGGCCACCGGCTCGGCGTGGAAGTTGCCGCCGGAGATCACGTCGCCGTTGTCGAACACCAGCGGATTGTCGGAGGCGGCGTTGGCTTCGATGCACAGCACCCGCGCGGCGTGCTGGAGGTTGTCCAGGCAGGCGCCCATGACCTGCGGCACGCAGCGGATGGAATAGGGGTCCTGCACCCGGCCGCAGTCGGGGTGGGAGGGATCGATCTCGCTGCCGTCGAGCAGCGCGCGCACGGCCTGGGCCACGGCGATCTGGCCGGCCTGGCCGCGCGCGGCATGGATGCGGGCATCGAATGGCTTGACCGACCCCTTGATGGCTTCGAGCGTCAGGCAGCCGGCGATCAGCCCGGCGGCGAACACGCTCTCGGCCTGGAACAGCCCGGCCAGCGCCAGTGCGGTCGAGACCTGGGTGCCATTGAGCAGGGCCAGCCCTTCCTTGGGCTCCAGCACGAACGGCGACAGGCCTACAGTAGCCAGGGCCTCGCGCCCGGAGACGAGCTGGCCATTGACCTTGGCCTGGCCTTCGCCGATCAGCACACAGGCCAGATGTGCCAGCGGAGCCAAGTCGCCCGAAGCCCCGACCGAGCCTTGCGATGGGATGTGCGGCACGACATCGGCATTGGCCAGCGCCAGCAACGCCTGCGCCAGCGCCGGGCGGGCGCCGGAGTGGCCGCGCGCCAGACTGATGGCCTTGGTGGCCAGCACCAGCCGCACGACCGCGTCGGGCAGCGGCTCGCCGGTGCCGACGGCGTGCGAGAGCACCAGATTGCGCTGCAGGTCGGTCAGCCGCTCGGGCGCGATTTTGGTCGAGGCGAGCTTGCCAAAGCCGGTGTTGATGCCGTAGACGACCTGGTCCTGCGCCACGATGGTCTGCACGTGCTGCAGTGCGGCCTCCATGTCCGCGACGGCGCTGGGAGGCAACGCCAGCTGCGCGCCGCCTTGCCAGATGCGGCGCAGCTGCGCGAGGCTGACGTGACCGGGTTCAAGCACAAGGGGGACGGCAGGAGCAGGGGAGGATGGCGGATTCATGTCTATGCCTGTCTATACATGTGAAACGGGTGGAAGGGGTTGCCGTGGCGGTGTGTGCCTTAACTGCTCTGCGCCGCACCGTCTGTGCGGAAGCGGCAGCCGAGCCGATAGCGCATGCCAGGGTGCATGCAGTGCACCCAGGTGACAGGCACATCGCGCTGCCAGGTGCGGCGCGTGAGCAGCAGGCACGGCTGGTCGGCCTGCATCTGCAGCCACTGCGCCTGCTGCGCCGTGGGCAGCACGGCATCGACGACGTGTTCCATCTGGTCGAACGGAACGTTGCGTACCAGGTAGTCCGAGGGCTGCACGCAGGAGAAATCCTGCTCCATGAAATGGGGCACGACCTTGGGATTGACGTAGCGGTCCTCCAGTTGCACGGGCACGTCGTTTTCGTAGTGCACGCCGATCAGGTGAAAGACCGAGCTGCCGATCATGGTCTGCAGCGCCGCAGCCACCTCGGCGGAAGCCGACTCGCGCCGCACCTGCAGCAGGGCGAAGCGGTGGTCATGGCCGCGCTGGCGGATTTCCTCGGCGATGTTGGCGATCTGCAGCAGCGTCGATTGCGGCTTTTCTTCTGCGACGAAGGAGCCCACGCCCGCAACGCGCACGATCAGGCCCTGCTCGGCCAGCTCGCGCAGTGCGCGGTTGGCGGTCATGCGAGCAACGCCAAACAAAGTCACCAGCTCCTGCTCCGATGGCACGCGCGCGCCCGGCGGCAATGCCCCGCTGGCAATCCTGTGCACCACGTAGTTCTTGACACGCTGGTACAGCGCCAGCGGCCGCTCGTGCGGCTTGGCAGGCGGATGCGGCGCGGGGGCAGCGTGCAGGGAGTCGAGCATGGTGGCGTTGTGAATGGACCTTCAGTGCGCGGCGGCAGCCAGTGCCTCGGCGCGGATTTCCTCGGTCAAGCGCGCCTTGAGCGCCATGAATTCCGGCGAGGTCTTGACCGTGTAATGGCGCGGGTGGGGCAGCTCGACGGCGATGTCGGACTTGATGCGGCCGGGGCGGGCGCTGAAGACCGCGACGCGGTTGGCCATGAAGATGGCCTCGTCGATGTCGTGCGTGACGAACAGCACGGTCTTGCGCTCGGCCTCCCAGATGCCCAGCAGCAATTCCTGCATCAGCACGCGCGTCTGGTTGTCCAGCGCGCCAAAGGGCTCGTCCATCAGCAGGATCTTGGGATCATTGGCCAGCGCGCGCGCGATCGCGGTGCGCTGCTGCATGCCGCCCGAGAGTTGCTTGGGGTAATGCTGCTCGAAGCCGCGCAGCCCGACCTTGGCGATGAAGTAGTCGCTGCGCTCCTTTTGCTGCGCCGGTGGCATGCCTCGCTCGCGCAGGCCAAAGCGGATGTTCTGCTCGATCGTCAGCCATGGAAACAGGGTGTAGCTCTGGAACACCATGCCACGGTCGGCACCGGGGCCCTGCACCGCCTGGCCTTCCAGCAGCACCTGCCCGCTGGAGGGAAAGTCCAGCCCGGCCACGATGCGCAGCATGGTCGACTTGCCGCAGCCAGAAGGCCCGAGAATGGTGACGAAGTCGTTTTCCTGCACCTCGAAATCCACCGGCAACAGGGCCTGGGTAGCAAGTCCCTTGGGGCTGATGAAGGTGCGCGAGACGCCTTGGATGGACAGCAGGCTCATTACAGGGCACTCCAGGCAAACAGACGGTGGTTGATGGTCTTGAAGAGAAAGTCGGAGAACAGGCCGATGATGCCGATCACGATGATGCCGAAGATGATCTGCCCGGTGTTGAGCAGCGCCTGGCTGTCGGTGATCATGTGGCCGATACCGGAGGAGGCACCGATCAGCTCGGCGACGATGACGTAGGTCCAGGCCCAGCCCAGCACCAGCCGCAGGCTCTCGGCGATACCGGGCGCTGCCCCGGGAATGAGCACGCGCCGCACGATGCCGGTGTTGCCAGCGCCCAGCGTGTAGGCGGCCTCGACCAGATCCCGGCGGGCGCCGCCCACCGTGACGGCGACCATCAGCGTGATCTGGAACACCGAGCCAATGAAGATCACCAGCAGCTTCTGCAGCTCGCCCACGCCGGCCCACAGAATCAGCAGGGGGATGAAGGCGGAGGCGGGCAGATAGCGGCAGAACGACACGAAGGGCTCGCAGAAGGCCTCCACCGGCTTCCACGCGCCCATGGCGATGCCCAGTGGCACTGCAACGGCGGCGGCCAGCACGAAGCCGCCCATCACGCGCCAGACCGTCATGGCCACATCATGCGCAAAACCGTACTCGGTAAACAGCAGCACGCCCTCGCGCAGCATCGTGATGGGACTGGCCAGAAAGGTCGGCGAAACGAAACCGCCCAGCGTGGCCAGCGCCCAGACCGCAACGAATAGCACGAAAAATGCCGTGCCCAACAGCCATTTGAGCTGCGGCCTGACAGGCTCCAGCGGCACCATCAGGCGGCGTCGGGTGCGAGCGGGGGCAGCAGCGGGAGGGGACTGGACGGGCATGTCTTTGCGTGTTGCAGCGAGAAGGGAAGTGGGCGCTGAGGTGGTGGCCATGGGTGTCAGCAGGTAGCGGCAGAAAACGGCCTGGGCTGTGTGTCGACGCGTCAGTTGACGATGCTGGCGTCATACATCACGTCGTAGTTCTCCGGCATGCGGCGGATCACGCCGGCCTCATGCAGGATGGCGGCGGCATCCTGCATGAAAGGCACGAGCTCTTCGGCGAAGAACTTCTGGTTGGTAGCCTTGTCGGCCCAGCGCAGGTAGGCAGCGGACTGCGCGAACTGCTCGCCAGTCTGCTTGACGGCAGCGCCCATGATTTCATACGCCTTGGCCTGGTCGGTGGCGATCATCTCCAGCGCGTCGAAGTACGACTGCGCCAGTGCGTGGGCGGCGTCGCGGTTCTCTGCCAGCCACTTGGGATCGCACCCCACCGTGTCCATGATCATCGGGTACTCGATGGTGGTGGCGAGAATCTTGCCAGCCTCGGGGTTGGCGCGCACGGTCGAGAGGTAGGGCTCGTACGTCATGGCGGCATCGTGCTGCCCCGCAACGAAGGATTGCGCGGCCGCCTGCGGCTCCAGCGAGACGGTCCTGACGTCCTTCATCGTCATGCCATTTTTGTTGAGCATCCAGGCCAGGCTGAAGTAGGGCGCCGTACCCGGGGCACTGACCGCCACGGTCTTGCCCTTGAGGTCAGCGAAGCTGTTGATGGTGTTGCGCACGGCGATGCCGTCGGCACCGTAGGACTTGTCCAGCTGAAAGATCTGCACGATGGGCACACCGTTGGTGTTCCACGCCACATGCGTCTCGACCGTGGTGGCGGCGCACTGGATGGCGCCGGAGGCCAGCGCCAGATGGCGGTCCTTCTGCGGGATCATCTTGAGATCCACATCCAGCCCGTTCTTCTCGAACAGCCCTGCCTCGGCCGCCAGCGTCAGCGGCGCAAAGCCCGTCCATCCCGACATGCCCAGGGCGATCTTGGTCTCCTCGGCTTGCGCCGCCATGTGCGTGGTGCTCGCCAGGGTGAGACTGGCGGCAGCCAGAATGCGAAGCGAAGTGCGGAAGCGGAAAGAAGACTCAGGCATGGGGCTCTCCAGTTGCTGGTGGATGACGGTCAGGGAATGCAATCGCGGCGGGTGGGCATGTCTATACAGACGGCGGCGACAGAACAGCGCACATGCCCGGTCGATCCAGCCCGTGCAACGCAGCGCATTGCGCGCAGGCCCTCCCGGGGAAGAACTGCTGATTACCGCGGATGGCACTGCGCCGGATCGACAGCACTTCTCCAGCAAGCCTCATGCCAATTGCCGCATCCACCTGGCCTGTCTATACAGATAGCTTCGCACTGGATTGCATATGCCGCATGCATGCACTGCACGGGTGCAGCTGCGCACTCAAGTGCGCCATTGTTGTGCGCAAAGCAGGCAAAGGATGGTGTTGCGCCCGGCCTGCCAGGATGTGCACGACCTTGGGAAGGCGCGGCTTGCGCGCAGGCTCAGCTGCAGGTCCCGGCATTCCGCGTTGTAGTTTGTCGCGGCGTTTGTCCACTGCGCGCTGGGTACCCTTGCACGATCCTTTCCTGTGTCGCGTTGACCCACCAGGCGATGGAGAGGCAAGCTATAAGCCGTGCTGGGTGCGCAACCCATGAAAAGATCGTAAACAGGTTCTGAGAGCTGGCGTAGAGCTCCCGGCGTGCGCCGCATTGCTCCGTCAGCGGCGTGCTGCTGCGCCGCAAGTGCCCCTCGTTGGGTGGCCCCGCCTGCGGTGCGCATCACGTTTCCTGGCGGAAAAGGTTGAAGGGCAAGATACTTTGCAGGTGCACGGAATTAGATCGTGCGTATGGTGTCAAATCACAAGTACGGGGGGATTATCCCGGGGCTGACGCGTTTTCTGGAAGAGGCGTTGACGAATGTGCTCAAGCACAGCCATGCCGCGCACCTGCAGGTGGTGATGGGCGCTACCGAAGATGGCGCGCTGTCATTGGTGGTGCGTGATGATGGGCGAGGCTTCAATGCAGAGGAATGGCTTGAGTATCGGCATGGACAGCATGCGGCGCCGAGTGGAGCGCATTGGTGGTGTACTGGCGGTCCGCTCAAGGCCCGGTGAGACGCTGTTGGAGGTTCAGCTGCCGGGCGGCGGCCTCGCTGCGGACGTGGCCGGCGCCGCAGGCGCGGGGCAATCCGCTGACACGCTGGCGCAGCCTACGGGCAGGGCTGGGGTGGCTCGCTAGCGGCCTCGGGCCGACCCAGTTGCCAGTGTTTCAGGCGTCCGGCCACGAAGGTGGCGTCGACCCAGGCACCACCGGGGTCGCGCCAGCGGTAGGTTTCGGTATCGCCGCAGGCGTGCAGCAGGTCACCCAGCGCACGCGTTTGCTGAATGACCTGCAGCATGGTGCGGCCTTCGCGCAGTTGCGCATTGAGCATGACGGCACTGCCGATGCAGCCTTTTGGGGTGTCGGCCGCAGCACGCAGCGTGCGCGTGATGCGCATCACATACAGCAATGTGAGAAACACGATGGCGCCGAGCACCAGCAGCAGCCCGCCGATGCCGCGATTGGCGTAGCCGACGACCAGCAGGACGGCGGCAGTGGCCAGCAGCGCGAAGGCTTTGAGGTGGGGCGTCATGCGCGCAGGGGGCTGTTTCGGCGAACAGGTGCTGTCAGGGCCTCAGTGTCAGGTGCGCGGCAGCGTAACGCCCTGCTGGCCCTGGTATTTGCCGCCACGGTCCTTGTAGCTGATCTCAGGCGGCTCGTCGCCTTCAAAGAACAGCACCTGCGCGCAGCCCTCGCCCGCATAAATCTTGGCCGGCAGGGGCGTGGTGTTGGAGAACTCCAGCGTTACGTAGCCTTCCCATTCCGGCTCGAATGGGGTGACGTTGACGATGATGCCGCAGCGCGCGTAGGTGCTTTTGCCCAGACAGACCGTCAATACGTTGCGCGGAATGCGGAAGTACTCGACCGTGCGCGCCAGGGCAAAGCTATTGGGGGGAATGATGCAGTAGTCGTCCTCGAAGTCGACGAAGCTCTTTTCGTCGAAGTTTTTCGGATCGACGACGGTGCTGTGGATGTTGGTGAAGACCTTGAATTCCCGTGCGCAGCGGATGTCGTAGCCATAGCTGCTGGTGCCGTAGCTGATGATTTTCTTGCCGTCGATGGCGCGGATCTGGCCGGGCTCGAACGGCTCGATCATGCCGTGCTGTTCGGCCATGCGGCGGATCCACTTGTCGCTCTTGATGCTCATGGCTGTTCGCCTGGTGGGTAGGGGAGGTTCTCGAATCACGCGATTCTAGGGCCTGTTGCCGCGTCGCTGGATTGGCGCGCCCGCGTGGAATGGGTGAATACGGCACAGGCGCTGGCCACACCGGCGCTTCACACTGGGGCACAATCACGACTGGAAAAAGCCGACGGCTGCGGACAGCGCGTCGGCGCATTTTTTTCTCCACGAGGTGGTTGGCATGGCGCAGTATTTCGAAGTTCATCCCCAAAATCCGCAGCCGCGCCTGCTCAGGCAGGCTGCGGCGTTGCTGCAGCAAGGTCGGGTACTGGCGATCCCGACTGACTCAAGCTATGCGCTGGTGTGCCGGCTTGACGACAAGGCGGCCGCCGAGCATCTGCGGCGCATTCGCGGGGTGGACGACAAGCACTTGCTGACGCTGCTGTGCAAGGACCTCTCGGAGCTGGCCAGCTATGCCCGGGTGGACAACCGCCAGTTCCGCCTGATGAAGGCGGCAACGCCCGGCCCCTACACCTTTGTGCTGGAAGCCAGCAAGGAGGTGCCGCGCCGTGTCAGCCATCCCCAGCGCAAGACCATTGGCCTGCGCGTGCCCGATCACGCCGTGGTGCGCGAGCTGCTGACCATTCTGGAAGCGCCGTTGCTTGCGAGCACGCTGATCCTCCCGGGCGAGCAAGAGCCGCTGAGCGATGCGCAGGACATCCGCACGCGGCTGGAAAAAGGTGTCGCGGCGGTGATCGATGCGGGGCCCGTAGCGATTCGTCCGACCACGGTGCTGGACCTGACGGCCATGGAGGGCGGCGGTGAGCCCGAAGTGCTGCGTGCCGGGCAGGGCGATCTGGCGCGATTGGGCCTGCGGGCCTGAGGTGGTGCGCTTTCTGCGAGAATCGACGGCGTGAATCCAGACTCTCTTATCCAATCCATCGCCATGATGGCGATTCCGGTGCTGTTTGCCATCACCATCCATGAGGCAGCGCACGGCTATGCCGCCCGGCACTTTGGCGACCGCACCGCCGAGATGCTCGGGCGCATCACGCTCAATCCGCTCAAGCATATCGACCCGATCGGCACCATCGTGATCCCGCTGGTGATCTTTCTGGCCACCAGCGGTAACTTCATGTTCGGCTATGCAAAACCGGTGCCGATCAACACACGTAATCTGAAGAATCCACGCAGCGACATGGTCTGGATTGCGCTGGCGGGGCCCGTGTCCAATCTGGTGCAGGCGGTGCTGTGGGCCATCGTGCTGGGGCTGCTGTTTGCCGCGGGGATGTATGAGCGGTTTTTCATCGGCATGGCGCAGATGGGCGTGATGGTGAATCTGGTGCTGGCCGTGTTGAACCTGTTGCCGCTGCCGCCGCTCGATGGCGGCCGCGTGGCGGTGGGACTGTTGCCCTACAAGCCGGCCGTAATGCTGTCGCGGCTGGAGCCGTTTGGCTTCCTGATCGTGCTGGGCCTGCTGCTGGTCGGTGTGCTCGAGCGCTTCTGGCTCTCGCCACTGGTGGGGGCGCTGGCAGCCGTCATCCTCGCGCCGCTGCACTGGCTGCTGGGCTGATGCGCGTGGGCAACCGGCGGTGTTCCAAATGAGACTGCAATGACTATCCGTTATCTGACTGGCATCACGCCATCGGGCGTGCCGCACCTGGGCAACTATGCCGGGGCGATTCGGCCTTCCGTGCGCTCACAAGGCAAGGCTGATGTCGATAATTTCTACTTCCTGGCCGATCTGCACAGCCTGATCAAGTCGCAGGATCCGGTGCGTACCCAGCGCTCGACGCTGGAGATCGCTGCGACCTGGATTGCCTGCGGACTGGATCCGGAGCAGGTGACGTTCTATCGTCAGAGTGACATCCCGGAGATCCCGCAGCTGACCTGGCTGTTGACGGTGGTCACCGGCAAGGGCCTGCTCAATCGCGCGCACGCCTACAAGGCTGCGGTCGACAAGAACCTGGAAGGAGGGCTTGATCCCGACGCCGACATCACCGCAGGGCTGTTCATGTATCCGGTGCTGATGGCTGCGGACATCATGCTGTTCAGCGCCCACAAGGTGCCGGTCGGGCGCGATCAGGTGCAGCACATTGAGATGGCGCGCGACATGGCTGCGAGCTTCAACCACATCTACGGGCAGGGTCGCACGCTGCTGGTGCCGCCGGAAGCGGTTATCGATCAGAACGTGGCCACGTTGCCGGGGCTGGACGGACGCAAGATGAGCAAGAGCTACGGCAATACCATCCCGCTGTTCACGCCGCGTGAGCAGTTGCGTAAGCTCATCATGGGTATTGCCACCGATTCTCGCGCGCCGGGCGAGCCCAAGGAGACCGAAGGCTCGGCCATCTTCCAGCTCTACCAGGCTTTCGCCAGCGAGCAGGAGGCGCAGGCCATGCGCCAGGCGTTTGCCGATGGCATTGCTTGGGCAGAGGCCAAGCAGCAGCTGTTCGAGCGGATTGATGCGGAGATTGCCCCCATGCGGGCGCATTTTGACGCGCTCATGGCCGATCCTGCGAGGATTGAGACGATCTTGCGCCGCGGGGCCGAGAAAGCCCGCGCAGTGGCGACGCCGTTTCTGGCCGAGCTTCGCCATGCCGTGGGCCTGCGGGACCTGCGCGATGTGCCCGCGCAGGCAGCGCCTGCCATCAAGGCGAAGGTGGAATTGCCGCAGATCAAGCAGTACCGCGAGCAGGACGGGCTTTTCTACTTCAAGCTCACCAACGCCAAGGGTGATGTCCTGCTGCAGAGCAAAGGCTACGCCAGCGGGCGCGAGGCGGGCGCTGCCGTGCGGCAACTCAAGGAGCAGGGCGCAGCCGCTCTGACTGCGTTGGCGCCCGTGTTGGAGGATGCCGATTTGCAGGCGCCGTCGCTGCTGCAGGCGCTGCAGGCGCTGGTGACGGCACACACCGCCGAGTAAGCGAGGAGACGCCGTGAGTGATGCTGCCGATCGGTTGTTGAGTGCCTTCAGCCAGCGCCATTTCCGTGATGCACTGGGCAGCTTTGCCACGGGGGTCACCATCGTGACCACGCTGGACGCCTCCGGCGCCCCTGTGGGGTTGACCGTCAACTCCTTCGCATCCGTGTCGTTGCAGCCTCCGCTTGTGCTGTGGAGTCTGGTGCACACGGCATCCACGCGTCAAACCTTTCTGGCGAGCAGCCACTTTGCAATCAACGTGCTCGCGGCCGACCAGTTGATGCTGGCCCAACGCTTTGCCACGCGCGGCATTGACCGCTTTGCCAATCTTGCCACTGTTGCTGCGCCAAGCGGCGCACCCTTGCTGCCTGGCGCGCTGGCGTGGTTTGACTGCCGTAGATATGCAGAGCATGAGGCAGGCGACCATACGATTTTCATCGGCGAGGTCGAGCACCTGGGCTACCGGGGTGCCAACCCGCGCGAGCTGCCAGCTGCCGCACCACAGCAGCGGCCGCAGGCACTGGCTCCATTGATTTACCACCGCGGCGTCCTGCATCAGGACGGGATGCTGCAGTCGGCGCAGACCGCAGCGCCGCCTCCCGATTCGGGCCAACAGGACGGCTGAAGGTTGTTGTGCAGGCCTGGCGTGCCATCGCGCCATGACGTGGCCATGGCATAAACAGGTTCCTAGAAGTGGTTGTAGCCCAGCGGCTTGAGGTCCTCATCTGTCAGCGCCACCAGCAGGGCATCGCCATCAGGGGCCACGCGCAGCATGGCCCACGCAGCGGCTGCGTAGCGGTCGGCCGTGCCTTCCTGGAAGAAAAAGGCGTTCGGGCCGAGCGTAGGTTGCCCATTGCGGTAGCGAATGCGCAACGCCAGCAAGCCAGCGGCGACTTGGGACGTCTCACCCCAGCCAACGAGGGTTGCGCGGCGTCGGGTGTCGAGGCGGAAATACGCAAATTGCGGCATATTGGCGGCGGGCATTAGCGGATCGCGCGCGTAGTACAGCGTGATGGCCAGCGATTCCTCCTCGGTGTAGCGCAATGCCATATAGTCTCCCTGCATCAGCGCCCGCGGATCTGCCGCGTTCAGCTGACGGTAGACGATCTGTCCCTGCGAAAGGGTGCGCTCATGCTGGCGGACAGTCCAGCCCGCCAGCGCGAGGACCGCGCAGACTGCGGCCATCAATGCGATTTGCCAGTGACGACGACGGATGGTGATCATGCGCCAGCCTCCGGCGACCTGTGTCGCCTCGCCAGCAGCGCCGCGACACCCACGGCGATACCGCCGACCAACAGCATGCTGACCGCACGAGTGCGTAGCGAAAGGTGCATGTTGTAGTAGTAAAGCGCAACAATCCCCACTTGTGCCAGCGTGGTCAGTGCCAGCCATACCCTTTGGCCGCGTGCGAACACTACCAGCGCCAACGCGTGCGCCAGAAGTAGTGCCGGCATCGCATAGCTCAGGGTGGCTGCCACCGCCGAGGCCAGGCCGAGCAGCCATCGGCTGGGCCTGTAGGGCCTTGCCAGCAGCCACGCTGTCACAATCCACACCAGCGCAGTTAATGCGTGCAGTACGGCTGCTAACTGGGGAGAGACGGCAAACGTCACTGGAGAATCAAATGGCGTTTCGCCGATCGCTACCAGGCCAGTAGCGAGCAGGCTGCAAAGCGTCATGGCATGCTGCAGTGCTTTCGCCCATGCTGCAGGATGCGGCACTCGCAGCCAGAGCACAAGCGTCGCAAGCGTCATGCACAGGGCAAGGGGAAGCAAAGCAGCGCCTTGCAGCACCAACCAGACCAGCGCGAGCAGGATGGCCGTGACCAGGCACAGCAAGCGATGCGCGAACATGCCACCAAGTAAAGCGCAGAGCAGCGCAATACAGGCGAATGCCAGCAGTAGCTCTTCGCCGGGGTGAGATTGCAGCAATACCGTCACACACAGGCAAAGCTGGCCGGAGAGTGAGCAGGCAAACCCAATCTGGCGAATGAAGCTGCCGCGGATTGCATGGGTACTTTGCATCATCAGCAAGCCGCAAGCGATGGCGATGATGCCCAGTAGCGTCGCGACGGCCGGCTCTGTCCGCTGAAACAGGATGAAGAACGCAGCGACGCACAGCAGCGCCGAGGTCCAGGCTGCGACGGCCATCAGTGCTGAAAGCCACCAGGGCGTCGATGGCTCAGGAGCGGGGTCGGTCTGCGCGCGGCACGTAACATGCGCCGCTGCGTGAGGGCGTAGGCGCCACACGCGTGTAACGTGATAAACCGCTGCGCTGCTCGCCAGCAGGAGCATGCCAGCCGCCGCCAGAAGCCAATTGGGTGGCAGGCGCTCGACGAGCAGGACCAGCCCCACCGTGATTGCGGCGAGGTAAGCAATGGCCAGGGCCAGAGCATCCCGTGCGCGCCATGCCAAGAGCCAGGCCGGAGCCACCAATGCTGAGAACAATGCGACGTACCAGAGTGTGTCGCGCTGCGATTGTGCGGCGGCGACTGCCCCTGCACCCAGTGCCAGAGCGTACAGACTGATCTGCAGGACACGTGGGTGCTGCGTTGAAAACGCTCTGGGCCAGAGTCGCACCAGCAGCCAAAGTGCTGCGCATAGCAATGCAACGGCGGCCATGGCCGTTGCATCGGCGCCTCTTGGCGGCATCCAAAGGTCCGCTGCAATGTGGTGCGCTGCTTGCCAGGTATGGAGGGCCACGCTGCACACGACAACCCACAATGCCCAGCAGGCACGTGAGCGCGCCAGTGCCGCAACTGGCAGCATGGTAGCGGCCCAGGTTGCAAACAGCTGCCAGCGGTCCGCGCCGGTCTGGTAGATCTGTCCGACCAGCGCGAGCAGGGCACCAATGCACAGGGCAGTGACGAGGCAGCCGACGCGCCATCCGATGCCATGCGGGCGCTGCACGGCCGTTGCCGCTGCGACAGATAGAAGAACGCTCGCAGCCACGCCAAGTCGGACAAGCCGGTGCAGGTCCTCCCAGTTGTAGGCGACCATGAAGATCAGCCCGCTGGCGCAGAGTAGGCCGCCGCCTGACAGTAACGATGCGAAGATAAAGGCGCGCCACTCACGAAGGCTTGGGATAGGTGAAGGCGTTCGCAGCCAAAGCCGCCCCGGCATCGGCTCTGCCGTAACCGAGCTTTCGGAACAAGGAGGCGGCGGCAGAGCAGGCATAGGGAAGGCAATGGCAGCAATTGCACTGAACGAGAAGCTTTGCTGCCGAATCTAGCGCGGGTGGACCTCGTGTTGTGTCAGGAAATACGCAGTGCCACCTTCTGCGCCCAGGCGGTAGCGAGTTGCGCTACCGGCCGGGTTCCTTCACAGCCTCAGTTGCGAAAGAGCTCGAGAATCTGCGCACGCTCCTGCGGCGTCGGGGCGGTGAAGCCGCCGCTCATCGACGGGGCGTACAGCGTTTCCATGCCAAGGCTGGCAATGCCGCGCCCGCCCGAAAATTCCGTGTAGGCCCAGTCGCTGCCGTCGCGGGTCACCCTGCTGGGCGCCTTGATCTCCTGCACCGGCACATCCTGCAGGGCATGCCGCATGAACTGCGTCCAGATCGGCAGGCTCAGACCGCCACCCGTTTCTCTGCTTCCCAGGTTACGCGGGGTGTCGTAGCCGACCCAGGCGACGGCAACCAGCGATGGCTGAAAGCCCGCAAACCATGCGTCGTGGGCGTCGTTGGTGGTGCCGGTCTTGCCGTAGAGGTCGGGGCGTTTGAGGGTCTGGCGCGCCCGCGCGCCGGTTCCCGCGCGCATCACGTCCTGCAGCATAGTGCTGACGATGAACGCGTTGCGCGCGTCGATGGCCTGCGGCATCTGCTCCAGCGGCTTGGGGGTGGTGCGTGAGAGCTCGCGGCCGCGGTGATCGGTCACGCGTTCGATCAGCCATGGATCGACCAGCCTGCCACCGTTGGCAAATACGCCGTAGGCCGCAGCCATCTGCAGCGGTGTGACTTCTCCCGCTCCGAGCGCCATCGGCAGCACAGGGGCAATACGACGGGTGTCAAAGCCGAAGCGACCCACCCATTGCTGTGCGGTCTTGGGCCCGATGGCCTGGATGATGCGTACAGTCGGAATGTTCTTTGAGCGCATGAGCGCGGTACGCATGGTGATCGCGCCATCGAATTTGCGATCGTAATTGCGCGGCTCCCATGCTTGACTGCCCGTCACGGATGCGTCGAAGTACATGGGCGAGTCGGCGATCAGCGTCGCGGGCATGAAGCCCTGCTCCAGCGCCGCCGAATAGATGAACGGTTTGAAGGCAGAACCCGCCTGACGCACGGCCTGCGTGACGTGGTTGAACTTGTTCTTGTTGTAGTCGAACCCTCCTACCAGCGCGCGGATGGCCCCGGTTTTGGGGTCCATGGCGACGAAGGCGCCTTCCACTTCCGGAAGTTGCGTGAGTTCCCAGGTGCCCTTGGCGGTCTGCAGTACGCGCACTACCGCACCCGGGCGGATCCGGATGTTGGCCGGTGCCTTGTCCGCCAGGCCCGATTGCACCGGCTGCAGGCCCGCGCCGGTGATTTCCATCTGCTGCCCATCGGCGCGCACGACGACCACCTTCTGGCGCGAAGCCTCCAGCACCACTGCCGCAAGCAGCTCGCCATTGTCGGGGTGTGCTGCCAAAGCCTTGTCGATGACGTCCTCCAGCTCCTGCGGATCCTGCGGCAGCGTCACGAAAGCCTCCGGCCCCCGATAATGCTGGCGGCGTTCATAGTTCATGAGTCCGGCACGCAGCGCGCGGTGGGCCGCCTCCTGGTTGGAGAGCTCGATGGTGGTGTAGACGTTCAGGCCGCGCGTGTAGGCTTCATCGCCAAAACGTTCGTACATGGCCTGGCGCACCATCTCTGCGACAAACTCTGCCCGCACGGGGAAATTGTTGATGCGTGGGCGCGGCCGCCAGTCCTCGGCGCGGGCCTGCTCCGCCTGCTCGGGCGTGATGAAGCCGTTCTCGACCATGCGGTTGATGATGTGCAACTGCCGGGCCCGGGCGCGTTCGGGGCGGCGAATCGGGTTGTACAGCGAAGGCGCAACGGGCAGTCCCGCCAGCATCGCAGCCTCCGCAATCGTGATTTGCTCCAGCGGCTTGCCGTAGTAGGTTTCCGCTGCCGCGGCAAAACCATAGGCACGGTTGCCCAGAAAGATCTGGTTCATGTAGATCTCGAGGATCTCGTTCTTCGAGAGCATGTGCTCAAGCTTGAGCGTCAGCAGCACCTCGTAGATCTTGCGCGTGAAGGTACGCTCTGACGACAGGTACATGTTGCGCGCCACCTGCATGGAGATGGTCGAGGCGCCCTGGCTGCGCAGGTCACGCAGGTTGGCGAGAATGGCGCGCGCAATGCCGCGATAGTCCACTCCGCTGTGCTCGAAGAAGCGCGCATCCTCGGCGGCGAGGATGGCGTGCTGCATGACCAGCGGGATGTCCTCGATGGGCGTGAGCCGGCGGCGCTCCTCGCCAAACTCGCCGATCAGCGCCCCTTCGGCCGAGAATACGCGCAATGGCAGCTTAGGCCGGTAGTCAGCCAGATCCGAGACATCGGGCAGTTTGGGATAAATGGTGGCCACCACCACCACGCCGATGGCAGCCACGGCCAGCACGCCTGCGGCGATCAAGCCTGCAAGCCACAACAGCACGGTGACGACGAGCGGACGTTTGGAGGCAGCCGAGCTGCCAGACGATGAGGCCGGAGAGTGACCGGGCCTCTGGCGACCAGCGCCATTGCGGGAGTTGTCTGAAGGCATGATGGGCAGATTGTGCCAAAGCCTGTAAAAAGGCAGAATGTTAAATGTTGTTACCAATGTGCGCGGTTGCTATCCGTTGACAACAACGGCCCGCAAGCTCTGAAAGAATAACGACTATGCCGTCGGATTTTGACAACAGGGCAGCGTCCGTGCGGGCGAGTTGGTTTGCAGCATCTTGCGGGGCTGCTAGGATACGTGTCAACTTGTACATTTTGTTGCTCTATTTAACAGAAAAGGGGAGCGTGTGGTCGCCGCAAGATCTTTGTTCGGTGCCAAGCAAGCGCCTTTGCTGGGCATCGACATCAGCGCATCCAGCGTGAAGCTGGTCGAGCTCAGTGGAGGGCGCCGCGACGGCAAGATCACGCTGGAGCGTGCCGCAATAGAGCGTCTCGAAAAAGGCTGGGTGTCGGAAGGCAATATTGAAAATTTCGACGAGGTGGCAGAAGCACTGCGGCGACTGATCAAGAAAAGTGGCACCCGCACCCGCAATGCGGCTCTGGCGCTGCCGTCGTCGGCAGTCATAACCCGCAAGATTGTTCTTCCTTCGGGGCTGTCGGAAGAGGAGCTGGAGATCCAGGTGGAATCCGAGGCGAGCCACTACATCCCTTTCTCCCTGGATGAGGTGAGCCTGGACTTTTGTGTCGTCGGGCCCTCCAAGAGTTCCAGTGACGACGTTGAGGTGCTCATCGCTGCATCCCGCAAGGACCGGGTACAGGATCGACAGGGCCTGGCCGAGGCTGCGGGCCTGAAGGCGGTGATACTGGATATCGAATCGTACGCCTCGCACCTGGCGGTGACCCGTCTTGCGCAGGCCTGGCCCAAGTCGGCCGAGGCGCCCATCGTCGCGGTGTTCGAGATCGGTGCCACCAGCAGCACCATGCTGGTGGTGCAGGGCGATGACCTGCTTTTCGAGCGCGAGCAGGCCTTTGGTGGCGCACAGCTGACGCAGGCCATCAGCCGCCATTACGGCATTTCGGTGGAAGAGGCCGAAAACAAGAAGCGCGCCGGAGAGATGCCGGACGACTACGCGGCCGCCGTGCTGCGGCCTTTCGTGAACAATCTCACCCAGGAAGTGGTGCGGGCCTTGCAGTTGTTTTTCACCAGCACGCCATACAACGCGGTGGACAGAATTCTGCTCGCGGGGGGCACCGCCATCGTCAACGGGCTGGCCGCTGCGGTGACCCAGGCCACGGAGACAGTATGCCAGGTGGCAAGTCCGTTCGAAGGTATGGAAATGGGTGGTAGCGTGCGCATGAAGTCCGTGATGCGGGAGGCGCCCAGCTATCTCACCGCCTGCGGTCTGGCGCTCAGGAGGTTTGATCAATGATCCGCATCAACCTGTTGCCGCACCGGGAGGCGGCCAAGAAGGCCCGGAAGGAATCCTTCATGGCTTCCTGTGTGCTGGCAGGCATCGTTGGAATACTGCTGGCTGGCGGCGTCTACCTGTACTTTCAGAGCCTCATTTCCGATCAGCTCAGTGCCAACAGCCTGATTGAGCAGGAGAACGCCCGCATCAAGGCGCAGATCCGGGAAGTGGCCGAGATCGAGGCCGAAATTGCCGCGCTGAAGGCGCGCCAGGCAGCGGTGGAGAACCTTCAGTCGGAGCGCAATTTGCCGGTCGAGCTGATGAATCAGATCATTCGCGAGGTGCCCAACGGCTCGTACGTCACGTCACTCAACCGTGCGGAAAGTGTCGTATCGCTGTCTGGCTTTGCGCAATCGAACCAAACGGTGTCGCAGCTGCTGCGAAACATCTCCGAGAACATGCCCTGGAACACCCAGCCGCAGCTGATCGAGACCAAGGTCGCTACGGTGAACGTGGGCGGGGACACGCCCCGTCAGGTATACGGCTATTCCCTGAACTTCCGGCTGGACAAGCCTGAGCAAGAGCAAGAACAGCCGCGTTGACCGCCGAATGGGGAATCGAAGCTTATGAAAAACATCCTGTCGCAGTTCCAGCAGACCAGTGGACGAGACCCCTGGCTGTGGCCGATTGCACCCAAAGCATGCGTCTACGTCTTCATTGCCGCTGGCGTGCTGGTGCTGCTGTGGTTCCTGTGGTTATCCGGCTATCGCGATCAGCTGGAGTCGGCGCGCGCGCGTGAGGCCAGCCTGCGCACCGAATTCAGCCGTGACTACGCCAAGGCGGTCAATCTTGAAGCGCTCAAGAGCCAGAAGGAGCAGGCGATCCAGTACGTCAACCTGCTTGAGAAGCAATTGCCCAACGAAGCGGAAATGGCGGCGCTGCTGTCCGACATCAACCAGGCTGGCATCGGGCGTGGCCTGCAGTTCCAGCTGTTCAAGCCCGGTGCACAGCAGGTGCGTGACTATTACGTCGAGCAACCCATCGAGCTGGTGGTCGATGGAACCTACGATGCGATCGGCGAGTTCGTCTCCGACATTGCGCACCTTTCGCGCATCGTAACCATCGGGAACATGGAGATCCGGGGGGCCGCTGACCGCGCCAGCGATCGGCTGACCATGCGGGCGATCGCACGCACGTACCGTTACCTCAGTCCGGAGGAGGCAAGCCAGGCGGCCGCCAACGCCAAGAAAGGCGGGAGGAATTAGCATGAAGGGCCGCTACTTTTCATGGACTGCGGCGCTGGCGGTCGCAGCGCTGCTGGCAGGCTGCGCCGACTCCCGGCAGGAGGCTGTCTCACAGTGGATGGCGCAGGAGAAATCGCGGGCGGTGCCCAGAGTGCAACCACTCGATGAACCTTCGGTGTTTCATCCCACCGCCTATGAGCGTGGTGATGCACAGGACCCGTTCGCCTTCCAGAAGCTCGCCAGTGTCTTTGCGACCGGTCAAGCCCGGGAGGACACCCGACTGATCGAACGCCATCGCAACCGTCGCAAGGAACCGCTGGAAGCCTATCCACTGGATTCGATCGAGATGGTCGGTTTCATGCAGCGCGGTGGTGCACCCACGGCGTTGGTGCGCGTCGACGGACACCTCTACCAGGTCGGCACCGGGGCTTTCCTGGGGCAGAACAATGGCGAGATCGTCGCCATTACCGAGACGCAGATTCAGCTTTCCGAAGTGGTCCAGGACGCAACCGGGGACTGGGTGGCGCGCAGCACAGTGCTTGAGCTGCAGCAATGATGGAGAAAAACATGGCGAGAATTTATTTGAACAGCGTTGCGCGTCGAGCCCACTGCCTGTTTGCGGCCTGCCTGCTGGGGGCGAGCTTTTCGGCACTGGCCGCGGACATCGTCTCGGTCAGCGGCTCTCAGCGCGATGGGCGCGAGATTGTCGAGATCCAGCTCAGCGAGCCCATCAACTTCGATCCGGTCGGCTTTGTCGTGCATACCCCCGCACGCATTTCTCTGGACTTTCCGGGGGTGGGGGTTGCGGATGGGCGGCAGAACGTCGAAGTCAATCAGGGTAATCTGCGAGCCATTCAGGCGGTCGAGGCCGGTGAGCGCTCGCGTGTGGTGCTGAACCTGCGCGAAGCCACGCCCTATCAGGTGCAGCGCGCAGGCAGCACGGTGCTGGTGCAGCTTGGAGCTCCGGCGATGGTGACTGCGCGCGCCCCGGCCTCGGTAGTGCCCTCGGCACACGCTCCGATGGCGGCTGCCGGCACGCTGCAGGGGCTGGATTTCCGGCGCGGCGTTGATGGTGCGGCGCGTATCGTGTTGGACCTGCCGACCAATGGGGTCAGCGTCGATCTGCGCGAGGAGGGCCGCAAGCTGGTGCTGGAGCTGCCCAACGTGGCGCTGCCCGATGCGCTGAGAAACCGGCTTGACGTGACCGATTTCGGCACGCCCGTCACGTTCGTGCAGGCAATCCAGACGGGCAATTCCACGCGTGTGGAGGCCGAGCTGGAGGGGGACTGGACACACAGCGCCTACCAGGCCGATGGCCAATATGTGCTGGAGGTACGGCGCATCGAACCCGACCCTACGGCGCTGACGCAGGGCGTCGGGTTCACCGGTGAGAAGCTGTCACTGAACTTCCAGAACATCGAGATCCGTGCGCTGCTGCAGGTCATTGCCGATTTCACGAACTTCAACATCGTCACCTCCGACACCGTGCAGGGCGCGCTGACCCTGCGGTTGCAGGATGTGCCGTGGGACCAGGCGCTGCAGATCATTCTCGACGCCAAGGATCTGGGCTATGAGCGCAATGGCAACGTGCTGTGGGTTGCGCCCAAGGAAGAGCTCAACGCGCGCCGGCAACGCGACTATGAGGCGCAGATTGCGCTGGAGCAACTGGAGCCGCTGCGCACGCAGATCTTCCAGCTCAACTATGCGCGTTCGGAGGTGATTGCCGACCAGCTCATCTCGTCGGGCAACAGCTCGGTGGGCGAGGGGCGCAGCAACCGCTTCCTGACCAATCGCGGCTCAGCCATTGCGGAGCCACGCACCAACCAGTTGTTCGTTACGGATACGCCCTCCAAGCTCGAAGAGGTCAGTCGCCTTGTCGCCAGCTGGGACGTGCCGGTGCGGCAGGTGCTGATTGAGGCGCGCATCGTCGAGGCATCGGATAGCTTCGGGCGCAACCTGGGTGTGCGGCTGAGCAGCGGCAATCTGAGTGCCAACATCGGTGGCAGCGACAGCAACCGGATCGGCTTCGGCAATTCCTATTCCGGCGACAACCCCGGCTCCGGCTCGCTGTACGACCTGGGAGCCAGCGGCTTTGGCGAGAATGAGTCCGCCGCGTCATTTGCCCTGTCCATCTTCAATTCGGCGGCCAACCGTTTCCTCAATCTGGAACTGTCGGCGCTGGAGTCCACTGGCGATGGCCGGGTGATCTCGAACCCGCGGATCGTCACGGCCGATCAGGTCGAAGCCTTCATCGAGCAGGGTACCGAGATTCCCTACGCCTCCACCGCGCCGAACGGGGCGACCACGGTGGAGTTCAAGAAGGCCGTCATGCGCCTGGGCGTCACGCCCCAGATCACGCCGGAGGGCAACGTCATCCTGGATCTGGAGGTCAACAAGGACAGCCCGAGCGTGGCCGGACAGGGTGCGGTCGATACGAAGAAGATTACGACACAGGTGCTGGTCGAAAACGGCGGCACGGTTGTCATCGGCGGCATTTTCGAGCTGACGGAGCAGACCAACGTGACCAAGGTGCCGTTCCTGGGCGATCTGCCGGTGGCCGGCTACCTGTTCCGTCGCACCGAGCGCTCGTCGCAGAAGAACGAGTTGCTGGTGTTCATCACGCCCAAGATTCTGACCGAGCAGAACACCATGCGCCGCTGACGGCCTGAGGACAGCCCCCAAGCAGTTGACAAGCGGGGCTGATGGCGCGCGCGAAGAACGCAAGCAGATTCTGAAAGAGCCACGAGAGGCGTCGTCATCATCGGGTCGGCTTCTCATGCAGGGCTGCTTGCGCTCGTAAAATTAGCGCCTTGGCAAAAGGCGCACGCGCCACCCCGTCATTGCCTGCGACGCATTCCTCTGGCTACCGAGTAAACCTCTCATGTCCAACACCATTCTCCAATCCATCCCCGCCGGCCAGAAGGTCGGCATTGCTTTTTCTGGCGGCCTGGACACCAGTGCTGCGCTACTGTGGATGAAGCAGAAAGGGGCGCTGCCCTACGCGTATACCGCCAACCTCGGTCAGCCCGACGAGACCGATTACGAGGCCATCCCCAAAAAGGCGCTGGCCTACGGCGCGGAGAAGGCCCGTTTGATCGACTGTCGCAAGCAGCTGGTGCACGAGGGCATCGCCGCCATCCAGGCTGGTGCCTTTCACATCAGCACGGGCGGCGTCACCTACTTCAACACCACCCCACTGGGGCGGGCGGTGACCGGCACCATGCTGGTGGCGGCGATGAAGGAAGACGATGTGCACATCTGGGGCGATGGCTCGACCTTCAAGGGCAACGACATTGAGCGGTTCTACCGCTACGGCCTGCTGACCAACCCGCAGCTGAAGATCTACAAGCCTTGGCTGGACCAGCAGTTCATCGACGAGCTGGGCGGCCGCAAGGAGATGAGCGAGTTCCTCATCGCCAACGGCTTTGACTACCGGATGTCGACAGAGAAGGCCTACAGCACCGATTCCAACCTGCTGGGAGCCACCCACGAGGCCAAGGACCTGGAGTTTCTGAGCAGCGGCATCCGCATCGTCGAGCCCATCATGGGGGTGGCATTCTGGAAGCCCGAAGTGGAGGTCAAGGCCGAGGAGGTGACCATCCGCTTCGAGGAGGGCCTGCCCGTTGCTCTCAACGGCCGAACCTTTGCCGACAGCGTGGAGCTGTTCCTGGAAGCCAATCGCATCGGCGGGCGCCATGGCCTGGGCATGAGTGACCAGATCGAGAACCGCATCATCGAGGCCAAGAGCCGCGGCATCTACGAAGCTCCGGGCATGGCGCTGTTGCATGCGGCCTACGAGCGGCTGGTCACCGGCATCCACAACGAAGACACGATTGAGCAATACCGTATCAATGGACTCCGGCTGGGGCGCCTGCTGTACCAGGGACGCTGGTTCGATCCGCAGGCCATCATGCTGCGCGAGACGGCCGAGCGCTGGGTGGCGCGGGCGGTGACTGGCGAAGTCACGCTGGAACTGCGCCGCGGCAACGATTACTCCATCCTCAACACCGAATCGCCAAATCTGACCTATGCGCCGCAGCGGCTGTCGATGGAGAAGGTCGAGGATGCGCCATTCAGCCCGGCCGATCGCATCGGTCAGCTTACCATGCGCAACCTGGACATCGTGGATACGCGCGACAAACTCGGCATTTACGCCAAGGCCGGGCTGCTGCTGCCTGGCCAGGATGGCGCCGCCACCCTGCTGAGCAACGTTCAACCCGACGCGCAGGCCGGCGAGGACTCCTGACTGTGCGGGTGCCGGGCAGGCAGAAACCTGCCGAGTCCGGCGCCTGTGCACAACAGGCGCTGAGGCCCTGAGGTGCAGAACGGCTGCTTGCGATGCAATTGCGAATCAACAGTCCCGAGCGGCTAGAGAAACGCTATGTGGGCCGCTTTGCGCCCTCGCCGACCGGGCCACTGCACCTGGGCTCGGTAGTGGCGGCACTGGCCAGCTGGCTGGATGCCCGCGCGGCCAAGGCACAGGGCTGGGACAGTCAGTGGCTGGTACGCATCGAGGATTTGGACGCGCAGCGGTGCAGTCCGCAGGCGGGCGAAGCCATCCTGCGGCAGCTGCAGTCGCTGGGCCTGCAGGCTGATGCGCCGGTGCAGTGGCAGAGTTGCCGCACCGCGCGGTACCAGCACGCGCTGCAGCAGCTCGTGGCTAGCGGGCAGGCTTACCCGTGCGCTTGCACCCGCAAGGACATTGCCCGAGCGTGGCAGGCCAAGGGGGTTGCACGTGCACGGTTTGAAACCCTGATCTATCCCGGCACCTGTCGTCACGCGCAAGGTGGGGTCGCGCCGCGTGTCTGGCGTTTTGCGGTGCCAGACTGTGGCCCGGTGCAATGGCATGATCGGCGCCTGGGCGATCAGGTCCAGGATGTGGCCAGGCAAGTGGGAGATTTCGCCTTGCGCCGTGGCGACGGCATGTGGAGCTACCAGCTCGGCTGCGTGGTCGATGACGGTGCCCAGGGCGTCACCCATATCGTGCGCGGTGAGGACCTTGTCGACAACACGCCCCGCCAGCTACTGCTGCAGGCAGCCCTGGGCCTGCCGCCACCGACTTATCTGCACGTGCCGCTGGCACGTGATGCGCGTGGAGAGAAGCTCTCCAAGGGCAACCACGCCCCCAGCGTCGATGGTCAGGACCCGGTGGCGGTATTGCATGCCGCCGCGCAGATCCTGGAGCTGCCGCTGCCAAAGCCCGCCTCCAATGCTGCGCCAGCGGCGGTTCTGGCGCAGTGCGTGCCCCTGTGGGCACAGCGCTATCCGTTGCGCTGACCGACGGTGGGCGGCGTTCTCACGCGCCGCGTTGCCGCGCCTGCGGTGCCCGTATCCGATGCCGCCAATCCGGCAATGTCCTCGCTTGCATGCATTGCGGCACAATTGGCGTTTTTTTCGCACCTTTTGTCGCGTCACTTTTTGCATGGTTACTGATTCGCAAACTTCTTCTCGCGCAACGGTGCACGAGGGGCACGCATCGACTGCACCCGCATCACGTACGCATTTTTCGCGCGTGCGCAGTTTCGTCGTGCGGGCGGGGCGCACCACTACCGGCCAGCAGCATGCCATTGCGCAATTCGGTCCACGCTATGTGCTGCCATTTCGGAGCGCTGCACTCGACAGTGACGCCGCGTTTGGCCGCAGTGCGCCACTGATTCTGGAGATCGGATTTGGCATGGGGGATGCCACGGCGGAGATCGCCAAGGCCCGGCGGCAGGATAACTTCCTGTGCTGCGAGGTGCACACGCCTGGCGTTGGCGCCCTGCTCAAGCGCATCGGCGAGGAAGGCATCGAGAACATCCGCATCATCCAGCACGACGCCGTGGAAGTGATCGAGCACATGCTGCAGCCCGGCATGCTGGCCGGTGTGCATATCTTCTTCCCCGATCCATGGCACAAGAAGCGCCATCACAAGCGCCGCCTGATCCAGGCTCCATTCGTGCAGGCACTGGTCGAGCGGCTGGCACCGGGTGGGTACGTGCACTGCGCGACCGACTGGCAGGAATATGCCGAGCAGATGGTGGCGCAGTTCAGCGCTCATCCCCTGCTGCGCAATCAGGGAACACTGGACGGCGGCTATGCCAGCAGGCCGTGGTACCGGCCCGAGACGAAATTTGAGCGGCGTGGTCTGCGGCTGGGCCATGGTGTATGGGATGTGGTGTTCGTGCGGCAGGAGGGTGGCGCGCCACCTGATGGCCCATGAAGACGCGTGCGGTAGGTCCGTCATGAGCGACGAATACACCCCGAAACGGTTGCAGCCCATTTTGCAAGGGCTGGCGCAGATGACGGGCCAGCGCAGTCACGCGCGCCTGGAGCGCTCGGTGATCACCACACTGGCCAGGCTGGAGGGGGTGGTGTCCGTCGGCATGATGGACTTGGTGCGTCTGAGCGAGGCCGATTACGTTCTGTTCAAGCATGGCGATGGCGCGTTCTGTCGAGTCTGCGAGACAGGGTGCGGTGCGGAGATTGCCGGCCTCAGGCCACTGGCCGAGTACCCTGAGCTGGGCAGGGCCATTGCGCACGGGAAGCGACAGGCCAGTGCGATTTTGTCGACGGCCGATGGCGATGTGCATGTCACCTGGCTGATCTTCTGGCACCGGCAGCAGGCGCTGCAATGCGTGGAGCTGCGGCAGAACAGGCCTTTTACGGCCGAGCGGCTGGAGTTGATTGCCGCCGTGTTTCAGGTCTATCAGAATTACCACGATCTGCTTGACGACAGCGAGCGGGATGCGCTGACCGGGCTGTACAACCGCAAGACCTTCGACGAGCTGCGCTTTCGCCGCGCCAGCGACATTCCCCACACCCCGCAGGGGCAGGCGGCGCTGCAGCGCCGCCGTGGGCAGGGTGATCACCCGGAGTTCTCGCACGGCGCGGGCACGCCAGGGCAGCCTGATGCGGACGAGTCCGACTGGCTGGCGGTCATCGATATTGATAACTTCAAGCAGATCAACGACCGGTTCGGCCATTTGTACGGTGATGAGGTATTGCTGCTGGTGGCCAATCTGCTCAAGCAAGGTTTTCGCAGTACCGATCGGGTGTTTCGCTATGGTGGCGAGGAGTTCGTGGTGCTGCTGCGGGCAGCCGATCTGGCCACCACCGAGCACGTGCTTGAGCGGCTTCGTCAAGCCATTGCGGCGCACCGGTTTCCCCAGGTGGGCCAGGTTACCGTCAGCATCGGCTTTTCGCGCGCGGGCGATGCGACGCTGTCAACGCTGATCGAACAGGCCGACCGCGCCTTGTACTACGTCAAGCGCAATGGCAAGAACCAGCTGGCGCACTATGAGTCCCTGCTGGAAAGGGGACTGGTGCAGGCACCCGTGCAGAACCAGGAAGTGGATCTGTTCTGAGAACCTGTTTACGACCTTTTCTAAACAGGTTCTGAGCCGATCGGCCTGCTAGCTGATCCAGCGCAGGCCCGAGAGGTCGTTGACGAACACCGGCATGTCGCGCCACAGTCCGCGCACATCCCGATGGGCGACGGTGACCCATTGCGGCTGATACAGGAACACGTTGGCGGCATCCTCGGCCAGCATGCGCTGGGCGTTGCCCAGCAGGCGTGCACGTTCGGTGGGTCGCGTGGCGGTCTTGATCTGCGCCCAGAGTGCGCGAAACGCCTCGGAGTCGTAGCCCCAGTAGTAGTTCGGATTGGCATAGTTGCCCAGATCGAACGGCTCGACATGCGAGATCAGGGTTAGGTCGAAGTTGTGCTGGCCCATGACGTTGCTCAGCCACTGCGCCCACTCCACATTCTGCAGCTCCACCTCGATGCCGACGTGGCGCAGCATGGCGGCAATGACAATGCCGCCTTGGCGCGCATAAGGTGGCGGCGGCAGGGCCATGCGCAGCTTCAGCGGCGTTTGCACGCCCGCCTCCTTGAGCAGGCCAATGGCGCGATCCGGGTCATAGGGATTGATGCCGGTTGTGTCGAGGTAGCCGAACATGCCGGGCACGTAGTGGCTGCCGATGGGCGTACCTAGCCCGTCTCCGGCAGCATCGATCACGATTTCGCGGTCGATGGCCGCGGCCATGGCGCGGCGCACGCGCACGTCGCCGAGCGGCTCGCGGCGGTGGTTGACGGCGAGGATGGTCTTGGCGCGCGATCCACTGACGACGACCTGATACTGCGGGTTCGACTCGAACTGACTGACGCTGCGCGGCGACACGCGCGGGAACACGTCGACATCGCCGGCCAGCAAGGCGGCCATCTGCGCGGCAGGATCGGAGATGAAGCGGAAGGTCGCCGTCTCGATGCGCAGCTGGCCCAATCGCGGATACTCCTCCCAGCGCTTGAGCGTCAGGGACGTGCCGCGGCTCCAGCGCTGCAACCGGTAGGGGCCAGTTCCCGTGGGGGCACTGGTGTTCCTGGCCACGCTGCGTGGCTCGACGATGATGGCCGTGGCCTGGCCGAGGATGAACAGCAGCTCAGGCTCGATCTCCTCATTGGTGATGCGTACCGTATGGGCATCCACGACCTCGGTATGCAGCTTGGCGAAGATCGCCTTGTCTTTGTTGGTGCTCTTGCTGGACTTGGCCCGATCGAAGCTGTATTTGACCGCTTCGGCGTTGAATGGTTCGCCGTTGTGGAACTTGACGCCCTGGCGCAGGCGAAAGGTGTAGCTGGACAGGTCGGGTGAGACCTCCCAGCTTTCGGCCAGCAATGGGGAGACGCTGCCATCGGCGTTGATCTTGGTCAGTGTCTCGTAGATGTTGTAGAGCGTGATTTCTGCCACTGCGGAGGCGGCGGAGACGGTAGGGTCCAGCCCCGGCGGCTCCAGCGCCATGCCGATGGTGATGGTGTTTCTGGTGTCCGCTGCCGTGTTGCGGGCCTGCACCTGCGAAGACAATGCCAGTCCGTTTGCCGCCAGCAATGCCGCACTGCAAGCCAGAATGCTGCGCCTGTTCAACATCGTGAGAAACTCTCCGTGAATGCGTGGGTACGGCATTATTCCACGCAGCGCTATTGCAGGTTGCCAGCCCGGATGCAACCGGCGCGGTACGCGCAGCCTAGGCGGCAATCACGTAGAGATCGACATACGCATGCACGGGCATCTGCTCCAGGCGCTGCTGGTCGAGCGAGACGGCGAGGATGGCGCGCTGCTGCCTGGTCGGAAACTTGCGTGCCAGATTGGTGCGGAATTTCGCTTCCAGCAACGGAATGCCTTCGGCGCGGCGGCGCTTGTGGCCGATGGGGTATTCGACGACGACCTCGTCCAGCACCGTGCCGTCACTCAGTTCGACGGTCAGGGCATTGGCAATGCTGCGCTTGTCCGGGTCGTGATAGTCGCGTGTGAATCCGGGATCCTCCACGCAGGAAATTTTCTCGCGCAGCGCATCGATGCGGGGATCGGCGGCCACGGCGTCCTCGTAGTCGGCTGCGGTCAGGCGCCCGAAGATCAGTGGCACCGCGACCATGTACTGGATGCAGTGGTCGCGGTCTGCAGGGTTGTTGAGCGGTCCCTTCTTGTCGATGATGCGCATGCAGGCCGCGTGCGTGCGGATGGTGACCTTGCGGATGTCCTGCGCGCTCTTGCCCATGCCCTTGAGCGTCTCGTGCAGTGCCATGGCTGCCTCAATGGCGGTTTGGCTGTGGAACTCAGCCGGATAGCTGATCTTGAACAGCACGTTCTCCATCACATAGCTGCCATACGGGCGCTGAAACTTGAACGGCTGACCCTTGAACAGCACGTCGTAAAAGCCCCAGACCGGTGCCGTGAGGGCCGTGGGATAGCCCATTTCCCCCGTGCCAGCCATCAGTGCCAGCCGCACGGCGCGGCTGGTGGCGTCGCCTGCGGCCCAGCTCTTGCGGCTGCCGGTATTGGGGGTGTGGCGGTAGGTGCGCAGGCTCTGGCCATCGACCCAGGCCAGCGAGATGGCGTTGAGAATTTCCTCGCGGCTGAGCCCCAGCATCTGTGCAACCACGGCAGTGGAGGCAACCTTCACGAGCACGACGTGGTCCAGTCCCACCCTGTTGAAGCTGTTTTCCAGTGCAATACAGCCCTGAATCTCATGCGCCTTGATCATGCCGGTGAGCACGTCTCGCATGGTGAGCGGCTTGCGCCCGGCCGCGACGTTGGTGCGACTGAGCCAGTCGGCGACGGCGAGGATGCCGCCCAGATTGTCCGAGGGGTGCCCCCACTCGGCGGCCAGCCACGTGTCGTTGAAATCCAGCCAGCGGATCATCGCGCCGATGTTGAAGGCCGCCTGCACCGGATCGAGCTGCAGCGCGGTGCCAGGCACCCGGGCGCCGTGCGGCACTATCGTGCCAGGGACGACGGGGCCGAGCAGCTTGGTACACGCCGGATACTGCAGGGCCTCCAACCCGCAGCCCAATGTATCGATCAGGCAGTTGCGGGCCGTGTCATAGGCCAGCTGGGAGTCGATCCGGTAATCGAGCACATAGTCGGCGATATCGACCATGACCTGATCGAACGCGGGGCGGGAATTGGTAGAGGGGGTAGACATGGCAGCACTCCAGATTGTGGCGGTTGCGGAAACGATGGCTGCGGCAGGCCATTGGCCTGCTGCAGCGACACACGCGCAATCCCTTGAGCCTGGCTGGCCTCACGCACACCACCGTCTCAGGTGGGGCGTGGTGGCATCTTCACGTCGCTGGGGAGGGATCGTGATCTGTGCGGCTTCCGGACCACCGGGCAGCCGCGACAAATTCGATGTAGGCCCGATTGCGGGCCGGATGCATTTTCTGTGGATTGCGATCCTTGTTGCAATCAGCTGTATTTCTTCTCCAGTTCGTCCCAGAACGGTTTGCCGACCAGACGTTGGCGTTCGGCAAATGGCGCCACCAGGCCGCTGGATTCGAGTACCTGCTTCTCATCGCGCAGGGTGGTCAGGGCTTTTTGCATGCCCATGACGGCGCCTTGCAATGCGGCATTGGCATACAGCACCAGTCCATAGCCGAGCTGGGCCAGCTCCTCGGCACCGAAGATCGGCGTCTTGCCGCCGATGACCATGTTCATCAGCTGTGGCGGCGCAAGCCGCTGGGGCAGGGCGCGCACTTCCTCTTCCTTGGTGACCGCCTCGACGAAGAGGATGTCGGCACCGGCGTCGGCGAATTGCTGCGCACGCTCTATGGCTGCCTCGAAACCATGCACGGCCGCCGCATCGGTGCGGGCCATGATGAGAAAGTCCGGATCGCGGCGTGCATCCACGGCAGCCTTGATCTTGCCGACGGCCTCTTCGGTGGAGATGACGGCCTTGCCGCTGAAGTGGCCACAGCGCTTGGGTGCGACCTGGTCTTCCAGCTGGATGCAGTCGGCGCCTGCGCGCTCAAGTACGCGCACGGTGTGGTAGACGTTCAGGGCATTGCCAAAGCCGGTGTCGGCATCCACCAGCAGTGGCACCTCCACCGCATCACGAATGCGTGCGGTGTGGTCGGCGATTTCGGCCAGGCCCATAAAGCCCTGATCGGGCATGCCGAACCACATGTTGGTCACGCCGGCGCCAGTGACATAGATGGCCTCGAAGCCCAGGTCGGCAATGACGCGCGCAGACAGGGCATTGAACGCGCCGGGGACAATGACGCCGCGCCGCGCATTGGCGAGCGCACGGAGTTTCTTTCGGGTGGACATGGTGGCGGGACTCCTTGAAAGTACTGCTTGTTAGAAGCAATCAGCGGGAACGTGCACGCATCCACTCATCAGAATGCGCGCGCTTCGGCTCATGACGGCCTTGGTCACGCGCCACTGCGGACCGTTTGCGCCGTTCACCAGTTTGGCTTCGGCGCCGACGCGCAATGTGCCCGACGGGTGACCAAAACGCACGGTCTGACGTGCGCCACCGCCCGCCGCCAGATTGACGAGCGTGCCGGGAATGGCTGCCGCAGTGGCGATGGCGACCGATGCCGTGCCCATCATGGCGTGATGCAGTTTGCCCATCGAGAGCGCGCGCACGCGCAGGTCGATGTCGCTGGCCTGGACCGTCCTCCCGCTGGAGGCGGTGTAGTCGGCAGGTGGCGCGACGAAGGCGATCTTGGGCGTATGTTGGCGTTTGGCGGCTTCGCCGACGTCGCGCAGCAGGCCCATTCGCACGGCGCCATGCGCGCGGATGGCCTCAAAGCGCGCCAGTGCCTTGGCGTCGCCGTTGATGGCCTCCTGCAGTTCGCTGCCGGTGTAGCCGATGTCCGCTGCGTTGACGAAGATGGTCGGAATGCCGGCGTTGATCATCGTGGCCTTGAACGTGCCTACGCCTGGAACGTCAAGGTCGTCGATCAGGTTGCCGGTCGGAAACAGTGCGCCACCGTCCTCTCCGTCGTCGGCAGGGTCGATGAATTCCAGCACGATTTCGGCTGCCGGGAAGGTCACGCCGTCGAGTTCGAAGTCTCCGGTTTCCTGCACCTGTCCGTTGGTGACGGGAATGTGCGCAATGATGGTCTTGCCAATGTTGGCCTGCCAGATGCGCACGGTGCAGACGCCGTTGGCCGGAATGCGCGTGGCGTCCACGTACCCGGCATGGAGTGCGAACGCGCCGGCAGCCGTGGAGAGATTGCCGCAGTTGCCCGACCAGTCGACGAAGTCGGCATCGATGCTGACCTGGCCGTACAGATAATCGACGTCATGGTCCGCATGGCTGCTGGGCGCGAGGATGACGCACTTGCTGGTACTGGATGTTGCGCCGCCCATGCCATCGATCTGCTTGCCATAGGCGTCGGGGCTGCCGATGACGCGCTGCAGCAACCGGTCGCGCGCGGGGCCTGGCACGCGCGCGGGCTCGGGCAGGTCTTCCAGACGAAAGAAGACGCCCTTGCTGGTGCCGCCACGCATGTAGGTGGCGGGAATCTTGAGTTGTGCAGGGAAAATCATGCGGATTGCGGCTGGTAGGTTTTGAGGGGCGCTGCCTGCCGACCTTCGGCGGAGTCAGGGCAGCGCAGCGGATGGTCTTCAGGCCATGGCCTTGTTGGCCTCAAGAAAGTCCTGCGCAAAGCGCTGCAGCACACCGCCTGCCTCATAGACGCTGACTTCCTCATCGGAATCCAGGCGGCAGGTCACCGGCACGTCAATGGCCTCTCCGCTGCGGCGATGGATGCGCAGGGTCAGCGTTGCCCCGGGGGCGCGCGTGCCCACTACATCGAAGGTTTCGCTGCCGTCGATGCCCAGCGTCTTGCGCGTGGTGCCGGGCTTGAACTGCAGCGGCAGCACGCCCATGCCGATCAGGTTGGTGCGGTGGATGCGCTCGAACCCTTCGGCGACGATGGCCTCCACCCCGGCCAGGCGCACGCCCTTGGCGGCCCAGTCACGCGAGCTGCCCTGGCCGTAGTCGGCCCCGGCAATGATGATCAGTGGCTGCTTGCGCTGCATGTAGGTCTCGATCACCTCCCACATGCGCATGACCTTGCCTTCCGGCTCCAGACGCGCCAGCGAGCCCTGCTTGACCTCGCCATCGACCACGGCCATCTCGTTGATGAGCTTCGGGTTGGCAAAGGTGGCGCGCTGCGCGGTCAGGTGGTCGCCGCGGTGGGTGGCGTAGGAGTTGAAGTCCTCCGGCGGCAGGCCCATCTTCGCCAGGTATTCGCCGGCGGCACTGTCTGGCAGGATGGCGTTCGATGGCGAGAGGTGATCGGTGGTGATGTTGTCGCCCAGCACCGCCAGCGCGCGCATGCCGCGCAGCGTACGTTCACCGGCCAATGCACCTTCCCAATATGGCGGTCGGCGGATGTAGGTGGACTGTGGGCGCCATGCATAGCGCGGGCTGACCTTCTCGCCCGTTTCGACGCGGGCGGCAAACATCGGTTCATAGACCTTGCGGAACTGCTCGGGTTTGACAGCCTTGGCGACGATGGCGTCGATTTCCTCATCGCTGGGCCAGATGTCCCTGAGGCGCACTTGCTGCCCGTCGCCGTCGATGCCGAGCACATCCTGCTCGATATCGAAACGGATCGTGCCCGCAATGGCATAGGCCACGACCAGCGGCGGGCTGGCCAGAAAGGCCTGCTTGGCGTAGGGGTGGATACGGCCATCGAAGTTGCGGTTGCCCGACAGCACGGCGACCGTATACAGATCACGGTCGATGATTTCCTGCTGGATGGCAGGATGGAGTGCGCCGCTCATGCCGTTGCAGGTGGTACAGGCGAACGCGACGATGCCGAAACCGAGCTTTTGCAGCTCGCCCAGCAGATCGGCCTGCTGCAGGTACAGCTCCACCGCCTTGGAGCCCGGCGCCAGCGAGGTCTTGACCCAGGGTTTGCGCGTCAGCCCCCGGGCGTTGGCGTTGCGCGCCAGCAGCGCCGCGGCAATGACATTGCGCGGGTTGCTGGTGTTGGTGCAGCTGGTGATGGCGGCAATGATGACCGCACCATCAGGCATCTGACCCTGGGCCTCCTGCGCCCGCGCCTGCTCCAGCAGCGCAGCATCGGCAATGCCGCGCTCACGCAGCGCATGCACGGGCAGGCGCCGGTGCGGGTTGGAGGGCCCGGCCATGTTGCGCACCACGCTGGATAGATCAAATTCCAGCACCCGCTCATACTGTGCCGATTGAAGGGAATCGGCCCAGAATCCGGCGGTCTTGGCGTAGGTCTCGACCAGCCTGACCTGTGCCTCGTCGCGCCCGGTCAGCCTGAGGTAATCAATGGTCTGGTTGTCGATGTAGAACAGCGCCGCGGTGGCACCGTATTCCGGGCACATGTTGGAGATCGTGGCGCGATCGCCGATCGACAGGCTTTCGGCGCCTTCTCCGAAGAATTCGACATAGGCGCCGACCACCCGTTCCTTGCGTAGAAACTCGGTCAACGCCAGCACGATGTCGGTGGCGGTGATGCCGGGCTGACGGCGGCCTGTCAGGCGCACGCCCACAATTTCCGGTAGCCGCATCCACGAGGCGCGACCCAGCATCACGTTCTCGGCTTCAAGCCCGCCCACGCCGACGGCGATCACGCCGAGCGCGTCCACGTGCGGGGTGTGGCTGTCGGTGCCGACGCAGGTGTCGGGAAACGCTACGCCGTCGTGCACGTAGACCACGGGCGACATTTTCTCCAGATTGATCTGGTGCATGATGCCGTTGCCGGCCGGAATGACATCGACGTTGTCAAATGCGCGCCTGGTCCATTCGATGAAGTGAAAGCGGTCTTCGTTGCGGCGGTCCTCGATCGCACGGTTTTTGCGAAAGGCGTCGGGGTCATCACCGCCGCATTCGACGGCCAGTGAATGATCGACGATCAGCTGCACCGGCACGACCGGATTCACCGCAGCGGGATCGCCACCTTGCTCGGCAATGGCATCGCGCAGGCCGGCCAGGTCGACCAGCGCTGTCTGCCCCAGGATGTCATGGCACACCACCCGCACCGGAAACCAGGGAAAATCCATGTCGCGACGGTTCTCTACCAGCTGGCGCAGATAGTCCTGCAGCTTTTCCGGTTCTGCGCGGCGCACGAGATTTTCGGCGTGCACGCGGGCGGTGTAGGAGAGGCGGTCCCACGCACCCGGCGCAATGGCGTTGACGGCAGCGCGCGCGTCGAAGTAGTCCAGCCCGGTGCCGGGAAGCGGCTTGCGGTAGTCGGTATTCATCGTGGTCATTCTCAGTGGAGGCAGCGGGGATACAGACGACAGGCCAGGCCCGGTAGTCGCACCGGTGTGCAACGCTCGGGCCGACAGCCGTGCGACGAGCGCTCTCAGGGGCGCTGATCCAGCGGCACGAAGGGCTGGTCCTCCGGGCCGGTGTAGTTTGCGCTGGGGCGGATGATCTTGCCGTCGATGCGCTGCTCGATCACATGGGCGCTCCAGCCCGCGGTGCGGGCGATCACGAACAACGGGGTGAACTGGGAGGTCGGCACGCCCATCATGTGGTAGCTCACGGCACTGAACCAGTCCAGGTTCGGGAACATCTTCTTGACGTCCCACATCACCGATTCAAGCCGCTCGGCAATGTCATACATCTTGGTGGAACCGGCCTCATCCGAGAGTTGCTTGGCCACCTTCTTGATGACGACGTTGCGTGGGTCACTGATGGTGTAGACCGGATGGCCAAAGCCGATCACGACCTCCTTGCGGGCTACGCGCTCGCGAATGTCGGCTTCCGCTTCGTCCGGGCTGTCGTAACGCTTCTGGATCTCGAACGCGACTTCGTTGGCGCCGCCGTGCTTGGGGCCGCGCAGAGCGCCAATGCCACCAGCGATGGCCGAGTAGATGTCCGATCCGGTGCCGGTAATGACGCGACAGGTAAACGTCGAGGCATTGAACTCGTGCTCGGCGTAAAGAATCAGGCTGATGTGCATGGCCTTCACCCAGGATTCGGGTGGGCGCTTGCCGTGCAGCAGGTGCAAGTAGTGACCGCCGATGGAGTCGTCATCCGTCTCAACATTGATGCGGCGGCCATTGTGGCTGAAGTGGTACCAGTACAGCAGTGCCGATCCCAACGAGGCCATCAGCCGGTCGGCAATGTCGCGCGCGCCAGGCAGGTTGTGATCGTCCTTTTCCGGCTGCACCGTGCCCAACATGGAAACGTAAGTGCGCATCACGTCCATTGGGTGGGCCGCTGCGGGAATAGCCTCCAGCACCGTTTTTACCTGGGCGGGCAGTCCGCGAAGGCTTTGCAGCTTGGTCTTGTAGGCGCGCAGCTCGGCCACGTTGGGCAGCTTGCCGTGCACGAGCAGATAGGCCACTTCCTCGAATTCGCACTTTTCTGCAATGTCGAGAATGTCGTAGCCGCGATAGTGCAGGTCATTGCCGCTGCGGCCCACGGTGCACAGCGCCGTATTGCCGGCAGCGACGCCGGAGAGGGCGACGGATTTTTTCGGCTTTGGGCCGCTGGTGTTGGCTGCCTGAGGGGAAGTGCTCGTCATGGGATGTGCCTCCTTGGTATGCGGCCCGCAGTGCACATCGCGGCACTACTCTGGCCTGCTATGGGGATGCAGCCATTGTAGGAAAACGCCCAGAAACTGCATCAGCCAGTTTGCTGGATTTTGCGAATCGACAGGTGTTCACTTGCAAAGTTTGCAAATGGAACGCTGGCTGCAGTAGCTATCTAGCTTTTTTGCGTTTAGATATGCAAACAGTAGTGATTCGCGCTAAAATTTACGGTTTTGCGTAGTTAGGTGCTCTTGGGCACCAACGGACGTGAATTCAAGAGTCTCCATTTAGCCAGCCGACGCGCATTGATGGCGTTGCGACGCAACCAGCGCCATGCCAGCCACGATCCAAACCGTCTTTTCTAGAGGGCTATTCATGGCTGAGCGATCTGTTGTTCCTTGCGTCATCCCGGGCTCCGCACCCGCTTCATTGCAGCACTCGCCCGTAGTGCGCGCGGCTTGCAGACCATTGCCTCTGGCGGCCTGTATGGCCGTTGCCGGGCTGATGGGCCTGGCCATTCCAGCGTGGGCGCAAACGCAGAACACGCAGTCGCAGACTTTGCCAGAGGTGCTCGTTCGCGGCGAGGCCGAGCCCGATGACGCGCGTGGCACCGTGCGGCGCCTGGATGCGGCGCAACTGGCCAACCAGGGGGCGTCGAGCATGGCGGATATCGTGCGCTACCAGCCATTGGTCAGTGCGCCGGGCGTGGCCAGCGGCTCCAACAATATCTGGGATGGATCGGGTACGACCGGCTACAACATCCGCGGGGTTGATGGCAATCGCGTGGCCATCGACGTCGATGGCATCGAGCTGCCGCCGGCGGAGAACCTGCCGGACGGTGGCAAGAACAACAGCTTCTCCACCAGTCGGGACACCATCGAGCCCGAGCTATACCAGTTTGTCGAGATCGAAAGCGGTGCTACGGCGTCCGGCCGCAGTGGCAGTCTGGGACAGGGCGGCCGGGTGCGCTTCGTGACCAAGAGTCCGGAGGACTTTCTCTCCGATGGGCGCACCTGGTTTGGCGGCTACAAGCTGGGCTACCAGTCCGCAGACCGCAGCTGGCTGCACGCCTTGACGGGCGCTGCGCAGATCGGCCAGGTACAGGCGCTGGGCATCTATGCGCGCCGTGACGGTGAGCACACCCGCAGCAAGGGCAATGCGCCCATCAACGCGCAGAACTGGGACAGCAATGCGCTGCTGACCAAGTTCGTCTGGGGAGCGGGCACGGGCAGCAGGCTGGGGTTGTCGCTGGAGCATTTCCAGCGGGACACCGAGATCGACCAGATCAACCGCGTGAGTACCTCGTTACCCGAAGGCGCCAAGCAGGACGGCAGGAACCGCCGCACGCGTGTCAGCCTGGAGCACCGCCTGGCACCGGGCGGTGGTGTGGCGGCCTTCGACGTGCTGGAAAGCCGTGTCTACTACCAGCGCAGTGAAGCGCGCAATGACACCTTTGTGCCGGAGGTTGCGGCGAATCCGCGCGCACCGCGTCCCTACTCGCGTGCTATTTACGCCAACAGTGAGTACGACACCTGGGGCGGCACGCTGGATGCCCGCAAGCAGAGCGGCCAGCATGGGATCTTCTACGGGCTGGCGCTGACACATACGGCCAGCAAGCGGCCTTGGGAGGAGGTGCGCACCTACCTTGACAATGGCGAGGTACAGCCGCCGACCATTCGCGACCGTGCAGCCTCGGCCGATGACACGCGCGTGACCTTGTATGCGCGCGATGAGATCAAGTTGCCCATTGGGCCCCACGGTGCACGCGTGACGCCGGGGCTGACCGTGCAGCACTACCGCATCAAGCCCAAGGATCTGGAGCGCTATGCGCAAGGCTCCGAAGGCTCGGCGGGCGAGGCGCGGCGGGGTTCAGGCACGCTCTGGTTGCCCAGCCTGAATTTCTCGATCGGCCTTTCCCCGACGTTTGATGCCTATGCCCAGTACAGCCGCGGCGCGCGGGTGCCGACGGTCAGTGAGTTGACCGGCTCCTTCGAAAATCCTGGCACGGGGTACGCCATCGTCGGCAATCCGGATTTGAAAAAGGAAACCAGCGACAACGTGGAGCTGGGTCTGCGCGGCGCCCCTGTGCAGGGCGTGACCTTGAGCGCTGCGGCGTTTTACAGCCGTTACCGCGACTTTATTGAATACAGCAATATTGGCCGTGATCCGGACCTGCCGCAGTTTCCCCTGTTCGTCTACCGCACGGTCAACATTGGCAAGGCCCGCATCTGGGGTGCCGAGTTGAGCAGTCGGTTCGAGCTGGGCCAGTGGGCACCGGCAGTGCGCGGTTTGAGCGTGTCTCTGGCAGGGGGGTGGTCGCGCGGTCGCGCCACCAATGCGGAAACAGGCGCATCAGGCGATCTGAGCTCCGTGTTGCCAGCCAAGCTGGTGGCCGGTCTTGCCTATGACGACCCAGGACGGCGTTTTGGCGCGGCACTGCATGCGAGCTGGACCCGCTCGCGCCAGGCCGATGCCATCGACGTGATGAACAACACGGCCGCTGATGGAGAGAAGTTCCGCGTGCCCAGCGCCACGGTGCTGGATCTGACGGGGTACTGGAACGTCGCACGCAATGTGACGTGGCGGGTCGGCATCTACAACCTGACTGATCGCAAGTACTGGGATTACGCCTCGGTGCGTGACTTAGGCGCTGCAGACACGGTGGATATCGAGCGGCAGGCCAGGCCAGGCCGCAGCTTGGGCACCTCCCTGGAAGTGAAGTTCTGACAGCAGGCGGTGCCTTTCTCTCCAGGTGCTGCGCCACGTACTGACCGTGGCGCAGCACCGTAAGTACGGAATACGACCATGCCTTCATTAGCTTTTACACTCTCGCGGGTGCGGCTGTTGCGCACCCAGGTGGCGCTGATCGCGGCCACCGCCCTCACTGGTTGTGCGGGGCAGGCGGCCATGTCGTCTGCGGTGCAGCCCTCCGCCGCGTCAGGCATTGCCGCCATTCCCACTGCGCGGTGCGTGGCGGATGAGGCGGCGCTTGTGCACTGGGATGCACTGGTGGGCCAGATCGGCCATGGTGTCACGCGGCTGCGCGCCGATGGGGAGCAGACCGCACCCGACATCATGACTGCGGTGCTGGATCTGGGGCAGGTGCAGGTGCGCACGGCCAAGCCCACCGCATCGATCGCCCGGATCGGCTCGCCCAACAGGCTGCCGCAGCAATGGCGCGCGCCAACCGGTGATGCGCAGAAGGACCGCGAGCAGGCCGCGCGCAATCGCGCCAACGCTAACGGCTACTTTGGCGGGGCGATCGATCTGCGCTTTCGCTTCAGTCAGTGGGCCCATGCGCTGGCGGTGCAGCGCGTGGCGCAGGCGGGCTGCCCGGCGCAGCGCAGCTTGGTCTTTTTCAACGCGCAGGGCCAGCCAATCCAGAGCGTGACGCTGGCCAACTCCAGCGCAGTCGCTGCGTTCGATGCCCTGGTGCAGCAGTTCCGACATCCCGAGCAGGTGGCACCAGCGCTGCAGGCGCAGCCAGAAAACATGCCAGAGCAGCCGCGCGTCGCCGATGACGAGGTGGATCTGGAGGCCTATCACCGGGCATGGCTGGAGATGACAGACGTACACCAGTTCAATCGCGTCATGCGCGAGTTTGGCCTGGAGCGCGAGCAGGCGCTGCGCCTGGCACCGCCGGGCAAGGCACGCGCGCTGGCGCCACAGGCACTGCATGCCGTACTGATGCAGGCTTCCGCGCAGCAGTTGCCCATCATGGTGTTCGTCAGCAACGGTGCCGCCACGCAAGTGTTCGCCGATCGTGTGCACACTGTGCGAGAGGAGGGTGGGTGGCTGATCGTCGATGATCCGACCAGCTACATTGCGTTGCACGCGTCTGCGGTGGCCAGCGCCTGGCACATCGAGCGCGGCGGGATTCATTCGCTGGATTTCTATGACGCGCAGGGCCAGCTCATCACCTCGCTGTTTGGCGTGCGAGACCGGGAGCATCCCGTACCCCACGCGTGGATCGAGCTGGTGCAGGCATTGCCTGGCCGCACAGGCGGATGACAGCCCGCTTGGCCATGCGCGGCGCAGGCAGGCATGGCCGTGGCGCACCGAGTTCGCCGGTTTCCTTATACTCACCGGTTTTTGCGACTGATTGCCTGACGAGGTTGGCCGGCATGCGCTGCACGGGCGACGCGCGGCAGTGCCATTGCCGAAGGCAGGTGCCCAGACGCGGACGGGGGCAGATTTGAAAGTGACTGCAAAGGACGTGCGTGATCGCTATGACACGTACGCCAACATCTACGACAAGCTGTTTGGCATGGTGCTCGAGCCAGGGCGCAAGGCGCTGGCTGCCTCGCTGCGGCAGCAGCCGGTATCCAACATTTTGGAGATTGGCGTGGGCACAGGGTTGCTGCTGCCCCAGTATCCGCCGCAGGTCCCGGTAACAGGCGTTGATCTGTCGCCTGGCATGCTGCGCAAGGCGCGCGAAAAGGTCGATCCGCAGCGTCCCGCGCCGGTGACGCTGCTGGTTGCCGATGGTGAGCGCCTGCCCTTTGCCGACGGGGCCTTTGACTGCGTGACCTTGCCCTATACCTACTCCGTGACGCCGGATCCCCGAGCGTTCATGCGCGAGGTGCGCCGCGTGTGCAAGCCCGGTGGGCTGATCGTTATTCTCAATCACTTCTCCAATGCGGGTCCGGTCTGGAACGTCCTCGAGGCGCTGGCCAAGCCGTTCGTGCGCAAGCTGGGATTCGATTCGGCTTTTTCGTATGCCGAACATGTCGAGCAGGTGGACTGGCAGATCGAGTCGGTGCGCAAGGTCAATGCGTTCAACCTCTCGCGCCTGGTGCTGATCCGCAACGCCCCGCGCAGTTGAGGTGGCAAGGCCCAAGGCTGAGAACTTGTTCACGATCTTTTCATGCACCGCGTTGGCTCACCAGACGATGCGATGCAAGGCGCAAACCGCAGTCGCTCTGGTGGCCCGACGAGAATTTGCAACACCGCAGCGTGCGTCTGGTGCACCAACCCGAAGGGCAGCCAGGCAAAAGCACACCGGGCGGCGTTGCCCGCCTTGCGCAGACGCCCAGTCTGGGCTGCGGCAGGCGCCTTGCCCGCCGCACTTTTGCCTGACTGCGCGGTGCATGAAAAGATCGTGAACAGGTTCTTAGAACCTGTTCAAAGTCTTTTGAGCAGCAAAGCCAAGAATGCCAGGTGAATGAACTGTAAGCTGGTGTTGAGCAGGCGCTCGCAGTTCTTCCATAGTCGTCTGCTCTTGCCCAGCCAGGCGAAGCTGCGCTCGACCACCCAGCGCTTGGGCATGACCTTGAAGGTATGCAGTTCACTGCGTTTGGCAATCTGCACCGTCACATGCTCACCCAGGACCTCGCACACACCCCGTGTGAAGGGCTGACCCACATAGCCGCTGTCGCACAGTAGACTTTGCACCTGCCTGAGTCCAGGCCCGCAACGACGCAGCGCCTGCAACGCCCCTTTGCGGTC
This sequence comes from Lampropedia cohaerens, assembly GCF_001005215.1. Classification (GTDB taxonomy): domain Bacteria; phylum Pseudomonadota; class Gammaproteobacteria; order Burkholderiales; family Burkholderiaceae_C; genus Lampropedia; species Lampropedia cohaerens. Next base: position 110,796 of record NZ_LBNQ01000018.1, read on the forward strand.
CGTCACCTCGGCCGTGGTCACCGCCACCGCGTGCGGCAGGCCCTGCGTGTCCACCGCAATGTGGCGCTTGATGCCCGAGACCTTCTTACCTGCGTCATAGCCCTTCTGGCCCGCCGTATCGCTGTTCTTGACGCTCTGCGCGTGCACGATCAAGAGCGTGCTGCAGGCGTTGCGCCCCAGTCTCTCTCGGGCCGCGCCAACCTGATTTTTTTAAAGCCTGCTCCAGCAGGCTGCCTCCTTCGCGTGGCTCGCTCCAGATCGCAAAGTACGAGTGCACCGTGCGCCACTTCGGAAACTCCTCGGGCAGCATGCGCCACTGGCAGCCGCTTCTGAGCAGGTACAGCACCGCGCAGAACACCTCATACAGGTCTACTCGCCTGGGGCTGGTCTTTTTGCGCGCGCTTTCCAACAACGGCTTGACAATCTCGAATTGTTCACGGCTGATGTCGCTCGGATAGCTCTTTCTCATCCCCAAAGCATCTCATAACTCCAGAGACTTTGAACAGGTTCT